>JAVBLA010000048.1:0-121123 GCA_031553775.1 Bacteroidales bacterium
CAGCCTTGAATTTTTTGATCCTTTTTGTTTCAAGACAAAAAGGATATAATCTCAAGGCGGTAGCCTTGACCTATTTGTAATTTTAAAAAATATCCTCCAAGGCGACAGCCTTGTTTAATTAAAAACCTTCAAATAGTTCCCAAATTGAATCATTTTAAGTTGTCAAATAAAAAAACTGATGTTTGAACTTAACAAACATCAGTTTTCTTTATCGACAGAGATCAGAAATGTCTATTTATGAATCTTAGATCACTTATTTGCAAAAAATTATTTTGCGTAAGAAACAGACCTGGTTTCACGAATCACTGTGATCTTCACTTGTCCCGGATAAGTCATTTCATCCTGGATTTTCTTAGCGATTTCATTTGACAGGCTTTCTGTCTGGATATCATCTATCTTGTCTGCTCCGACAATTACCCGTAGTTCCCTACCTGCCTGGATTGCATAGGTTTTGACAACTCCGGGGTAGGAGAGGGCTAATTGTTCCAAATCGTTCAGGCGCTTGATATATGCTTCTACGATTTCACGTCGTGCACCTGGTCTGGCACCGGAGATTGCATCGCAAACCTGTACAATGGGAGCCAGAAGGCTGGTCATTTCCACTTCGTCGTGGTGTGCTCCGATAGCATTGCATATATCCGGTTTTTCTTTGTATTTTTCAGCCAATTTCATACCTAAGATAGCGTGTGGTAATTCCGGCTCATCATCGGGTACTTTTCCAATATCGTGCAGAAGTCCGGCTCTTTTGGCTTTTTTTGTATTCAGTCCCAGTTCGGATGCCATTACAGCACATAAGTTAGCTGTTTCACGGGCGTGCTGTAACAGGTTCTGACCATAAGAAGAGCGGTATTTCATTTTTCCGATCAAACGGACCAGTTCCGGATGCAAACCATGAATCCCGAGGTCTATTGTGGTTCTTTTCCCTGTTTCGATAATTTCCTCTTCCAGCTGTTTCCTCACTCGCCCTACCACTTCTTCGATACGTGCGGGGTGGATGCGTCCGTCCTGCACCAGTTGATGTAAGGCCAGGCGGGCGACTTCCCTTCTTACGGGATCAAATCCTGAGAGTACGATAGCTTCCGGGGTGTCATCTACTACGATTTCTATGCCTGTAGCGGCTTCCAATGCCCGGATATTTCTTCCTTCACGTCCAATGATCCGGCCTTTGATTTCGTCGGAATCAATATGGAATACCGTGATGGAATTTTCTATGGCAGTTTCGGTAGCAACCCGTTGGATCGACTGGACAACAATTTTTTTAGCTTCTTTATTGGCCGTCATTTTAGCCTCTTCCATGATTTCATTGATGTAGGAGGCCGCCTGAGTTTTGGCTTCATCTTTCAATGTTTCAACCAGGCGTTCTTTGGCCTGTTCTGCCGAGAGTCCGGAAATCAGTTCCAGGCGTTCTACTTCCTGGCGATGTGCTTTTTCTAATTCCTGTTTTTTTCTGTCTACAATCTCCAGTTGGGCATCCAGATTTTCTTTTGTATAATCAATTTCCGATTTTTTCTTTTGTAGCTCTTCCTGTTTCTGGTTCATTACCAGTTCCCGTTGTTTTAACTTGGCTTCCTGTGATTGTATTTTAGAGTTCCGGGCATTGACCTGTTTTTCTAATTCAGATTTCAGACTCAGGAACTTTTCTTTTACTTCCAGTAATTTATTTTTCTTAATCGTTTCGGCTTCTTTTTTTGCCTCTTCGATTATATTCTTAAAACGCGACTTGTACAGGGAGTTGGATAGTATCCACATCCCGGCCGCTCCCAGTGCTATGCCTGCTGCTATGGCTATTATAGTTTCAATCATACCAATTAAAATAAATAATTTATAAATAAAAAGCACTACCTTATAAAGCAAACCTTTACAAAGCAGTGCGGTACCATTTCTCTAATACAATTATTGTTCCGTCAGGACTTTAGGTATTCCTCTATTTCCCGGCTTAATTCATCCAGTTTTTGGTATACCGGAGATGTATCCTCACGGTCTTCGGCTTTGATATTTTCCATGGAAAAATGAAAAGCTACCATTGCCAATAAATCTTTCAGTCCCAATTCGGAGTTATTAAAATGACCTCCGTATTTAAGAATTGTTTCGTTTACCTGTCTTGCCGCTCTTCTTGCCAGCGCCTCTTCACTTCTTTTGCAGCGAAGCCGGTGGATTTTGTCGGCAATATTTAATTGTATCGTAAAAAAATCATCGTTCAAAGCATCTTCTCTGTTCATTTGTTTCAATTTTTATTCATTTAACAAAGCGATGCATCTGTCGACTTCCCGCACTAATTTCGACAACTTCTGCCGGGCATTTTTAATTTCACCCTGTTGGATGGATACTACCCGTGCAATTTTCAGGTTGTCGTATTGAGCTTTTAATGCTTTGATCTCATCAGAGGCCGATTGTAAGTCTATCTCTTTTGCCGATAGCTTTTCTTTCAAATCAGCATTTTCTGCTTTGAGGGTATCACATAGAAACAACAATTGCCTTACCCTTGTTTCAAAAACAGTCAACTTCTTTTTTTGATCATCAGTCATTTTTCCCAATTTCCTTGGCAAAAGTAAGGAATTGTTTGGGAGTTTGCAAAAATAAATACGGTTATTTTTTGATAGTTGCAGTAATGCCGGGCACAGGAAGTACCAAAAATGAAAAGGAGAGATGTTTATAAAATAAAAAAGACTGACTCAATATTAAATGAATCAGTCTTTTTTTGATGTTGTAACACAAATATTGTGTTTACACTAAGCATACAAAAACTTCTTTATCTGCTTCTTCGAGATTTACTTTGTCTTCTCTGGCCAACCAGCCTAATGCAGCATAAAGATCTTTTTCAGTGAGTTTGGTAGCTTTCTTAATGTCTTTAAGATTTGCTTTTCCTTTGTTTTCGCTTAATACAGTCCAAACAAGGCCTGCATTAACTCCGATCTTTTCTTTCATTGTTTAGCTTTTTTAAACATGTAATACATAAAATCCGGTACAAAGGTAATCAATCTTTCAATAAACATGTTGTATAATTATGTTTTTTAACATAAAAAAGCGACTTTTTTTATGCTTATATGCTCTAAGTGTTTGAAGTTCAGCGAGTATTTGATTTTTAGTTAATTTTAACTATTCATCCCAGTCATATTCCTCGTAAGTTTCATCTGTTCCGTCTTCCGATTCGTCGTCTTCCGGTTCAAAATCCTCGAAATCATCTTCCAGATCGATACTTTGAACATCTAAGGGCTTATGTACGATACTTTCCACGTCGTGAAATGCTTCTTTGTTAAGTTCCACCCACAAGAGGTCTTTGAGTTTAATGATACCCAGCCCGGTAATGGATGAGATAAATATGTATGGGATGCCTTCCGGTAATTCCCGGGATAATGCTTCGATCAATTCCTCGTCCAGCATATCTGATTTGGTGATCGCAAGTATTTTTTGTTTTCCGGTGAGTTCCGGATTGTATTTTACCAATTCGTTCAGGAGGATTTCGTACTCTTTCCGGATATCGTCGGCATCGGCCGGTACCATGAACAGAAGAAGGGAGTTTCGTTCAATATGTCTCAGAAAGCGAAGTCCGAGCCCTTTTCCTTCGCTGGCTCCTTCAATGATTCCGGGTATGTCGGCCATTACAAAAGAACGTCCGTCGCGATAGCTTACAATCCCGAGATTGGGTTCCAGGGTAGTAAACGGATAATTAGCTATTTTCGGTTTAGCCGCTGAAACTACTGATAATAAAGTAGATTTTCCGGCATTTGGAAAGCCTACCAATCCTACATCTGCTAATAATTTCAATTGCAGGATAATCCTCTTTTCCTCTAGCGGTTCTCCTGGTTGAGCATAGCGCGGAGCCTGGTTAGTAGCAGTCTTGAAGTGATTATTTCCCAAGCCGCCTTTGCCGCCTTTAAGGAGGATAACTTCTTGTCCGTCGTGAGTAACATCGCAGATAAACTCTCCTGTTTCTGCATCGAAAACAACTGTTCCGCAAGGAACCTCGATAATTTTATCTGCTCCGTCTTTTCCTTTACTGAGCCGGCCTGTTCCCGGTTCTCCATGCCCTGCCAGTGCATGACGTTCGAACTTCAGATGGAGTAACGTCCAGAAATTCCGGTTCCCTTTCAGGATTACATTGCCTCCTTTGCCGCCGTCTCCTCCGTCGGGTCCTCCCCGGGGAATATATTTTTCGCGACGGAAATGAGAAGAGCCTCTGCCTCCTTTTCCTGAGCGGCAATATATTTTGACATAATCTACGAAATTGGAATCAGACATAATTTACCGGATAAGTGAACTACTATATACTTTAGATTCAGCAAGCCATTGCTTTTTCATAGACACGGCTTACGGCTTCGTTGATTTCTTTGGATATCTGATCGATACTACGTCCTCCGGCAGGTATGTCGACTAAAACTCCTGCTTTTTTATAGAAGTCTATTAATGGGGCTGTCTGCTCGTGATAAACCTTCAACCGAGCAGTGATGGTGTCTATATTGTCGTCCGAACGGCCGGAAATTTCACCTCTTTTGAGTAACCTGCAAATCAGTTCTTCTTCTTCTACATTCAGGTTGATGACAATGGAAAGATCTGTACCCCTGTCTTTCAGAATTTTGTCCAGTGCTTTTCCCTGTTCGATTGTGCGGGGAAATCCATCGAAAATTATACCGGTACCTCTTTTTTTAGAATCCAATACATCGGCCAACATATCGATAATCAGGTTATCAGGGACCAAATGCCCTTTGGATATATGAAATTCAGCTATTTTGCCTAATTCCGTCTGGTCTTGTATCTCTTTTCTCAGTACTTCTCCTGTGGAAATATGATTCAGACCATATTTTTCTATCAATAACTCACTTTGTGTTCCTTTACCGGAACCTGGTGCTCCAAAGATTACAATATTTAACATTTTGCTTTTCATTTAACTTTCTACTTTGTAGATATCCCTCAGGTTTCGACCGAATCCGTCGTAATCCAAGCCGTATCCGACAATAAAATCGTTGGGGATTTCCATGGCCACGTAATCGGGTTTAACATTTCTTACCAATGCGTTGGGTTTGAACAGCAGGGTGGCAATTTTTACCGATTGGGGTTTTTTCGACAGTAAATGATTATAAAGGTTTTCAATAGTATGTCCGGTGTCGACAATATCTTCAAGTATAACTACATTGCGGTTTTCAATGTCTTCGATCAATCCGTGCACTTCTTTTACGTTTCCGTCGGTAGAAGTTCCCTCGTAAGATTTTAACCGGATAAAAGTCACTTCACAGGGAAAATCCATTTGTTTGAGCAAATCGGAAGCAAACATGAAAGCTCCGTTGAGTACACATATAAAAATAGGTTGTTTGTTTTTTAATTCTGCATTCATTTGTTTTGCCATAGCATAAATGGCTTCTCCGATTTCTTTCTCGGATACGGAAAGTACAAAATGCTTGTCTTTTACCTGAATTCTTGACATATGGAATTTCTTCTAGAAATTAGGGCAGCAAAGTTAAGATAAAAATGTGATATTTCATTGAAGAATATTACTTAATTTTGTAGGAAGAATGAATTTGTAACAAAGTATTCACCCTTGAATTTTTAATTTTTGATTGGCTAAGGCTGATCTAACGATTCTTAATTGATTTAGTATGAAAATATACAGTACAAGCCAGATAAAAGATCTGGATCGTTATACCATAGAAAAAGAGCCGATTGTCTCTATAAACCTGATGGAGAGGGCATCTGTAGCTTTTGTGAAGGTATTCAGAACGTATTTTCCGGATTTGAAGCAGGTAGTTATTCTGGCTGGTCCGGGAAATAATGGAGGAGATGCTCTTGCGATTGCCCGTATTTTGTCTGAGATGCGTTGTCCGGTGGAAGTTTATTTATACCATTTCGGAAAGACACTTTCAGCCGATTGTGAGTTTAACCGGGCACGTTTGCTGGAGAATACAGGGATTTTGTTAAAAGAGAATGAATCTTCCGTTTTTTTAGCATCTCTTCCTGAAGATTGTGTGATTATCGACGGGCTATTTGGCTCTGGTTTAAATAAGCCTTTGAAAGGCGCATTTGTCGAATTGGTGAAACAGATCAACCAATCGTGTGCGAAAGTTGTCTCCATCGACATCCCTTCGGGACTTTTCGGTGAAGATAATGCAATGAACAATCCTGAGAACATTGTCCGTTCTGATCTGACGTTGACTTTCCAATCTCCCAAGCTCTCTTTTTTCTTTGCGGAGAATGAGCGTTATGTTCCTGCTTGGGAGGTTTTGGATATAGGCATTCATCCGGAGATTCTCCGGGAGACTTTTACTCCATTTCATTTGACGGAAAAAAGGGATATAGCCGGAATGCTGAAAAAACGGAATCGTTTTGATCATAAAGGCATTTTCGGACATGCCTTGCTGATTGCAGGTTCATGTGGGAAAATGGGTGCGGCGGTCCTTGCAGCGAAAGCCTGTTTGCGTACGGGTGCAGGTTTGTTAACGGTACATGTTCCTTCGAAAGGGGGTGATATATTGCAGAATTCAGTTCCGGAGGCAATGCTTAGTGTTGATAAAGAAGCTTGTTTTTTTACGGAATCTCCCGGTTTGGATAGATTTGATGCTTTGGGTGTAGGACCGGGAATCGGTACTGGGGCAGATACTAAAGACGCTTTTCTTTGTTTATTAAAGCAGGTGCTCCTTCCCTTGGTATTGGATGCCGATGCATTGAATATTCTATCGTCTGTTCCGGATTTCCGGAATCTGATCCCTATGAATAGCATTCTTACGCCTCATCCTAAGGAATTTGATCGTTTGGCCGGGCATTCCGTATCTTCTTTTGAAAGATTACGGAAAGCATTGGATCTGGCAGAGCAGTTGCAATCGTATGTTGTATTGAAAGGTGCTTACACGGCGGTTTGCACACCAGGTGGTTTGTGTTATTTTAATTCCACAGGAAATCCGGGTATGGCTACAGCCGGTAGTGGGGATGTGTTGACCGGTATCATTCTGTCATTACTATCTCAGGGGTATGAACCGAAGGAAGCGGCTATGATCGGAACTTATATTCATGGAATGGCCGGTGATCAGCAGATTGAATCCGGAAACCAGTCGCAGGAAAGTCTGCTGGCAGGCGATCTGGTTACGGCTATCGGAAGCTGTTTCAGAGAGTTGAGAAAGATGTAATTGCAGAGGTTTTATCCTTTGGTTTCCCGGATCAGTATAGCCTTTTTGGTCTCCAATCCCCAGTGATAGCCTCCAATCGCTCCGGTAGACCGGATTACCCGGTGGCAGGGGATGATAAATGCTATGGGATTCTCGCCAACTGCCGTGCCTACGGCTCTGGATGCTCCCGGGTGACCGATTGATGCTGCCAGATCTCCATAAGAAGTCAGGTATCCTTTGGGAATTTCAAGCAAGGCTTCCCATACTTTGAATTGGAACGGGGTTCCTTTAAGGTGTAATTTTACCGGATAAGTGAACTCCGGATTTTCATTAAAAACAATCATTGCATGTTCCTGCATTTCATCGGAGTTTTCGGAAAATCCAGCTTGCGGGAATCTCGCTTTTAATTCGCTCAGGAGTATGGACTTATTTTTTCCGAATGCGAGGAAACAAATCCCTTTATCCGTAGAGGCGATCAGGATTTGTCCGAAAGAAGTCTCCCTGAAACTGTAATGAATTTGTATACCATTGCCTCCGGAAAGGATCTCTTCCGGAGACATGGCTGTTATTTCTGTAAAAGTGCGATGGATCGTTTTTGGGTCTCCCACGTTTTACCAGGCGAATAAAGGATAATTTTTCATAGTGGCATTCACCTTTTCGCGGACGGCCTTGATTGCAGCTTCGTTACCGGCATTGGAAAGTACTGCATCAATCATTTCCACAATTTCTCCCATCAGGGGTTCTTTGGCTCCACGGGTAGTGATGGCAGGGGTTCCGAAACGCAGACCGGAGGTCAGGAACGGACTTCTACTATCAAATGGCACCATATTTTTATTGGTGGTGATGTCTGCTGCAACTAATGCTTTTTCTGCCTCTTTTCCGGTTAATTCCGGAAATTTGGAACGGAGATCCAATAACATCAGGTGGTTATCTGTTCCGTTTGAAACCAGTTTGTATCCCTTGTCCATAAAGGCCTGTGCCATAGCTGCAGCATTCTTTTTGACTTGAGTCTGGTATTCTTTATAAGAAGGATCGAGTGCTTCTCCGAAAGAAACGGCTTTAGCTGCGATTACATGTTCGAGCGGACCTCCCTGTACGCCGGGAAAAACAGCGGAATCCAGCAATGAAGACATCATACGGATTTCTCCTTTGGGTGTTTTTTTGCCCCAGGGATTTTCGAAGTCTTTGCCGAGGAGTATGATTCCTCCGCGAGGGCCACGCAATGTTTTATGGGTGGTAGAGGTAACGATATGTGCATGGCGTAAAGGATTATCCAATAACCCCGCAGCAATCAAACCTGCGGGATGCGCCATATCTACCATAAAGATAGCACCTATCTGATCGGCTGTTTTTCGGATACGGGCATAGTCCCATTCCCTGGAATAAGCAGAAGCTCCTGCGATAATCATCCTCGGTTTTTCGGATATGGCTACTTTTTCCAGTTGATCGTAATCTACCCGTCCTGAAGTTTCTTCTACATTATATTCAAGTGCATGATACAACAGGCCTGAAAAATTGACAGGAGAACCATGAGTCAGGTGTCCTCCGTGCGAGAGGTTCAAACCTAAAAATTTGTCTCCCGGATTCATACAGGCTAAAAAGACAGCCATATTGGCCTGGGCTCCGGAGTGCGGCTGTACGTTAGCCCATTCGGCTCCGAAAATATGTTTAAGTCTGTCGATGGCAATTTGTTCACTTTGGTCAACTACTTCACATCCTCCGTAATAACGTTTCCCCGGATAGCCTTCAGCGTATTTGTTGGTCAGACAGGACCCCATAGCCTGCATAACCTGTTCGCTTACAAAATTTTCGGAAGCGATCAACTCGATTCCTTTCAATTGACGTTGATACTCTTTTTCAATGATGTCGAAAATTGCACTGTCTCTTTTCATGCGATAAATTTTTATTGTTGCGGATTAAGTCCGCTATATACAGTTTGTTAAGATATGTTACGAGAAAAAGGATATACCTTTTGAGAAAGATGCCGCAAAGGTAATTATTTTAAAAAATCAATCCAATGGAAAAGCTTAAAATATTGGCTTTTTTATTGATAATGACTTGTCCGTAAGTTTCATTTGCTTTGAGAGGCATACAAACCTCGTTATCCATAAATGCAAAATCGTACCGGAAGTCGAAGAATAAATGGGCGATATTGACTCCCAGTCCTGCGATTGCATACAGGTTGTAAAACGGATCCATATCCGTGAATCTTTCGGAGTAGGAGGGCTTTGAAACGATATCGTAGGCATATTTGTATTTACATCCTACAAAAACACTCAATTCATATTGATCCTGTTTGACCGTATTGTAGCCGATGATTCCTCCTGCGCTGAAAGCATTGACATTGATCTTCAGGGTAGAGTATTTGCTGAGATCTTCTCTTTCAAGATTAATATTTTCCTTTGTAATGCTGTAAGCCACTTCCGGTTGAAAGTAAAATTTTTTCATGTTGATGCGCACAAAGGTTTCTCCCAGATAGCCTACCTTGTTTGTGGTTGTTGTTTGAAGCGATCCTGATTCTGTCTGGACCCCGGTACTGGGAATGGCGGAATTGAAGCCGGCTTTGATTCCCCAGTTTATTTTTTTTTCCGTTGGGCTACCGGCTTGAAGATTTTCTATCAACAGGAACCCGGTCAACAGTATCAGAATGTATTGTCTCATTTATTTTTATTTTTTTACGCTCCAGCCGAATTTGCCGATCAGTTCTCCCATGCTGTAGTACTTGCCATGAGCATATACCAGCAATCCTGCTTTCTGCATATCGAAAGCGCCGGTTTCCTCATCTATATACCGTTCGTCGGCCTGAATATTTAAGACTTCGGCAATCAGCATATTGTGAGATCCGAGGGGTTTGATCTCTATAATCTTACACTCAATGCTGATGGGAGCTTCCTGTATGGTAGGAGCTTTAACAGTAACAGATTTTCCCGGAGTCAGATTCATTTCCTTGAATTTGTTTATATCTTTCCCTGATTTGACACCACACCAGTCTGTTGCCCGGGCCAAATCGGTTGTAGTAAGATTAATAACAAATTCTCCTGTTTTTTCCAGGATAGGATAAGAATGCCGTTCCGGCCGGACGGAAATATAACATAACGCCGGATTCGTACAGATAGTCCCTGTCCAGCTTATGGTTAGAATGTTGTATTCATCTTCCGTACTTCCGCAGCTCACCATAACGGCAGGCAGGGGATAAACCATGTTTCCGGGTTTCCAGTTTTGCTTCATAATAAACGAATAAGTTACGAATTAAGAATTAAGCGGATTTGGAGAAGTTGCTCATCATTCTACATTCTATAAAAAACTATGAAATAATAATCTTTTATTCAGGATTCAAAGAATCCCAACTCTTAATTCTTAACTCTTAACTTTTAATTTTACTTCAGTATTTCAATATCTTCTTTAATAATTTTTCTCTCACAATAATGGCACTTCAGTGTGACATTTTCCTTGTCGATTACCGTAAAACGGGTACCGACGGGTTCGTTGTTGGTGATGCATTTAGGATTGTTGCATTTTACCAGTCCTTGTATTTCGTTGGGTAAGGTTACCTGCTTCTTTTCCACTACTTCATAATCCCTGATGATGTTCAGATTGACATTGGGAGCAATCAATGAAATCCGGTTAATTTCTTCTTCTTTAAAAAATTTGTCGGAAATTTTAATGATTCCCTTCTTTCCCATCTTTTTACTGTCTAAATTGTAACCGATGGTTACCCGGGAGTCCAGTCCTTCGATGCCCAGCATACGGACTACCTGGAAGAGTTGCTCCGCCGGGATATGATCTATGGAAGTGCCGTTTTCAAGTGCGGCTACCTGCAGTTCTCTTTTTTTTGTTCCCATATATTCAAATTGGCAACGGGTGCTCGTTAAAAGCGCCCGGATTTATTCAATTGCTATTCCTAGTACATCGCAAATAATGGCCTGGCGTGCAAAAACACCGTTTTTGGCCTGTTCGATATAATATGCTTTAGGATTGTCGTCTACATCGTAGGCAATTTCATTGACCCTCGGTAGCGGATGGAGGATACGAAGGTTTTCTTTGCTGTTTTCCAGCATACTGTTTCTAAGAATATAAATATTTTTGACCTTCTCATATTCCATAAGATCGGTAAAACGTTCCCGCTGAACGCGTGTCATGTAGAGAATGTCCGACTGATTGATCACTTCTTCTGAGAAGTCGGTGTATTCGTAATATCTGATATGATGATCTTCGCAATATGTTTTGTAAGTGTCCGGGATTTTTAGTTCTTCCGGTGCCACGAAATGGAAGGTCGGGTTGAAATGCGACATTCCTACGATCAGGGAGTGTACGGTTCTTCCATATTTCAGGTCGCCCACCATCGTGATCTGCAGATTATCTAAAGTTCCCTGGGTTTTGTAAATGGAATAGATATCCAGCATAGTTTGTGTCGGATGCTGGTTGGCTCCGTCGCCGGCGTTGATGACGGGAATGCCGGTGACTTCCGATGCATACCGTGCAGCTCCTTCCAGGAAGTGCCTCATAATAATGATATCGGCATAGTTACTGACCATTAGAATCGTATCTTTCAGGGTTTCTCCTTTAGAAGAACTGGTGGTAGCAGCATCTGAGAACCCGATGATTCTTCCTCCGAGCCGGTTGACTGCAGTTTCAAAACTCAGCCGTGTTCGGGTGGATGGCTCAAAAAAAAGTGTGGCGCAGACTTTTCCTTCCAGTAATCTCCGGTTGGGATTTTCTTCGAAAAGACTGGCTTTCCGGATGATACGCAATATGTCTTCTTTGGAATAATCGAGTATGGATACTAAACTTTTGTTCTTCATAAACCAATGGTGTTTGCTGACTGTTTCCTGGCTTACAAATGTAGAAATAAATTTTGAATGTTTGGGGTGTTATCACGTTTTTTTACAATGTTTGTTGGGTTATTTCGCTTAGTAATATTACTTTTGCAGTTAGAAAAAATTGAACGTTTTCGATAAGCAATAAATAGAAGCCAAGTTTACTTGGATTATGTTATTGCGAGAAAACGACTAAATTTATTGAACGTTTAGAATAGCGAGAGCAAAAGCCAAACTTGTTTGGAATTTGCCGAGTCATGAAAAACGACTAAATTTATTGAACTGATGGATAAGAAAAAAAGCTCTTCTTTGTCAAAACGGATCATCAAATGGTTTTGGATTCTTTTTGCGTCTGGTATTTTGTTGGTTTCCCTGATTTTTGTTTTAATTGCCTATGGGGTCATCGGTTATATGCCACCTGTGGAAGATCTTCAGAATCCTATCGATAAGTATGCCACTCAGGTGATCTCGGTCGATCGTCAGTTATTAGGAACCTATGCTCTAAGTAAGGAAAATCGGATTTATGCTTCTTATCAGGATTTATCTCCCGAATTGATCAATGCTTTAATTGCTACGGAAGATGTCCGCTATACCGAGCATTCGGGAATTGATGCCTATGCTTTGATGCGGGCCATTGTGAAAGGTGGTTTTTTTGGAAATTCAAATGCCGGAGGAGGTAGTACCATTTCTCAGCAATTGGCTAAATTATTATATTCCCCCAAGGCGGACAATGTGATGCAGCGTGTATTGCAAAAACCAATCGAATGGGTAATTGCCGTAAAATTGGAACGTTTTTATACCAAGGAAGAAATTATCAACCTGTATTTGAATCAGTTCAGTTTTCTTAATAATGCGGTGGGAATTCGTTCTGCTTCATGGGTGTATTTCAGTAAATTACCTTCGGAACTAACGATTGAGGAGGCAGCTACATTGATCGGTATGTGTAAGAATCCGTCGTGGTTTAATCCCCGCAGGCGTTTGGATGCTTGCCAGGGACGCCGGAATGTGGTGCTGGATCAGATGTGTAAATATCATTATATCACTGAAGCTGAAAGGGATTCGCTACAACAAATCCCTTTGGTACTCAAATATAATAAGGTAGACCATAAAGACGGACTTGCTCCCTATTTCAGAGAATATCTCCGTTTGATAATGACTGCTAAAAAACCGGCAAGAAAAGATTATAAAGATTGGCAGTTGGAAAAATATTCTAATGATTCGTTAGCTTGGGAAACCAACCCTTTGTATGGCTGGTGCAATAAAAATAAAAAGGGAGGAGTTCCTTATGATTTGTATACCGACGGACTGAAAATTTATACAACAATAGATTCCCGTATGCAGCATTATGCGGAAGATGCGGTAATAGAGCACGTGGCGAAAACCATGCAACCCTTGTTTTTCAAGGAAAAAGCAGACCGGAAAAGAGGGCCGTTCACAATGTCTTCATCTGTTAAAGACGAAGATATTGAAAATATTATGGTTCGCTCCATGAAGCAAACCGATCGTTACCGGGCATTAGTTAAAGAGGGCAAAAAAGATAAAGAAATCCGTGAGATATTCAAAAAACCGGTGGAAATGACTGTTTTTTCCTGGGAGGGTTTGAAAGATACGATCATGTCTCCCTGGGATTCGATCACTTACATGAAGATGTACCTTCGCTCCGGCTTTATGGCGATGGATCCGCGTTCGGGACATGTGAAAGCTTATGTAGGAGGACCAAATTTTCAGTTTTTTCAGTATGATATGGTAAATCTCGGTCGCAGGCAGATCGGTTCTACCATTAAACCGTTCCTGTATTCTTTAGCGATGGAAGAAGGTTTTACCCCCTGTGATCAAATGCTGCATGTAGAACAGGAATTGCGTACAGAAACCGGAAAACCCTGGCGTCCCAGAAATGCGAATAAAAAACATATAGGAGAAATGGTTTCCATCAAATGGGGTTTGCAGAATTCCGATAACTGGGTAACGGCTTATCTGATGGGTAAACTGAATCCGTATACTTTTGTCAGAACACTGCATTCATATGGAATAACCGGAAAGATAGATCCGGTAGTTTCCCTTTGTCTGGGTACTTGCGATGTCTCTATTGCCGAGATGGTGAGTGGCTATTCTGCTTTTTCGAACAGGGGGGTGCGTGTCGACCCATTATATGTTACCCGGATAGAAGACGGCTTCGGAAATGTATTGGCTACATTTTCTCCTCAAATTGTAGAAGTTTTGAGTGAGGAATCTGCTGCAAAGATGCTCGATATGCTTCGTGCTGTGGTAGATGGCGGTACCGGAAGCCGTATGAGAAGATATGGCGTTTCTGCTCCGATGGGAGGTAAAACCGGTACTACACAGAACAACTCGGATGGTTGGTTTATGGGTTTTACGCCTTCATTGGTGGGAGGAGTATGGGTAGGCGGTGAAGACCGGTCCATTCACTTCGACCGGATGTCGGAAGGACAAGCCGCCAGTATCGCATTGCCTGTAATGGCTATTTTTATGAAAAAAGTTTATGGTGACTCTTCATTAGGATATTCACAATCTGAAAACTTCGATGTACGGGCACAGTACAGAAATGTGTGTGCTTCATCCGATTCTTTATCGGGTGGAGGGGAGGAACCGGGAGGTATTGACGACCTTTGGCAGTGAGATACATTATAACCACAAATAAAATATCTGTTATGAAAAAAAATCTTTTCTCTATCATGTTTTTGTTGATAGCGGTTTCGTTATCTGCCCATATTCAGCTCCCTTTGATTTTTACCGACAATATGGTATTGCAACAGCAATCGGAAGCTCCGATCTGGGGGAAAGCTACGCCTAATCATAAAGTTGAAATTACAACTTCATGGAATAGTGAAACCTATCGAACTACAGCAGGTCCGGATGGAAGCTGGATAGTAAAAGTGCAGACACCGGTAGCCGGTGGCCCTTATGCCATTACATTTTCTGACGGAAAAAAATTGGTACTTAACAATGTAATGATTGGTGAGGTATGGATTTGCTCCGGACAATCGAATATGGAAATGCCTTTGGCCGGATGGGGACAGGTATTGAACTATGAACAGGAAATAGCTAATGCCAATTATCCGGATATTCGTTTATTGCAAGTAGATAGAGTTACATCCAACCGTCCGGAATATGATTTGAAAGTATCAACCGGGGGATGGCAGGTTTGTTCTCCTGCTACTATTGCCGGATTTTCTTCCACGGGTTATTTTTTCGGACGGAATTTACATCAGAATATGAAAAATGTCCCGGTTGGTTTGATTAATACTTCCTGGGGTGGTACAATTGCCGAAGCCTGGACTAGTGGAGAAACTCTCAAAAATATGCCTGATTTCAGAGATGCCGTACAACGGATAGAGACTAAATCGAATGAAGAAATCCTTCAATTGTATCGTCAGGAATTCAAGGAATGGAACACCCGGATGATAGATGCAGACAAAGGTATTGTAGATAACCGTGTTGTTTGGGCTGAGTCGGCTTTTTCTGATTCGGGCTGGCAGGAAATGCAACTTCCCGGATTTTGGGAGGAAAAAGGACTGGCCGATTTTGACGGAGTGGCCTGGTTCCGTAAAACAGTAGATATTCCATCGGAATGGAACGGAAAAGAATTGTTATTGAATATCGGAGCAGTCGATGATAATGAGATTACTTATTTCAATGGTGTTGAAATTGGAAAAACAGACGGATGGAATGTTATCAGGACTTATAAAGTCCCCGCAAACCTGGTAAAATCAGGTAAAGCAGTTATTACTGTTCGTGTGGCTGACACAGGTGGTAACGGAGGATTTCATGGAGATAAGGAAAGTATGAGAATTACTTTGTCTGCCGGATTATCAGGAAACAGTTCTTTTATAGAAATTGCCGGTAATTGGAAATATAAAACGACTGTTGATTTTAAAAAATCAGGTAAGGCTCCCCAATCGCCGGAAAATAACCCTAATCGACCGACTGTATTGTTCAATGCAATGATACATCCAATCGTTCCGTATGCTATCAAAGGAGCTATCTGGTATCAGGGAGAATCGAATGCTGACCGTGCTTATCAATACAGAGAATTATTCCCGTTGATGATCCGTGACTGGAGAAAGCAATGGAACAGTAATTTTCCGTTCTATTTCGTTCAACTGGCTAATTTTATGGATGTACAGAATGAACCGGGCGAATCAGATTGGGCAGAACTCAGGGAGGCCCAACTGCAGACATTACATCTGGATCACACGGGTATGGCTGTGACCATCGATATCGGTGATGCCAGAGATATTCATCCGAAAGACAAACAGGGAGTAGGAAATCGTCTGGCATTGGCAGCAAGGGCTCTGACTTATGATCAAAAAATCACTTATTCCGGTCCGCTTTACCGTTTATATACCTTGGAAGGAAATAAAATCAGGATTGCATTCGACCATACTGATGGCGGATTGAAAACAAAAGACAATCAGCCTCTGAAAGGCTTTGCCATTGCAGGTCCGGACCATCGGTTCTATTGGGCAGATGCTGTAATTGAAGGTAATGAAATTGTTGTAAGCTCCTCAAAAGTGTTATTTCCGGTAGCTGTCCGCTACGCCTGGGGAAACAATCCCATATGTAACCTTTACAATGGGGCAGGCTTGCCGGCGTCTCCTTTTCGTACTGACGATTGGAAATGAAAAAAGTTAATTTTTCAGCGTTCCATTTTTCCACTTTTCCTTCAGGGTAAGTTTTTCATCTTCGTCGTAATGCCGCCAGGTTCCGTCTTTTTTGTTGTTTTTAAACTTACCGTTGGTTTTTAATTTTCCATTCGGATAGAAGGCTTTATATTTTCCATGCCGGATGCCGTTTTTCATTTCGGTTTTGCTTTTAACAGATCCGTTTTCATAAAATTCAGTGTAGACATTGTCCGACATTTTTTCTACATAGAAAAGCTCCAGATTTTTAAGCGTATCTTCCCTGGCTGCAAAGTCGAGTTCGGCTTCTATTTCATCTTCTGCCGTATCTTCAATTTCTTCATTAATGGCAGGTTCTGCAAATGCCGCGATCAAGCGGGAATCAAACATATTTCCATCACCTGTCATCTGGAAACCTGTTTGAGGAAAGCAGAGAATGAAATTCTGGTTGGTTTGCATGTCGTTCCAGGTTACGGGTGACATGAATTCTTTCCATAAGGGGAAGAATTTCCGGGTATTGGTATAGGCAAAAATGGTGGATTTTCCATTGAATTCATCCATGAAATTTTTGAAATCCCCATCTTTGTCGAGCGTCTGTTCTGTACGGTAGTCTTCTATCATGGAAAGAAGCGTGGCCGTACTGTTACTGAATACAGCATAATCGTCAATAATGGTGTAATACGGCTTGTTTAGCTTATCGAACATTTTACCGAACATCAGCCGGAAAAAGCCTTTGATTTCCAGGTAATGTATTTCGAATTCTTCGTAAGGAATCGTTTTGAACTTGACAGGGGTTTTCTTCCGGACCCGGTCTTCGATATATTGCAGATTTTTGAGGGCGTCGTCTTTATTCTTCATTCTGATCACAACCACAAATTCATTTTGACGTCCCAGCATACCTGGGGTGTTTTGTGAGAACACCACTTCGCCTTCCATCCAGCTCAGGAAATTTTTACGGATATCGATGCCTAAATAGCCTTCTATTCTTTCTTTATTTTTTTTATAAGATTCGTAAGAGGAAGGGGTGTTTTTCATAACGGTTTCCACATTGTCCATAAACTTGTTAGGATCGCTGAATCCCATTGTCATGAAAAAGGCAGTCCGGTGCGATAAAATCTGTTGCGCAGTAATTTTGTTCGATCCCGATTGAAGAAGAGCAGCCATGTAACTGTCGGTCGAATCATTAATATTGGTGTATCCTTTGAGCGACATCTGCTTGTTATTCGCTTCAAATTGTAACCCCGTAAACCGTAAAGACCGGCATAAGGAGCCCAGGTCTTCGTCCGGAGTTCCGGTAAATAAAGTGAGATAACTGTTGAAATGTCTGTAGTTGATATAAATCCGGCACAAGCCTGCATTTTTCATTTTATGTTCGACATCGAGGAAGTATAGGTCTCTTCCAATCAAAGGTTCTTCTTTTTCCTTGATGGATTTTTCCACCAGGACACCTGTGAAAGAACAGATCATATGGTTGTCCACGAAAGACATGTACAGGGTAGTCCGTTCTACAGGATCGAATAATTCCAATATCTTATAGCCGCTGTATTTTCGGGTAGTTACCTGGTAATCGAGCGTTTTGAACAGATTTTCCATCTGGTCTTTCAGACTTTCCATTTTGGCTGCTTTCTGCATGTCAACCAGGAACAGGAAGTCGTAGTCCGAACGCCGGGTCATGTGGGCCGAGATCATCAGGTTCCGTTTCCCCAATAAATCGAGCAGGGAGCGGTTGGCTTGCAACAGGGAGTCCAGGCTATGCGCCATGTTGCCTATTTCTTCCATTTTCTTTTGCCCGCAAAGGTATTTCCAGGGATCTGTTTTGCTGAATTTTTTCCAGTTCCCGATCGGATCGTCGGTTTCGACGATAAACATGGCATCACGCGGAACCAGGTATATTTGCCGGAGAAAGTTGTCTGGTTTCCAATACATGTTATAGGCATAAAAGAGTCCACCACCTAATACGATGAGCAAGGTTACTGCTATAAAAATCTTTTTTTTCATGTCGAGAATTATTTCATCCTGCCGGATGATTGCCAAAGTTTAGAAAGCGCCAAAGATAGTGAATATCTTGACAAGTATTTCAAAAAAAAATAGTAATTTTGGCGCTCATTTAATTTGCTAACAGAAAATAAGGCGATGAATATATCTTATAATTGGCTGAAAGATTATTTGCAGACTTCTTTGAGTCCGCAGGAAATGGCAGATGCACTGACTTCCATCGGGTTGGAGACAGGTGGTGTGGACGAAGTGGAAACCATTAAAGGCGGATTGGACGGTCTGGTTACCGGAAAAGTGCTGACCTGCACCGATCATCCGGATTCCGATCATTTGCATGTTACTACTGTTGATGTGAGAGGTCCGGAAATTCTTCAGATTGTTTGCGGTGCTCCCAATGTAGCTGCCGGACAGAAAGTAATCGTAGCGCTTGTAGGAACGAAGTTGTATGCAGGAGAAGAATCTTTTACCATCAAGAAATCAAAGATACGCGGAGTGGAGTCTTATGGGATGATCTGTGCCGAAGATGAGATAGGCGTGGGAGTTTCTCACGACGGTATCATTGTTCTTCCTGAAAATACAACTGTAGGCATACCAGCCAAAGAATATTACAATATTCAAAGCGAATATATACTGGAAGTCGATATTACTCCCAACCGGATCGATGCGGCTTCTCATTTCGGTGTAGCCCGCGATTTGGCAGCTTCCCTGAAACAAAACGGCAAAGACTGTAAACTGATTCGTCCATCGGTTGATGCATTCAAACCGGATTGTCCGGATGGAGCTATTCCTGTGCGGGTGGAAAATACAGAGGCTTGTCCCCGGTATTCAGGCCTGACTATTCGTGGAGTAGAAGTGAAAGAAAGTCCTGATTGGTTGAAAAACCGCCTGCAATTGATCGGTTTGCGTCCTATTAATAATGTGGTGGATGTAACAAATTATGTTTTACATGAACTCGGACAGCCTTTACATGCTTTCGATCTTAAGCAGGTTAAGGGAGATGAAGTCATTGTCAGAACCTTACCGGAAGGTACGGAATTTATTACATTGGATGAAGAGAAACGGAAGTTGAGCGACCGAGATCTGATGATCTGTAATGCCGAAGGCGGGATGTGTATCGGAGGTGTTTTCGGTGGATTGGATTCCGGCGTTACGGAAAAAACGACTGATATTTTTCTGGAATCGGCTTATTTCCATCCTACCTGGATTCGGAAAACTGCCCGTCGCCATGGTTTGAATACAGATGCTTCTTTTCGTTTCGAAAGAGGTTGCGATCCGAATAATACCATATATGTGCTGAAAAGAGCAGCTTTGCTTATACAAGAAGTTGCCGGTGGGAGAATTTGCGGCGAAATACAGGATATTTATCCGTATCCGGTGGAAAACGCTAAGGTAGAACTTGCTTTTCAGAAAATCAATAGTCTGATAGGGAAGGATATTCCGAAAGAAACTGTTAAAAGCATTTTAAAAGATCTGGAAATCAATATTCTGTCGGAAAACGAAACCAGCATGCAACTGTCGGTGCCTACCTACCGGGTAGATGTTCAGCGCGATGTGGATGTAATCGAAGATATTCTCCGCATTTACGGCTACAACAATATAGAGATAGGAGATAGCCTGAAATCTAACCTTTCTTATCGTACGGAAACAGATAAGAGTTATGCTTTGCAGGAATTGATTGCCGATCAATTAACGGGTGCCGGATTCAGCGAAATTCTGAATAATTCGCTAACCTCATCGTCTTATTACGAATGGCAGGATATATATCCGTTATCGCATGGGGTAAAGTTGATCAATGCTTTGAGTCAGGACCTTTCCGTAATGCGTCAGACACTGTTGTTCGGTGGTCTGGAAAGTATTGCTTATAACCGTAACCGGAAAAATCCGGACTTGCGGTTGTATGAGTTTGGTAATTGTTATTTTTTCGATGCGGATAAAAAGAAGGAAGGGGAGATATTGTCGGAGTACGATGAAGAATATCACCTGGCTTTATGGATGACCGGAAATAAAGTCTCCAATAGCTGGGCACATCCCGACGAGGCTTCTTCTGTTTATGATTTGAAAGCTTCTGTGGAGAATATTTTTTCAAGAATGGGCATTTCTTCTAAACGGGTGATGTATGGACAGTATTCCGATGCGTTGTTTTCTGCAGGTATTTCTATTCACACTGTTTCCGGCCGGAAATTAGGTGTTCTAGGAGTCGTCGATAAAAAAATATGTAAAAAGTTCGATATCGATGTGCCGGTTTATTATGCCGAATTACATTGGGAACTTTTGATGAAAGAAATTAAAAAGCATAAAGTCACCTCTTCTGAAATATCTAAATTTCCTGTTGTGAAAAGAGACCTGGCACTTCTGATCGATAAAAATATCTCTTTTGCCGAAATCGAAAAAATAGCGATTGATACGGATAAAAAATTATTGAAGGAAGTGAGTCTGTTTGATGTGTATGAAGGAAAAAATCTTCCGTCCGGAAAAAAATCGTATGCGGTTAGTTTCATGTTGCAGGATGATGAAAAAACATTGAACGATAAACAGATAGAATCTGTAATGAAAAAAATTCAGGGAAATTTGGAGCAAAGACTAGGAGCGCAACTGAGATAAAAAATGCAAACGTTTTGAGTAGCGGGAGCAAAAGCCAAACTTGTTTGGAATTTGCCGAGTCATGAAAAACGACTAAATTTATTGAACATTTTCGATAAGCAATAAACAGAAGCCAAGTTTACTTGGATTATGTTATTGCGAGAAAATGACTAAATTTATTGAACTAAAACTTTAACCAACTATGGAACTGATAGTAGTACAGGATAAAATATATAATATCCGGAACCAGCAGGTGATGCTTGATTTTGATCTGGCTGAAATGTATGATATTCAGACAAGACGTTTGAAAGAGCAGGTGCGAAGAAATATTGAACGCTTCCCTGTAGATTTCATGTTTCAGCTTACAAAGGCAGAATGGTTTGAACTTGTCGCAATTTGCGACAAGTTCCCTGAAAAGATAAAACACAGTCCTGCTACACCTTTCGCTTTTACCCAGGAAGGTGTTGCCATGTTGTCCGGAGTATTGAGATCTCCGCTTGCCGTTCAGGAGAATATCGGTATTATGCGTGCGTTTGTCGCAGTTCGTAAATATCTTGTGCAGGCTTCTTATCCGATAACTATTGAAGATCGTGTTCGTATGCTGGAGGAGGCAAATGAAGAGTTGCTGAAAGATATGAACGATTTGAGTGAAGATACCCGCAATGCATTGGATGAAATGTTCGATGCTTTTGCAAACCTGACAAATAAATTGAATATATCAAAACTGCCGCGTAATCCGATTGGTTATACGGTAGGAAAATAATAAATCATATGGGAAGAGCATTTGAATACAGAAAGGCAACTAAGCTGAAACGTTGGGAAAATATGGCCCGCGTATTTACTAAATTAGGAAAACAGATTACGATTGCAGCTAAAGAAGGAGGTCCGGATCCTGACAATAATCCCCGCTTAAGGGTATTGTTTCAGCAGGCAAAAAAAGAAAATATGCCGAAGGACAACGTAGAGAGGGCTATTAAAAAAGCGACCTCAAAGGATGAAAGCGATTACAAAGAAGTGGTTTATGAAGGTTATGGACCTTTTGGTGTCGCGATTGTTGTGGAGACCGCAACTGATAACCCTACACGCACCGTAGCGAATGTACGTAGTTATTTCAATAAACACGGAGGCTCTTTGGGAACTTCAGGAAGCCTGCAATTTCTTTTTGATCACAAATGTGTTTTCAAAATTGCTCCGAAAGATGGTGTGTCGCTGGAAGACCTGGAACTTGAACTGATTGATTACGGTGTGGATGAAGTGGATGAAGATGAAGGCGAAGTTATTTTGTATGGAGAATTCCAGTCGTATGCTCCTATTCAAAAATACCTGGAAGAAAACAGTTTTGAAATCCATAGTGCGGAATTCGAACGGATTCCTAACGATACCAAGGAATTGAATGAAGAACAAAGAGCTCAGATAGAGAAACTCCTCGATAAGTTCGAAGAGGATGATGATGTGCAGAATGTTTTTCATAACATGGCCTGATCTTTCTGAAAAAAGTAAAAAAACCTAACTTTCAGGTAGCTAAAAACGTTATACATACGATAAAGATTCTTGTATTTTAGAAACTAACACTTCATGAAGAAACGAGCATGACATTAGGGCTCATTTCTTCGTGAATATTTTAATATTTGTTTTTATGAAATCAAAAATTGCTTTATTAATCAGTTTCATATTTATCGTATGTATGATGAATGCACAAAATTTTGATAAAGATTCGTTCCAAACAGCAAAAGGAGAGGAGTTAGATCTATTTTTTGTCAAACATGCCAGCCTGATCCTGAAATATGAAGGAAAATGGATTTACGTGGATCCTCTAAACCAGTATATGCATACAGAAGAACTTCCGAAGGCCGATGTTATTCTTGTTACTCACGAGCATGGCGATCATTTTGATCCGCAGGCCATCCGGACTTTGACAAAAAACGATACAAAAATTGTTCTGAATGAATCCTGCAGGGAAAAACTGAACGAAGGTATCTCTCTGAAAAATGGGGATAGCCTGCAGGTTACCGGTTATTTATCTCTTCAGGCAGTCCCGGCTTATAATATTACACTTGGTCGTGAATCCTTGCATCCGAAAGGAAGGGATAATGGCTATGTGCTGAACATCGGCGGTTTGCATATTTATATTTCCGGAGATACGGAAGATATTCAGGAAATAAAAAAACTAAAAAATATCGATATAGCATTTCTTCCTGTTAACCAGCCTTATACTATGACTGTGGACCAGGCTGTGCGTGCTGCAAGGTGGTTTAGTCCGAAGGTTTTGTATCCATATCATTATGGGGAGACAAATGTATCCGAAATAAAAGAAATGCTAAAAAATGAAACTGCAATCGATGTTCGTATCCGCCAATTGCAATAACAGATTTTATATCTAATTTTTTTTTATTATATTTGCGCTCATTCTTAAAAATAACAATTTATTATTAACATAGTCATTTAATTATGGACAAAAAAAGAGTTTATACCTTTGGTAACGGTAAAGCCGAAGGGCGTGCAGATATGAAAAACCTGCTCGGAGGTAAAGGGGCTAACCTGGCGGAAATGAACCTGATCGGAGTGCCAGTTCCTCCGGGATTCACCATTACAACCGATGTTTGTACCGAATACAATCAGTTGGGACAGGAAAAAGTGGTGAGCTTGTTAAAACCGGAAGTAGAGGCAGCAATGGCCTATGTGGAAAAACTGATGGGAACCGGTTTCGGAGATAAAAATAATCCCTGCCTGTTTTCCGTACGTTCCGGAGCAAGAGTTTCTATGCCTGGAATGATGGATACCGTATTGAACCTCGGCTTGAATGATGAAGCAGTGGAAGGTATCGCTAAAAAATCGGGCAACGAACGTTTTGCCTGGGACTCATACCGTCGTTTCGTACAAATGTACGGAGATGTGGTATTAGGTATGAAACCGGAGTCCAAACTGGAAATCGATCCTTTTGAAGAAATCATGGAAGAAATGAAACATGCAAAAGGGATCGAATTAGATACTGAATTTACGGTAGACGATCTGAAAGAGTTGGTTAAACGCTTTAAAGAAGCTGTCAAAAAACGTACCGGAAAAGATTTTCCGGTCGACCCATGGGAACAGCTCTGGGGCGCTGTTTGTGCGGTATTCAACAGTTGGATGAATGAGCGTGCCATTCTGTACCGTCAAATGTATAAGATACCCGAAGAATGGGGTACTGCTGTAAACGTACAGGCAATGGTTTATGGGAATATGGGTCTGACTTCTGCTACCGGAGTTGCCTTTACCCGTGACGCTGCTACCGGTGAAGATATTTTCAATGGGGAATACCTCATTAATGCCCAGGGAGAAGATGTGGTGGCCGGTATTCGTACGCCGCAGCAAATTACGATTGAAGGTTCTAAGCGTTGGGCTGTCCAACAGGGTGTAGAAGAAGCGGAACGTGCCGCTAAATTTCCTTCCCTGGAAGAAGCTCTTCCTGTATGTGCCAAAGACCTGATCGAAACACAACAAAAACTGGAAGATTATTTCAAAGATATGCAGGACCTCGAGTTTACGATCCAGGATGGTAAATTGTGGCTGCTGCAAACCCGTAACGGTAAACGTACCGGAGCGGCCATGGTGAAAATTGCCATGGATATGCTGAAACAAGGTATTATCGATGAAAAAACAGCTCTGAAACGTCAGGAAGCTGAAAAATTAGATGAGTTATTACACCCTGTATTTAAAAAATCTGCTTTAGCTGCTGCTGAACAGATCACCAAAGGTTTGCCTGCTTCTCCGGGTGCTGCTACGGGAAAAGTAGTGTTCCATGCCGATGATGCCGAAGAATGGTTTAACAGAGGAGAAAAAGTAGTGCTTTGCCGTATTGAAACTTCTCCGGAAGATTTACGAGGAATGACGGTTTCAGAAGGTATTCTGACTGCTCGTGGAGGTATGACCTCTCATGCTGCCGTTGTTGCCCGTGGAATGGGTAAATGCTGCGTATCGGCTGCCAATGGCGTGATGATCGATTATAAAGCCAAAAGGATGAACGTTAATGGAACCATGCTGAAAGAAGGCGATTGGATTTCTCTGGATGGCTCGACAGGTAAAGTATATGCCGGAAAAATCGATACTCAGGAGGCTTCCCTGGATGGTGATTTCTCAGATTTGATGGCTCTTACCGATAAGTATGCACGCCTGAAAGTACGTACCAATGCGGATACCCCTGAAGATGCAAGAACTGCCCGTGAATTCGGTGCACAGGGTATCGGTCTGTGCCGTACGGAACACATGTTCTTTGAGGGGAATAAAATTATTGCCATGCGTGAAATGATCCTGGCCAAAGATGAAACCGGACGTCGTAGCGCATTGGAAAAATTGCTCCCCTTGCAACGGGAAGATTTTACAGGAATTTTTGAAGCAATGGCCGGTTTACCGGTAACAGTCCGCTTGCTGGATCCCCCTCTCCACGAGTTTGTTCCTCATGATGAAAAAGGACAAAAAGAAATGGCTAATGTGATGGGTATTTCTTTCGAAGAAATTCATGCCCGCGTAGAAGGCCTTCTTGAGCAAAATCCGATGTTGGGGTTACGTGGTTGCCGTTTGGGTAATCTTTATCCTGAGATCACGGAAATGCAAGCCCGTGCCATACTGGAAGCTGCTTTGGATTTGAAAGCTAAAGGCGTACAGACTTCCCCGGAAATCATGGTGCCGTTAACCGGTATCCTGTATGAATTCCTGGCTCAGAAGAAAATTATTGATGAAACTGCTCAGAAAGTATTTGCAGAAAGAGGCCAGTCGATCGAATATAAAGTGGGTACGATGATCGAGATTCCTCGTGCAGCCCTGACAGCTCACCGGATTGCTACGGCTGCCGAATTTTTCTCTTTCGGAACAAACGACCTGACGCAGATGACTTTCGGATACAGCCGTGACGACGTGGCCAAGTTTCTCCCGATGTATATCGATAAGGGTATCCTGAAAAACGACCCGTTTGCCGTATTAGATCAAAAGGGTGTGGGACAATTGGTACAGATTGCCACAGAAAGAGGCCGTGAAGTTCAACCTGGTTTGAAATGCGGTATTTGTGGCGAGCATGGAGGTGAACCTTCTTCTGTAAAATTCTGCCATAAAGTGGGATTAGATTATGTGAGTTGTTCTCCTTATCGTGTTCCTATTGCACGTTTGGCCGCTGCGCAAGCTGTTATTGAGTCTTGATTGATAAGAGTTGATATATTTAATAAAGGCGCAAGGTTTTTACTTTGCGCCTTTGTTTTTAACAAAAGAACGACTATCTTTGCCGGAGTTTAATTTTAAATACACAATTATGAAGTCTAAAATGAAATTTTTAAGTTGGATGTTATTCTCAGTTCTTTTTGTAACTTCTTTTACCTCTTGTAAAGATGATGATGAAAAGGATATCCCTGCTGATAAGGTAGTTGGAACATACACCGGAACTATTGATGGAGAGTTTGTAGCAAACGAAATGTCTATTTCCGGAGAGAATGTTAAAATTGTTATTTCGAAGATATCGGATGATAAAGTCAAATTGACTCTGAATCAAACAATTTTAGGAATGCCTGTCGTTGTGGAGTGTGATGCTACAGTCCAATTTGTAACTGTAGAAAATATAAGTGGTTATGCGATTTATGGATCTACAAGTTCTTTTAATTTGAATGGACAAAGTGTTCCGGGTAGAATTGAAATAGATGGAGGTGTAATTCAGAATACCAATAATCTTTCATTGTACATTGATATTACAGAAACCCCGGACAACCAATATGATATGTGGATGGATTATGAAGGTTCAAAATAAACTTCATGATCATTAGGTTATTTGTTTATGAAGGTGTGAAGTTTTTACTTTGCACCTTTGTTTTTAACCGTAAAACGATGCCTACGTAAATTTTTTCTTATATTTCCTCGATAATGCATCTGATTTTTTTAATTGGACTCGCTTATAAATTGTGATTTTTATGTATGTTTGTAACCAAATATAACTATTGAATAATGGTACGATACGTATATTCATTCTTTTGTGTTTTTTTGATAGCTCTGGTTTCATGTATTCAGGATGCACCCCAAAATCCAGAAGCGGATATTCTTACATTCAGTTTTCCTGCCGATAAACAGAAGGCGGATTCGAGAATTTATAATACTTATATAGTTTCCTATCCTAAAAGGAATGTAGACTTTACAGATCCAAGCAATGCTCCAGTTCTTACTGTGACCCCCGGGGCAACCTGGGAATGGATAGACAGAACCACCGAAATTGATACGCTTTTTTATATCAAGGTTGTTGCCGAAGATAAGAACTATACAAAGCTATATGCGATTACCAGGGCAGAATCTTTTCCGGATCTTTTTATATTTGATACTTGGGTGAAATATTCTCCCAGTTATCTTTATGAAAATCCCAAAGATAGTACACTCCAATGGTTCTCAAGTAACAATGGAGCTGCAACGGCCTTTGCCAATCCAAATAAACCGGCCGGTGATTATCCTGTCAGGAAAATACCGGATTTGTCTGGCGGATTTTCTGTTGAATTGCAAACCACGAGAGGCCCTGGAAAAATAGCAGGAGGTATCCGTTATATACCTTGTTTGGCAGGCTCCCTTTATGCCGGGGATTTTAATATTTTGAACGGATTGAGAGACCCTTTAGCTTCTACCTTATTTGGACTTCCTTTTGACAAAGGTAAACCTGTGAGCTTTCATGGATATTACAAATATACGAGAGGAGATGGCCCTTTCATAACAGGGACTTCAGAGTCAGATTATCACGAGGATTATGATCGTGAGGATTTTTGTGACATATATGCTATTTTATTTGAAATAACAGATCTGGTTAAATATTTGGATGGGAATACTATTCCTGATCAATCTAATTGGGTAGCCAAGGCACGGATTCCTGATCAATCATATACATATCCGGAAAATATACTGAAAGAATTCTATGTGCCTTTTGTTTATTATAAAAATTTTAGTTGGGACAAACTTCTGAACAACCAGTATAAAATGGCTGTTGTCTTTACTTCCGCTACACGCGGTGCTTATTATGAGGGCCGCGTAGGAAATCGTCTGGTTGTTGATAATGTTAGTATTACATATGATAAAAATCCAGAATGATGAAAAAGAATTATTTCCTGTTGATGATATTTTTTTTGCTTTCCATTCTCTCTCTATATGCACAGAAGAATTATTCTGTGCTACCTTGGGAGTTCAAGATTAATGCCGGATATAACATTGGAGGAACATCTCCTTTACCTATGCCGGCAGAAGTCCGTAAAGTGGAAAAATACTCACCTCCCGCTTTCGCTCCGCATATGGCCTTGGAATGTACCCGTTGGTTCAATGAAAAATGGGGACTAACAGCGCAATTTACACTGGATTTTAAAGGTTTCTCGGTAAAGGATAGTGTGTTGAATTTGAATACTGAGATGGAAATGAGAGATGGAGTCTATAAAGGTGTTTTTACCGGTCACAATGAAACCCGCATTAAAAATACTTATATAACCCTCCCGGTGGTGGCTGCATACCGGGTTTCCGATAAATGGCTATTGCAGGGAGGATTTTATATAGCCTGGCTGTATTCTCCGGATTTTAAGGGAACCGCTTCCGATGGATATATTCGGGAAGGAGGGCCAACCGGAGATAAAACCCTGGTAGATGAAGCTACTTTCGATTTTTCGGAAGAAGAGAGAAAATTCGATTGGGGACTGCAGGCTGCCGCTGAATGGAAATTTTCCGGAAGTTTTGCCCTGAGAGGACAGCTGGCCTGGGGATTGACTTCTATTTTCCCTTCCGATTTTACCGGAGTTTCTTTCAAAATGTATAATATTTACGGAACGATCGGCGTAAGTTACCACCTGAAAAGTTTTTGATTTTTTTTGAGTTTTATTATTGTCGGAAACAGAAAAAAATCGTACCTTTGCCTGCCTAAAAACAAGGTGAGCCAAATCTCTCATATTCATACAAAATTCTTTTGTAAATGAATAAAATCGTTTATCTGATAATGATTGCTGCGTTGCTGTTTTTATATGCATGTGCTACACCTTGCGGTTGTTGAAAAGGAAGTATTTCAAGTATTTTATAAACCCAGAAATTAGTAAACTAAAATGATTAAAGTAGGTATTAACGGTTTTGGCCGTATCGGACGTTTGGTTTTCCGCGCTGCTCAAAGCAGAAGTGACATTCAGATTGTAGGTATCAACGACTTGATCGATGTTGAGTATATGTCTTATATGTTGCGTTATGATACAGTTCACGGTAAATTCAACGGAACTGTTGAAGTAAAAGATGGCAAATTGATCGTAAACGGAAATCCTATCCGCGTAACGGCTGAAAGAAATCCGGCTGATTTGAAATGGGATGCAATCGGTGCTGACTATGTAGTTGAGTCTACCGGTTTGTTCCTGGATAAAAAATCTGCCCAGGGTCATATCGATGCAGGCGCTAAATATGTTGTTATGTCTGCTCCTTCCAAAGATGATACCCGGATGTATGTATGTGGTGTAAACGAAAAAACCTATACTAAAGGCGAACAATTCGTTTCCAACGCTTCTTGTACTACCAACTGTCTGGCTCCGATCGCTAAAGTATTGAACGATAAATTCGGTATTGTTGAGGCTTTGATGACTACTGTTCACGCTACCACCAATACACAAAAAACGGTTGATGCTCCTTCGGCTAAAGACTGGAGAGGCGGACGTGCTGCTGCCGGAAACATCATTCCTTCTTCTACAGGAGCTGCTAAAGCAGTAGGAAAAGTAATTCCCGAATTGAACGGTAAATTGACAGGTATGGCTTTCCGCGTTCCTACATTGGACGTGTCTGTAGTTGACCTGACTGCCCGTTTAGCTAAAGAAACTTCTTACGAAGAAATCTGCAAAGCAATGAAAGACGCTTCTGAAGGCGAATTGAAAGGTGTACTCGGTTATACTGACGAAGATGTGGTTTCTTCCGATTTCATCGGTGATGCCCGTACTTCTATTTTTGATGCTAAAGCCGGTATCCAATTGAGCCCGAATTTCGTAAAAGTAGTAAGCTGGTATGATAATGAGTGGGGTTATTCCAACAAAGTATTGGAACTGCTCGCTTACATGGCTAAAGTAAACGGTTAATATAAATCCTGTTATATAAAAACCGCATTGGTCTCTGCATCAATGCGGTTTTTTTTGTCTTTATGATCAAGCTTCTGTGATATTCTGAAAAAATACTACCTTTGCATTCATAAATAGTTTGACATAAAGAACTATACTAATTCTAAACGCATTGAAGACAGATCGTTATTGGCTTTGAATCATGACGATAATACTAACAAAAATGAAAAGATTACATTTCTTTGCTTTATTGACAGCACTATCGGCTTCTTTACAAACAGTTATAGCTCAAGTTTCAAAAAATATCCATGTCAGCGTCCCGGGAACATTGACTTCGTTATTAACGGCAGAAGAAAAATCTTCCATTACAGATTTATCTGTTACAGGAGTAATTGATGCGAGAGATTTTAGAACAATAAGGGATAACATATCCAATATACAGACGTTAAACATAAGTACTGTAAATATTGCTGAATATTCGGGATATGATGAAGGTATTGGAGATAATATTCTTAATCCTGCCAATGCAATTCCTGCATATGCTTTATTGGGATCTTATCTTGAATCTGTTATTTTACCGCAATCAATTACATCGATAGAAATTGGAGCTTTTAATGCTTGCTATGGTCTGAAATCAATTAGTATTCCTGCAGGTGTAAAAACTATTGGAGAATGGGCATTTTCAAGTTGCAATAGTTTGCAAACAATGGTAATTCCCGCTTCCGTCACATACATTGGACCATATGCCTTTAGTAGTTGTCGTAATTTAAGTTCTGTGACGAATCATTCTTCTATTACATCAATTAAAAGTGGACTGTTTTATGAATGTTCGGCTTTGACATCATTCAACATCCCGGAAACAGTTACAATTATAAAAGAGGAGGCGTTTTATGGTTGTAGCAGTTTGACATCTATGGTTATTCCTCCATCAGTATCAACCATAGAGAAAAAGACTTTTGACGGGTGTTATTCTCTAAATTCCATAAACATCCCATGGGGTATAACTACAATTAATGATAAGATATTCTCATCTTGTTACCGTTTAAAATCCATAGATATTCCATCATCGGTAACTCATATCGGAAGTGGTGCATTTGAGATATGTACCAGTCTTGAGAATATTAATTTGCCATCTTCTGTTACATATATAGGAGGAGGAGCCTTTCGCGATTGCAGTAATCTAAAAAAAATAAAACTACCTGCCACTATAACAGCAATTGACGAAGGAGCCTTTCAGGGATGTAACAGTCTAAAAACAATCGGCTTACCGCCATTAATCACCAAGCTGGAAGATGGTATTTTTTCGGGTTGCAGCAGTTTAGAGTCAATAAACATACCGGCTTCTGTTATATCGATAGGTACATCGGCTTTCATGGGATGCAAAAATTTAACTTCCATAGTTATACCTTCTGCAGTCAATCGTATTGGCGGAGTAGCCTTTAGGGATTGTATCAATTTAAAGTCGGTATATGTAAACAGCAAGACTCCGGCTTCTCTTGGAGTCTACTTTTATAAAGCCTTTTATGGTGTGGATTTAAATTTATGTGTATTGTATGTGCCTCAGGGATCTTTAGTTGATTATCAAAATGCTGATTATTGGAAAGAATTCGGCAATATCCGTGAAATACAAAACATTCAAATACCCTTTATCCGACTTTCTCAAAGCGTACTTCATTATGGAGATATCCTAAAGATTAATGGTTTCAATTTTACCTCTCCCGGAGAAGTGACTCTTTCATGTTATACAGCTTCTATTATCAGTGATACAATATCAACAGAAGCCGGAGGAAATTTCAGCTATGAAATTCCAATTACCGAAAACATGAAAACCGGCGACTACACTCTATATACCGAAGATATCGCTTCCGGTCAAATCCCTTCCCCTTTGCAATTCAAAATCGAGGGCCTGGCACAACCCAAAAACTATCTGAAAATACTTTCTCCCGGCAATGAAAATTTAAAAACTTTTGCAGGTGAACCATTGGATATCAATTGGGAAGATTATATTGCATTTGATAAGCGCTATCAAATATTCGATGAAAAAGCCGAACGCTTCTATAGCTACTTTGTTGAACTTGAATCCTTGATTGGAGAGGGAGGAGTCGTGTCGGATACATTGTTGGAAGGAAGTGCATTGTTAAATCAAAAAATAAGCTTTCAACACACATTTTTCCCCAGGCAAACAGGACAATATCTTATCCGGATTTGGGATAAAACAACTCAAAAAGCGGTTGAAAGCCCTCTCTTTACTGTAATTGCTCCCCCGCAACATGTAATTCTGGGTAAAGAATGGGATTGTTCTGTTTTAAGGGCTGACGGATCTTTTCACAGACCAGAGAATCTTCCCAAAGGAGTTGCGGCCGATGGAACCTCCCGTATCTATTTAACAGTGACGGCCAAAGACAAAACAATTGAAAAAATTTCCATTAGCCTAAGCGACCAGGAAGGACAACATACCACCGCCGAATTACTGGGAAAAGTAATGCCGGCAACTGTAACCGATACCTACAGCGATGAAGCCAATAATGCTCAATCGACTTCCACAGAACATTTGCAATGTGGGTTAAGCAAGTATTATTTTTGGTATGTGGCCCCTGACGATTTCTCAGGATCAAATGCTTCCGGTGTAAACAAGTCTGTGCGCATAGTCGATGCCAATATTCATATCACATATGCCGACCAAACAACGGCGACAGAGAAAATCCAAATAGAAGTGGTTCGTCCGGCAGTCATGATGGTACACGGTTTAGGAAGCTCGGGAAGTAAATGTTGGGGAAAATTTTCATTAGATGGAAAAACCCCTCTGACGGAAGATGCCCGTTTCAAATATGTTGCCGCTATTGATGTGTATCCGGATATGGATTTCTTTGTCAATGCCCGCGGATTATTGGGCGAAAGTCCCAGGTTTGCGGAATCTACCTTTGATTATTTCAATAAAAAAATGCGATTAGAAGGATATGCTTCTAATCGTGTAGACTACATTTGCCACAGTATGGGAGGATGTATCCTGCGGTACGCTACCGAACATTATGCAGAAGAATTTTATTGCTCGCAAAATTACGGCAAAGGTTATACTAACAAAGTTATAACGATTAATACTCCACATGAAGGCTCCCCATTGGGAGATGCCCTGAAATTGATCGTAGAATCTGTTTTCAATGAATATGTAAATCTGGAACTTAACGTTGCCCCCATGATCCTGGATATTAATGAAGTCTACGATCAACTTCGGGATGATTTGGAGGATGCCCCATTCAATATATGCCATTACATGCGGCCTTCGCTCATCGAACAACATTCCTTGCAAAAACTGGCTAATTGGGGCTCGGGATTGTTTGGCACCAATTGGCAATTGCCGGTTGTGCGTAAATTCACCATTACACCGGCTGTAAGAGATTTAAGTATCAAAGAAGGAACTCGCTTTTACCAGCCTTCCAATGTTGAAGGACACATGATTGCGGGAGATATTATCGCAGGTGTACAGGATTTTTGGACGTTTGATACATTTTCAAGTCATACATTTGACGATCTGTTCAAGAAAAGTAAAAACTTTAAAAAGATGGTCAAATATTTTGAGAATGTTCTTGAAGTCATGAGCTTCCTCAAAGCCGAAGATCAGGATAATATATTCGGACTCAATGGTTTCGATTTTTCCTATTTAGAAGAAGATTATAAGGAAATTATGAAGATTGCAGACGAAAATCTTCGTCTTTTTGCAGCCTTTGATAATATGATTAAACGAATAAATATAGTAATCACCGGAGTTAATACAATCGGTTTCCTTGTCGATTCTGATGTGGTTGTTCCTTTGAAAAGCCAATTGGCAGGCTCTACTCAGGGATTATTACATAATCATACTGTTTTTAATGATATGGACTGGCTTCATATGACGATTGTCAATAAACCCTATGTCAGCAAAAGAGTTGAAGAATTGATGCAAACTTCGGTAAAATCTCCATTATTCGGACCAATCCCGGCTTCGATCCAAAAACCTTCTCCTTTGAAAAGTAATGTAACTCAACCGGTTATTTCCTTTAAAAAATTACGGTCGGATGTAAATTCAGAGAAAATAGAATTAACCAATCTGACAGGATCAACTGTTCTCAAACCTGCTGACCTGCTGAGCATTAAACTTTCAATCAAAGATTTGGAAAAGTTAAAGTACGTGGAAATCTCATTCCAGGGAGAAGATTACCGGAGATACGACATTGCCGGAGATATAGTACTTAATCTTTCCGTTAATAACGCTTATCTCAATTCTCAGCCAATTGTTGCCAAAGCATTTTATGATTATGGAGACAGCATTTATACCGCTTACGCGGGGATGCTTGTTGATGTATTTCCCGATCAGGATCCCATCCGGTTTTCGTGTAAAAATAAAATTTTCCGCTGTGCTGCAGGCGATGTCTTAAGACCATCATATGAAGCTGTATATCCCACATTTATTTATTCTTTCGGAAAAAACAACCAACTGAAAGCAACGAATCTGGGTGCGAATATTGTTTCATTCGATCCGGACGACTGTGCCTTTATCTGCACCTCCGATGGTACGACTTATATGGAATTGGATTATATGGGACAAAAAGATACCGTTTACTTCATTGTTGAAAAAAAACAGGCCGGCGATAACGTCGGAATAAAATTTGCCGAACCGGATAAGAAAGGCGATACGAATTTTATCTCGGTTTATCCTAATCCTGTAAGAGACCGGTTGAATATCGAATTTCAATCAACATTGATAGATCCTGTATCAATCAGGTTAATCAATATGATGGGACAAACAGTACAGCAATGGTCTTTTTTTGCTGAAAACCCCCAATCCATAGACATTCAATCCTGTCTTCCTGGTATTTATATTTTAGAAATATTGACGGAGAAGGGAAAGATACAGAAGAAAATTGTAAAAAAATAACTGAAGCGAGGTAAAGCAGTTAAGTGGTTTCTAAATCATTCCCTATCACTAAATATTGAGGGTTTAATCCGTTGAATTTTACCGCATTTCTAAAAAATCACTACCTTTGCAACATGGAATATAAATTAACCGATTGGTTGCCAACAACTAAAAAAGAAATGGAATTGCGGGGTTGGGATACCCCTGATGTCATCTTTTTTTCCGGTGATGCCTACATAGATCATCCTTCATTCGGAGCAGCAGTCATCGGTCGTACCCTAGAGTCGATGGGTTTGCGGGTGGCAATTGTGCCCCAGCCTAACTGGAGAGATGATTTGCGTGATTTTAAAAAACTGGGAAAACCCCGGCTTTTTTTCGGTATTTCAGCCGGAGCCATGGATTCCATGATCAATAAGTATACGGCTAATAAACGTCTTCGTTCTGACGATGCTTATACGCCGGATGCCCGTTCAGACATGCGGCCGGAATATCCTACCATTGTTTATTCGAAAATATTAAAATCTTTATTTCCTGATGTTCCGGTAGTCATAGGAGGAATAGAAGCCTCCCTGCGCCGTTTATCACACTACGATTACTGGCAGGATCGGCTGCTGCCGGGTATTCTGGTCGAAGCACAGGCCGATTTGCTGGTGTATGGTATGGGAGAAAAGCCTATCCGGGAAATAGTTGCCGGACTGTCTTCCGGAAAATCTGTCCGGGAGCTTACGGATATTCCCCAAACGGCTTATTATACTCCTTCTATAACTGAAAAAGAAGGTGATATCCGTTTGTTCTCCTATGAGGAATGCCTCCGGGATAAGAAAAAGCAGGCGCAAAATTTCAGGCATATAGAAGAAGAATCCAATAAATATGAGGCTTCGCGTTTATTGCAGGTAACCGGAGATCAGACCATTGCGGTTAATCCTCCTTTTTTGCCGATGACGGAAAAAGAAGCTGACTCGTGCTATGATCTTCCTTATACCCGTTTACCTCATCCTAAGTATAAAGGGAAAAGGATACCGGCCTATGAAATGATCCGTCATTCTGTAAATATACACCGGGGTTGCTTTGGAGGTTGTGCTTTTTGTACTATTTCTGCGCATCAGGGAAAATTCATTGCTTCCCGGTCTAAAGAATCTATTTTGAAAGAAGTGCGAAAAGTGACGGAAATGCCCGATTTTAAGGGTTATATCAGTGACTTGGGCGGACCTTCGGCCAATATGTATCAGATGCGGGGAAAAGATTTGAATATTTGTAGAAAATGCCGAAAACCGTCTTGTATCTTTCCGGAAGTTTGCAAAAACCTTCATGCCGATCATCAGGCTTTGTTAGATTTATATCAGGCAGTAGATCGTATTCCCGGTATTAAAAAATCTTTTGTAGGAAGTGGAATCCGCTACGATTTACTGGTTGGGGAACTACCTGAAGGAGACTTGAATAAATCAGCCAGGGATTATGCGAAAGAACTGATAACCAAACATGTTTCAGGCCGTTTGAAGGTAGCTCCCGAACACACTTCACAAGAGGTGCTGAATTGTATCCGGAAACCCTCATTCGAGTTTTTTTACAAATTCAGAAAGATATTTGATAAAACCAACCAGGAAACAGGAATGAAACAACAGTTAATTCCTTATTTTATGAGTTCTCATCCGGCTTGTACCGAAATAGATATGGCAGAGTTAGCGGTTATATCCAAATCATTGGATTTTCAATTAGAACAGGTGCAGGATTTTACGCCTACGCCGATGACATTGTCTTCCGAAATTTATTACACCGGCTACCATCCCTATACCTTAAAGCCAGTTTATACGGTACATACGAAAGAAGAGAAGTTGGCGCAACGTCAGTATTTTTTTTGGTATAACAAAGATTACAGACAATCTATTACCCGGTCCCTGAATCGTTTGAAGAGGTTTGATTTGTTGAAAAAACTATATCAACCGGGAACAAGAACTTAATAGATTTGTTGTAGATTAAAAACCGGTTTAAATCATGCAACACAATTTAAGAGAGCGGGGATTACATATCCGTATTCTTTTTTTTCGTTTTAAAAAAAGAATCGTATGGCTGTCTAATTTCTTTTTGTTTTTATTAAGCCTTTCTTCTATCTTTTTATTGGTACTGGAATATGGATACCAATTAGATGCCTCCGTTCATTTACGTGTGGAAAATGCATTTACATTGAGCTTTTTATTGTTCTTTATAGTTTTGACGGTTCGTTTTGTTTTCAATTACCGGGAAGTTGTCAGGGAAAAATTATTGCTTGTAGATATATCCTCTTATATTTTATTATTCTTCGTATTGTTTGTGACCCTTTTTTTTCCGCAGGAAGTTCGTTACCATCCGTTTCTTCATTTTCTGACAACCAAATCTCTGGGAGCTGTTTTGATAGCACTACTCTCTATTGTGAATATTTCCAAGTTTATTTTCCGGCTGTTAAGTAGTAAAATCAATCCCTCCCTGCTCTTTATCTATAGCTTCCTGATATTGATCTTGTTGGGAACGGGTGCTTTGATGTTGCCTAACTCTACTTTACCACATATTAATTTGCCATTTGTAGATGCTCTGTTTATGTCTACCACGAGTGTTTGTGTTACAGGACTTTGCTCGGTGGATGTAGCTTCTACCTTTACATTGATGGGGCAGATTATCTTGCTTTTCCTTATCCAGATCGGTGGGGTAGGAGTGATGACATTTACCAGTTTTTTCGCCCTTTCATTCATGGGAAAATTTAGTTTTGGAGGAAGTATCCTGTTGAAAGATTTTCTGAATGAGGATAATTTGGGGAATATGTTTAAGACTTTGGTCAATATTTTGATTGTAACATTCATTATTGAAGCTTTGGGTGCTTTCCTGATTTGGCAAAGTATTCATGATCAGATCGGTGTGTCTTGGAAATATGAACTTTTTATCTCTGTTTTTCATGCAGTATCGGCATTTTGTAATGCAGGCATTTCTGTTTTTGAAGGAAATCTGACCAATCCGTTGGTTATACATAACTATTCTTTGCAGTTTTGGGTAGCCCTACTTATTATTTTTGGAGGATTGGGCTTTCCGATTGTTTTCAACTACATGAAACTGATACGGCATTTTGTACTCAACCGTTTCAAAGTTTTTTTTAAGAAGCAGGATCATTATATTCATCAACCGAGGATCATTAACCTGCATACCCGGGTGGTGATGGTCTCCACTATTATATTACTGGCCGGAGGTACGCTTTTGGTATTTTTGCTTGAACGGGATCATGCTTTTGCCGGATTGCGCTTTACTGAGCAATTGGTTTCTTCATTTTTTACGGCGGTTACACCCAGAACGGCGGGTTTCAATAATGTAAATCCATTATCTCTGGCACAACCAACACTGTTCCTTGTAATGGTGTTGATGATGATCGGGGCAGGTCCGATGTCTACTGCCGGTGGAATGAAGGTAACTACGGTAAGCGTTGCTTTCCTGTCTGCGATCGATATTGCACGGGGTAAAAAGAGAACCGAAATCGGCGGTCAGGAAATAGATCCCTGGTATATGGACCGGGCCGGTGCCGTGATTATTCTTTATCTGTCATATATGATGCTGGCTACGGGAATCCTGACTTTTACAGAGAAAGGAGCAACTGTATTCACTTTGATGTATGAAGTGGTTTCTGCATTGAGTACTGTAGGTTTGAGTTTGAATTTTTCACCGGAACTGAGTGAAATGGGAAAGTATATTATTGCTTTTAGTATGTTTGTCGGCCGGATTGGCGTTTTAGCATTTCTTTCCGGTATACTGAAACGATATAAACCCAAAAATTACAGGTATCCGAAAACAGGATTAATAATAGGTTAAGCATATGAAATACATTGTTGTAGGTTTAGGAAAATTGGGAAAAGCCATGGCGGAGAGCCTGACTTCATTTGGTCACGAAGTTATAGGACTGGACCAGGATATGCGTGAAGTGGATGCTGTTAAGAATACTATTTCATTAGCGATCCGAATGGATGCGAGAGATGAAAATGCTGTTAAATCTCTCCCGTTAAAGGACTCAGATGCAGTATATATCACTTATGGAGAAGATTTTGGCCTATCGGTCCATACTGCAGCTGTTTTTAAGAAACTGAAGGCAAAAAGAATTGTTGTACGGGCTACATCTCCATTGCATGAAACAGTGTTGCGGGCGATTGGAGTAGACGAAATTCTGTCGCCGGAGATAGATTATTCCCATGAATTTGTGGCTACTCTGCAGTTGGGAAATAAATTGGACCATTGGTATAAAGTCACGTCATCACACCATCTTGTAAAAGTGAAGATTCCGGTATCCATGGTAGGATATCCCATTCAAAGTGTTGACTTTATGTCGGATTTTAACCTGAAATTACTTGCTGTTCTGAGACCCTCGATAAAGAAAAATATCATCGGTCAGGCTGATAAACGGGAGGATGTTCTGGAAGACATTACTGAGGATACGCTTTTTGAAGAGAACGACAAATTGCTGTTATTCGGCAAACCTTCCGATTATAATAAACTGGAAGGAGTTTAATCTTTTGGATGTGTTTTTCTCTGTAGTATTGTTTGCAGCTCCAATATTTGATGATGGATTTTCTTTTCAGCGAGGTCTTCCAATAATTTTATAACATTGTCCATTCACCTGTAAAATAGATATTCCATCCGGAATAGGCATGGTATGAATGCCATTTTTCCAGGTAGCTTTGAATATGATTCGTCCGGTTGAATCAAACAATGAAATTTTGTTTTCCGGTTCATTCAATTGCATTTCGATTGTATTTCCGGAGACGGAGTAACTCCATTTCATATCCTTTCCGATTTCTTGTAAACCGGACGCATCTGTATAGTCACTGATTCGTATTTTATCTACATTTATTCCGGCAGGAGTGGTATCTCCTTTACCGATCCTGAGTCTGAGATTCCCGGATTTATTGATTTCGAACTGGTATTCCTTCCATTTTTTTTCAACAAAAAAGGGAGCAACAACCTGTTGCCATGTTTTTCCCTGGTCGGAAGAAACCGAAAACTTTAAGTAACTGCTGTTATCGGTTCCATAATATCCTGCCCAAAAGCGTACGGTACCTATCCCGTTTGCTTTGTCTTCCATCATTTCAATATATCCACTGTCACCGGTCGGACCTTCCGTTAACCGGATACGGGCAGACGATCGGTCCCATTTCTGATCGTCGGCATCTTCTCCCATGGTAGCACCTACAAAGTTCCAGGTGCAGAGGTATCCGCTATAAATGCCTCCGGCAAAAGTTTTGCCGGCATCTCTTCTTTCATAAGCTTTCTTCTCGTCGAAATCTTCATAAAAAACCCAGGAAGCAGTTTCATTTTTCCAGGGTTCGGGAGTCAATATCTGCCAGCCGGTCAGGTCTTTCAGGCCCGGCATACTGAAATAATCCCGGAAAAAGCCATATGCCTGCACTTCTTTTCTCCAGTATTGAGGGTTTTCTTCCAGGTTCAATTCATCTATTCTTGAACTGATTGCTACAGGAATACATTTGGTCAGGTCTATCTCTGTAGGACTGTCTGCCAGTAAATAAGCGGAAACTCCGGCAAAAGGAGGAGCCATATCATAAAAATATTTATTGTTACTGAATTGGCTTAATTCTCCAACTATATACCCTTTGACCCAATATCTTACGTTTTCTCCCTGTTTATGTTTAATACCTTCGGATACAGAAAACGGAGATATTTCCGTTCCGGAACCAGCCTGAAGAAGGTGGAAAACCCCCAACATCAGTGAAAACAGCATATATTTTTTCATATTCCCCAATAAATTAGAAGATGCGAAGATAGATAAAGAATCCGGAAAATTAAAACGAACAGGAAAAAGAAATTCTACGGGTCAGGCAAGATTATAGCCTGAAGAAGTCACTATTTTCGACCGTAGAGAGTAAATCTTCTGCAAATGCGGAAAACAGAAGATTGCAAGTGTGGTATGAGGCGGTTTTGATAAATGTACTTGCATCTCTCTACGGGAAAATAGTTGTCGGAATTGGTTATTAACAGTATTACATATAAGAATTATAGGTATTACTTCTTATTCAGAATAAAATATCCAAAAATGACCAGACCATTACGGTTATTCATTACGATGGAATAAGGACCGCTTGTCCAGTTTTCAATGTTAATGATCAGATGAAATGTTTCATCGGTATTGATTAACTCCTTAAATACTGTATTATTCATGATATCAGTTACACTGACAAACAAGCTATCAAATTTCTTAAAAAATTCGAAGTCAAGATAATAGTCAGAGTATATTGTCTTTACAAAACAGTTTATTTCTTCAGAATAAAAAAATGATTCATTATTCATATATTTACTCAGTTGTATTTTGTTTTCGTTTTCATAATAGGGTTGCGAAAATGCAAAAATTCCCCGATTAAAGTATTTCATAAAAATATGCAAATTTATTGCTGTTGATTTTGGTAACATTTTGTTAATATGAATTTAATGTCAAAAATATACACTTTTAAAAAAAAGATAATGTCTGTTTGTGCAAAAAATACATCAGATTTTGTCCAAGAAAGAAAAATATTCAATTTTTGTAGCAAGAACAGAGATTAGAGATTTTATTTTTCTTTTTTTTTATTGAATTTCTTTTTGAAATAATCTGAAATTGTCATATCTTGCCCGCAAAAAAATATATGAAAGTTAATGAAGCTCTTATAAGTGCTTTGAAAAATAAGACTTCGCAGGATGAAAATCCTGTTGATTTACTTACAGATATCATCCCTATGAGCAAAGAAGCGGCATATCGCAGATTAAGGGGTGAAATTAGCCTGACACTGGATGAGGCCGTACGCATTGCGAAAAAATTGCAAATTTCAATAGATAATCTGATTGGAATTGAAGAATCTAACGAATATTGTTTTAAAGTAGGGTTGCTGATGTCTTCGGATCCGTTAGATGCATACTTTAAGTTAGTAAATACTATTACTGATGCATTGAAACTTTTAGTTAATGATCCATGTGCTTTTATTTATACAGTTCCGAATGTACTTCCTCTTAATTGTGTGGATTTTGCCATGTTAAATAAATTCAGGTCATATAAGTGGTTGTATCATATACAACATGCCAATCATCGATTGTGCCTTGCAGATATTGAAATTCCTCAAAAGATAATAGACATACAGCAGGAATGTTTTAATGTATTAAAACAAATTCAAACGTTTACTATCTGGGATCAGGATTTATGTCTTCACATGATAGACGATTTAAAGTATTTCCTGAAACTACAGGTAATTTCTCCGGAAGAAGGGTATCAGATAAAAGAAGAATTTTTAGCTTATATGGATCAGTTTGAGGAAATAGTTATTCAGGGCCGCTACCCGGATGGAAAGCAGCAACTGGTATATATTTCGGATGCTTATTTAGATGCTGCTTACGATTATCTGGAAGCAACCGATTTTATGGCATGTTCCCTCAACGTATATGGTTTGGATTATTTTTCCTGCCAGCATAAAAATATCTGTGAAATGCATAAAAAATGGATAGAATCGATTATGCGCTACTCTACATTGATATCGAGAAGCGGTGAAAGACGACGCCGCGAGTTTTTTAATGAACAACGGGCATTAATCAAAGGATTACAATTAGTTGATTTATTTTAACAATTTGATAAGACATTTTTCTTTTGAAAAACTTGCAAGTGTAAATCAAATATGTTACTTTTGCACTGAGGTTAAAGTTTTCATAATTGCAAGGTTTAGGGTTATAAGAGTTTTTTTATGAAGAGAAAGCAGGAGCAAGTGATTTGTCCCTGCTTTTGTTTTTAAACCAATTCCTCTTTTCTATGTTTTATATTAGGAATTTGTTTAAGTATGACTCGCTCTTAAACATGTTTTTTTAACAGTAAAAAAGGCAGAATCACTACATAATGAATAACCTTGTAGTAATATAATTTTTCCCGAATTGAATTTTATATACTAAAATAATGACGCAACACACCATAAAAAAAACATTTCCGGCACTTAACATGCATTGTGCCTCTTGTGCAGCGAATGTACAGCGAACTTTAGAACAACAACCCGGAGTAATGGAGGCTTCGGTTAATTTTGCCTCTAAAATGGCTACTGTCAGTTACAATCCACAGAAAGTATCTCCGGAAAATCTGCAGGCTGCAGTCCGGAAGGCAGGATATGATATCCTGTTGGAAGATGGAGATGAGGCCATTAGTATAATGGATCAGATTCAGCTTGAAAGATTGCGTACCCTAAAGCAGAAAAGTATTACTGCCCTGATACTATCGATACCTGTATTTATTATCAGCATGTTTTTTATGAATATTCCCTATGCCGGGTATATTGTTTGGGCATTATCTACCCCTGTGATTTTTTATGCAGGCAGACAGTTTTATACCGGTGCGGTCAAGCAATTGAAGAATAAGTCTGCCAATATGGATACATTAGTCGCATTAAGTACTGGGGTGGCTTATCTTTTCAGTGTTTTTAATATTTTTTTTCCACAATACCTGGAAAGTAAGGGTATGCATGCCCATTATTATTTTGAGGCTGCCGCTGTAATTATTACTTTTCTTTTGATCGGACGCTTATTAGAAGAAAATGCCAAATTACAGGTGTCTTCCGCCATCAAGAAGCTAATGGGTTTACAACCGGATACAGTAGTAGTAATCCATCCTGACGGAGTACAACAAGAAGTATCCATCAAAGAAATCAGAACCAGTGCCCATATATTGTTGAAACCGGGAGAAAGGATTCCTGTGGATGGTTTTTTGATTTCAGGAACTTCGTTTGTCGACGAAAATATGATCAGCGGAGAATCTGTTCCGGTTGAAAAGCAGGCGGGCGACCGCGTATATGCCGGTACAGTCAACCAAAAAGGAAGTTTTGTCTTTGAAGCGGATAAAGTAGGTCAACAAACTTTACTGGCGCAAATTATCCGGCATGTGCAGGAAGCGCAGGCAGGAAAAATTCCGGTACAAAAACTGGCAGATAAAATTGTTTCCGTGTTTGTCCCGGCTGTTCTTTCTATCGCTGCAATTACTTTTATTTGCTGGGTGATTTGGGGAGGAGCAGATGCTTTGACACATGGAATTACAGCATTTGTGTCTGTGCTGATTATTGCCTGTCCCTGTGCTTTGGGTTTAGCCACACCGATTGCAGTGATGTCTGGTATGGATAAAGGAGCATCGCAGGGTATTCTGATCAAAGATGCCGCCAGCCTGGAGTTGGCAAAATCGCTCAATGTTATTGTCTTTGATAAAACCGGTACTCTCACGAAAGGAAAGCCGGTAACTGATGATATTTACTGGTTACAGGATGATGAATACTTACACCGGGTACTTGCTAATCTGGAACGATATTCAGAGCATCCGCTGGCAGAGGCGGTGATAGTGTATCTGGGTGAGCAGGATCCACTTCCGGTTGCTAATTTCCGGAGTATTCCAGGGAGAGGAGCTACAGCGCAAGTGAATGGAAAAGTATATTTTGTAGGAAATCAAACATTTCTGAAAGAGAATAATATACAGATAGCAAATTCTCTCCGGGAACGTGAAAAATCGTTTTATGATGTTTCTGATAGTATCGTCTGGTTTTCGAATGAACAGGAGGCATTGGCAGTTATCGGTATTGCAGACCAGATTAAACCGGAATCTGCTGAAGCGATCCGGCAAATACAACAGATGGGAATAGAAACGTATTTGTTGACCGGAGATAATGAGCATGTGGCGCGTCAGGTGGCCCGGATACTCAACATCGATCAATACCAGGCAGGAGTTACTCCGGAAGGTAAAGTCTCGTTTATTAAAGAAATACAGAAACAACACAAGGTGGTTGCTATGGTAGGTGACGGGATTAACGACAGTGCAGCCCTGGCACAGGCCGATATGAGTATCGCTATGGGTAAAGGGAGTGATATTGCCATGGATGTTTCATCGATGACAATTGTTTCCAACGACTTACGAAAAATACCTCTTGCTATCCGTTTGTCGGGACAAACAATTTCGGCTATCCGGCAGAATCTGTTCTGGGCCTTTATTTACAATGTGGTTGGAATCCCCATTGCCGCGGGTATTTTATATCCTGTTTCAGGTTTTATGCTGAATCCGATGATTGCCGGCTTAGCCATGGCGCTCAGTAGTATTAGCGTAGTAATAAATAGCCTGAGGATCAGGGGAAAATAGTATTCCACCAGGTTGGCTCGTCTTTTAACCATTTGGCAAACCAGGCAAAAATACTGTTATTCCAGTCCAATCGTTTTTTGTAAGCATTAATCCCATGGTTTTCTCCTTCTACCTGGATAAATTCAACAGGTTTTCCTAAAATTTTAAGGGCATTGAACATTTGTATGCTTTCGCCGAGAGGAACATTTGTATCGACTGTTCCATGCAGGAGAAGGAGAGGAGTATTGATTTTATCGGCATGAAAGAGAGGACTTTGCTCCACATACAGCTCAGGATTGTTCCAGGGGTAGCTGTCGGCACTGGCAGTTCCGCTGTAGGAATATCCCCAATAGCCTTCTCCCCAGTAGCTGGCAATATTACTGATTCCCGCATGTGAAACAGCTGCTGCAAAAATATCAGTTCTCGTTTGCAGGTATTGTGTCATAAACCCACCGTATGAAGCTCCGATACAACCTATTTTCTCCTGGTTTACAAAAGTATGTTCTTTGCAGAAGAGAAGGGTGCCTTCTATGATTTCATCGGCTGTTTGTTTGCCCCAGGCATTCACGTGGCGGGCTGAAAATTCCTGTCCGTAGCCGATCGTTCCGCTCGGTTGCAAAGTGTAAACCACATATCCCAGGGCAGCATAGGCATGTAGCGGATATTTCATTTCAAACAACCGGGGAGTAGGAGTTGTGCCTCCATAATAATACACGATCAATGGATATTTTTTGGATGCATCGAACCCCGGGGGAAGATAGTATCTTCCATGAATCGTGGTTCCTCCTGAAGAGTTGAAATTCCAGTCGGTAACCTCTCCCAATGCAATATCTTTCAGGCTTTCGCCCATCGGATCGGCCAATAGAACAGATCTCAGACTTTTTAAATCGACAGTATACAAACGGTTGGAATTGGATACGCTTTGTCCGTAGTAAATGGCGATCCTTTCTTTCTCAGCTAATGAAAATTTGGAAACTATATCTTCAGCTAATGGCAATTGTTCGAATTTCTTTGTTGCAGGATCGTATCGGTAGACCTTTTCATAATCTCCATCTACGGTACGCAGGTAAATCATCTGGTCTTTTTTATTCCAGGCCATTCCGGAAATACTGGGATTGAAATCTTTGCTGATGGGATCAACCGACCGGGTGGTTATATCCATAATAAAGGCTTGTCCGTCGTATGCGTTGGCTATCTGTCCCGGCAGGATGTTTTCCCCGGCTTTGTTAAAAGATTCCGGCATCCCTTCAAACAATATTTTCTTTCCATCGGGAGAAAAGACTCCTTTCCCGATATATTTTTCATCTTTTACCAACGTATCGGTATGCCATGTCTGTAAATCGGTAAGGAAAAAAGAATACTTGGAAAAAGGACGTGCGTTCAAGTCTCTTTCATAAGTATAAAATAGTAGTTTGCGGCTGTCTCTGCTGATATCTGAGGCAAAAGCATCCGTATGTCCGAATGTGATCCGTTCGAGTGTCTTATCCGAGAAACGATAGCGATAGAGTGATCCTCTGTCACGGAATCCGGCAATCCGGTCATCAGGCTCCTGTAGGCGTTTAAGCGATCCGGAGACTTCCTGTGCTTTATCTTTTTTGCGGATGATCAGGTATTGTTCGTCAGGAGTAATGGTTGCCGATTCGATTTCCAAACCTTCGGCCAGTACGGTTTCTTGCGAATCGGATATATTAAAAGCTACCAGGTTGTAATTGATTTTTCCGGCTCTCCAGAAACAGATACGATCGGAAGAGGGCATCCAGAATGGTTTTTCCGACGAAGGAAAGCGGCAGATCAAACGGTTATTCCTGATTTCACGGAGTTCATGTACGGAATATGATTTTTCGGTTGAATAAAATTCCCGGTAGCTTGCGAGGAAGTATTTTCCGGAAGGAGAGACTGAAGCATCCGTCAACTTATATCCCTCAATAATGTCATACAGGGTTAGCCTTCGTTTTTCTTCAACGTCTGCAGTGCACTGTGCAAGTGTGTCTGATTGCAGTTTCAGCTGGCTTTTTAGTCGGATGGTATCATTTTTACCGGCAGTTGTAAGATATTTGACAGTAATGGCATACCGGGAGGGAAGCATACTCAGGTTGACATATACAGGATCGGCATCATCCATATTTCTGGCAGCATAGGTATTGCTTCCTTCCTTTTTTCCGTTTACAAAAACTTCAAAAAAACCGGTTCCCTGTATTGCTAATTGAGCTTTAACATATCTGTCGGCATCTATATGGAAAGAAAACAGATGGAAAGCGTTATGAACCGAATCCTGAGGTAAGAGTATAATCCCACTGGTATCAGCCGATAGAACGGTAATTGATTTGTTTGCCTGGTCGATATCTATTTCCGTTTGTAACAGGTTTTTATCCGACCAGCTATTGTTATTGACATCTGCCTGGTCAATTATCAGGGGATTGTGGATAACAAACGGGCCTGCGTACCGGTATTTTCCGGCGATAGTTTCTTTTACTGCCTGAAGTGATAGGGCGAAGCTTAATAAACTGAAAAATAAAACAATTGATCTAGTCATAGATTCTAATGATTAATGCAAAAAAAAAACAGATTAAAGAACACTCCAATAGGAATCGGAAAATTTTAATGTTTCAGGTAAGTCTGCCGGTGACCTGAAAATACCATATACGGAAGATCCGGATCCGGACATGGATGCGTAGACAGCTCCCATTTCGTATAGACCGTTTTTGAGGGTTTGAATAGCCGGGTATTGAGCAAATATACCGGATTCGAAATCATTTACCATAGCTTCCTTCCAATTTTCGATGGGCATTCGGATGATACTTTTCAGCGAAATTTCCGGGTGCCGGGGCTTTACCATGGCATAAGCTTCTTTGGTAGAGATGTGGATATCTGGTTTAACGATCAGTAAATGGTACCCTTTCAAGGAACAATCGATGTTTTCGAAAAGATTACCGATACCACTTGCAAAAACCGGTTTATTCCGGATGAAAAAGGCACAATCGGCACCTATTAGTGCTGCCAGCGATTCTAATTCATCTTCGGATATATGCAGTCCGGCAAAATCATTCATCAGTTTCAGCATACAGGCCGCATCGGCAGAACCTCCTCCTAAACCAGCTCCAAAGGGAATTTTTTTTAACAAATGGATGTCAACTTCCGGAAGCATATACTTCCCCGATAACAGGCGGTATGCTTTCATAACCAGATTATCGGAAGGATTGCCATCGACAGGGATACCTGTTTGCCTGAAAATGCCTTCTTCTCCCCGGGCGTCAGTTACTTCAAGAGCATCCCGGATATCTACCGGATAAAAAATTGTTTCTATGTTATGGTAGCCATCCGGTCTTTTTGAAACAATATTCAATCCGAGATTAATCTTTGCATTTGGAAAACAAATCATGATTTTGCAGAATTTCTTGCAAAAATAAAAACAAAAGGTGATAGATATATGTTATTATATAAATTTTTAATGTGGAGGTATAGTAATAATAAATAATAAGGCGGTAATTCTCAAATATTCACAAGCCTGAATATACAAACACTGATAGAACATTTATTTTCAGACATACATTTACATACTAAATACACATTCATTGTAAGTAGGTTGAAGGGTGCCGGGCGCACCCTTTGTTTGTTTATGAGCAAAATAATCATTTAAAGTCGCCGGATACACATTCCCCTGCAGTTTTCTGATTTCTCTCCCTACTTTTACTGCATATTCAATTATTTCAATTAATTTTACTTTTTATGAAAACAAAACTATTGTTTATTTTCAGTGCTTTGTTATTGGGAACTGTTCAGGCACAACAAAAAACGTCCTGGTCCGATTTACGCAAAGGTGATTGGCTTACCCTGGAATATTCCCGTTACTACTGGAATGGTCCTGTTATTGATTTTAGAATTGAGAATTCGCACCGGATCGATTTCAAAGTTACGGTTTTGGACAAAAAAGGAGATGTGTTGCAACTTTCCTTCAAGCCTTTCCATATATTTTGTTCAAAAGATCAGGAAAAAGACCGTACTTATTCTTTCTTTGATTCATCTTTTCCGGTTTTTTCTCTCAGGGATTTAGGGATGGGAAGAAGTCTTTATAATGGCATGGAAGATTCTGTTATTGTTAGCTTGAATATGCATACTTTTCAGTTGGCTGACACTATTTTTGTTTTGAAGGATATATATTGGCAGTATGGATTGGATAGATTACCCTATGGTATCGAAGGAAAATCTTTTAAACAATATGGGTATTCTACATCTTGGTCTTCTCCCAGGGATATTTTTAAAGACTTATTTGAAAAATGTTTTGATACCGGATTGAAGAATAAATTTCCTTTAGCATCGGAAAATACTTCTGTTCAGTTACGGGTAACCGATGCTTCTTTCCGTCTTCCTCCTAATGTAAAAATACTCCTTTCTTCTGCGGGAAAATTCGATAAAAGTATTTCTGAACAGTCATCGTTTTTTTATGATTTATCGTTGAATTATCCCCAATGGTACAGAGTAAATGCCGAAGGTTTGATTTCTCATCGTCCGGATAATGCCGGAAATATTCTGTTCGAATGTTTTATTCCTCAGCCGCTTGCGGCTAATTTATTCAGAAAGGAAGAAAGTCCGTTGCTTCCGGAAAAAATACCTCTATTACTAACTCCGGGCGATTCTATTCGTATATTCCTGAATGCAAACGGAAAGGTTGCTTATACGGGAGAAGGTGCAATCAATTGCTCTTATCAGTTGGAGTTGGAAGAAAAGCGACCCACTTTAAGACAAACTATGGATTTGAATGATCAAAAAGATCAAATATCATTAGATGATTTTCTTACATTATTAACTTCAACTTACAAGCCGTTATGGAAAAAATATGAAGGGAAAGTTTCCCCTTACTGGTTTAGATCTTCTCAGTTGTCTTACCGGTATCAATATATTAATGCATTCCTGTACTACAAACAGAAAGGGCCGCTTATTGCCAACCGGGTACTACAGTTGTCCATCCCGTGGGAAGATGCTGAGATTCAATCGTTAAAACCTTTTATAGATTATATGTACCAACCAGAAGGATACGAAAATTTCTTAAAAATGTTTTGTACATACAAAATAGAAGATTTGAACCGGGAAGTATTGACAAGCAGGCCTCCATCTATATTTCATAGCCTTGACTGGTACTATTTGATTCATTCGCTCTTTTCCGGTTATCCCAGATATTTTTTATTGATGGAGAATCTGAAATATATGATGATAGGCAACTCTTTGAGCTATTCTGAGAGGGAGTATAGAGATTTCATAACGACCTATAATCATCCAATGTTGTTACATGAGATAGAAAATATTCGCCGGACACTTCTTCCGATAGAACCGGGGCAGAATATTCGGGATTTACATCTAAAAACCGAAAAATACATTCCATTAGATAAAACCGGTGAGAAATATATTTTTCTGAAGATCGGAAATCAGAGAATGGAAATTCCTGAGAATTTTTCTAATGCGCCATCGGGTGTTACTTATAGAAGTCCTATCCTCCAGCAAAATGAAAATGCTGATTGGAGTCTTTCCAGTTATTTTTTGCCATTCTTAAGACGATTTGAGTATTCTGATCTCAATGATAAGATTATTTTTTGTCATATTTTTCCGACTGAAGAAAAAGACCGGTTGACAACAAAGCAGAAAGAAAGTGGTGATTATCTTTTTGCCGATATGCAGGAAATATTGTCCGATCAGGACACACTTCGTATCTATCACTATGATCGTGATGCTTTTTTTCTGATTCGTAGTGATGGTACTATTCTATCCAGGTCGTTTAAATTCAGCCGGTTAAATTCTATTTTCGATTTAATCCGTGAGGATATGAACCGTCCGAGGGAGTCGAAGACTGAAGTTAATTATGTTGTCATATTTTCTATCATTTTTTCCATATTGTCGGTAGCGATAGTCGTTTATAAAGTAAGAATCCGGTCTTTTCGAAAAAGAGAAGAGCGCAAGCGCCTGATTTCCGAACTCAAGCTTAAAGCGATCCGTTCCCAAATGAATCCACATTTTATTTTCAATGCCCTGGCATCTATCCAGCATTTGATCAATCAGCAAAAAAATGAAGAAGCGAATGAATATTTGCTTAAATTTGCACAACTGTTAAGGGCAGTGCTCGATTCTTCCGAAAGGAAACTGATTCCTTTGTCGGAAGAGATCAAACAAATCGATCTTTATTTGTATCTGGAGCAGTTACGAGTGCCATTTACTTATCAGATCCGGGTCGATGACCAGATCCGGACAGATGATGAATCTATTCCGGGTATGTTGATCCAGCCGATAGTGGAAAACGCAGTTATCCACGGTATAACTCCCGGTAACGCAGGAAATATTGATATTCATTTCAGCATGGAGGACAAAATCCTCCGTGTTGAAATTACCGACGATGGTCCCGGTTTCGATCCTTCTGTTTTTTCTCCTAAAGGATTCGGTTTGAAAGCCACCCGGGAACGTCTTGAGATATTAAACAGGGAATTTAATACAACCATCGGCATGGCAATAGAAACCAACATTCCCCAAGGAACCAAAGTAATTATTTCTATTCCAGTATAAAAAATGTGGATCAAATTACCAGTTAATGACTTCCATTTAATATCTCTTAACTTTTAATTCTTAACTTATAAGCAGGGTGAATGCAATTATCATAGACGACGAACAACGAAACAGAGAAAATCTGCAGCAACTGATATCCGAACATTGTCCGGATGTGACGATTCTGAAGTTATGCACATCGGCAGCGGAAGCCAGGGAAAGTATTTCCAAGCGGCATCCCGATTTGATTTTCCTGGATATTGAAATGCCTGGGGAAAATGCTTTTTCACTATTGGAAAGTCTTGAAAGAATTGATTTTGAAGTGATTTTTGTTACCGCATTCGATCAATATGGCATTAAAGCTATCAAATTCTCAGCACTGGATTATATTCTTAAACCGATCGATCCGGCGGATCTGAGATCTGCTGTTTCCAAAGCCAGGAAAAAAATTACTCAAAAACAGGAAAATTTCCGTTTGCAAAACTTGTTGGAGAATACCCGAAGGGCGCATTCCGACAAAATGATAGCATTGTCATTATCCGATAAAGTTGAATTTGTGGAGGTGTCTTCCATCGTCCGTTGCCAATCGGATAGCAATTATACCACCTTTTATCTCAAAAGTGGAGAAAAACTGCTGGTATCCAAAACCCTGAAAGATTTTGAAGATTTACTAACTTCATACGGTTTTCTACGGGTACACCAGTCTCATCTGATCAATCTGAAAGAAATTAAAAGCTTTATTAAATCTGATGGCGGATACATCCGTATGAAAGACGGTTCTTCTGTCAGTGTTTCACGCCAACGCCGCGAAATGGTGCTGGAAACCCTGAAGTACCTTTAATTACTCTGCAATTTCCCATACTTGTTCCAAGTCTATTCACAATCATCTCCCACATCTTGCCTTTTAATTCTTAATTCCTAACTCTTAACTCTCCTGTTAATAACTTCTGCATAACTTTTCCCCAAATATTTGTATTCCGATCTGGAGCGTCGTATCTTTGCTTCCCCAAAAACAATTAAATTTATTGAACACACAATAATGGCAGAAACAACCAGTAAAAGCAATAACCGGCGCAAAGCGCCTCAGCATGTTCCGGAGACCGGTGGACGTTTGCAACCACAGGCAAAAGAGTTTGAAGAGGCTGTTTTAGGAGCTCTGATGCTTGAAAAAGATGCATATTCAGTTGTCAGCGATATCCTCCGGCCGGAGAGTTTTTACGACAAAATACATGAAGTTATCTATTCTGCCATACAGGATCTGGCTGTCCAACAGAAACCGGTGGATATGCTTACGGTTATAGAGCAGTTGAAAAAGAAAGAGGAGCTCGATTTTGTGGGTGGTGCATTTTATATTGCCCAGCTTACCAGTAAAGTTGTATCTACCGCTCACCTGGACTACCATGCACGTATTATTGCTCAGAAATATCTGGCACGCGAGTTGATCCGTTTCTCATCCGGTATTGCCTCCAAAGCGTTTGATGAAACGAACGATGTGGACGATTTGATGCAGGAGGCCGAAGGACAATTGTTTGAAATTTCGCAGCGGAATGTCAAGAAAGATGTTACTCAAATCGATCCGGTGATCCGGGAATCTTTTGAGTTGATGAGGATTGCCTCGAAACGTACTGATGGTTTGAGTGGTATCCAGTCCGGGTTCAAAGACCTGGATAAAATAACTTCCGGCTGGCAGAATTCCGACCTGATTATTATCGCTGCCCGTCCGGCTATGGGTAAAACGGCTTTTGTTCTGTCGATGGCTAAAAATATGGCCGTAGATTTCAATACGCCGGTGGCTGTTTTTTCATTGGAGATGTCTAATGTACAGCTGGTAAACCGTTTGATTGTGAATGTTTGCCAGATAACAGGCTCCAAGATTAAAACCGGACAATTAGCCCAGCATGAATGGGAGCAGTTGGATTATAAAGTCAAGGAATTGTATGGTGCGCCGATTTACGTGGACGATACACCTAGTTTGTCTGTTTTTGAGCTTCGAACCAAAGCCAGGCGCCTTGTTCGGGAGCATCATGTGAAATGCTTGATTATCGATTATTTGCAGTTGATGAATGCCAGCGGGATGACTTTCGGTAGCCGGGAACAGGAAGTAAGTACTATTTCTCGTTCTCTCAAAGGATTAGCTAAAGAGTTGAATATTCCTGTAATTGCTCTTTCGCAGTTAAATCGTGGGGTAGAAGGACGTACCGGTGCAGAAGGAAAAAGACCCCAACTTTCCGACCTCCGCGAATCCGGAGCTATCGAGCAGGACGCGGATATGGTTTGTTTTATCCATCGCCCCGAATATTATAAGATATTTACGGATGATAAGGGGAACGATCTGACCGGTAAAGCCGAAATTATAATTGCCAAGCACAGGAATGGTGCGACTGGAGACGTTTTGTTATCCTTTAAAGGCGAATTTGCCCGTTTCCAGAATCTGGATGAAGACCAGTTGGTACAAGAATTTCAATCCCGTATGCACAGCCAGGATACTTATATTCCACCCCCTTCTAATGCGGAATTTTTGAATCAACAACATTCGGATACACCCTTTTAACTTAGAAACTGTTTAAAAATTTACAAGCAGTATTTTAGATCATCATATAATCTTTTTGATGAAGCTTTTTCATATCCTTTTTTGCCCTTTTCCGCCTGTTTGCTTTTTTGATTTTAGTCAAATAGCCCGCTATTTTCCTGCAATCAAAAAAGCAAACAGACAAAAAATGACTAAAAAATGATTCATGAAAAATTTTTAAACAGTTTCTGGAAAATCAAATTTTTATAGGGAAAGGAGTAATCGCAATTAGAACGGATTATATTGGAAACTCGATTATCTTCCGCCTGTCAGTATTTTTGCTACCTGAGGACAGTACTTCTTTAGCCCTCCATAAATGCCTATACAGATTAGTATCGTAATGGCAGGAACCAGAAAATAGATAAACAATAGCATATAGGGTGATTGCGGATGGAGAATAATGAATAAAACTTTCATGAATTCACCCATGAATAGGCCATGCATGGCAAAAATAAAGAAACTGCTATCTGAAAGAAACTTATTAACTCTGATTTTGCCCTTATCTATAAAGTATGATACTATGGTGAAAGCAGATAAAATTCCTAACAAAATGCCGATATCGTGAATATAATGGTTGTAGCTCTCTTCTTTAGTAACAGCATCGGCTATGGATATGATTATATAAATGAAAGGAATAAAATATGATTTTCTGAAAATAGGCAATAAGTTAATATGCGAAATGCTGACATATGCACCAAGTGAAAAGAAGAAAATAACACTAAGATTTAATCCGGAAATATTCCAATGATAACCACAATACCAACAAATGCAGAGTATTAAAATATACCCTATTTTGATATAGCGTATCAGCCAATATATGACAGGAGTAAGTAGTACTGTTACCATTAAATCACGAATAAACCAGAAAGGGTAATTGATCGGAGATCCCATTGTTGTTTCAGTATCTGGAAAACGGAAATCCCAGAAACAATTGAAAAAAGTGGATAGATTGTAATCTATCTTTGATATACTTGGAAAAACAGATTCAAACATTGGTAAATGCTTGATGGATAATAATAAAAATCCGATAAAATTCCATAATAGATAGGGAATAAGCAATGTTTTAATTCTACCTTTTAGTTTTTGTTTATATGTTTCAAGAGTAAAATCGGTATGATAGAAGAATAAGAAACCAGATATAAAAAAGAATAAGGGAACGCTGATTCTTGGAAGTACCTGACTGAAAAATGCTATAATGTAGTAATACCAGTCAGGATTATTGAATTCATGTTTTATTCCTTGCAGCGTAAATGTTGAGATATCATTATGGATAAATACTACCCCCACAATAAGTGGAAAACGAAGATAACTGATTGTTTTTGAGAGTAACTCTTCATCTGTTATTTTGGATTTATGTATTAAACTCATGATATAGAATGTATTATGTAATTTCTTTTTTCTAAAATGTATTTTTTGGAGTAAAATTTTGTAACGAATACTTCGAAATGAATAAAAACTTTATGAATTATACAAAGAACTTCACACAAATAAAAACTGATGACTACATAAAAGTAGGCATCAGTTTTTATTATTTGCTAAGACTTTTTTGAGTTATGAACTAAGATTAAATGAGATACTCTCATTTGTTTCCAAAATTCGAAGAATTCCAATTCTTAACTCTTCTTAATTCTTAACTTTAAAGTTTTCTCGCTCCGTCTTTGATAACTACATCATAAACCAACGGTTCTTTTCCATATTCCATCATGTAAGCTTCTTTGGTTTTTTGCAGGAATGAGTCGTACAGTTCTGCTTTTACCAGATTGATGGTACAACCTCCGAAACCGCCACCCATTACACGTGAACCGGTTACTCCGCATGCTTTGGCCATTTCATTCAGGTAGTCCAGTTCGGGGCAGCTTACGGTATATAATTTGCTCAGGCCTTCGTGGGTTTCATACATTTTCTTGCCCACAGTTTCGTAATCGTCTTTTTCCATCGCAGCACAAGCATCCAGTAATCGTTGAACTTCTCCAATTACGAATTCTGCACGCATATAGTCGATCGGATTTACTTCCGCTTTTACTTCTTTCAACCACTCAATGTTGGCATCGCGGAGTAAATTTACTTCAGGATGTCTTTTGGCAATGGCAGCAACAACTCTTTCGCAGGACAAACGGCGTTTGTTGTATTCACCCCCGGCAGCCAGGTTATGTTCTACACAAGTATTCAGCAATACTACTTTGTATCCAACCGGATTGAATGGAACATACGCGAATTCCAGTGAGCGGCAATCCAGACGCATCAGAAACCCTTCTTTTCCATGACAGGAAGCGAATTGATCCATGATACCACATTTGATACCTACATAATTGTGTTCGGTAGCTTGTCCCATTAAAGCCAATTCCATCCGGTTGAAACCTAAATTAAACTGGTCGTTCAATGCAAATCCAAAACAACTTTCCAATGCTGCGGAAGATGACATTCCTGCACCCAGGGGTACATCACCTGCAAATACAGTATCGAAGCCCTGTACCTGTTTGCCTTTTTTAGCCATTTCACGGCATACGCCGAAAATATAGCAGGCCCATTGTTGAGCCGGTTTATCGGCTTCTTCCAGCCCAAACTCGCAGGTTTCGTTCAGGTCTAATGCGAATGCCCTTACCTTATTGGTCCCGTTGGGTTTGATTTCGCAATACATGGCTTTATCGATTGCTCCGGGAAGCACGAAACCTCCGTTATAATCAGTATGTTCGCCGATAATATTGATACGACCGGGAGAGGTGTACAAAGTACCTTCGGTTCCGTATAACGATTTGAATTTTTCTCTGATTTTTGTTGTATCCATATAATTATATAAGTTAAGAGTTGAGAGTTCAGAATTAAGAGTTAAGAGTTAAGAATTATAATGAGCCACTCTCATTTTCCGGAGGATTCGAAGAATCCCAATTCTTAATTCTTAACTCTTAATTCTTAACTCTCAACCAAGTTATTCAACTGGAATATCTTTGTTTACATTTTTACTTCCGATCAGTGCATAATACAGCATGAATGCCACACCGGCGAAAACTACCCAATAACTGGAAATAAATCCGAATCCGTCGGCAACTGCACCCTGGATAAGCGGTAAAATACCTCCACCGCATACCATTACCATAAAAATACCAGATGCCATGGCGGTATATTTTCCAAGACCTTCAACAGCCAGGTTGAAGATTCCTCCCCACATAATAGAGGTACAAAGACCGCAAAGGATCAGGAACATGATACTGATGGGTACTTCTGCCAATCCGAATGAAATGTCGGATTGGAATACCGGCATACTAACTTTAATATCAAGAGGAGCAAATATTGCAGCTATTACAAAAATAAGCCCGAGAGTAGACGCAAATGTCAACATGGCTTTACTACTGAATTTCGCGCCCAAAGAAGCTCCTGCAATACGGCCGATCATCATGAGGAACCAGTAAGTTCCTACCACGGTTCCCGCAATGGTGGCATCGATAGCTAATCCTCCGGCTTCTGTACCGGTAGTCATGAATAAGTTACAGAAGTTAGGAATTCCTACTTCCACACCCACATAAATAAAAATAGCGATGGTTCCCAGTACAAAGTGACGGAACGACATGGCGCTGTGTTGATTTTTTTCTTTTGCCTTCTGGTCTGTAACCATGTGAGGCTCGGGAATATTGACGAAATATAACACAATAAAAACGAGAGCGAAGATACCCATAGCCAGGAATAAGGCCGGATTGGCTTTGGCAATGGTACGTTCGGCTACATTTGTTCCCATCAGGTATCCTACGAATACCGGAACGATAGTTGCTCCGATGGAGTTGATAGATCCTCCGAACTGGATTAGTTGATTTCCGGTTTTTCCACCGCCTCCTAATGTGTTCAACATCGGATTAACCACGGCATTCAACATACACATAGAGAAACCTGCAATGAAAGCTCCGGCCAGATATACTCCGAAACTACCGAAAACTCCGGAAAGAAATTGTACGCCTACTCCTAAGAACCCAATGATAACAGCAAGTAATGCTGTTTTTTTGTAACCGGTTCTTTCCAGCAGCATACCGGCTGGAATACCCATGAAAGCATAGGCAATAAAGTTTGCTGCATTTCCCAATTGTGACATGAAATTGGATGCATCAAATTGGTTTTTTACGATTACTCCCATCGGATTGGATAATCCGGTGACAAAAGAGATCATAAAAAAGAGAGCAAACATCATTGCGATAGGCAATGCATAGCTTTTCTTTTGTTGTGTCATAATGATTAAAATTAAAATTGATTATTAATTGATTGTTTGTTATGAAAATTTAAAAATTGTCTGGCTAGTGAATTTTTCTCCCGGACGAAGAACTACCGATGGGAAGTCAGGTTGATTAATGCTGTCAGGGAAATGTTGTGTTTCTAAACAGAGTGCGCTTCGTTCCGGATAACTTTGGCCGTTTTTGGCAACGAATTCACCTGTCATCCAGTTTCCTGTGTACAATTGTACGCCCGGTTCAGTGGTATATACATCCATGACAATTCCTGTTTTGGGTGCCTCTACTTTGGCACAGAATGACAATTCGTTCCCTTTTTTGTTGAGGATATAGTTATGATCATATCCTTTACCAAATATCAATTGCTCGAAATTATCATTGATCCGCGCCCCTACTTCAAACGGTTGGCGGAAATCCATGGGAGTTCCTTCTACTTTTTCCGGTTTTCCGTACGGAATGGCAGTGTTATCGGTAGGAAGATAAGTATCAGCATTGATTTGAAGCAGATGGTCTCCTATATATGGATCGCCAGCTCCGGATAAATTAAAATAAGAGTGATTGGTGAGGTTTAATATTGTCGGTTTATCTGTGGTTGCTTCGTAATCGATTTGTACTGCATTCTCATCCGTTAGTTTATAGGTGATGATAGTCAGCAGGTTTCCGGGGAAGCCTTCTTCTCCGTCTTTGGAAAGATAAGAGAGACGGATAGTTTGATTGTCTGGTTGTTCTGCATCCCAAACTACGGCATTAAAACCTTTGAGCCCTCCATGTAAATTGTTAGGGCCATTGTTAATGGCTAAAGTATATTCTATTCCGTCTAAAGTAAATTTTCCTTTGGCAATCCTGTTTCCCGTCCTTCCACATACAGCACCGAAATATGGTTCTGCAGAAGTGAGGTATTCGTCGATATTACCATGTCCTGTAACAACATCTATTAAATTCCCCTTTTTATCAGGAACCAGGAGGGAGACAATTTTTGCCCCATAATTGGTGACGGTCATTTCCAATCCGTTTTTGTTAGTCAGGATATACAGATCGGTTTGTTTTCCGTCTATCGTTTTTTGAAAGTCAGATTGTAGCATTCCGGTAATAGAAAGTGTTTTACCCATGATTTGATAGATTTTTAATTTTTAACCATGCAAATATATAATTTAATTCGATACGACGAATTATTTTAAACTTTTTTATTTTGGTTTCGGTGAAATGATTTGCTTCGTCTGAAAAGCTTATGGGATAAGGTCGGAATATGGTTTTCCGCGCACATTTCTTTCTTTTGGTTTAAAATCCGTAGAGAAAATACTTTTAGCCGGGTCGTAGCTTTTATATTGTAATCCGGATAATTGCGAGATGCTGTATATAAGATCTTCTGTTGAGTACGGGCGATCAGTATCAACCGATAGTTTTACATTTTCTTTATAAGCCTCCGATCTCCATAGGATAAAGGGTATTTCGCACATATATCTGGATATATTACCCGAAGTGTGTCCACTAAACCGTCTGAATTCAAACATTTCTTCTGAATGATCGGAAAAATATAATACATAGGAAAAGTCTTCTTTTTTCTTAACAATATCAATAATGGATGAAACCACAAAATCATTATACAGAACACTATTGTCGTATTCGTTAATGGTTTCTTTTTGATTGTTGTTTAATTTTTTCAAAGAAGTAACAAACGGGTATGAATTGTCGAATTTACTGAAAGATTCCGGATATCTGTCTTTATATCGGGAATGAGAACCTATCAGGTGTATGAAAATTGTTTTGTACTTTCGGGTAGTGTCGGAAAGAGTGGATCTTAAAACATCGAGAATGACTTCTTCATGGCCGGTTTCTCTTCTTTTTGATATATCGATCAGGGTATCTGACTTTTGGCTTAGCACGCTCACCTGGGTCTCAGATTTACCGATCATACCCTGAGATTCGATCCAATAGGTATAAAATCCGGCAGAACGGGATATTTCGATTATAGATGGTTGAGTAAAATAAGGATCTAAGTTCATATTATCGGCAAATGTCAGAAGCGTTTTCATACAACCTTCGGTTTGTGTGTCGGGAGAGATTACATCTTTGTAGATTAACAACTCATTGCTGATGGAATCTAATCTGGGAGTGGTTTCTCTGGGATATCCGTATAACGAAATATGGTGTTTGGATAGAGATTCTCCGATTATAATCACTGCGGTTGCCTGGGATGTACAGGTGTGAAAATTCGTTTCTACCGGAAACTGGTCGATATTTTTTCTTTTTTCCGAATATGAAATAAAAGTGTAAAGATCGGTTTCATACAGGTAAAACATATAATAAAAGCAGTTAAAGTAAGTCGTGTATTGTATTCTGGAAGGTTGCAGGATGCACAAAAAAGAAAAAAATAAGATAAAAGAGGCAGTTATTCCATAGATATTTACGAATATTTTGCGGGAAAATATTTTTATATCCATTCCCATTTTTCCTATGTCCAAACGGTTTTTCCGGATACGAAGCAGATAGAAAAATCCGATGAAAAGATATAAAGCAAGAATGAAAATGGTTTTCCAATCGATAAACTGCTGAATAAACTCACCGGCTTCGGTCGGATTTGTTGAAAAAACCGGATTCAGATCTGTTTTTTCCAGGTAAGTCGAGCCTGCAATCGTATAAGAAAGAATGATCATAGCGGGTATGAGGGCAATACTCCATATGATCCAAAGGAATGCAATTCTTTTTTTATTATCTAATACCAGCGCAATAAGAAACAGTAAACAGGTCCAGACCAAGGTATACATAAGATGTCTGTTGCAGAGATTGGATTCATTGGCTACAAACCAAGCAATCAGTGGGATGCATCCGATGGTATATAATAGAAAAAAGAAATCACCCGACCTTTTACGGATGGCATGCTTGATTTGCATCAGTTCTGAGAATTGCGCCATATTTTCTTTTCTTCTGTTACAATATCCTGTAACATTGTTTTTAATTCATCTATGAAGACTCTGGCATCGTATTCTCCCTTTTCAATTTGCCGGAGCTTTTTCTCCCACATACCTGTCAGTTCTGCGGATTTCAATAAGGCATTTTGTATGGTCTGAATTAATTCTATGCCGGTAGGAGTGGCATGCAGGTTTTTCTTTTCCTTTTGGATATAATTTCTTTTGAACAAGGTTTCTATAATGGCTGCACGGGTTGAGGGCCGCCCGATTCCGTTTTCTTTTAGCGCATCGCGTAATTCTTCATTCTCTACCAGTTTGCCAGCTGTTTCCATGGCTCTCAGCAGCGTAGCTTCTGTGTAATATTTGGGAGGTTGTGTCCATTTTTCTGCTAAAGCCGGTACATGCGGACCACTTTCCCCTTCCTGAAAATCGGGAAGAATATTTTCTTCTTCGTTGTTTTTCTCGCCTTCGGATTCCATTTCTTTTTCTCTGGCGAAAACCACTCTCCATCCAGGTTCAAGGATTTGTTTTCCGGTAGTTTTGAATGCAGTTTCAGCTGTTTCTCCTAATACTGTTGTGGTTGAAAATTTACAGTTAGGATAAAAAGCGGCGATAAACCGGAGAGCAATCAGGTTGTATATTTTTTTTTCGTCGGGAGTCATATTAACAGCTACCACGCCGGTAGGAATAATGGCATGGTGGTCGGTTACTTTGGCATTATCGAAAACTTTTTTTGTTTTAGGAATCTTTGCCTGCAGTAAGATGGCTGTGACACTTTCATATTCTTTCAAGCCCCGGAGAATGGGTGGCACTTTCGGATACATGTCTTCACTCAGGAATGTGGTGTCTACACGAGGGTAGGTGACTAGTTTTTTTTCGTATAAAGACTGGATTATTTTTAACGTATCATCTGCTGAAAATGCAAATTTCCGGTTGCATTCTACCTGTAATGAGGTGAGGTCGAATAGTCGTGGAGGGGCTTCTTCTCCTTTTTTAGTAGTAATACCGGTGATGGTAAACGGGGCATCTGATATCTGCTGTAAAATTTGTTTTCCCTCCTCTTCAGTGGCAAACTTTCCTTTGGAAACTGAAAATGTGGTATCCCGGTATACTGTTTTTAATTCCCAATAGGGTTCCGGCTTGAAATTGTCGATTTCTAATTGCCGGTTCACGATCAGTGCCAGTGTGGGGGTCTGCACTCTACCGATGGATAATACCTGTTTATTTTGTCCGTATTTGACTGTGTATAGGCGGGTGGCGTTCATCCCCAGCAACCAGTCACCGATGGCTCTGGAAAGTCCGGCTTCATAAAGTTTGTCGTATTTTTCCTGCACCTGCAACTGTTTAAATCCTTCCCGGATGGCTTCTTCCGTGAGCGAGGAAATCCATAACCGGTAGACCGGGCATTTACAACCGGCTTTCTGCATAACCCACCGTTGGATCAGTTCTCCTTCCTGGCCGGCATCGCCACAGTTGATGACTACTTCTGCCTTTTCCAGTAAGGTTTCGATCACCTTGAATTGTTTTTCGATCCCTTCATTTTCAATCAGTTTGATTCCAAAGCGGGGAGGAATCATCGGCAGGTCGGGAATCGACCATCTTCTCCATTGAGGATAATATTCGTGAGGTTCCTTGAGTGTACACAGGTGTCCGAAGGTCCAGGTAACCTGGTACCCGTTTCCTTCCAGGTATCCGTTCTTTTTCTGGCGTGCTCCCAGAATACCGGCAATCTCCCTGGCCACACTCGGTTTTTCAGCAATGCAAACTTTCATGTATAGAATAGCAAAAGGAGCTGTACTATGGCGGAACAGCTCCTTTTATGGCTTATTGTTGTTGTAGGATTTATTTACTTTTTTTTAGGTCTTCCACTGCTTTTTTCAGATTCAAATCATCCGGATTAATAGCTAGAACCTTTTCAAAACATTCGATCGCTTTAGCTTTATCGTTATTCAGGTAATAATAATTTCCTAAATACATATAGCATTCAGTAACATCCTTATTCCTTTTACCATCTTCATTTACGGCTAATAATTTTTGTAATGTTTCTTCGTACATGGGTTTAGCCAATCCGGTTTTAGGATCTTCTTCCATGACGGACATCGTTCTTGCCCTCCATTGGAAACCAAGGTAACTGTCTGCATTCTGCACAGTAACCTCTTTGAACATTTCGTCTGCTTTTGTCAGGTATTCTTTTTTCTTGATGGTATCTCCCTGTACATCCATTTGCATACCTGCCTGGTAGAACGATCTTCCGAACATGTAATAATCCGAAGTTTTAGGTTCGGGAGTGGCATCCATGTACTTTTGGAAATACTCAATACCTTTATCATATTGTTCTATTTTCTCATAGGCAGAAGCCATATCTTTGTATAGATCAATCTTGGTAGAATCTAATTCTATCGCTTTTTCCAAATAAGGGATCGCTTCAATATCCAATTTGTTTTTTTGTAAAAGTTTTCCGTAAGTCAGGTAGTCCTGTCCGATATATTCATCTTTTTCTTTCTTCGAGGCAAAGAAATTTTTGGCTTGTTCCAATGCTATTTCTTCATTGCCCAATTCAAAATTATTATAGAGTTGGATTCTTTTCATGATGAAATTATTGGGATCGGCTTTCAATGCCATACGCACTTGTTCTATTGATTGAGCATATTCTCCGGAAAAATAGAGTACAGTAGCATATTTTTCAATATCCTTGATAGAAATACCCGGCTCTTTGATATATTTTTCGTAAGCAGTGATGGCTTTTTTGAAAAAACCAGTAGTATAATATATGTCGGAATATTCAATATAAGCCGGAACGTAGTCTGCATCAACAGCTATGATTTTGTCCAATAATTCAAGAGCCACAGTGGTATTGATATTTTTATATACCCTGGCTTCTTTCAATAATGCCTGCTTGTTTTTGCTATCAAAATAGATGGCATTTTCAAATTTAGAGATAGCATCTCCTGACTTTTCCTGTTTTACCAGCATATTTCCTTCCGATACAAAAGAATTAGAGTAGTTTTTCTTTACATCCCTTGCTTTTTCGTACATGGCAGGAGCGTCATTATACAAATTGAATTCGATGTATGCATCGGCAATAGCAGTGTATACGGCAGGATTTTTCTTCTCTTTCTTTGTCGCCTGGGAAAATAATTCTTTGGCCAGAACGGTATTTTTTTCTTTCAGTGCTTTTTTACCTTCTCCCACAAGTGCCAAGGCATATTCAGGATTTGTTTCCGCACATTTTTTGAAATAATAAGCGGCAGAGTCATCTTTATTGATCATCAGATATGAATCGCCAAGGTAGTAATAGGCTTCGGCAGTTGCATTTCCCGACCGGATTCCTTGTAATAAATATGCTTTGGCAGTCTCATACATATTTACCTGGTTAAATTCAATTCCTTTTTCAACTGGTCCAGCCACTGCGGCACTGACAATTGCCAGCGAGAAAATTCCGGTTCCCAGTAATTTTTTACAATTCAGTTTCATTTTATATGTAGTTTGTTGATAAGTTTTATTTTTCATTTAGTCACCTCAACAATCCTGACCGGTTGAGTTTCAGGAACCAATCCGGATTTTAGGATAATATACTGGCCCCTCTGGCTGGAAAGGAATGAAGTGAATCCTGTAGACAAGCCGCTGCGCGGATCATTCAGAATCACATATACATCCCGGGTTAGGGGGTAACGTTTCAATGCTATATATGCCTGGTATGGTTTGTCGCTGTTTTCAATGCTTGGATTATCCAGGCGGCTGACAGCCATCACCGTTATTTTTTCGTCGAAGTCAATGCCTGTAGAGTCGGCATTGCTTGTACCTACCCAGTCTACTCCTATAAGTCCTAATGCATGGGGGGATTCGGCTACATAATTGATTACATCCTTATTTTTCTTTTCAGCATACAAATTGGCCGATAAGGGTGCTCCTCCGCAGATGGAATCCATTGCATAGCGGATTGTTCCGGAGTTTTTATTGTCGAATACCACATTGATTTTTCCTTTCAGTGTGGTGCGTGGATTAATTTCTTTCCACTCGGTGATTTCACCGGTTAATATTTTTTTTAGTGTTTGTACATTGATTACAGAGTCGGGGTTCGACTTATTTACAATCAGAGTTATGGCATCCGTAGCTATTTTCCATTCTTTCGGATACCGGTTTTTGTTTTTATATGCTTGTATTTCACCTTCTGTTAAACGGCGGGAAACGATTGCCAGGCGTACACTATCTTCAAATAAAAGTTTTAAAGCTTCGGTTTCTGTGGTATATATGGGCATGATTCCGGCCCGTGGATAAACGGATTCGAATACATCAACTTCCGTTTGAATAATTTGTTCGAAAGATTCATCTACAGCAATGGGTATGAGCCCGGCAGTAATAGTATCCTGCCATTTCTCTGATTTTGGCTTTTGGCTGCAGGCAGCCAGAAAAACGCAAGGAAGAATGAGCAAAACGAAAACTTTAGTGAATCTCATCTTTAGCTGATTTTAGTTTTCTGATGGCTCTGTACACCCTGAATAATCCGTACAGGCCGAGTATAATTCCCAAAGGTAAGCGGAAGCCTTCTGCAATCCATTGATTCAGTACCGGTGTGGCCAACAGCAGGTATGCGATACATACATACAATACAGCCATAACAGACTCGAATATCAATGTAAATAAAGAACGTCCGTCTACCTTTGGGTTTTTATGATTCATCTTATACCGTACCTTTTAATTTTCCAATTTAAAGCGTACCGGTAAAGAGAAGTATACAGGAACTGCTTTCCCATTCTGGCGTCCGGGAATCCATTTCGGCATGGATTTTACCACCCTGATGGCTTCCTTGTCACAAGTGGGAGATAAAGAACGTTGTACCTGTACATCGGAAATGTTACCATCCGCACCAACAACGAAACGCAGTACTACACGTCCTTGTGTACCCTGTTCCGCATCGACAACCGGGTATTTCAGGTTATCCGACAGATATTTCATCAGTTCCTTGTCGCCACCGGGGAAAGTAGGCATTACTTCTGCTACGTCGAACGGTTTTTGAACAACCGGTTCGGCAGTAACAGTGGTTACCTTATCCAGTGTGTTGGGGTCTACTGCATGGTCGGAATCAGAACCTTCGATATCTTTACTAAAGACGATTGCATCCGATTTGGTGATCTCTTCCTGAGTCTTCATTTCGTCTTCGTCGGTAGCATTTTTATCGATTACCGGAGCTGTAAACTTGATGGCAGCTTTTAATTCCGGTGGGGGAGGTGGAGCTTCCTGTACGATTTCCTGTTCCGGTTTGGGAGTTTCCAGGTCAACTGCCGTCATTTTAACAACTTCTGTAATTGCCTCGTCTGGTTTTCCGTAAAAGACCTCTTTTAGCTTCGCACCAAAGATCATAAGCAATACAATGACAGTTATGGAAACCACAACAATAATCAGAGCCTTTAAGTGGCGTTTTGAAGAAGTTTTCCGGAGATAATATGCTCCGTATTTTTTATTCTTTCCTTCGAATATTAATTCACACCACTCGTTCGAGGTTAGATTTATATCATTTACCATTTTCTTATAGTTTATTTTGTGTGAATTAATTGTCAGGAGTTCCTTCAGCAGCTTTACCTTGTGTCAGGAGATTCTTAAGTAAGAAATCGTCTACCTCGGAAAATTCCACTACAGCATACTTGCTGACATTACAAATCAGCATTTCATCGAGAGCATCAACCATATTTTTGTAAGAAGCCTCGTCATGAGGTTTTATTACGACAACAGGCGCTTCTTTGGACGCTTTAATTTCCATTGCCTGTTTTTCAAATTCTTCTTCAGAAATTTGGTTGCCATTTTTCTTTTCTTTCAAGACATCCAGTTGCTTGATAATATGTTCGTTCCTGCCCAGCAACATTTTGCGTAACCCATCTGGGGTATAGCTGGTTTCATGTAACGATGTGTAATCTTTGTAATCCGGCTCTCCAAAGTAGTAATATACTTTATTGCCGGCTGTTAATAAGATTGTAATCGCTCTATCAGGAATAACTCTATTGCGATCTTCTATTTTAGCATCTTTATCAGGCATACTTATTTCCATGGTTTGCGGTTTACTCAAAGATGTACAAAACATAAAGAAGGTGATCAACAACATGTTCATATCCACCATTGGGGTGAAGTCTACACGAAGACTCACTTTTTTCTGTTTGTTTTTTCCTCCTTTTTCGTTACCGCCGGTATTTACTTCAGCCATAATTTTACTTGTTAAATTAGTTAAAGTTAATGTTTTGCGGATTCGTCACCACCTGTTTTCAAACTCGTGATCAGGTTGTACCTGTTGATACTCAATTCCTGTAGAGAATCCATCACTTTTTTAACAGTAGCATAAGGAGTAGAAGCATCTGATTTGATTGCTACACGCAAATTAGGATTGACTACACGAGCATTTCTTACCCAGGATTTGAACTGGTTGTTGATGCTGTCTGTCGGTATCCCTCCAAGACCCAGGATTTCTTTGTCCTGCATATCGGTAGTCAACGCTAAAAATTCACTCATTCTTTCGATAGGTACACCGAAAGAAGGTAGTAGGGAGAACCTGTACAGCTCTTCTTGAGTGAATGTGATAGATTGTCCACCTCTTTTGTATTCTTTTCCTACCAAATCTAGTACTTTCATCTTATCGTCCTGCCTGTCCATCGCCATAAAGACTTTTCCTTCCGGCTCGATCAGTACAGTCAGGATATTTGTTTCAGGTATCTTTATCTCAGAAACCGAACCGGGCGTTGTAACCTGCACGGGTTCTTTTTTAATAAAGGTTGATGTAAGCATAAAAAAGGTAAGCAAAAGCACAGTTACGTCACTCATCGCCGTCATGTCGATGAATGTACTTTTCCTTTTTACTTTTACTTTTGGCATATTATCCTCTGTTTTTATTTATGCTTAGCAGCGTAAGTTTGAACAATTGAGAAGCCCATTTCGTCGATAGCATAGGTAATATTATCGATTTTCCCGGTATAAAAGCTATAAGAGATAATAGCCAAAGCACCGGTTGCGATACCTAATGCAGTATTAATAAGAGCTTCGGAGATACCCGTTGACAGCGCTACCGAGTCAGGAGCACCGGCGTGTGCCAAAGCGGAGAACGAACGGATCATACCGATAACCGTACCCAACAGACCGAACAGTGTACCCAGCGTAGAGATTGTAGCAACAACCGGCAGGTTTTGTTCCATAGTCGGAAGTTCGAGTGCTGTTGCTTCTTCGATTTCTTTCTGGATGGATAGCAATTTTTGTTCTTTTTCAATATCTTCTGTGGTAGTTTCCATTTGTTCGTATTTCTTCAAACCGGCAGTAACAACAGCAGCAACAGATCCTTTTTGTTTGTTACAAAGAGCTTCAGCTCCTTTAATGTCTCCTGCTTCCAATTTGTGCTTTACATTGGCAACAAAATTGATTAAGTTGCCTGTTCCTTTCGCTTTAGTAATAGCGAAGAAACGTTCGATACTTAAAGTGAGAACTGTAAGCAATAATGTGATAATGATTACAACAACAGGACCTCCTTTGTAAATAGTTGCCAAAAAGTCTCCCGGATTCGGGTGGTTGTTACGATCGCCATCAACAAAACGGGAAGGATCCCCAAATACGAATTGAAAAATACAAAATGCAATAACTGCACAAATTAAAATAATCAGACCGGCAGATACGCCACGAGATTTACCTTTCACCTCATTTTTCTTTGTTTCCATAGGATAGATAGAATTTGTTTAAGTATTACTAAATAAAATTATTTTGTCATTGTTTTAAGTATAATAAAAACAGGATAGGAACATCGAATGAAAGCCCGGGCAGGGTTAGTCATGGTGAGATTTCCATCGCTTTTTTCAATACTGACTGCAAAAATGGGATAAATTTTTGGAAATAAAAAGCGTTTCACTATTTTTATTATGATGTTAATAGTGCAAAGAGGGAAAAAATAACAGTTTTTTTAATTTCGGAAGACTTTGGTTTAAAATCAAGACACGAATTATACGAAAGTTCGTCAAATACCTGTAAAAGATCGCTTTGGGCGTAAACTCGTATAATTCGTGGTTATAGAAAAATTATATCTGTTGACTAACTGTAGTAGGAAATCAAATTCCAAAACTCAGTCCGTCGATCCTGTCATAAATCATACTGATAAAACCAATTACCAGAATACCGGCTAAGCAAATAGCCAGACTGAATTTATTGTATTTATCGGTATAAATGGCCTCGATAGGATTCTCCGATTTATTAATGAACATGGCTTTGACTATCAGGAGGTAATAGAACAAGGAGATAACGGTATTTAAAAGTGCAATAAATACCAGCAGAAAATGTCCTTGTCCTGCAGCAGCGGCAAAAATAAAAAATTTGCTGAAAAAGCCTGCGAAAGGAGGAATGCCGGCTAATGAGAATACCGCCAACATCATGATAAAACTCAATTTAGGATTGGTTTTATATAATCCGTTGTATTCCGGAATTGTTACTTTACCTGTTTGGTTTTCGATGGCTGAGATCACTCCGAAAGCAGCCAGGTTAGAGAAGATATATACCAGGACAAAATAGACGGTTGAAGCCATTCCCGCTGCTGTTCCACTCAATACCCCTAACAGGATATACCCGGCCTGGGAGATGGAAGAAAAAGCAAAAAATCGTTTGATATTTTTCTGCCGTATAGCGAAGATATTCCCCAGGGTGATTGTGATAACACTCAACCACCATAGGATCGGTAGCCAGATTTCTTTCATATGAGAAAATACCTGGAACAGAACAAATATCAGGGTAAAGGATGCGGCTCCTTTGGAAATTACGGATAAATAAGCAGTAACGCTGGTGGGGGCTCCCTGGTAAACATCAGCGGTCCACAAATGGAAGGGAACCAGTGATAACTTAAATGCCAGTCCACTGAAGAACAGGACGAATCCGAGTATCATCATCGGACTGATGCTGCCTGTGATGCGCAGTGCCATATCGGAGAAATAAAGCGTACCTACCGAACCATAAATGAATGAAATCCCGAACATCATAACGGCAGCCGAAAGGGATGCCAACATGATATATTTGGCTCCGGCTTCTGCCGATTCATTTTTATATTTGTCCATGGCAACCATGGCTGCGAGTGGTAAAGATGCCAGTTCCATACCCACATACAACATCAGCATATTTCCTGCGGAAATCATAAAATACATTCCCAGGAGTGTAGACAGTGTAAGGGTGAAAAACTCTCCCCGCCTGAGAACGGTTCCCGGTTGTTTCAGCCAGTTGTTAGTTTGCAGGAGCACAATCAGGGTACCGATGTTCAACACGTTCTTCATCAGGATGGAAATGGGGGTGTTGATGAACATGCCTCCGAAAGCCACTCCATATTGTACCGGATAGATGATTCCGAACAGGGTGTGGAGGAAGAATAATGTACAGGCTGTAGCCTGGAAACAAGACCGGCTTTTTTCCGAACCGAAAATATCATAGCAAAGCAGGACGAGGAATACTACCGTCAGGCTTATTTCTTGTTGCATTAATAGAAAATAACTGAAATCCATGTTGTTAGAGTTAAAAACTAAAAACTAAAAGCTAAAAATTAGAATTGGCTGTTCAGTTTTTGGCTTGTTCTTGGGTACTTGTTATATTGTTATTAAAAAGTTAATTTCTCGATAATCGGTTTTAAGCTGTCGCTGATCATGTTGGCGAGTCCGGAAGGGAAACATCCGATGAAAGCGATACAAACAATCAATCCTACGGTAGAGATTTTTTCGTACCAGCTGGCATCTGTCAGAGAAAGATGTTCTTTGTTCTGCACAGGGCCGTATAATATTTTTCCTACCGTACGCAGGATATATACGGCTGTAATTACTATGGAGCAGGTAGCTATGATGGTAAAAAAGCGATGGAACATATCCGTGTGCTGGAAAGAACCTACGAAGATGGTCATTTCTGCAACAAATCCGCTTAATCCGGGTAGACCTAAGGAAGCAAGACCCGCAATTACGTAACAAACGGAAGCGAAAGGCATGATTTTCATCAATCCGCCCAATTCCCGGATATCGCGTGTATGTGTTCTTCCGTAAATCAGTCCGATCAGGGCAAAGAACAAGGCTGTCATCAATCCGTGGGAAACCATTTGCAGGATCGCTCCGGTCATTGCCGTCTGGTTCATCATCAGAATGGCAAAGAGCACCAGTCCGCAGTGGCTCACGGATGAATAAGCATTGATATATTTCAGGTCGGTTTGAACAACTGCACTGAAAGCTCCGTATACAACGCTGATACCTGTCAGTATCAGGAAGATCCACCCCAGTTCGTGGGCGGCTTCCGGCATCAGGTACATAGCAACACGGAAACATCCATATCCTCCGAGTTTCATCAATACACCGGCGTGGAGCATAGAAACTGCCGTGGGTGCGGAGGCGTGACCGTCGGGCGACCATGTATGGAACGGGAATAAGGCACCCAATACGCCGAATCCCAGGAATGTTGCCGGGAAGATCCAGTATTGGTGAACCATGGGAATATGCATATTGGCAAGTTCCGTCAGGTTCATGGAACTGTGTCCGGAGGTAAAATAAATACCCAGGATACCTACCAGCAGGAAGGCAGAGCCTCCCATCAGCATTAAGGTCAGCTTCATGGCCGAATACTCTTTTCGGCCTGTGCCCCAGACACCGATTAACAGATACATCGGGATCAAAGCTACTTCGTAGAATAAGAACATCGTGAACAGGTCGAGGGAGATAAAGAAGCCGTAGACCCCTGTTGAAAGAAGACAGTACCACAGGAAATATTCTTTTTCCATATTCCAGGAAGAGAAAACGCCGGTGAAAACGATAACGGAAGTCAGCATCAGCATGGCTACCGAAACCCCATCCACTCCAATGGTATAATGGATGTTCAGTGTTTTATACCATATCGTATCCGATACGAATAGCATCCCTTCCGGGGTGACTGCCCGTTCCTGAAAGAACAGGTATAACAGGATTACCGACAAAACCATCAGTATGCTGGCTCCGCAAACCATGATTGTTCTGATCTGTTTCATGTTTTTGGTCAGAAATAATACCAAAAGCATGAGAACGGGGACGATAACGAATGATGATAATATGTTCATTTCTTTCAACTAAAAGCTAATAACTAAAAACTAAAAGAGATTTCTTTCCGGTTTTCAATTTATATGATTAATAATGCTAATGCTGCAATCACGATTACTCCCACTACGAATACCCATGCATAAGCCTGGATATATCCGGATTGTAAACCTTTGGTAGCGGAAGATGCTTTTTGGGTACTCCATGCCAGGCTATCCATAAATCCGTCTACGATGTGGCGGTCGAACCAGGCGATCGGGATGCAGATCAGTTTGAAGATTACACTTTTGGTAATAAACATCCAGATTTCATCCAGGTAAAACTTGTTACAGGTGGCTTTATAAAGTCCTCCAAGGGCTTTGGCCATCTGAGCCGGTTTTTCACTTCCGTTTTTGTATAGAGCAAGGGCGATAAAAATACCGATGACTGCGACAGCGATACTGGATCCGGCTACCATCCAGTCGATATGCATTTCGAAGGGAAGGTTGTCGCTGCTGACGAACCGTGAAAATTTGATCAAACCGGTAGTCACGGAAAATACAGCCAGGATAATCAACGGCAGGGACATTGTCCACGGTGATTCGTGCGGTTTATGGTGACCGGAATAATCTTTTTGTTTACCCCAGAAGATATTGAAATAGAGACGGAACATATAAAAGGCAGTCAGACCTGCTACTACCCACAAGGTGAAATAAATAATTTTGTCATGATGGAATGCGGCCGCCAGAATTTCGTCCTTACTGAAGAATCCTGCAAAAGGAGGGATTCCTGCGATAGCCAGACAGGCAATCAGGAAAGTGATATTCGTGATCGGCATATATTTCCTCAGGGAACCCATATCTTTCATTTCATTACTGTGTACGGCATGGATTACAGAACCGGCCCCCAGGAAGAGCAGAGCTTTGAAGAAGGCGTGGGTAAACAAGTGGAACATAGAAGCCATATAGCCTAAGCCATCGTGGTCTCCATATCCGGAAACTCCAAGGGCCGTCATCATATAGGCGATCTGAGATATTGTTGAAAAAGCCAGTACCCGTTTGATGTCGGTTTGTGTGATGGCAATAACCGCGGCAAAAAGAGCAGTAAAGGCACCTACATAAGCGATCATTGTCAATACATCGGGCGCTGCAAAGAAATAGACAGGGAATAAACGTGCCACCAGAAATACACCGGCTACCACCATGGTTGCAGCATGGATCAGGGCAGAAACAGGAGTCGGACCTTCCATAGCGTCTGGTAACCATATATGTAGTGGGAACATGGCCGATTTTCCGGCTCCACCCATAAAGATCAAAGCCATAGCCCAGGAGGCGATAGATAATCCCATAAAAGTAGCTCCGCCTACAGAAGTGACTGCTGCAGCGTTATTGGCCGTCAATGTGGCAAAATCGAATGTTTTGGTGTAGAATGATAAAATAAGGATACCTACCAGGAAGCCCAAGTCGGCAAAACGGGTGACAATAAATGCTTTCTTGGAAGCTGCCACAGCCGATGGTTTGGTGTAGTAGAACCCGATCAGAGAGTAAGAAGATACACCCACTAACTCCCAGAAAATATACATTTGGAAGATATTCGTAGCAACTACCAATCCCAGCATAGAAAAACTGAAAAGCGACAGGAAAGCGTAATAACGCTGAAATCCTTGTTCACCTTTCATATAGCCTAAACTGTACACATGCACCATCAGGGATACGGTAGTAATGACTACCAGCATCATGACGGAAATCGGGTCCAGCAGGATACCCAGGTCGATATGCAGGTATTCGGTAAAGCGTAGCCATTCCACATTAAAAGGAATGATACTCTGGTAGGCTCCGTTTACTTTGCCGATTCCGAAAAAGTATTGGATGGCGACAGTATAAGAAAGAGCGGCTGCGAGAAGCATACCGATGGTTCCTGTAATGCCCGCTACGCCCGGTTTCATTTTGCTTCCTGCTAAACCCAGTATCAGGAAGAGCAGGAGGGGGGTGGCTACTATTAAGATTGAATATTCCATTATAATGAATTGAAAATTGAAAATTGGCAATTGAAAATTAAAAACCGGCAGTTGTTATTGCTTTTGTTTTTAGTTTTTCATTTGGCTGATGTTTTTTACGTCTATATTGTTTAGATTTCTGTAAATATTGATAATGATGGCGATGGCTACAGCGGTTTCCGCAGCAGCGATGGCGATGGCGAAGAGGGCGAAAAACATTCCTTCCATGCCTTCCGGGAACAGGTAGCGGTTGAATACGCAGAAGTTAACCACTACGGCGTTGAGCATCAATTCCAGTGATATCAGCATGGCCAGCATGTTTTTGCGGACGATAAAACCATACACTCCGGCAAAAAACATGATACCGGTCACAATTAAATAATATTCCATTGGTATATTCATAATCCGGTCTCCTTTTTATCTTTTACGTGCAATTATAATACCTCCGATGATACAAGCCAAAAGCAATATACTCAATACCTCGAAAGGCAGGATATATTGAAATTTTTCTCCTCCCATCAGGGCTTTTCCTATAACTTTCATATTGATTTCCTCTTCGGCGGTAGTGAGCAACGTGTGCTTGAAAATAGTATCTTTGAACACATAAGCCAGTGTGCCTAATCCTAATACTGCAGCGCTTATTCCCCAGATAACTTTTTTATTAGTACCGCGTTCTATTTTGTCGCTTTTGGCACTGGTAAGTAATATGGCGAATACATACAGAACCACAATACCTCCGGCGTATACGGAAACCTGTACGGCAGCAATGAAGTGATAGTTCAGCAGCATGTAGAACCCGGCAGTTGTGAGCAAAACAAACAGCAGGTAAGTTGCCGCACGCAATATTTTGGTTGAAGTGACTGCCAGGATTGAAAATGCAATTGTTCCGACGGCCAGGATGTAGAATATGATTGTTGATGCTTCCATATAATGATGAATTAAGAATTAAGAATTAAGAATGAAGATTTTTTCATTTTTCAATTTTCACTTTTAATTTTAGACTTGATCCTTCGTTATTTAATTTTTTTACTAATTTTCCGGATGTGAACGTTGCGTGTTCGAAGTCGGGTTTCCACTCGATGGCATCCTGCGGGCAGCTTTCGGTGCATAGGGCACAAAAGATGCAAGAGCCTATGTCATAGATGTATTTGTCCAATACTTTTTTCTCTTTTCCTGTAGTTTCGTCAAGCTCCATTCTGATGGTTATCTGAATGGTGCCATTCGGACAGTTTGTCTCACAAATTTTACAGGCGGTACATTTGTGCTGGTTATTTTCGTCGTGCGGCATGGTCAGTTCTCCGCGGAAACGCTCGAAATGTTCCTTTTTACCCCGGTTTTCGGGATATTGTTCCGTAACTTTCGGGCGGATCATGTTGAGCATGGTGATATACATCCCCTGCATCAACCGGTAAATTCCAATCCCAATATTTTTGATATAATCGATCACATTCATGATGAATTTTTTCGTTTTAGTTCTTAAATCAGATTACGCACAAAGCCATTAAAATGATGTTGATCAAGCTGATCGGCATCAATATTTTCCACTCGAATTTCAATAACTGGTCGATACGGAGACGAGGGAAAGACCAACGCACCCATAAAGCGAAAAATACACAGAAGAATGCTTTTCCGAAGAACCAGATGACCGAAGGAATCAAGTCCATGATGGCATTGAAGTTTTCCCATCCGGGGATATGTAACGGCATCCATCCCCCGAGGAACATGGTGGTGGCAATAGCTGCAATGATAAACATGTTGAGATATTCGGCCAGGTAGAAAAATCCGAACTGGATTCCCGAATATTCGGTGTGGTAGCCGGCGGTCAGTTCCGATTCTGCTTCCGGAAGGTCGAAAGGCCCCCGGTTGGTTTCGGCGTGTCCGGCAATGACATAGATCAGGAATGCGATCACTGCGGGTACGTGTCCTTTGAAAATGAACCACATTTCGGCCTGCTGGGCAACAATTTCAGAAAGTTGCATGGAACCGGAGAGGATAACGATTGTCAGCAATGAAAGTCCACAGGACAATTCGTAACTGATCAATTGAGCGCCGCTTCGCATGGCTCCGATCATGGTATATTTATTGTTACTGGACCAACCCGCGAGGAGAATTCCCACTACACCTAAAGAAGAAATGGCCAGCAGGTAAAATACCCCGATATTGAAATCGATGGCTTGTATTCCTCTGGCAAAAGGCAGGGCTCCGAAAGTGCAGACAGATGCTACAATTACTAAAAACGCAGCGACCCGGAACAGCAACTGGTCGGCTTCCTTAATATGGATCAATTCCTTTAATAGGATCTTGATCATGTCCGCCACGCTTTGCAAGGCACCGAGCGGTCCTACACGAGTGGGGCCGAGACGGCATTGGAAGAAAGCACAGACTTTCCGTTCCAAATAAATGAGGAAGAGAGCAAGCACGGCGTATGCAGCCAGTATTGCGATTCCTATCAGCAGGAATTCGACGAATAAAGTCCATCCGTTGTTCATATATTGCCGGAGGAACTCGTCTATCCAGGATGTTACTATACCAAAATCGAACATAATTTGTAAGTTAAAAGTGAAAAGCGAAAAGTGAAAAATTGAATTTGAGAATATTCTTCATTCTTCATTTTTCATTTTTTTATTATCTATCAATACACGGAATCACATAATCTAAAGAAGCACCGATCATGATCAGGTCGGCCACTTTATAACCTGAAGCAATGCTGTCTAACGAGCCTGCAAGAGTCATACTCGGGGAGCGGAATTTGACGCGGTAAGGATTTTTCTCTCCTTTACTATTGATATATACGTCGAATTCGCCGCGGGCATTTTCCACCCGTTGGAAGAATTCACCTTCCGGGAGACGGATAATGGCCTTTGTTTTGGCAGCATAAGCGCCACCGGGTATGTTGTCTATCAATTGCTCTATGATTTTCAGGGATTCTTCGATTTCGTCCAGGCGGATGATATAGCGGTCGAATGTTTCTCCATCTTGCCGGATCATTTCTTTGAAATCCACATGACGGTAAGCCGCATACGGATCTATTTTACGGATATCGTTGCTCCATCCGGATGCTCTTCCGCTGGGGCCGGTAACACCGAGGGAAATGGCTTTTTCTTTGGAAAGTTTTCCAACATTGACCATCCGGTCGCGGGCGATCGGGTTTCCTGTAAAAAGGATGTGATGTTCTTTCAGCATCTTCCTCATATAGGGAATAAATTCTTTGACTCTTTTTTGGAAGTTGGGGTGGATATCTTTCGATACACCGCCAATAACACTGTAATTGGCCATTAATCGTCCGCCTGCGGTTTCCTCGAAAATATCCATGATTTTTTCGCGGTCGCGCATGCCATAAACGAAAGCAGTGATCGATCCCATATCCATCGCCATACAACCCCATCCCAAAAGGTGGGAGGCAATACGGGTCAATTCATCGAAAATAGTGCGGATATAGTGGGCACGTTCAGGGACTTCCAGTTCCAGCGCTTTTTCACAACAGAGGGCGAAGGCGTGGCGATTCATGGTTCCTGAAAGATAGTCCAGACGGTCGGTAAGGTGCAATATTTGCGGATAAGTATAGCTTTCGCACATTTTTTCTATCCCGCGATGGATATATCCGAAGTTCGGGTCGATTTTTGTTACCTGTTCCCCTTCCAGCGCTACGCGCAGGTGGAGTACCCCGTGCATGGAGGGGTGTTGCGGACCAAAGTTGACTACATATTCCTGTTCTCCGAACAGAGGTTTATGTGTTTCGACCGGTTTCCCCATTTCCATATTGATCGTCATCACGTCTTCCATCCGTTCGATAGAATCGTTTTCGAGAGGGATCGGATTCTTTTCAGGGCTGGCATCATAATCTTTCCGCAGGGGATAACCGTTCCAGTCGGTGCGCAGGAATAAATGGCGCATATCCGGATGGTTGATGAAGCGGATGCCGAAATAATCGAAGACTTCCCTTTCGTAGATATTGGCTACTTCCCAGAGATCGGTTACGGAAAATAATTCCGGTTTTTCCCGGTCGTCCGTAGATGTCTGTAATACAATTATATTATCCGGAAATTGGGAACTGGAGATATAATAATTTATACCTAAGGCTTCTCCGAGATCCATTCCGATCAGATCGATCAGAAAGTCGAAAGAAATGCCCGGGTTGTATCGTAGTTCTTTTGCTGTTTCGTGTAATTTGTCTTTAGGAACGACCACTGTGATCGTACTGCCTTTTTCCTGGAAGTCGGAGAAGCCAAGTGCCGTTAGTTTATCCTTAACGAGTTGCATTGTCTACCTCCTTTTCTTTATGGGTTTCATTTTTCATGGCATTTTGTTCCCCTTCTTCGGTGACTGCCGGTTGTTCCGGAAGTTTGAAAAAGTTCTGCACTTTGATTTTGCGGGCCATCTGCATCATGCCGTAGAGCATGGCATCCGGGCGGGGTGGGCATCCGGGTACATATACGTCTACCGGGATGATTTCATTTACGCCTTTCACTACGTGGTAAGCGTTTTTGAAAGGTCCGCCGGAGATCGCGCAGCTACCTACCGCCATTACATATTTCGGCTCGGCCATCTGGTCGTACAAACGTTTGAGAACCGGAGCCATTTTATGTACGATTGTTCCGCAGACGAAGATCACGTCGGCTTGCCGGGGGCTGTTACGGGTGACTTCCCATCCGAAGCGGGCAAAGTCAGCCCTGGCAGCGCCCACGCACATAAATTCGATACCGCAGCAGCTGGTGGCGAAAGTAAGCGGCCAGACGGAATTAGATCTTCCCCAGTTGATAAAATCGCTGATTTTTCCCACGAAAATATTGACGCCATTGGCGCGTAATTCGTTCACATATGCTTCGAGGTATTCATTTTCATTGAAGTCCTCATATTTCATATTGCGGATGTAGATGTCTTTTACTTCCATTTAAGCGCTCCTTTTTTCCAGGCGTAAGCCAGTCCTAATGTCAATACGATAAAAAAGAATAACACGGTATATAGTCCGTAGGCTCCCAGCTCCCTAACAACAGTTGCCCAGGGAAACAGAAGCACGGTTTCAACGTCAAAAATAAGATACAGGATGGCGAACAGATAATAACCCACCCGGAATTGTAACCAGGAGGTCCCTTTGGTGGGAATTCCACATTCATAGGGTTCTTCTTTGTGTGGGTTTGTCGATCTAGGCGCTACCAGCCAAGCAATCAGCAAAGCAGCGATCACCAGCACCAGCGCTGTTATAAATACTACGAGAAATAAGGCATTATTGCTCATAATTAACGAGTTAGATGAATATTCCTGATTGAAAAAAATACTGGCAGATCATGCCATTTTTCAAATAAGCCGCAAAAGTAAGAAAGATTTTCCCGCTTCGCAAATAATCGAGGGGAAAATTGAAAACTAAAAACTAAAAACTAAGAACTAAAAACTAAGAAACTGTTTGAAAATTTACACCAGTGATTACTAAAACTAATATTATTTCTTATCTATAATGCTTTTCTATATCCTTTTTTTGTCTTTTTCCTTACTATTTGCTATTTGAAAAAACAATGAGACGTTTTTTGAAAGGAGAGACAGGTTCTTAAGATTCTAAAAATTACAACTTTAAGTCCACTCTGGAAAGTGTTTGTTTTTTTACAGACGTTTTGTCGCAATATTCTATGAAATTTCATCTATTTCTAGGAAAAAACCGATTAAAGTGGTATTTTGATAGTTGAGAGAAAAACAAAAGGGACATCTATCATCGGAATGTCCCTTTTACAAATGATTGGATATGTTATCAAAGCATTGACGGGTGGTTAATGCGTATGGAGGAAAGCCTTTTTGTTTCCTTCCGATTTTTAATTTCCTAAAAACAATCTTCAATTTTTATTTTAACTCTTAACTCCCTTCCTCCTCCGGCTTATACCTCTTCCTATATTCCTTAGGCGTTATTTCCATTTCGAGTTTGAAGGCTTTTGAAAAATGAAAAGGGTCGTAGAATCCCAGACGGAAGGCGATCTCTTTTATTTTTAGGTCGGAAAATTGCAGGTATGAGCAGGCGCGTTGTATTTTTAGTTGATTATAATATACCATGGGAGCGTAGGATGTTTTTTCTGAGAATATGGATCCGAAATGCGAACTGGAATATCCGGCATGGGCGGCAATATCTTCCAGGGAAATTTTGTTTTCCAGATTGTCTTTCATAAACAGAATACTTTTCTGTATGACATCGGTTTCTTTTACATTTTTGATTTCACGGAATTGATTGATATATTTCAGCGATGCCAGGAAGTGCATCAGGCAAAAACTGGTATATTCGAGGTTTTCGGGGTTATAACCCATTTCCAGATTTTGATAGATTTCTTCGAATAGTTCGAAGCGGTCGCTGTATCTGCTTTTATCGGATTCTTCCACATGTATAATCTTTCCAATGATGGAGGAGAACATTGGGGTATTATCTCCACAAAAATGAATCCAATAGATACTCCAGGGGTTATGGAGATCTGCTCCATAGGCATGCGCTTTATTTGCGGGTAGGATAAATGCTTGGTCCTTCGTTAAATAGTGCTTCTCTCCTTCTAGAGAAACCCATCCTTTCCCCTGTTCGCAATATATGAATATGTTCTCTTTGGTTCCATGTTCCCGTTCCCGGAAATGGTATTTGGCTGTGGGGTAATAACCTATATGGGTAACATACAATTGCTTTGTGATAGGGTTTTCAGCCTGAAAATACCTGATATTGTATGGTGTGATAATTGCTTTTTCTCCTTTGAATCCGTCCGCGATCTTTTCCATTAGTTCAAAATTTGTATTTTCCGGAGCAAAAATAGGTATTTTTTACATGGGTTCGAATTATTTGCATCTTAAAATGATGATTTATTGGGATGAACGATCTGTATTGATAAAAAATGAGCATAGTTAAGATTAATAGTATAGTGTGTATGGTACGCGTGAAATGCCATTCTGATTTAATGTATTTCAAATAATTGACTTTTATGGAATTTTCTGGTAAGATTTTTTGAAGACAGAATATCCTTTTCTTTATTTTCTAAAATATAATTTGAAAATGAAATTTTACATGAAAATCGAAATATTTTACATATTTCTTGTTTTTTGCCTCGAAAAAAGTCAATCTAAGACATGTTAATAGTGAAAATTTACATGTTTTTCCATGTTAGCTGCATTTTTTTCAATAAACTTCATTTTACTTTTGTACCGTTGATAATTAAAATAATCTTGAAATAAATCAAACAACCGTGAAAAACAAAAAATCCAATAACAGTTTTTATTTGCTATTAATTTCCCTGGTTTCTGCCATGGGAGGTTTGCTTTTCGGATACGACTGGGTGGTAATCGGTGGAGCCAAGCCATTTTATGAAGTATTCTTCGGTATTCAGAATTCTCCTTATATGCAAGGGTGGGTGATGGGTAGTGCTATTTTGGGTTGTTTAATAGGCGTAATGATATCAGGTAGTTTGTCCGATCGTTATGGCCGTAAACCGTTAATGGTTGTTTCTTCTTTAATATTTATTGTAGCGGCGGTCGGAACCGGTATAGTCGATCAGATATCCTGGTTTATTGTTTACCGGATTTTGGGAGGGATTGGTATTGGTATTGCATCGAATTTGTCTCCTATGTATATAGCAGAGGTTTCTCCGGGAAATGTCCGGGGCCGTTTTGTTTCCATTAATCAGTTGACGATTGTATTAGGTATTTTGGCTGCACAGGTTGTCAACTGGCTGATTGCAGATCCGATCCATCCGGGTGAAGATATCCTGGCCTCCTGGAACGGACAGATGGGATGGCGTTGGATGTTCTGGGCCGGAGGTGTTCCTGCGGTAGCCTTTTTTATTATGATCTTTTTTGTACCGGAAAGTCCCCGCTGGTTGGCTTTCCAGCATCAATACGGAAAAGCCGGCTCAATCCTCTCCCGTATCGGAGGAAAAGAATATGCTGAGAAAGAAATTTCCGAAATCAGGGCTGTGGCAGGTGGAGAGAAACAGAAGATAGACCATCGGTTGTTGTTTCAGGGGAAAATGCCTAAAATATTGTTAATAGGTATTGTTATTGCAGCATTTCAACAATGGTGCGGAATCAATGTTATTTTTAATTATGCACAGGAAATCTTTTCGGCCGCAGGTTATGGTGTATCAGATATTCTTTTCAATATTGTGGTTACTGGTATAACTAACGTTATTTTCACTTTTGTCGGGATGTACACGGTAGATCGTTTGGGACGGCGCGCTTTATTACTCTTTGGAGCGGCCGGGCTGGCTTGCATTTATGCCATTTTAGGAGGTTGTTACTATTTTGAAATAACCGGCATTGCCGTATTGACCCTTGTGGTTGCTGCCATAGCTTGTTATGCCATGACACTGGCTCCGATTACCTGGGTGGTTATTTCTGAAATATTTCCTACGAAAGTCCGGGGTCTGGCAATGGCTGTTTCCACATTCTCTTTATGGACTGCCTGTTTCGTATTGACTTATACCTTCCCCTTGTTGAATAAGGGCTTAGGTTCGTATGGTACTTTCTGGTTGTACGGGATTGTCTGTATCCTTGGTTTCCTCTTTATCAAAATGAATCTGCCGGAGACAAAAGGGAAGTCATTGGAAGAGATTGAGCAGGAGCTAACAAAATGAGATCATAAAATATCATCAATATTTTAATAATAACAGAAGAAACAAAAAATAATATGTCATTTTCAATTTTCAATTTTCAATTTTCAATTATACACCGTGGCAGATGTTTGTCCATCTTAGTTGCCAGTATTTTGTTTCACTGTTCATGTGCAGAAAAATCACAAAAAATTGACTTATCGGGCACATGGGAAATTGCTTTAGATAGCTTGGATACGGGGATTACAGATAAATGGTATGATCGTAGCTTTTCTCAGGAGATAAGTCTTCCCGGAACACTTTGCGATGCTGGATATGGAAATCCATGTACAATTCAGCCCGAAATGGAAAAAGAAGTCTTTCTCAATCTGAAGCGTAAGTACGACTATGTAGGAGTAGCCTGGTATCGTAAAACGATACATGTACCTGACGGTTGGGATCAAAAGCCTCTCCGATTATTTTTCGAGCGGATTATCTGGAATTCCAGTGTGTGGATCGATGGAAAGCAGGTTGAGGGCTTAAACGAAAGCCTGACCACACCTCATATTTTTGATCTTCCGGAAGGGTTATCTTCCGGAGAGCATGTGTTTGTATTGAGAGTCGATAACAGGAAACAGCACGATATTTCCCTGAAAAATCTAGCTCATGCTTATACTAATGAAACGCAAACCATGTGGAATGGGGTGATTGGCGAAATGTCATTGTCAGCAATAGAACCTGTATCTATCCGGTCTATGGTTCTGACTCCTGATGTGGACGCATCTAAAGTGCATGTTCAATTGCAGATATCTGATAATAGCCAGACGTTTGCAGGGAAGGTACTTTTTCATGTAAAAGAAAAAAATGGTCGTTCGTTGGTTTCGAAGGAAATTCAAATTACCGGAAGAGACGTCAGCTTTGATTATCCGATTGAAAATCCCAAACTCTGGGATGAGTTTCATCCGAATCTATATGAAGCGGTTGCTGTTTTGAAGAATGGGAAGTCGTCTGATACCAAATCTGAAATATTCGGTATGCGGAAACTGACGAACAACAATGCCCAACTTCAAATCAACGACCGGAGAATTTTTCTGAGGGGAACTCTCGAGTGCTGTATTTTTCCTTTAAAAGGTTATCCTGCTATGGATAGAGCAGGATGGGAGAAAGTCTTCCGAACAGCCCGGGAATACGGATTGAATCATCTCCGGTTCCATTCCTGGTGCCCTCCTGAAGCTGCCTTTAAAATAGCCGATGAAATGGGCTTTTATTTGCAGGTTGAACTTCCTCTCTGGGAACTGAATGTGGGTAGTGATCCGAATACTACGGCATTTTTATTTTCAGAAGGTGAAAAAATGATGCAGGCTTACGGGAACCATCCTTCTTTCTGTTTTTGGAGTATGGGAAATGAGTTGCAGGGAAGTTTTGCTGTAATGGATAGTTTGTTGCTACATTTGAAACAACAGGATCCACGACATTTGTATATGACTACCACCTTTACCTTTGAAAAAGGCCATGGATCCTGGCCGGAACCTCACGATGATTTCTGGGTGAGCCAGTGGACAAAGAAAGGATGGGTGAGAGGACAAGGTGTTTTTGATCAGCAACCGGTGAATTTCAATAAAGATTACACTGCTTCCATCGATAGTTTATCTGTTCCTATCGTTACCCATGAGATCGGTCAGTATAGTGTATTCCCTAACCTAAAGGAAATTGAAAAATATACCGGCAACCTGATGCCGTTGAATTTTTTGGCTGTGCAGAAAGACCTGGAGAAAAAAGGCCGTTTGCAACAATCGGAAGATTATTTGATGGCCAGTGGGAAACTGGCAGCTTTACTGTATAAGGAAGAAATTGAAAGAGCTTTGAAAACTCCCGGATTCAGTGGCTTCCAGTTGCTCGATTTGCATGATTTCCCGGGGCAGGGTACTGCTTTGGTCGGATTACTGGATGCATTTTGGGATAGCAAAGGATTGATAGCCTCCGAAACGTTCCGGACTTTCTGTGCACCGGTTGTGCCATTGGTTCGTTTTGAGAAAGCTACTTACACCAATAATGAAACTCTGCATGTAAAAGCAGAATTAGCTAATTTCAGTGATAAGGTTTTGAAAAACATCAGGCCGGTATGGAAATTATCGGATGAAAAAGGACAGATTATTGCCAATGGAGAGCTCCCTCAGCAAGATGTGGCTATTGGAAATGCCATGGCTTTAGGTGAATTTTCAACTCCTTTATCGTCTATCCGCCAGGCTGGTAAGTTTACACTATCATTATCGGTCAAAGAAACGGAATACAGGAATTCATGGGATATTTGGGTTTATCCTGCTGACCTGTCAATAAGTGCAGGCGAAGTGGTTTATACCCGCGATTTCAACGAAGCATCCGTTGCTTTGAAACAGGGAAAAAATGTATTGTTGAATCCGGTCAAAGAAGATATCAAAGGATTGGAAGGCAAATTTGTACAGGTATTCTGGAGCCCCGTGCATTTTCCGGATCAGCCTGGTACGATGGGAATATTATGTAATCCATCGCATCCTGCATTAACAGGTTTCCCTACTGAAATGCATAGCAACTGGCAATGGTGGGATCTTTGTAAAAATGCCCGGACAATGGTATTTGACTCGATTCCACAGGTGAAAGATCCGATTGTGAGAATGGTGGATAATTTTTATAAAAACAGGAATCTGGGGCTTTTATTCGAAGTTAAATCTGAAAAAGGGAAACTACTGGTTTGCAGTGTCGATCTGGATAACGAGATAAACAACCGCCCTGTGGCTAAACAACTTTTGTCCTGTTTATTCCGCTATATGCAATCTGTAGATTTCCGTCCGGACTCAGAAATTCCTTTCGAACAAATTGAAAAAGCGCTATATCAGAAGATTAAAAAATAATAATGACAATGGAAAAAGTAACGGATTATTTAATTCAAGCTACTGTAACCGAAAAGGGTGTGGTACGTGCCTGGGAAGAAGAGGTAATGCTTCCTACTTATGAGGTTGGAGAAGAAGAAAAAAATCCCATCTTCCTGGAAAAAAGGGTATATCAGGGAAGTTCCGGAGTAGTCTATCCTTATCCTGTGGTGGAAAAAATTTCAGATGAAAAGGTAGAAAAAGCCTATCGGGCCTTGTTCCTTGAAAATGAATATCTCAAAATCATGATTCTTCCGGAATTGGGCGGAAGGGTGCAAATGGCTTATGATAAAATCAAAAAACGCCACTTTGTCTACTATAACCAGGTAATTAAGCCGGCTTTAGTAGGACTTACCGGTCCGTGGATTTCCGGAGGAATAGAATTCAACTGGCCGCAACATCACCGGCCCAGTACTTTTTTGCCGACAGATTATTCTATCGAGGAAAACCCTGATGGCAGTAAAACAGTCTGGTGTAATGAGGTGGAACGGATGTTCCGTACCAAGGGGATGCAGGGTTTTACGCTTTATCCTGATAAAGCTTATCTGGAAATAAAAGTGAAAGTATATAACCGGACTCCTTTCCCGCAGACTTTTCTGTGGTGGGCCAATCCGGCTGTAGTGGTGCATGATGATTATCATTCCGTTTTTCCACCCGATGTACATGCCGTATTCGATCATGGAAAAAGAGATGTATCTAATTTCCCGATCGCTACCGGAACTTATTACAAACAGGATTATTCGGCAGGTGTGGATATTTCGAAATATAAAAATATACCGGTGCCTACTTCCTATATGGCTATTCAGTCGAAATTCGATTTCGTGGGTGGATATGAGGAAAATGTGAAAGGCGGATTGTTGCATGTGGCTAATCACCATGTTTCTCCGGGGAAAAAACAGTGGACCTGGGGAAATGGGGATTTCGGAATGGCATGGGACCGGAATCTGACTGATGAAGACGGGCCTTATATTGAATTGATGACCGGTGTTTATACTGATAACCAACCCGATTTTACCTGGTTGCAGCCTTATGAGGAAAAGTCGTGGGTACAATACTTTATGCCTTACTCCGAAGTAGGCTATGTGAAAAATGCCAACAAGGAAGCTGTTGTCAATATAGACGTGAAGAATGGAGAAACTCAACTGATCCTTTATACGACAGGGGTTTACAAGAATCTTCGCCTTTTATTGAAAGATGTGGAAGGGAAAGTCTATTTAGATAAGATCATTCAGACATCTCCTGTGGAACCCTATCAAACATCGATGAAAACGGGAGATTGTAAACCTGAAGACCTGATTTTTGAATTGTACAGGGAGAATGGAGATTTATTATTGAACTATCATGCAGACCGCCCCGAAATCAAACAGATTCCTGATTCGGCTAAAGCGGCGAAGTTACCCAAAGATATTGCTTCCATTGAGCAATTGTACCTGACCGGTTTGCATCTCGAACAATATCGTCATGCAACGTATAATCCCCTGGACTACTATTTCGAGGCCTTGGAACGTGAACCCGGGGATGTGCGTTGTAACAATGCTGTCGGTTTGTTATTTATGCGGCGCGGGCAATTTGCAAAAGCAGAACCCTATTTTCAACGGGCAATTGCTACGCTTACCGAACGGAATCCGAATCCATACGATGGAGAGGCTTATTATAACTTAGGCTGGTGCCTGAATATGCAGGGACAGTTTGATGAAGCCTATACTGCATTCTTTAAAGCAACCTGGAATGCAGCCTGGCAGGATCCGGCTTATCTGGCAGTTGCTCAGATCGATTGCAGGAAAGCAAGAAACAACAGCCTGTATTATTCTTCTGCCTTAGAAAATGTTGAAAGAAGCCTGACCCGTAACTGGCATAATCACAAGGCAAGGCAGTTGAAGGCATCTGTTCTCCGGAAATCAGGAAGAAAAGAAGATGCTTTGAGTTGGATTGAAGACTCCCTTTCTATAGATCGTTTCAATATGGGATGCCGGTTTGAAAAATATCTATTGACAGGAGATCAGCAGGACCTGGAGAACTTGAATGCTCTGATGAGGGGATGGGAACACGGGTACATCGAATATGCCCTGGACTTTGCCGCAGCCGGATTGTACGAAGAAGCCATTCAATTACTGGAACAATGTACTTCCGGGAAAAATAACTGTTATCCGATGGTGTATTATGCCCTGGGTTATTTCGCTTCTTTATCAGGAGATAAGGAACATGCAAAAACCTATTATATCAAGGCTTCCCAGATGCAACCGGACAAATGTTTCCCGAACCGTATAGAAGAAATAAATATTCTGCAGGATGCTATTTTGCTGAATGGCACAGATGCCAAAGCACCTTATTATTTAGGTAATTTCTGGTATGGTGCACGGCAGTATCCGGAAGCCATTAATTGCTGGGAAAAATCCAGGCAACTAGACGACACATTCCCTACAGTGTTGAGAAATCTTTCTCTGGCTTACTATAACAAGCTGGATCATAAAAAAGAAGCACAAGTACTTCTGGAAAAAGCTTTCATGTTGGACTCAAGTGATGCACGCATCCTGATGGAGCTGGATCAGTTATATAAAAAGACCGGCCATCCGCATGCCGAACGCCTGGCTTTTCTGGAAAAACATCTTCCTTTAGTAGAACAACGGGATGATTTATGTATTGAACGGATTACTCTTTATAATCAATTAGGGCAATATGAAAAAGCCAAAGAACTGATTGCCTCTCGTCATTTTCATCCCTGGGAAGGAGGAGAAGGGAAAGTTACCGGGCAATATATGCTTTGCAGGATAGAGTTGGCCAAACATGCTTTGTCTGAAGGGTTGTTTGCCAAAGCATTACAATTACTACAGGAAACCGATGCATATCCCCATAATCTGGGAGAAGGAAAATTGAATAATGCAGAGGAAAATGATATCGAATATTTCAAAGCTCAGGCTTACAAAGGTCTGGGTGATGAAAAACATGCTGTAGCTCATTTTGAGAAGGCAACTCAAGGTTCTTCCGAACCACAACAAGCATTTTTCTACAATGATCAGCAACCTGATAAGATTTTCTATCAGGGTTTAGCTTGGAGGGCTTTAGGAAATGAAAACAAAGCCCGTAGTCGATTCAATAAACTGATCTCTCATGGAGAAAAATATTTGTTCGATGAGTGCCGGATCGATTATTTTGCCGTATCCCTGCCCGACCTGGCAATCTGGGAAGACGATCTGAATAAACGGAATCAGATCCATTGTAATTATGTGATGGGATTAGGATACCTCGGATTGGGAGAAAAAGAGAAAGCCGCTAGCTTTCTGAGAAAAGTTACCGAATTGGATTTAAACCATCAGGGAGCTGCTATACACTTAGAAATGAACAAAAACAAAAGGTTCAAAACAAATATAAAAGAGTTAGTTAATTAAGTTGTTATTCTAAATTTTATTACAGATGAAAAATCGAATTTTTACATTGATCGCAATGTTATTTGCAGTATTTGCAATTCATGCTCAAGACCTAGTACTTCCTAACGGGATGATTAAACTGAATCCGGCCGGTGTGGAAGTTTCTTCTTTTGTTGCTTATGTGAATCCGGAGTGCCCCCAGAGGTATTTACCTAAAACAGGGAATATTTTCTTTCAGGGAAAAGATGCCACTTATGGAGGTGAACTCTGGATATCCGGTAAAACTCCGGCGACTACCCGCATGGTGAAGGATATTAACCCAGGTTCTGTAGATTCTAGTCCAGGTAATATAGTGATGATGGGAGGAAAAGCTTATTTTGCAGCAACCACAGAAGAACACGGTCGTGAACTTTGGGTTTCCGATGGAACGGAAGCCGGTACTAAACTGGTGAAAGATATTTATCCGGGAGCAACAGGCTCAGGTCCGAGTAGCATTGTTGTTTTAGGCAATAAATTATTATTTACGGCTATGGATGAAGAAAGTGAATTACTTCCCGTATTGGATGCCACTAAGCCTGAAAAATGGATTTGGATTTCGGATGGAACTCCGGAAGGAACCGTACGTATTGCTGATGTTCCTATGAATGGATATTTTGAAGTAGTTGGCAATAAAGCTTTTTTTGCAGGAGTCGATCTCGTGAACTATGATGCTCTATGGATAACCGACGGAACAAAAGCCGGTACAAAAATGCTTAAAAATATCAATAACAAGCCGGCTACCAGTGGGATATTCCAGACTGAAGCAGCCGCTATCGGAGCTTTCAGGAATGTAAACGACAAATGGGTAGTATTCCGTGCAGAAACAGTGAAAGAACAGGTTGGCGGTAGCAAAGATTACGGTAGTGAAATCTGGTACAGCGACGGAACGGAAGCCGGAACCAAATGGTTAGGCTTTGATTTTGCAAAAGGCGAAAGTTCAGGAAAACCGCTTGCTTGTGAGTTAGCAGAATTGTATTCTTATGGAGACACTCTGTATTTCCGTGCGAATGACGGAGTACACCATGTGGAGCCCTGCGTTTGGTTTATGAACGAACCGATCGTCGATGGTAAAAATCCCAGGCTGATTTTTGACATCAACCATTGGGGTGGAAACCCTTATCAGGTATCCTGGCCTTCTCAATTTGCAAAATATCAGGGGTATATATTCATTCAGGCTAATGGTGGTTATTATATGCCGGGTGATGCAACCCAGTATGCTTCCGGATATAGCCTCTGGTTGGCTCCTACAGCAACATTAGATACTTGTATCTATCAAAGACAGTTTTGGGGAACAGATATCGCACCGGGAAGTGTAGGTGACAACTGTAGCCGTTTTACCCCTGTTAAGGATAAATTGTTCTTTACGGCTTCGGATGCCAATAACAATTTGGAATTGTGGGCTTTGGATAATATCAATACACCTCCCTATAAAGTGGTTGATTTTCCAGGAAACGGAACTCCATTTAGTCTGAATAATATCGAGGGCAACCTGTATTTTATGTCAACCTCTGAAACCTCTGCTCCTGAAGCATATAAATCTCTGTGGAAATTCGATTTGAATATGGCATCGGGTATAGATGAATTACAGGTAGACGGCATGGATGTGTCTATACATGTTTCCGGCGGACAGTTGTATATCGATACGGAAGAACCGATTTATTCCATCCAAATGGTAGATTTGAACGGACGTCTTGTCTCTTCATCTGTTAAATCGGCTAATCATGTAGATGTTTCAGCCTTGAGGGGCTTATTTATTGCCAAAGTACAGTTTGAAAACAGCAAACAGTTTACAAGGAAGATTATTCTGAAGTAAATTTCTCTTTTTAACAGCTTGTCGGGAACTTCCGGCAAGCTGTTAAAATCTTATCTAATCTAAGTTTGTCTATTTTATTCATTTGAAAAAACATCCAAATATGATATCAGGTTTCATTCATAAACGATGTATCATTTTATCCGTATTTTTCCTGTTGTTAACCCTTACAATGAATGCACAAAACCTGACGGGTACAGTGGTTGACGAAAGGAGTAAAGAACCGATAATCGGTGCATCCGTTTTAATAAAAGGTACTGCGATCGGTACTGTGACGGATATTGACGGTAATTTTAAACTCGACTTGAAAAACCAGGGTACCAATATCACCGTTTCTTATGTGGGATATACCGCTAAAGTAGTTGATGTAAAAGGAAAATCGCACGTGCAGGTAGAGATTTCCGAAAATGTCAGGGAACTGGAACAAGTGGTTGTAATCGGATATGGGGTACAGCGGAAAAGTGACCTGACCGGTGCTGTTTCGTCTATCAAAGCGGCGGAATTGACCTCTCTTCCGGCAACCAACGTAGTACATGCTTTGCAGGGTAAAGCTGCCGGGGTAGAAGTCGTCCAGAATTCCGGAGCTCCCGGATCTTCCACCTCTATCCGTATCCGGGGGATGGGTACCATTAACAATTCTGATCCTTTGTATGTGGTAGACGGTATTCCGATGGATGATATCAATTACCTTTCTTCCGATGATATAGAGTCCATCGAGGTATTGAAAGATGCGGCTTCTGCTGCCATTTACGGATCCCGTGCTGCTAACGGGGTGGTGTTGGTGACTACTAAATCGGGAAGGAACAGTAAAAAAATGGTGAATATCAATTTCAATACCTATTTTGGCTGGCAGGAATCCTGGAAAGATCCGGAAATTATGGATAAAACAGAATTTCCCTATTTTGCCGATTTTGCCAAAAATCTGGGTGTAGTTACCCGAATCAACTCAGAAACAGGCCAAATGGAAATCAGACCAGAAACCCAGGAAATGATCGATAAAGGGAATAACTGGTGGGATGAATTATCCCGTAGAGCATTGATGCAAAAATACAGTCTGGCTGTTTTCGGAGGAAATAAAGACCTTAATTATTATATGAGTACCAATATATTGGATACGGATGGATTGATCGAAGAATCCAATTATAACAGAAAATCTTTTAACGCGAAAATAAATACATTGTTGTTTCCCAATCTGTCATTGGGAGCTAATATTACTTATGCCCGGGAAAACCGGAGAGTAGTTACTGAAGGTACCTGGGGGGTGATCAAGACTACTATCAACTATAATCCTTTGATTCCTATATTCGATCAAAATGAGAATTTGAACTGGACCACTCCGGTTGAAAACCTGCGTCGTACCACTTACAATACCTATACTAATAATTTTATCGGTCAGCTGGATTTAAAATGGACCATTGTCAAAGGTCTGGATTATTCATCCAGGGCCAGCATTGCTAATTATTCTTCTGATAATGAGGGATTTAACAGATATAACTATAACCCGGAGATGGTGGGAAGCAACCGGTTTGATGTTTCACGGGCTCCGACTACTACACAAAACATCAGTTGGGATAATATCCTGACTTATTCCGGGGTGATTAATGATAATCATGATTTAACCGTAATGGTGGGGCAGACAATGGAAATGTCTGAAACAGACCGTTTGTGGGCCTCCGGAACAGGTTATGGAGGATATGACCAAGAGTTTAATGCCTTGAATTTTACTCCGTTTAATCAGAAGGCTTCCGGTTATTCTACCGGTTGGAATGCTTTAGGTTTTTTGGGTCGTATCAATTATTCCTATAAAGGAAAGTATCTGTTCCAATCCAATTTCAGGGCGGATGGTTCCAGCCGTTTTTGGAACGATTTCCATTGGGGGTTTTTCCCAAGCGTTTCTTTGGGTTGGAAAATCAATGAAGAATCTTTTTTGAAATCGGAAGATTGGATCAGCCTGCTGAAATTGCGTGTAGGTTGGGGACAGTTGGGAAATAACCGGATTGGTAATTTTGCCTATGGGACTTTTGTGAGCTATAACACTAATAACCCTGATATGTATGTTTACGGGAAAGGACTTCCAAGCCTGAAGATGGGAATGAATATCACTCAGTTTGGTAATAAAGATATTAAATGGGAACGAACCGAAACAATTGGTCCGGGTTTGGATTTTAATATGTTCAACAACCGTTTTACTTCTTCTGTAGATTTCTTTTGGAAAAAAACAAATGATATGTTACTTGCTGTTCCGATAGAATATTCTACCGGTATATATCCTTATCCTATGCAAAATGCAGGTAGTGTAGACAATGTGGGTTATGAAGTGCAGTTGTCTTTTCGCGATAAGATAGGGGATTTCAGATTTGAAGTAGGTGGTAATTTTACACAGGTCAAAAATGAAGTCACTTCCCTTGGAGCTTTGGGTGAACCTGTATACGGAGGAAATCTGGGAAATCCCAATAATCTGGGATATATCAATAAAACCGTAGTGGGCATTCCTATTGCGGGATATTATGGATGGAAGACTGACGGAATTATGACTGCTGAAGACTTTGACGCCAATGGTAAACCCATTGTTCCCGTATTTTCATCGGGGTCTACTTACACACCGGGTGATATGAAGTTTGTAGATGTTAACGGAGATGGAATTGTGGATGATAACGACAAGACCTTTATCGGTACCCCTCATCCGGATTTCTTTTTTGGATTTAATATTAACCTGGCGTACAAAAATCTGGAACTTACCAGCTTTTTCCAGGGAGTGTATGGTAATCAACTGTATGATGTGACGAATTATTTCCGCTATTCCACCGTTGCTTACGATGGGAACTGGGGTGCCGGTACGGCTACGGCATATTCAAATGTAGCTACAGATTATTTTGAGAAAGTCTGGAGACCGGTACCCGATCCTGCAAATCCTGAATACCGTGATTATTGGGGAGCTAATCTGAATGGAACGGTACCCCTTCCCAGTTCGGACGCTACCAAAAGCGAAATGAATTTCCGTAATTCAGATTTTTATATCAAAGACGGTTCGTACCTGCGTTTGAAAAATATTCAGCTGACTTATACCTTTCCTAAAGAAATCTGTCAGAAAATGCAATTAAGCAGTATGCGGGTATATGCTTCGGGAAATAATTTATTTACGTGGACTTCTTACGATGGCTTGGATCCGGAGATCGGGAAAACCGTCGGACAGGAAGGAAATAATCTTTATATTGGAATCGACCAGGGAATTTATCCGCAGGCGCGTTCTTATATGTTTGGTGTAATTATTGACTTTTAATGTTTGATTTATGAAAGGAATAAAATATATATTGTGTATGGTATCTCTGGGACTATTCATATCGTCCTGTGATGATTTTTTTGATGCCAAACAAACGGGAAACATAGAAGCCGATGAGTTTTACTCGAACCTGAATAATCTGAGAATCGGAATGAATGGGGTGTATAACCTGCTGCAGTCGCAAAATTATCAGATTTCAGAAATTATGTTCGGAGAAGCAATGAGTGATGACTCCTGGAATTTGCAGGATGTAGAAGTCAATGAGGCCGCCCAGTTGGTTAATTTCCAATTTAATACAGATAATTCTCATATTCTGAATCGTTATCAGGTTAACTATTTGGGTATTAATAAGGCAAACCAAGTGATTCGTTCTGCTCCATTTGTTAAATACAGGGAAAACAATAAAGACAGTGAACGGGAAATCAGGGAAGTATTGGGTCAGACAAAATTGATAAGAGCTCTTTTCTATTTTAATCTGGTGAAGACATTCGGTGGTGTTTCCATTCAACCGGAAAATGTAAGCCTGGAAAACAAAACAGTGCCGCGCTCATCAGTAGATGAGATATTTGCTTATATAGAAAAAGACCTTCGCGAATCTATTTTACTGCTAAGGCGTGCCAAATATACGGATGCTGAGGCGGGACAGATTGCTGTAGGGGGTGCTTTAGGCCTTTTGATGAAAGTACTTGTTTATGAAGCTTCTCCGGGTATTGCTACTGAGAAAATCGATAAAGAGGCTAAGTGGCAGGAAGCATTGGAAATCGGACATCTATTCCTGGATGGAAAAGATTTGACATACAGTCAGATACTGAAATTCGATGAACGATATACCGAAAGTTGGGAGCAACTATCCGAGCGATTGGCTCTGGATCCTGCTTCTCTTCCGGAAACTGTTTTTAAAGGGGTAGATGTTGTGAATCTACATCAATTGGAGCCTTTGTTTAATAATGTGTTCAAGGTTGCAGGAGAATTCAGTTTGGAATCTCTGATTGAGATCAATCATTATGATTTTTCCGCATCAGGTTCTTCTATTGATGAGAGCTGGCCTTGTGCAGGTTCCATTATCAATGCCATCGGAGGTAGCTCAACTATTATTGCTGTTACTCCGACTTCCGACCTGACTTCACAATTTTCAAATGATCCACGTTCTTTATTTACCTATACCGGACGTTCGTTGAATGCCTATTATACCCAGGAAGAAAGCAGTCCACAGATTGGTTGGTTTAACTACGGGAATGGAAATATTTTCGTAAAATTTTATACATTTCCCAGTGAGGGCGGTTATAAAAACCGGAATTACAGGATTATGAGATATTCCGAAGTCTTACTTCTGTATGCTGAAATTCTGAATGAAACAGGAGATAGCAAGCGGGCAATCGATTTTGTTAATAAAGTCAGAACCAGGGCCCGTAAACTGATCGATGAATACGGCCCGTCGTCTACATACAAATATATCGGTACTACGCATACTCAGTTCAAAGATCAACCGTATGCACCTTACGATCTGACAAAAGATGCGATTCTGAAGGAGAAACGTGTCGAAATGGCCGGGGAATTTGATCGTTGGTTTGAAATGGCCCGCCTGGGAATTCTACCGGAACGGATGGCAGCCTTGTCGAATAATCCACCGGTGGAACAACCTTCCGGTAAACAGCGCGTCAGAGGCCGTTATTTCAGGAAAGGTGTAAATGAAATATTCCCGATACCTCAGAAAGAAGTACTTATTTCGAATGGAGTCATTAAACAGAACTTCGGTTATTAAATGTAAAAATTATGAAAAAAAATATGATGATATATGGCATCCTGGCGGGTATACTGTTCTTGTGCGGATGCGATGAAAATAACTATCTTAAAGATTTGTATGTTGAACCGGTTGCAGCATTCGATGTGCCGAAAACCCAATACGATGTCTTCGAGTCCGTATTGTTTTCCAACAAAGGAAGCGGCCAGTATTTTGCACTATATCCCGGTGACAAGGGACACCAATATGGAGTAACGGATAATACCGGATATTCAGCGAGTGCAGATGGAACTTTTTCTTATTCTTACAGGGATCCGGGTACCTATACGGCAGTTTGGGTAGCATCATCGATCAATGAAGACGGAAACCGTGAGTTTGCTGTCGATTCCATGCATATTACAGTGCTGGCATTGGATGGAGGATTAGATAATCTTTCTATTTATAATATTTATAAGATGGATGAATATTCTACCGGAGGATTGAACGTTTTCTACAGTTCGTATGGAGAGTTTCTCTCGAAAGATACTTTGCTTTGTCCGATTTTGTTTGCCAGCTGGAGAGACGCAACCATCAACAGTATCAAGGCCAAACAATTGATGAAATTCCAGTTATCTTCCAGTAATGCGAAGATGTATTGGGTGAATCAGGGTGTGGAAACAGAAATTGTGTCCATGGTTACTTCATCCAGGGTGGTTATGTTCGTGGAAGACGGTAAGTTGAAAGTGCAGAATTTCCGGGTGAAAACAGTTTCCGGTATTGCTGCCGATTATTATGCTGCTCCGGTAATGATCCCTCAGTTTACACAGTTTTCCATTAATGGGGTGAATGCTACCATCACACGGAACACAAGTAGTTATACACTGTATGATGTAGCGTTGGATTTACCGTCTACTACTAATATGAGCAATCTGGTTCCGACTTTTACTGTGATGAATAATGATGTTAATTTGCTCGATGGTACGAACTGTAAAGTTACGGTAAATGAAGTTGAACAGGTTTCCGGAACAACTGCAGTGAATTTTGCCCAGAATAGTAGTAATACGGTAGACTATCGTATCGATTACACAATGCTGGGAAGCAATAATCAGAAATTATCTCAATCTGCAATTATGCGTGTAAAGATCACTAAAAAATGATCAGATAATCGGATTGATGTTCTTAAAGTTGATTCTTACCGTCATTGCGAGTGAAAGCGAAGCAATCTCCTGCCAATCGCTACAGATTCTTCGCTATCGCTTGCAATGACGGAATTTGATCCACAATCACTTATTACATAATCCCATCCTGTTTTAAACAGGATTAAATCATGAAACATCCATGTAATATAAGTGAAAAACAAAAAACGAAAAGTTAAATAATACTTCATCTTCAATTGGCTAAGCCCGATCTAACGATTCTCAATTTTCAACTCAACTCATATTCCCATGAAAAAAAGACTCATCAACATTTTTCTGTTACTCATCTTATCCCTGAGTATTTTCTCCGTAAACTACGGCCCTCATACCCAATGGGCAAATATCGATTTTGAAGACGATACTTCGGCAGATGTATTGGGAAATGCTGCATCCACCCTGATGAATGGAGCAAATGTGGTTCCCGATGCCGAACGGGGCGGAAAAGTGTTGCAGTTTTCCGCTACAACCAAAGGTTGTTTGCGTTTGGATACGAGTCCGATATCGGATACACTGAGTATTTCTTTCTGGGGCAAACGGGAAGATACCGATCCTTCCGGTTGCTGGAGGATGTTTTTAGCCTTATATGCAAATGATGGCAGTAATATCTATCTGACTCCGCTTACCAGTTGGAATTCAAACAGTTACCTGATTGTTGAAAATAAAGCATATAGTTCTTACAAATCGTTGAGCGGTAAAACGATAGAAAATAATAAATGGTATCATTTTACAGTAGTTTTTGCCGATAACTTTGTGAGATATTATTTGAACGGAGTTTTACAGGTGGAAATGCAATCGTTATATAAACTTTCTGATTTCAGGATGACAAAGTATTATTTCGGTTGTAACCCGGAAATGAATTATCCGATGACCGGCCGGATCGACGATCTGAAAATATTTCATTCTGCTCTATACGATAACCAGATACAAGCTATTTACGAGGGCAAGCCAATTCCTGAACCTGCCGAAAATACAACAACTCCGGTTTCTATGATCAATCTTACGGCAAATGTTTCGGCTGTTCATCAAACGATTCAGAATTTCGGTGCATCCGACGGATGGAATGCACAAACCGCAGGTTTGTATTTCCCGGAAAGCAAAAAAGAAAAAATGGCAGAAATATTATTCAGTAAAGATACCTTTCCCGATGGAACGCCCAAAGGGATTGCCCTTTCCGGCTGGCGTTTTAATATCGGAGCCGGTACATCTGAACAGGGAACTGCCAGCCGGATTGCTACGTATGACCGGCGGACAGAATGTTTCCTGAATGCTGATAAAACTACTTACGATTGGACCAAGCAGGCAGGACAACGCTGGTTCCTGGAAAAAGCGGCTAAAGTGTATGGAGTGGAAGATATTATCGGATGGCAGAATTCTCCTCCGGTATATTTTACGGTTCGTGGACTTGGTTTCCGTGAATACGGAGATGCCAAAAATTCTATCCTGAAAACGGAAGAGTATGGTAATTTTGGAAATTTCTTGGCTACTGTATTCAATCATTTTAAAGAAGAAGGGATTCATTTCAAATATCTCAGTCCACTGAACGAACCTCAATGGGAATGGAACGCCGCTTCTGCCGGAGGAACCGTTAACCAGGAAGGTTCTCCCTGGATGAACCAGGAAGTGTCTAATGTAGTCAAGGCGATCAATAATTCCTTTGTACAAAAAGGTGTAACTGTTAAACAGTTTATTACGGAAGCCGGATCGATCAATTATCTGCTGAATAACGGTACCGGTTATTATGCCAAACAACTTTATACATTCTGGGATCCGGCCAGTCCGCTGACTGTAGCCAATCTGCCTTCTCTCTCTACTCATGTGTCTTCCCACAGTTACTGGACTGATGCATCGGCAGTAGATATCGTCAATCAACGGAGAACATTGAGAGAGCAGATCAAAGCACTGAATCCGAATCTGGATTACTGGCAGACCGAATATTGCCTGCTCGGTACCGGCTATAAATTCGGTCATAAGGATGGTGATACCCGTACGCTGAGCTCCATGGAATGTGGTATCTCTATGGCACGGATTATCCACAACGACCTGGTGGAAGCCGATTGTACCGGATGGCAGTGGTGGACGACCTTTGAGTTCGATTCCAAAGGTGGTACCGAAGATCGTTACGCCTTATTCCGTTTTGAATTGAATGCGGCGAAAAACGATGGAGTATACAGGACTTCTAAACTGTTATATACCCTGGGTAATTATTCGCGTTTTGTCCGTCCCGGCATGAAACGGATCGATACAAGCCGCTCAGACAATATGAACGCGGTGGATGCAGTCACCAAACAAATGTTTTCCGCTTATACGGATGGGAATGAGGTGGTTATTGTCGCGGTAAATGCTTCTACGGATGCCGTATCCCTGAAGTTAAATGCTAATGGGCTGGCAGCTGCTGCGCAGGTAAAGAGCTGGACGCCGTATGTTACTACCGGCAATCCGTACGATAACCTGAAACGCTATCCTTCTGTAGCTTCCGGTGCAGAATATGTTTTACCGGGAACTTCCGTGGTGACATTTGTAGGAAAAATAACAAGTGGACAGACACCTATTGACAAAACACAACTTTCTGTTTCCCGCCTTTATCCCAATCCTTCCCGGGAACAAGTGACAGTTTCTTCAGATCATATGATAAGGAAAGTATTGATTTCTGATATTTCAGGAAAAACGATGACTTTTTATAGCTGTAATGACTCAGAGTACACGATTCCAGTCAATACAATGCCTGTAGGCATCTATTTCGTTACGATAGAAACAGATAAAGGTACGGATATACAAAAACTGCAGGTTCGCTGATCGTGAAACAGGTTCTGTCCATATTGCTACTATTACTGCCGGTTTCAGTTTCATCGCAGAATGCTTACTGGAATACCAATACCCGGTTGATCCCCTGGCGGTTGCCGTTGGTCTCCAACCGGTCGGATATTCAATATGAAGATTTAAACGGAGATGGGAAACCGGACATCATCCGGGCTACCATTCTGGATGGAATTCCCATAATGTGGATCGACGACGACGGGGATATGGAATATGGCGATCTGGAAGGTGATACGGATAACGATTGCCTGCTGATCGACCTGAACCGGGATGGCATTTTTGCCGGTCCGGAAGACTTGAGTATTGACTGGATCGATCTCGACCAGGATGGAATTGCAGAGATTCAATTCGTCGTTTTCAACGGAAAAAAAGATGTTCGGTACGGTCCGGATTATAGTTCGGATTTTATCTGCGTAATCGATATCGAGAAGGATGATATCAAAAGTTTTATCGACTGGAATCGTTTGCTGCCTTTATGTTGGGAAAAAAACGGTCATACGAATTTTTATCAGGATTACCATGGGAATACTTTATTGCTGAAAATGCATAATTCCAGTTTCCGGGTTGATGATTTACGTTTTAACTGCGAAAATCCTTTTATTTTCTATGATTATGACCAGGATAATCTGACAGAAATGGCTTTCCGGTTGATGGATATTCCGTATGTCAGGCAGAAACCCGGAGGAAAATCCGATCCACGCTTCGATGGAGTTGATCCGGAATATGATATTGTCTACAGTAAGCGTATTTCCTGGGTAAGCATGGCCTGGGATATGGATAACGACAACGGCCAGGGAAATGAATTCGATCTGGATATGACACTGCATTTTTCGGGGAAAGGCTTTGATTATTCGAACCAGGTTCATTCCATCAAAAACCGGAGATTGAAAGAAGCCGATCAATATTTTCACGATCCGAGATGGCGGCAACTGGAAGAACTCATTTATCCTGATGAAAAAACTGCTTATGATCTAGTTTTTCAACAAGGTGACTGGGATTATTGCTGGTTAGTTTTTGATGAAGACGACGATTGTAACCGTTGGGAGCGGGTAGAAGTCTATTATCCCTGGGAGATATTTAAAATAGGAGCCTATAACAGAGGACTGGATAGCCATAAACAGGCCGATGCTGTCGGCGACCGGGGAGAATTCGATCTGGATAATTCCGGAAAAGGAAAATTATACATTTCTCCGATAGATGGAAGAATACACTTGTATGGTGCCGAATGGGGAGCTTGGCGTATCGACCAGAATGCCTCCTATTTTCAAGGGTATGGAGGTTTGTACGATAGCCGGCATGTAGAAAAAAGATTATATGAAGACCCGGTCTCCTGGGCGACTGTCAAATATACGGATACAGACCATAACGGTTTTTTCGATCTGATAGAATACGACCTGGATGGAGATACTTTGTTTGAAGAAAGGATTTCCCTGATCGAATTGAGAATATCAGACCAAGCTCCTCTTTACGATCCGGCAACGATGAACTATGAAGATATGAAAGCTTTGTTCGCCACTTCGACCGGTCAGATATGGAAACGAGCCATGGATGCTGTAAATGTGGCGAAAGCAAACGGACTGAATACTTCCTGGTATGCTTTCTGGAAACAACCCCATACCCTGTTTGAAAAATATGCGTATGGTTATTGGCTGGATTTTTATATCTATAAAGATTTGAAACAGTTGGCAGGATTGGATGCTGATCGGCAGAAGGGAGATTGGTTGGACAGGGCTTACTATTCAGGGAGATGGGAATAATTGAAAATTGAGAATTGAAAATTGAAAATTAATTTTTCAAAAAAGTGTAGTTTTTGTGTATGAGGGTGATAATAGTTTTGTTGGTTTTAGTTGTTGGGTTGGAGGGATGTAAGAAAAATCCCGACTTTATCGACCTTTCGGGTACCTGGACGGTGCAGGCCGACAGTATATCCGGAACCGTACAATTGCCGGGTTCGTTGACTGAAAACGGGATTGGAATACCTGTTTCCGATTCGGCAACTAATATGTTATCAGAGCCGGTACGTTTTACGGGCAAAGCCGTATATGAAAAAGATATTTTTATCCCGGATTCCTGGGCAGATAAGACCGTGGAATTGTACATGGAGCGCACTAAAGTCTGTCAGGTTTTTGTCAATGATTCATTGGTGGGTTGCGGTAATAGTGTTTCCGCACCTCATATTTATCTATTGAAAAATGTATTTCAAACAGGTGCTAACCGATTGAAAATATCTGTCGATAATACCAAAAAACTTTTGCCTTTAGGTGGCTCACATGCTTATTCCGAGCATACCCAGACCAACTGGAACGGTATTTTGGGTAAATTTTATCTGAAGAGCCTGGATGATATTTCCCTTCGGGACGTACAGGTATATGCTTCTACCGATGGTATCTGTCGTTTGTCTCTTTCTTTGTTGAATACTACGGAACAGTCCCTGAAGAAACAACCACTAAATATTCGTATCTATGATTCGAAACAGAAAGAAATCCTGAAAAAACAAATCTCTGTAGATGTACCGTCCGGACAATCCCTACAATCTGTTTCCTTTGAAATACAAAACCCTGAACTTTGGGATGAATACGATCCTGTTTTATACCGTTTAACGGTAGATTGCGGACGGACATCTATGGAGAAAACATTCGGTTTCCGTAATTTTCATACACAATCCGGTCAGTTTGTCAATAATGAAAGGGTAGTTTTCCTTCGTGGAAAACATGAAGGAGGTGTCTTTCCCCAGGCAGGTTATCCAAGTATGAAAAAAGAAGACTGGCTGCATTATTTCAATGTAGTCCGGTCGTACGGAATCAACCATGTCCGTTTCCATTCCTGGACTCCTCCCGAAGCAGCTTTTGAAGCAGCCGACGAATGTGGCGTTTTTCTCCAGCCAGAACTTCCGCTTTGGGGACGCTATCAGGCTTCAGATACACTGTTGATTAACTATATGAAGTCAGAAGGAGAAAAAATCATGCAGGCTTATGGAAATCATCCTTCCTTTGTACTGTTTGCTTTGGGAAATGAACTGGAAGGAGATACGGCTGTAATGGCCCGGGTGACAGACCACATCCGAAAGAAAGATAACCGGCATCTCTATGCTTTGGGTTCGAATAATTTTTACTGGGATCCTCAAACCCATGTTACAGAAGATTTCTTCGTAGCCATGCGTCATGGAAAAATAACCTCCGATTACAGTTCCGATCTGAGGGGATCTTTTTCTTTTGCGGATTCCGAAGAAGGGGGCATTATAAATTGTGAGAAACCAAATACGCTTAGAAACTACCAACAAGCTATCCGGACATTGAACAAGCCCGTGATCGGACATGAAACCGGTCAGTACCAGGTATATCCTGATTTTAAGGAAATAGAAAAATATACCGGAGTCATGCAAGCCCGGAACTTTTCCGTATTCAAAAAACGTTTGGAAAAGGCGGGGATGCTCTCGCAGGCGGAAGATTTCCTCAAAGCGTCCGGTGCTTTGTCAGCCTTATGCTACCGGGAAGAAATAGAAATGGCATTGAGAACACGCGGCTTCGGAGGATTTCAACTGTTGGATTTACAAGACTACCCGGGACAGGGGACGGCTTTGGTCGGTATCCTGAATGCCCTGCTGGAACCGAAAGAGGTGATATCCAGGGAAAAATGGACGGAATTTTGTGCGGATGTGGTCCCATTGTCACTTTTTTCAAAATATTGTTGGTCGGATCAGGAGACTTTTACAGCTGCACTGGAAGTGGCGAACTATGGAAAAGAAGATCTTCGGGAGCAGGAAATAATCTGTATCCTGAAAGACATCAAAGGAACAATTATTTTTGAACAAAAATATCCGGCCAGGTATTTAGCACAAGGGAAGTTGACCCGAATAGACAGTATTGCCATTCCTTTTCAGAAATCGGATCTTCCCCGGCAAATGGAACTTTCTGTTGCTTTGCCGAGCACACCTTACCGGAATGCCTGGAATATTTGGGTGTATCCTTCTTCTATCAATGAAAAAATCAGGGAAGGAGTCATACAAGGTGTGTGTGTGACAAGAAATCCCGTACTGTTCGAACAGAAGAAAAAAGAAGGAACTCCAGTCTTATATATTCCTAAACATCAGGATATTATGGAAAATTCCGTAGGAGGACTATTCACGACTGATTTCTGGAATTACGGAGTCTTTAAAAATGTAGCGCTCAGTTTGAAAAAAGAACCTTCTCCCGGTACTTTGGGAATACTGACCCATCCGGATCATCCACTGTTCCATTATTTCCCAACGGAATTTTATACTCAATGGCAATGGTGGAGCATCATCAAAAACTCCCGGCCGGTTATTATGGACGAATGGGCGGAAGATTATTATCCCCTTGTACAGGTCATCGATAATGTGGACCGGAATCATAAATTAGGATTGATTTATGAAGAACCCGGGTATGAAGGAAAAGCACTGGTTTGCAGTTCCGACTTGTTTGCCTGTAAGGAAGAACCGGAAGTCAAGTCCTTATTTTATAGTTTATTGAAATATCTAACATCAAATAAATAACTTTAAAAATAACGTGTATGAAAAATCTATTCAAATTCGCAGTGATTGTGTCGGCTTTATTTCTCTTTGCCGGTCAGGGAAATGCACAACTTAGTCTGGGAGTAAAATTAGGAATGAATGCCTCTTCCTTATCAGGTTATGAAAAAGCATCCAATTTCATAATGGAACAGACTCAGATGAATTGGACTGTATCCGATTATTCAATTGGCTATACCTTTCTTCCTCATATCGGAGCTGTAGCCCAATATACTTTTCCGCAACGGATTTTTCTTCAGGGAGAACTTCTTTTTTCTTTGCAGGGTTGCTCTGAAAAAACTTCAGATAAAACAGAAAATGTCTGGATGGGTTTTGCTAAGCTCCCGGTTTATGGAGGTTGTAAGATCAAAGTGACTAAAAATACTGATGTTATAGTAGGATTAGGACCGTATGTTGCATACGGTGTTGTCGGTAGTGATGGTAGTTATGGCGATGAAGGCCAATTCAAACGTTTTGATGCCGGTCTTAGCGTAATGGCTGGGATTCAGTTCAAGCACCTTCAGGTTACTGCAGGATATGACAAGGGTTTTATTGACCTGATGGATATTGGTAATTGGAAAACGACTCGGGATGAAAATAATCTTCCGGGGGTTAATATGGATTGTTTTCGGGTTTCGTTGGCGTTTTTTCTTCAGTAAGTCGTCTCCCAATTTAAGACATCTTAAAATTAAAGCATACGGTTATGAATTTCATTAAGCATGCAATCTTGTTTGTTTGCAGTTCACTGCTAACTCTTTCAGTGTTTGCCCAGTCTGTCTACACCATAGACACCTCCAAGCGTTATCAAACCATCTCCAACTTCGGTGCCTCCGATTGCTGGACCACCCAATTCTACGGCCATTTCCCTGATGCAAAGAAAAATCAAATGGCCGATTGGCTGTTCAGCATGGAAACCGATATAAACGGGCAACCCAAAGGAATCGGACTTTCCCTGTGGCGTTTCAATATCGGTTCAGGTAGTGCGGAGTTGGGAAAGAACAGTTATATTCCCAGCGTAACCCGTCGGGCAGAATGTTTCCAACTTCCTAATGGGACATATGATTGGAATAAACAATCTGGGTCCCGCTGGTTCCTGCAGGCGGCTAAAAAACGGGGAGTGCAACAATACCTGGCCTTTTGTCTTAGTGCTCCCGCTCATATGACACTCAACGGATTATCCAATAACCGTTTCCGCCCGAAAGACGGCACCTTCAACATCAAACCGGATAAATATGAAGATTATGCCGGTTTTCTGGCAACTGTTGTCGATGAGTTGCAAAGACGGGAAGGCGTTCATTTCCAATACCTTTGCCCGTTCAATGAGCCAGAATGGGATTGGGACGGACATACCAGCCAGGAGGGAACCCCGGCCCTGATGAGCGAGATCGCAAAAACAGCTCGCCTGCTGGATCAGGAGCTGACCGGGAAAAATCTGGATACTAAAATCCTTCTGACGGAATCGGGATGTATCGACTATATGTATAAAACAATGGCAGACCGGCCGGGACGGGACAACCAGATCGAAACTTTTTTCAATCCGGATAGCGAGCATTATATCGGAAACCTGGGCCATGTACCCTCATTGATGGTTGGACATAGTTATTGGACGACTACTCCCAATGACTCTCTGTTCGCCAAACGCAAATCGCTGAGGCAAAAACTGGATGCATACAAACTGGATTTCTGGCAAAGCGAGTTGTGCATAATGAGCAATGATAAAGAAATCGGTGCCGGAGGAAATAAAGACCTGACGATGAAAACCGCCCTGTACGTAGCTCGTGTTATTCATCACGATCTTTGTGTGGCCAATGCTTCTGCCTGGCAGTGGTGGCTAGGAATGACCAATAGTAGTTATAAGGACGGCTTGGTGTATGTTACTCCCAATCAGGATGTGACCGACGGAGAAATCTCCGATAGCAAACTGATGTGGACATTAGGAAATTTTAGCCGTTTTGTCCGTCCGGGAGCACAGCGGGTAGATGTTACTTCTTCTCCTAAGATCAATGTGAATAATCCTACAGGTTTAATGGTATCGTCTTATATTCATCCGGAGAGTAAGCAATTGGTTGTTGTGTCCATTAATTATTCCGATAAAGCGGAAACTGTTCGGTTTAATATTAAGGGAGCCAGTGTAAAGGGTTTTGTTCCTTATGTGACTTCCGATCAGGATGGAGATAATCTGAAACCTGGAAAGAAGTTCTCCGGACGTTCCGGATATGTTGTTCCCGCCAAGTCTGTTGTAACGTTTGTTGGGGAAGGAATAAAATAAGGATTAATAAAGAAACAGAACCATGAAACACCTGAAAAACATCATTTTATTATTTTCTTCGTTTCTATTCTCCGGCATGTTTTTTTGCATGCAGGCTCAAACTACTCCTTCCGAAATATCCAAAAGGCAAAAAGAATCGATCCGGATCGATGGCATCTGGAATTTCAAATTAGACCCGATGAATGTCAGCATTCCGGTTAAGGGAAGTAATTTTACCCAGAAATTTCCGGAAGTGATCACACTGCCGGGTTCTACCGATCAGGCCGGCAAAGGATTTAAAACACAGGATATGACTTCTATACGGTTGACCCGGATGTTTGAATATGCCGGTGCAGCCTGGTATGAAAAGGAAAACATCTTTATTCCTGAAAGTTGGAAAGACAAAGAAGTCTTTATTTTCCTGGAACGGGCGCACTGGGAGACTAAAGCTTGGGTAAACGGTCAGCCGGCCGGAAGGGAGGAGAGTCTTTCTGCTCCTCATACCTACCGGATTACTCCTTATATAAAATATGGTAAAAAAAATACCGTCCGTTTCCGTGTAGACAACAGTTCGATATACAATATTGCCTATGCGCACGCTGTCAGTGCAGAAACACAGACCAACTGGAACGGTATCATCGGGGAGATGAGAATACAGGCCTTCGATAAGGTCTTTTTACAGGATGTGCAGGTATACCCTCAGCGGAAAGATAAAAAAGTAAGAGTGGTTTTTGAAATTTCAAATACCGGTAAACAATCCGTTTCCGGACTGCTGCATTTGACTTGTGAAACGGTTAATGCTCCGGAAAAAGTTACTTTGCCATCTAAAGAACTGCCCTTTTCCGGAACGGATTCAATCCTGCAAGTGGAGTGTGAGTATGATCTCGGTGAACATATTTATCTCTGGGATGAATTCGATCCGAACCTGTATGTTTTGAATTGTGAATTATCGGCACAGGAGAACCTATATAAAGACCGTACATCGGTTCGCTTCGGTATCCGTGACTGGGGAACCAAAGGTACACAGTTCACGATCAACGACCGGCCGACTTTTATCAGGGGAACCGTCAATTCCTGCGAATTTCCCCTGACCGGTTATCCGCCCATGGATTATCAGGAATGGTACCGGATTTTGAAAATTTGTAAGGACTACGGATTGAATTGTGTCCGTTTCCATTCCTGGTGCCCTCCGGAAGAAGCCTTCAATGTCGCCGATGAACTGGGATTGTACCTGCAGGTGGAAAATCCGGACTGGCGCTTTACCGTGGGAGACGACGAAGCCACCAATCGCTTCTATTTTGCCGAAGCTGAAAAGATATTCAAAACCTATGGCAACCATCCTTCATTTGCCTTTTTCTGCGAAGGAAATGAACTGGTCGGGAAAGGCTGTGTCCCATTCCTGCAAAAAATGCTGGAACAATGGAAAAAAGACCCTAGACACCTGTACGTGGCCGCTTCCGGTTATCCGACAGTGGAAGGCAGCGATTTTTATGACTATTACGGCGCTCGTCCTCAACGCTGGCAGGAAGGGTTAAAAGGTCGTTTTAATTCCCAGCCTTTGAATACCCGGTACGATTATGCGGATTATGTCAAAAAGTTTACCATTCCCATGATTACCCACGAAATAGGGCAATGGTGTGTGTACCCCGATCTGAAACAGGTTTCCAAATACATCGGGGTACTGAAACCCTATAATTATGAATTATTCAAAGAAGGGCTGCGGGAAAAGCATCTGTTGGATCAGGCGGAAATTTTCCATATCGCTTCCGGAAAATTCCAGGTGATACAGAAAAAAGAAGAATTCGAATCGTATTTCCGTACGCCCGGATTTGGCGGTTATCATTTATTACAACTGAACGATTTTCCGGGGCAAGGCACTTCTCCCGTGGGTGTGGTAGATGTTTTTTACGATCCGAAACCATACGTAGATGCGGAAACTTTCAGCCGTTTCCAAAGTCCTGTGATGCCGCTGCTCCGGACAGATAAACTGACATGGACCACTACAGAAACTTTTATTGCTGATGTCCAACTTTCCAATTTTGGAAAAGAGAAACTGGAACAGGCGGTAGCTTTATGGACCTTGGAAACTTCTTCCGGAAAAATCTATGCAGAAGGTGTTTTTAATCCGGTAATGGCTCCTGTCGGACCTGTCACTTCCATTGGTAAACTCGAAATTCCTTTGGAAAGAGTAGAACAGGCGACAGATTTTACGCTGCGGATCTCAATAAAGGGAACGCAGGTATTCAATGAATGGAAAATCTGGGTTTATCCGGAAAAACTTCCGCAGGTGAAATCCCGGAATTTGCTGGTTACGAATCGCTGGGATAAAAAAGCCAAACAAAAATTAAAAGAAGGAGGTACGGTGTTCTTGTTAGCCGATACGGCATTGGTTCACTCGGATGTACCTCCCGGATTTTCCGGTATTTCCTGGAATGCGGTCTGGTCGGGTACCCCTCCGAATCTTCTGGGAATTTTATGTGATCCGGAGCATCCTTCCCTGACGCATTTCCCGACCGAGTTTCACTCCAACTGGCAATGGTTCGACCTGGTGCGTAATTCCAAACCTATGTTACTCGATCATACGCCTTATACTTTCAAGCCATTGGTACAAATGATCCCCGATTGGAATAATAACCGGAAAATAGGACTTATCTTTGAAGCCAATGTCGGAAAGGGAAAATTGCTGGTGACGAGCATCGATCTGCAACGTATCATGCCGGTAAGTCCGGTGGCCCGGCAGATGTATTACAGCCTGTCGGCTTATCTGGCCGGAGAAAACTTTCATCCGGAGGAAACGCTGACGGAGGAAATGATCGATACCATCTTTCAATGATAAAATATCCGGATGTGAATATAAAATTGTGTATTAGAGTTATCGTTTTCATCATAATGGTATATTTTTCTGCTTCTTTATGTTTGTACGGACGGAACAGGCAATATATAAAAGATGCATCAAAAGGTACCTGGATTATTGCACATGCAGGAGGACAAGGATTAGCCCCATCCAATAACATGCTTGCCTTCGATGTTTCCGATGCAATCGGAGTAGATATGCTTGAAATGGATGTGTTGTTAACCAAAGACAGCATATTGGTACTGCATCACAATGAAACGATCGACAGTAAGACAACGGGTTCCGGATTTGTGAAAGATTATACCTTGGCGGAACTCCGGCAATTTAATTACGGGCATTCATTCCGGGATACCCTGGGCAATTATCCTTACCGGGATAGTATGGTACTGATTACAACATTGGAGGAAATCCTGAAAAAATACGGAGAGAAATATCCGATGTGTATCGAACTGAAAAATAAAGATGCTGCCTGGGGCAAAAAAGCTGCCGAAGAATTGTTGCGCTTGCTGACACAATACAAAATGAAAGACCGGACGATTGTTTCATGTTTCGATGACTCGATCCTCGGATATTTCCGGAAAATATCGCAAGGCAAAATCGTTACGGGAATGGGAAAATCAGAGACAAAGAAATTTGTACTGATGAACCTGTTTTTCCTGTCTCGTTTTTACAACAACCAATCCGGAGTGATGCAACCTCCCGTAGAATCGTCCGGTCACCGGCTGGATTCAAAAAAACTGATCCGGTCGGCGCATGCCAAAAACATAGCGGTACAATACTGGACTATCAATGAACCGGAAGAAATGAAACGCTTGATCCGCTTAGGGGCAGATGGCATCATCACCGATCGGCCGGACATCATGAAAAGAGTGTTGAAAGAAATGGGTTACAATTAATAAAATATTCAGATATATGCGATTAAAAATATTTTTGTTACTTGGTGTGTTCCTGCCGTTATTCTCTTATTCCCAACCGGCGGACGAAGCAGATTATCTCGATGGATTGAAAATCGAATTGCGAAAAACCTGGCCGAATAACCGGACCATCAATCTTGTTTTCCATGGGCACAGTGTGCCGACCGGTTATTTCAATACACCGAATATCAGAACATTGCAATCGTATCCGCATCTGACGCTGGAAGCCGTCAAAGTAGCCTATCCCTATGCAGCCGTCAATGCAATCACTACCTCTATCGGGGGAGAGAATGCCGAACAGGGAAGCCGCCGTTTTTCCAAAGAAGTATTGGTACACCGGCCCGATGTTTTGTTTATTGATTACGCATTGAATGATAGGGGAATCGGTTTGGAAAGAGCTAAAAAAGCCTGGGAAAGCATGATAAAAGAGGCTTTGGCGAAAAAATTGAAGGTAATCCTCCTGACACCGACTCCCGACCTGACCGAAGATATCCTGGACGATAACAGTCCGCTGGAACAACATTCCCGCCAGATCCGGGAATTGGCCGGACGGTATGGCCTGGGACTGGTGGACAGTTATGCCATGTTCAAAGAACGGAAAAGAAATGGCGAAGACCTGAAAAAATACATGAGCCAGAGTAATCATCCGAATGAAAAAGGCCACCGGCTGGTACGGGAACTGATTATCCGTTACCTGATGGATTCTCCGGAAATGAAGCAATATGAACTGGAAAGCCTGAAACAGACCATGAATGCAGTGGCCGACTGGCAATTGATCCATTTTGAGAACCAGGTACGAAAAGGTTCGCAATGGCCCAATTCACATGTTTACTGGGCTTGGACCAATGCTACCATGTATGTGGGCCTGGTAGAATGGGCCAATCTTTCCGGACAACAAAAATACTGGGATTTTTTATATACCATAGGCGAAAAAACGCAATGGAAACCCGGTCCGAGTACTTATTTTGCCGATGATATCTGCGTGATACAGGCCTATCAGCAACTTTATGAAAAGTACAAGGAAGAAAAAATGATCCAGCCATCGTTAGAGGTGCTGAATCAGATTGTCGGCCACCCCAAAACAGGAAGTTTAGGGTATTATGACAAGGATTCACATGCCCGCTGGTGTTGGTGCGATGCCTTATTCATGGCGCCAACGGCTTTTGCCAGAATGGGAAAAACAACCGGGAATAAGGCTTATTTTGATTTTTTGGACAAAGAGTTCCGTGCTTCGTACGATTCTTTATACTGTCGGCAGGAAAAATTATTTTACCGCGATACCCGTTACAAAACCATGCGGGAAGCCAATGGATCAAAAGTCTTCTGGGGTAGGGGGAATGGTTGGGTAATCGGTGGATTGACCGTTATTATTGACAACCTGCCGGAAGATTATCCTTCCAGAGCCTGGTACATCGATTTGTATAAAGAAATGATGCAACGGATTGCCGGTTTACAGGATGCACAGGGTTTCTGGCATCCTTCCATGCTGGACTATACGGCATATCCGATGCCGGAGACAAGTGCCTCGGGATTTTTTACTTATGGCTTGCTTTGGGGCATCAACCGCGGTTATTTAGATAAAATCGTTTATCTGCCATCTGCCAGAAAAGCCTGGGATGCGCTTTGTTCTACGGTACATCCGGATGGAAAGTTAGGTTATGTGCAGGCTATCGGAGCAGATCCGAAGAAAGTAGGACCTGACGATACGGAAGTCTACGGGGTCGGAGCTTTTTTATTGGCAGGTAAAGAAATGTACCGCTTTTTAAATGAAGAATTAAGAATTAAGAATTAAGAATTAAGAATGAAGCAGCGTATTATTATTTTGTTCGCATTTTTTTTCGTTTGTTCGTTAAATGCGCAACGTTTGGAACAATCGTTGGACGGTGATTGGAAATTCCGCTTAGACAGAGATAGTATAGGATGGAAATCCTGGTATGAAGGCATCCTCGATGCCAGGATTGTCCGGGTACCCCATACCTGGAATGTGGAAGATGGAACAGAACGCCTTTTCTGCTTAGGCTGGTATGAAAAAACGGTTGATATTCCTTCCGCTTGGAAAAATAAACAGATAAGGCTGCATTTTGATGCAGTTTACCGGGATGCGGTAGTCTATGTAAACGGAAAGAAGGCCGGGCAGCATATAGGATCCGGATACACTCCTTTTTCCATCGATATTTCGAAGTTTCTGAAATATGGTTCCGGCAATAAGATTGTTGTTTCAGTTTCCAATAAAATCAGTAGCTATGCCTTGCCTTACCAGGCTAAGTTTGATTGGCCGAACGACGGAGGGATTATCCGTCCGGTGAAACTGATCGTCACCGGTAAACCTTCCATCCGTTATGCCCATCTCAAACCTGAAACCGATTTTAAAAACTTCTCAGCAACGGCAGATCTTCGGATTAAAGTATGGGAAGAAGATGTGAAAAATGCTGATTTCACATTGACTTTTGCCGAATACCAGACTCAAAAAGTACTTTTTACCAAACAACTAAAGCTAAAAGTCGATCAGGGCGTTTTTTCCACCAATATCGATTTCAAAGATATCAAACCCTGGCATTTTGATTCTCCGAACCTCTACACCATGCAGGTGGATGTTTCAGTGAAAGGGAAAATTACAGATACTTATCATACTCGTTTCGGTTTCCGTAAAATAGAGATCAAAGGGCATCAGTTATTCCTGAATGAAGAAGCTGTCCGTTTACCGGGTATCGAATACATGCCAGGCAGTTATCCCGCTTATGGGATGGCAGAACCTTTCGAAGTGATGTCACAGGCAGTAGAACTGATGAAAGACCTCAATTGTGTGATTACCCGCTTTCACTGGCAGCAGGACTCCCGTATCCTGGATTTGATGGATGAGAAGGGAATTCTGGTACAGGAAGAAATTCCCTGGTGGCAGGCTCCGGGAAATCTGAGTCCGGAAATGGAAAAACTGGCGAAGCAGCATATTGATGAAATGATCGAACGCGATTTCAATCGTCCCTCCATTTTTGCCTGGGGAGTCAGCAATGAAGTCTTTTACAATACCGACAAGGATATTTACCGGAGATTGATCGCCCATGCCCGGTACTGGAATACCAATGCATTGGTGACGGTTGTTTCCAATGAAATCTTCGACCGCCTGGAAAACGACGAATCTTTGCTGGGGGATATTCCTACCTGGAACGATTATACAGGGACCTGGCACGGAAAATCGAGGGAGGAAACCCCTGATAAACTGAAACTGATCAATGAGCGTGCATTGAAAGGACGTCCTCTCTTGATTACCGAGCACGGCCTTTGCGAACCTCGTTTTGTAGGTGCTGATGCCCGTCGCGTAGTGGAAATGACTTACCATTACGATCAATGGGCAAAAAATGATTATATCCTGGGTTGTATCTATTTCTCCCTCAACGACTACCGTACCCATGTGGGAGAATCAGGCAAAGGACGGTATCAGCAGCGGGTTCACGGACTGACCGATCTTTGGTTCGGCAAAAAACCTTCTTTTACGGTTTACAAAGGTTTGGCATCGCCTGTCTATTTTGAATGGGTACAACAAACTTTTAAGGGAACCGAAGCCGAAGTTTCCATTGCGGTGAAGAATGATCTGCCATGCTATATTCTAAGGAATTATACCTTGGAATGGAAAACTGCCGATGGTGCTATGCGGAAACTTTTATTGCCGGAATTAAAACCCGGTGAGAAATACAAAACGACAATTAACAATATCAGTCCCCTTGAAAAACCGGTGGTGAAAGTTGTTAGACCGACAGGATATTCCGTTACGGAATACTGATTCAAAAAGATATTTTATTCTGTTTGGAAATTTCGGTCCTTTTATTTATTTTTGTCACAGGTTAAAAAGGGCTTTATAACCGAATAACCAGATTTGCTAATAACTAAAACTTTAATCATGAAGAAATTGATGCAAGAAAAGTATTTGAATCCTTTGACTGATTTTGGATTCAAAAAGTTGTTTATTAATGAGTTAAACAAAGATTTATTAATTGATTTCCTGAACGAAATCATTCAGGAACCGGATCGTATAAGAGACATCCATTATCAGCCTGCTCAACAATTGGGAATCATTGAGGGAGATCGAAAAGTAATTTTTGATATTTTCTGTATGAATGATAAAGGGGAATACCTGATCGTGGAGATGCAGAAAGCAAAACAGGCTTATTTCAGAGACAGATGTATTTATTATTCTACCTTTCCGATACAAAAACAAGCCCCCAGGGGAGTTTGGAATTTTAAACTGAAAGCAGTTTATACGGTAGCTATTCTGGACTTTGTTCTTTTTGATGAATGTGAAGGCGACGATTTGCATTTTTTAGAATATGTGCATTTAGTACGGGCACGAACAAACACAATTTATTCCGGAAAATTGAAATTCATTTTTGTAGAACTTCCCAAATTCAATAAGGCGACTGTAGAATTGGAAACAAATATGGATCGTTGGTTGTTTTCTCTGAAGAATTTATCTGAATTGGATGTTCGTCCTCCTGAGGTGCAGGGAAAAATATTTGAAAAGCTATTCAATGTGGCAGAAATAAAAAAATTAACAGAAACAGAGATGGAAGAATATAGAAAAAGTGTATTGGAATACCAGGATGTTCGTGATGCTTTGGATTATGCGAAAGAAGAAGCCAGGAAAGAAGGGTTACAAGAGGGAAGACAAGAGGGAAGACAAGAGGGAAAAAAGGAAGGAAGAAAGGAAGGAAGAATGGAAGGCATGCAGGATGAGAGAGTATTAATCGCAAAAAAATGCCTTCAAAAAGGAATGACTCCTGACGATATTGCAGAAATAACAGGATTGACACTAGATGAGGTTAAATTACTCTGATTTTTTCTAAGCAATTATTTTTAATTGAAAATGAGAAAAACTGTGATTGAGCAATCGCTCCTGAGAACATTACTGACAATCTCTTTTGTTTTATTTGTAATGCCTTGGAAGTGTATCTCCCAGCAGATTCAATCGGATATAGCAAAACGGACATATTTGTATGCAGTAAAAAAAGATTCCCTTTGGTTGGATAAGTATGAAACGGAAAATACCCATATGTCCCGTCCCTGTGTAATCTTTGCTTTTGGTGGTGGTTTCCGGGCAGGAGTCCGCGATGACAAGGGATACATGGATTATTTCAATTTCCTCGCAGAACAGGGAATCGTAGTTATTTCGATAGATTATCGTCGCGGTCTGAAATCCGTAAAACCCAAACGGCCAGCCGATGTGCTTAAGCCTATGGAAAATGCCATTATGATGGCTGTGGAAGATATGTATGATGCGACAAACTATGTGATCGGTCATGCCGTTGAATGGAAAGTAAACCCGGAGCAAATCGTTATCTCGGGATCCAGCGCCGGGGCAATCACTGCTTTACAGGCAGAGTATGAACGGGTGAACAACAATCTGCCAGCAATAAAACATCTCCCGGAAGATTTCCGCTATGCCGGCGTTATTGCTTTTGCCGGTGCTATTTTCCAGAAAACAGAAGATCTTGTTTGGCAGAAAAAACCGGCACCTATCCTCCTGTTTCACGGAGATGCCGATGCTTCGGTTCCTTACGATCATTTACGTGTGGCTACGGTAGGTTTGTATGGTTCTGACTATCTTGCACAAAAACTGCACGAAATGCAATCGCCATACTGTATTTACCGGTTTCCCGGAGCCGGACATGAAATATCTTCATCTCCCATGCATCGCAACCTTCCAGAGATCGGAAATTTTATCCGGGAGATGGTAGTTGCAAAATCTACATTGATGATAGATGTAAGATGTGAAGTGATTGGAAAAATTAAAAAAGAACAGCCGAAAGGTTTGGAGGATTTTATACGGTCTAACTTTCGGTAACGAATGATTCCGGTATAAAAATGGATATCTGGAAAATCGCAATAACGGTCAATATCAATTTTTGATATAATCTTCAGTTTCTTCTAAATCTTTTAATTCTTCCAAGCTTTTTTGTATAGATTGAATATTATTATCATAAACCCTTTTATATTGCCAATAGCTCCCTAAAATACCAATTACAAACGCTACTACTAAAAATATCCATAAAGATAGATTTGCATGTAATTCATAATAAGAAAGAATGCCTAACAAATAATAAACAGGGGCAATAAGAAAAAGTGTAATTTGTTTTTCTTTTTTGATTTTTATTATAAAATGATTGATTAACTCTACATTAATTGCAATTTTATTTGAAAAATCGACTTTCATCAATTCCCAAACCCTTTTTCCTTGAAAAATTACTACTAAAACCGTGTGAATAATAACTAGTGTAAATAGAATTTTAGGAGAATAAGTGTTCTCAAAACGAGGTTGTCCCCATAGCCATACCATTAATGGAGTAATTAATAACATGATGATTATCCCCAAGAACTCAAAATTCAACAACCTATTTAAAGCTTTACCAGATTTTTTTTTCAGTATTTCTTTAATTAATCTTTCATTGAGTTTTTTATTTCTTTGCAACTTATCACCTAATTCCGACCAACTATTTTTTAATTCATCCAATTCCATAATTTTTTGTTTTTAATTTTCCGACATCTTTCTTAATTTTTCTTTAATACGCTTGAGTTTGATGGCCACATTACTCAACGTTAATCCTGTAATATCAGCAATTTCCTGATAGGATTTTTCTTCTAAATACAGTAGGATGATGGTGCGTTCAATAGTTTTCAATTGATGGATCAAACGGTACATTTCCCTGATGTTTTCTTCAAAAGAATCGGGTTCTGGCAAGTACTCTTCCAATTGGGAGACAATAGGAAGATGCCGGGGCCGTTTGATTTCTTTCCTGATCCCACTGATGCAACTGTTCAATGCAATCCTGTATATCCAGGTGGAGAGCGAACTCTCATTTCTGAACTTAGGAAATGCTTTCCAAAGGTTGTATACCACCTCCTGGTAGAGATCACTTACCGGAAATTCCTCGGATACATAAACAGAACAAACCTTGTAAATCAGTTTTTCATTCTGAAGTACCAACTCCGTGAAGGCTTTTTCCTGTGTTGAATCACTCATTGCTTTACTTTTTCTCTATTAGTCGGATAATTGCCGGTAAAATTACAACCTGGACTGAAAAAATATTTCTTTTTGCGTAGAAAAGCGAAAATATACATGTTTTTCAAATCGTAGTGCATGTTTTTCAATCGATTTATCTATATTTTTGCGATAAAAATAAACCGGTAAAATGCCTGAAAATGAAATCTAAATCTATTATCATTCTGTTTTTTCTTGTTTTTATCCATATTGGAACTCCGGCTCAAAACAATTTTAATTTTTTTTCCACGGAAGATCTGGAAAATATCCGGGCATCCGCGCAGACCGGATGGGGAAAGGAAATTGTCGACCATCTCCGTGCCCAGGTAAGGGAACGGGAAGAGCATGATCTGAGAGTTCCTTTATTGGAAGGAGGACATTTACATCATTATTTCTGTCCCGTACATAATGTGATGCTCGAATTCGACTGGGATGAGCCTTTCAGGCATTATTGTGATTTATGCGAAAAATACTGGGAGAATAATAGCCGTTTCGACTGGGCCTGGATCAACCTGGTTCACACGGAAAACCTGAAGTACCTTACGGCGTCCATGTACTTGTATTTGTCTACACAAGATACTACATACTTGAGGAATATCGTTTCCATGCTGCTCGATTATGCTAATAAGTATCCTACTTACATGGAGCATAATACGAATCGGTTGCCGACCGCTTTGAACAGTGGACGTATGTTCGGGCAAAGTTTGGATGAAGCAGTCTGGGCAAGCGATGCTGCCAGGGCGTACCTGGCGGCTAAGCCTATTATGACGCAGGACGAGATTAAAAGAATCGAAAACGGATACCTGAAAGTATGCGCAGACATGCTCCTGAAACGCAGGGGAGGAGGAAACTGGCAGGTCTGGCATAATAGTGGGTTGATCGCTTTGGGGGTTGCCCTCCGGAATGATAGCATCATCCAAATAGCCCTGAACGATCCGCAATGCGGTTATCATGCCCTGATGGAAAAACATGTGCATAACGATGGCTGGTGGAATGAAGGATCGCCTATTTATCACTATTATCCCCTTCGGGCCATGTTGTTATCTGCTGATGCTGTTCGTTGCCGGAATATCGATTTATACGACCGGAAATTGTATAATATGTTTGCATCCCCGGCCCTGGGTGTTTATGCTGATTTATTTTTCCCGGCGCATAACGACGGATGGTATGGAGAATCGTTGCCGGATCAGGTAAAACTCTACGAAATTGTATATCAGCGTTATAAAGAAGATTCTGTATTGGGGAATGTGCTGAAACAGTGCTATCAACGGACCGGAAGAAATATGCCGGAAGCCTTACTTAATAATACGGATCCTGCCTCATTCCGCTCTGGCGGAAGCATGCATTCGGTCTGTTTTGAAGATGTAGGTTTCGCTGTTCTCCGTTCAAAAGATAAAACCGTTGTCCTGAAGTACGGACCGCATGGAGGAGGACACGGGCATCCGGACAAACTATCCATCTCCCTCCATAATGGTAAAAAAGAAATCCTGACCGATATGGGAACATCTGCTTATGGTGTTCCGGATTTTACACAATGGTACCGTAAGACGCTTTCGCATAGTACGCTGACTGTCGATGCCGCCGATCAGAAAGAAACCTCCGGAAAATTACTCCGCTTCAAACCGTCTGCCGATGGAGGAGCAGTGGAGGCTGCATCCGGGGATGCTTATCCGGGAGTGGATATGCTCCGGAGTATTACACTTAATGGAGATCAGTTGACCGATCTTTTTACTGCTTCTTCAAAAGATATGCATCAATACGACTATGTGTTGATGCTGACCGAAAAACCGCTTTTCTCACAACCGGAAGAAGAATCAGTACTCGAAGATGCCCCGGTCTATAAACGTATTGAGAATGTAAAGAAAATACAAGTAAACCGGACGGTTAGCTTTCGCCTGGAAGATGGTACCGAAATCCGGATACAGTCGCTAACCGGTGGTCCGTTCGATGTATTTACCGGGGAGGCGCCCGGTATCCCTCCGCGTAATCCGGCATTCAATGCAGTGTATACACCTAAATCTTCTTATCCTTTGATTGTCAGGATAAAAGGAAAGGATATGAAGATCAAAACAACCTGGAAAATCAAGTAAGTTATATATAAATATTATATCGGATGAAGACAACAACCCTTTTAACGGCCATTCTTAGCCTATCCCTTTTTTCCTGTCAGCCTAAAGACTTGTTCCGTGCCACGGATGCATTGGATTATTGCAATACACAGATACATAAAACAATTGCAGAGATAGGTGATACCTGTTTGTTACCCAACAATATTATGGACAGTCTTTCCCATTGGAAACTATCTTCTATAGATGCTTGGACCAGTGGTTTCTGGCCGGGAATCCTTTGGTATGATTATGAATATACCAAAGATGAAAATATCAGAAAACATGCGGAGCATTATACCGGATTACTGGAACCCTTGTCTCTTCGGAAAGCACGCGACCACGACCTCGGATTCCAAATCTTTTGCAGTTATGGAAATGCTTTTCGTTTGACCGGGGAAGAGAAATATAAAGAAGTTATTATCCGCACTGCCGATAGCCTGACGGCTCTTTTTAATCCGATGGTTGGAACTCTTTGTTCCTGGCCGGGATTCGGACGGCGAATGGGATGGCCTCATAATACGATCATTGATAACATGATGAATCTGGAAATGCTTTTTTGGGCCTCTAAAAACGGAGGTAGTCAAAGGCTGTATAATATCGCTCTTTCCCATGCCGACGTAACCATGAAAAATCATTTCCGCGAAGATGGCTCTTGTTTCCATGTAGCTGTATATGATACAATTACCGGACAGTTTATCAAAGGGGTAGCTCATCAGGGACATGCCGACGATAGTTTCTGGACACGCGGCCAGGCCTGGGGAATTTACGGATTTACGGTAGTTTACAGGGAAACAAAAGACAAGAAATATCTGCGTTTTGTAGAAAAAATCGCCGATGCCTATCTGAATCGCCTTCCCGATGACTATATTCCCTATTGGGACTTTGATGCTCCCGGAATTCCGGATGAACCCCGGGATGCTTCTGCCGCTGCAATTGCTGCTTCTGCCTTACTGGAATTATCCGGTTTGGAAGATAATCCCTCTGCTGCCGAAAAGTATCAATCTGCAGCTATTAAAATGTTAAAGACACTTAGTTCTTCCGATTATCAGAGTGGTGATAGCAAGCCCTCGTTTTTACTGCATTGCACTGGACATAAACCTAATAATTCGGAAGTAAACGCGTCTCTGGCTTATGCCGATTATTATTATATAGAGGCATTGAATCGTTTAAGAAAATTTGAAGATAAATAGTTTAGTTTTGAGTATTATTCACATCGGGAACTATTTGAAGGTTTTTAATTAAACAAGGCTGTCGCCTTGGAGGATATTTTTTAAAATTACAAATAGGTCAAGGCTACCGCCTTGAGATTATATCCTTTTTGTCTTGAAACAAAAAGGATCAAAAAATTCAAGGCTG
>JAVBLA010000049.1:0-17883 GCA_031553775.1 Bacteroidales bacterium
TTGGATACGGCCATTGCTTCCGAAGATGCTTCGATATCATTACTGATTCCATAAACAAACCGCAAAATAAGCCAGATGACCAAGGCTGTTAACAAAGTATTCAACACTCCCACAATGGCATATTTGAATGCCTGGACGATAAATTGTTTTTTCATTTGTCTCCTTTTTCCAATTCCTTCCTGATTTCTTCTTCGTCGTAAACTTTTACATTAGTTATCAGAAAGGTTGTATCGATAAAGTTTCCGTACTGGTTACATTCCAGTATCGCTTCATCCAGTGCAAGTTTGATGTTCATATTGAAACCGATGAGAAAAACCAGGGTGATGTAATTTTCCTTCACTTCTAATTTTTCCATTTTACCCCCATGTTTTTCCAGAAAGAAAGAAAACTCCCGTTCAATCAGCTCTTTCTGGTAATCAGAGAAAGGTTTTAATTCATTTGATTTGAATAAAGAGAAGAAACGTAAATGGTCGTCTTTTCCTCCCAAACCGGTCGATATGAAAATTTGCTTTTCGTCAGAAAACTCGGCTTCCAGGGCGATCCTGGCTTCCATCAGGGCCATGGTAGCCCAATCGGACAAATCCGGATCCGGATTCCGGGCATACGATTCCAATGCCCTGTAGGCAGACACATCGGCCGATCCGGCCAGTTTGACCATGAAATATTTTTTTTCTTCCACGGTTGTGTCGGGCAGGCCTAAGGCAACAATCTGATCTTCCAACGGAATTGGTTTGATAGTAGTATTTTTTTTGACTTTCTCTGAAAAATGAAAATATTCCATTTGTTTCTCCACCGGAACGCTACTCTCCAGGATATGTAGATGTCCTTTCATGCCGTCCATGGAATTCTGAAAATCTCTCAATACATCGTCGCTATTTTTCATATCAATACAAAGATAATATATTTTTTACTTATGTTTATTCTTCTTTTCGCTTATTTAAACAAATTCAAAATAAAGATGTTCGATTGTTATGAAATAATCAGGATTTTGACGAACTTTGCAGGCTTAATTTTGGTTTTAGACAGATGAAGTTATCGGAATTACATACAGGAGAAAAAGGTATTATCGTCAAAGTACTGGGGAGGGGTGCTTTCCGGAAACGCATCATAGAAATGGGATTCATCAAAGGGAAGGAAGTTGAAGTGATTCTTTCCGCCCCATTGAAAGATCCGATTATCTATAAAGTAATCGATTATGAAGTTTCACTCCGGAGAAAAGAAGCCGAGCTGGTAGAGGTGATCACAGAAACGGAAGCAAATAAGATACGGGAAGAGGAAGATCTGGACCAGTTGACGCTTCTCAATGACGATTGGCATGACATAGCTGTCCGGCAAAGCAAAACTATCCAAGTGGCTCTGGTAGGCAATCCGAATTCGGGAAAGACTTCTCTTTTTAATATTGCTTCGGGTTCCAGGGAAAGAGTAGGTAATTACAGTGGTGTAACCGTGGATGCCAAAGAAGGGAATTTTAAATATGCGGGATATACTTTTAAGCTGATCGATTTACCTGGTACTTATTCCCTGACTGCCTATACCCCTGAAGAACTGTATGTTAGAAAACAGATACAGGAAGGGACTCCTGATGTGATCCTGAATGTGGTCGCTTCTTCCAACCTGGAGAGAAACCTGTACCTGACTACCCAATTGATCGATATGGATGCTCCTATGGTTGTTGCACTCAATATGTACGATGAGCTGGAGCAATCGGGAGCTACTCTGAATTATCCTCATCTGGCCAGGATGATCGGTTGCCCGATGGTTCCGACCGTTAGTAAAACCGGTAGGGGAATAGAAAAGGTTTTTGATGAAATTATATCTGTATATGAAGGTACCAATCCGGTTACCAGGCATATCCATATCAATTATGGAGACGTTTTGGAAAAAAGGATCAATTCGATCAGTGCTCTGTTAAAAGAAAATGAACTGAACGAAAATATTCCTCCGCGTTATATTAGTATAAAATTGCTGGAAAATGATAAGGAGATAGAAAAGTATGTACATTATTTACCCAATGCGGATGCGATCCGGAAAACCAAAAATGAAGCTCTTCAATCGATTCATTCGCTTTTGAATGAAGATTGTGAGACGGCATTGACTGATGCCCGGTATGGTTTTATCGATGGAGCTTTAAGGGAAACCTATCATGAAGGAGTGACGGATACCCTGAAGACCACCCGGATGATAGATTCCCTGGTAACTCATAAATTCTGGGGATATCCGATCTTTTTCCTGTTTATGTTCGTTATGTTCCAGGGAACTTTCCTGTTGGGCGAATATCCGATGCAATGGTTGGAAACCTTTGTCGGGTTTATAGCCGGAGTTGTCAATGATAATATGCAGGAAGGTCCGTTGAAAGACCTGATATCCAACGGAATTATCGGTGGAGTCGGCAATGTGCTGGTATTTCTTCCGAACATTGTTATTTTATACCTGTTTATTTCTTTCATGGAAGATTCCGGATACATGGCCAGGGCTGCTTTTATTATGGATAAATTTATGCACAAGATGGGATTGCACGGCAAATCGTTCATTCCTTTGGTCATGGGTTTCGGATGTAATGTTCCGGCCATCATGGCTACCCGGACAATCGAAAGCCGCAATTCCCGCTTAATAACCATGCTGATCAATCCGCTGATGTCATGCTCTGCCAGATTGCCGGTATATGTCTTGCTGATCGGCGCTTTTTTCAGTCAGCATAAAGGCTTGGTATTATTCGGCCTGTATATTACCGGCGTGGTTCTGGCTATTATTATGGCCCGTATTTTCAAAAAATTCCTGATCAGGGAAGACGATGTTCCGTTTGTCATGGAGCTCCCCCCCTACCGGATGCCTACTTCCAAGGCGATTTTCCGTCACATGTGGGACAAGGCATCGCAGTACACCCGGAAAATGGGAGGCATCATTCTGGTAGCTTCCATCATTATCTGGTTTTTAGGCTATTTTCCGCAGAATACTACACAAAATGAGACGTATACCCAGGAAATTGCCAGGATCCAATCGGAATACAACGAAAAACCGGATCAGCAGGAAGAACGGGACCGGCAAATTGCCGATCTTACGCATATTCAAAGACAGGAGCATCAGAAAAACTCTTATATCGGACAAATCGGACAATTCATAGAGCCGGTGCTCCGTCCGTTGGGATTCGACTGGAAAATTGCAGTAAGCCTGCTTTCGGGCATGGCTGCCAAAGAAATAGTCGTGAGTACTTTAGGTGTTTTATATACAGGGGAAGATGGCGACGACATATCGTTGAAAAATCATTTATTGACGGAGAAGAATGCAGATGGTTCACCTGCTTTCACCCCCCTGATCGTGATCAGCCTGTTGTTGTTCGTTCTTATTTATTTTCCTTGTGTAGCCACGATCGCTGCGATTAAAAATGAATCCGGCTCGTGGAAGTGGGCGGCATTTGTGGTTTGTTACACTACCGCATTGGCCTGGGTAGTCAGTTTTATCGTTTATCAGACAGGATTGTTATGTGGCAGTATATAATCGTATATATTATAGGAGCCCTGATCGCATTTTTTGTAGTCAGGAAAATTTACCGTGCTTTTTGGGGCAGGAAAAAAGAAGATGATGATCCGTGCAAGGGGTGTCCGGGATGTGGAAAAATAAATTAAGATAACTCTTAATTCTCTTTATCTTCCAATACAATAGTAGGTAAACCCATTTTCCTCCAGGTCGGATTTTTCATAAATATTCCGGCCATCTATTATAATGGGCGTTTTTACCAGTTTGCGGACTGCCTGCCAGGATGGGAGTCTGAACTCTTTCCATTCCGTAACGACCATAATGGCATCTGCATTGACCGCTGCATCGTAGATATCTTTTGCATAGTTGATCCTGTTTCCGAATACTTTTTTGGTTTCGTCTATGGCGACGGGATCATACACCCTTACCTCTCCTCCTGCATCTAATATCTTAGAGATCAACAGTTGGGAAGGAGCTTCCCGGATATCGTCGGTTTCCGGTTTGAAGGCAAGTCCCCAGACTGCAATGGTTTTCCCCTTCAAATTACCGGCAAAATGTTTCTGCAATTTTTCAAACAGGATTGTTTTCTGGGTGTTGTTAACGGTTTCTACTGCTTTTAGTATGCGTAAGTCGTAGTTGTGATCCTGAGCTGTTTTGATCAGCGCCTGAACATCTTTTGGAAAACAGCTTCCTCCATAGCCACAGCCCGGATAGAGAAATTTGCTTCCGATACGGGTATCGCTTCCGATCCCTTTCCGCACCATATTGATATCCGCTCCGACCAACTCGCACAGATTGGCTATATCGTTGATAAAACTGATGCGGGTAGCCAGCATGGAATTTGCTGCATATTTGGTCATTTCAGCAGAAGGGATATCCATAAAAATTACCCGGAAATTATTCAGTAAAAAAGGCCGGTAGAGTTTGGACATCAGTTTTTCGGCTTCTTCAGATTCCACGCCTACTACCACCCGGTCCGGGCTCATAAAGTCTTTTATGGCGGCACCTTCCTTTAGAAATTCGGGGTTGGATGCCACATCGAACGGAATATCTATACATCTGTCTTCAAGTGCTTTGCGGATGGTTTGTTTAACCAGCTGCGCAGTCCCCACGGGAACTGTGCTTTTGGTTACAAAAAGTGTATATTTGCTGATATTCTCCCCAACGGAACGGGCCACTTCCAATACATATTTTAAATCGGCGCTTCCATCTTCTCCGGGAGGTGTTCCTACTGCACAGAAAACCACATCCACCTCATTGATCACAGACTTCAGGTCGGTTGTGAAATCCAGGCGGCCTGCCTGATAGTTTTTGATAACCATCTCTTCCAGACCAGGCTCATATATGGGTATTATGCCCAATTGGAGCCCCTTGATTTTTTCCTTGTCTACGTCTACGCAAACAACTTCCGTTCCCATCTCAGCAAAGCAGGTTCCGGTCACCAGACCCACATAGCCTGTCCCAACAATTGCAATTTTCATTCGAACATTTGTTTGAATTTGTTGAATATCTTTTCTTTCTGAGTAGTCGACGGTCTGAAATGATCCGATTGATCCAGGTTGTTCAATGTTTCTTTTTCTTCGGAAGTCAGATTTTCAGGAACATATACATTGATATTTACCAATAGATCTCCTGTTCCATAGCGATTGATACTCGGAAGTCCTTTGTTTCTCAACCTTAGTACTTTTCCGGGTTGTGTACCGGGTTCTATTTTTACTTTGGCCCGGCCGTCGATCGTGGGAACTTCCACTTCCCCTCCCATGGCAGCCATGGGAAAACTCAGGAGAAGGTTGTATATCACATCGTTTTCATCCCTGATCAGTTCCGGATGCGGTTCTTCTTCTATTACGACCAACAGATCTCCATTGACACCACCCCTTCGAGCAGCATTTCCTTTTCCGCTTACCGATAATTGCATACCTTCCATTACTCCTGCCGGGATATTGATGGAGATAACTTCTTCGTCCCGGGTGATACCTTCACCGTTGCAATGAGCACATTTTTTGGTTACAATTTTGCCTTCACCGTTACAGGTGGGGCATACGGAAGTGGTTTGCATTTGTCCGAGGATCGTATTGGCTACCCGCGTAACCGTTCCGGTTCCTTTACAGGTAGAGCAGGAAGTCATTCCATCGGAACCTTCCGCACCTGTACCTGAGCAATGTTTACAACTGATATATTTTTTGACTTTGATTTTCTTTTCAACGCCGGTAGAGACTTCTTTCAGATTCATTTTGACTTTGACACGTAAGTCGGAGCCGCGCCTTACACGGCGACCGCCACCTCCTCCGAAACCATTACCGAATCCACCGCCAAAACCGAAATGACCACCGAAAATATCTCCAAACTGAGAGAAAATATCATCCATAGACATCCCATCGCCATTGAATCCGCCTCCGGCAGCTCCTCCAACACCCGCATGTCCGAATTGATCGTACCGTTGACGCTTATTGGCATCGCTCAGTATTTCGTATGCTTCTGCAGCTTCTTTAAATTTTTCTTCAGCTTCCTGGTTACCCGGGTTTTTATCGGGGTGGTATTGGATGGCCTTTTTACGGTACGCTTTTTTTATTTCTTCCTGGGTTGCAGTTTTCGTAACCTCCAGTATTTCGTAATAATCTCTCTTCGTCATTTTGTTTTCATTTATCCGGTCCTTCTTGTTTATTCCCCAACCACTACCTTGGCATGACGAATCACTTTATCATTCAGCATATAGCCTTTTTGTACACAATCAATTACTTTACCTTTTTGTTTTCCGTCAGGGCTTGGTACCGTTGCAATTGCGTCAAATAAATTATCATCAAAATCTTTTCCTTCGGTCTCGATGACTTTTACGCCATTCTGATTCAAATAAGCCATCAGTTTATTATAAATCAAACGGACACCTTCGGCAATTGCCCTGGAAACATCATCCGGAGTATTCATGTTCTCCAGCGCCCGTTCAAAATCGTCTACTATGGGAAGCATACCTGTAAGAGCCTGTTCTCCACCGTTTTTAATCAGGTCAGATTTTTCTTTCAATGTCCGGCGGCGGTAATTGTCGTATTCTGCCTGTAATCTCAGGTGAGTATCTTTGAGTTCGGCTAATTCCGTAGCCAATTTGTCAGATAATTCGTTATTATCTTCTGAAGAGTCCTCTAAGTACTGCTCATTTGTCGTATTTTCAGCAATATTGTCAGTTCCTATTTCCTCAATCTCGGAGTTATTTTCCTTACTTTTTTCTTTCATTGCCAATATAATATTGTTATTACTTTAGTTATCAGATACTTATAAATAAAAATACATTCAACAACCGGAAGGTTGCCAAACAACTGATGAATAAACCGCAAATAGTTTGCCAAAAAATGTAAAAACGCGTATATTTGCAGTCCACATTAACTATTAATAAGGAAGCGAATGAAAAAAACGTTTTTATTTATCCTGAGCCTCTTTGCCTGTTCCTTTGTTTTTGCACAGGGTAAAAAAGAATATACCTGTAAACAGGGGCTGACTTTTGAAATCAGCAAGTATACCAGTTGGGGAAGTAAAAAACCGGTTGTATTGTCTGTAATCCCCTACTCTCCTGCTAATATATGTGGCCTGGAATCAGGCGATATTATCGAGAAAATCGACAATGTCATCACCGAAGGAAAAACAGTTGACGAAATCAGCCAGATGCTTAATAAGAAAAGTGAAATTGTATTGGAAGTATCCAATCTGAAAGAGCAAAACAGGGAGACATTGCTTAGCTGGGATTGTCAGCTGCTGGAGTCGATCGATGAAGAGCAATTGGCATCGGCCTATGCTTTTTACGACCTGGAAGAAAATACCAAACGTTCTTTTACCTGTCCCTTCAAAACGAATGTCAATGAAAATGTCGATTATATGAAATATAAAACATTTTCTTTCGGACCGGTTTATGAACAGAACAGGCAGCTGGAGGAATTTATTTGTATACAAATCAAGCGGATTTTAGAGTCTAAAGGTTTGGTTTATGAAGAAAGCAACAAAGCCGACCTGATGGTTCAAACCAACTATACTTTTGAGAAAAATCCGGATTTTTCCGGCGAAAAGAAAAATATTCCCACGGCATACAGGTATAACTCCTACAAAAAACAGATGGAAAAAACATCGATATATTATGATCAACAGGCAGAAGCCAGGAGTATTCCTTTCTATATGACATTTGGTGTACGCCTGGTGGATAATAAGTCGCTCAAAACCATTTGGGAATGTGAAGCCAAAGAGTGGCTGTCGGAAGCATACAAAGTAGACGATTATGCCTTTGTACACCTTCCCCTGATGTTTATGCAATATCCTTATCCTAAAACCCTGGAAGCTGCTTATTTTTTAAATACGAAGATCAAATACAATTTTACGGGCATCAACTACAATATCAACAATCTCAGGGAAATTATCAATGTGGATATCTTTTCTCCAGCTTACCAATCGAATATAAAACCCGGAGATATTATTGAAAAAATCAACGATTTTAAAATCGATGCCACTCCCGAAGAATTCACCCGAATCTATAAAAGGTTCATTAAGCACACCATGTACCTGCGGGATACTACTACCACATATACCGATGCAAATGGTTTTAGTCCCTGCATGGATTGGAACCCCGGAAAATACCGTGATATACTGAAAGCTTTTGCCAAGAAAGATAACCTGACGGTTTTTTCTTATTTATTTTATTTTGAACCTTTTATCAATCCTTCGGATAAAAATGTGATTCTCTTTGAATTGAAAAGAAAAGGAGAAAAGAAGTTTGTGAAGATTAAGCCTACGGTGGTGGAGGTTAATTATTTGGAGACTTATTGATTATATTTTAGATTTTCATCGGTTATATCAAACTGGTGAAAATCTAAAATAAAACAAATGCAAGTAAAAAACTTTTTTATTCGTTCCACTTGCATTTATTTTTTATTAATGTAATACAACTACCCTCCCCTATACTCAGAAGGTGTCTTTCCAAATTTCTGTTTAAAACACCGGCTGAAATAACGCGGATCTTCAAATCCCACTTTATAAGCAATTTCAGAGAATGTTAATTCCGTATTGAGCACATATTCCGAAGCCCGTTGCAGGCGGACTTCCCGGACAAACTCTACCGGAGAAAAACCCGTCAGGCTTTTCAGTTTATTGAAGAATACAGTCCGGCTCATTCCCAATTCAGATGCCAGGAAATCGATATTCAGTTCGTAATTTTCCAGGTTTTCGTGCATGATATGCATCAGGTTCTGAAGGAAATTTTCTTCAGGGGATGGCGATTCGAGAGGTTCGAAGGTAGCTCCTAGCGATTGCGAGAATAGCTGCGAACGGTAAAATTTTTGCAGTTTGTTGCGTTGTGAAATCAGGTTTTCTATCCTTGCATTCAGGAAAGCTGCGCTGAAAGGTTTGGTGATATAATCGTCGGCGCCGACTTTCATTCCCGTTAATTTGCTTTCCATATCCGTTACCGCTGTTAACAGGATCACCGGGATATGAGAAGTTCTTTCATCGTTTTTAATTTTTTCTGTCAGTTCCAAACCGTTTATTTCCGGCATCAGCAAGTCAGTTATAATAAAGTCAGGAATCAGTTCCTGTGCTTTCTGCCAGCCAAGTAGTCCGTTTTCCGCTTCTTCCACATGGTATTTTTTCTTCAGGTTGCTTTTGAGGAAATGACGTAATTCGTCGTTATCTTCTACGATCAGGATGGTCTGGCGGACATTTTCCGTGATTTCTCTTTCCGGAAATACCTGTTCGTTTGCTGACAGTTCTTTTTTCTCTTCGGGAATGGCTTTATCCGAGAGGATAATATCGACATCTTCGTTAAAATGGTCGATTCCCAATGGAAATTTCACCTGGAACACCGAACCTTTATTTACTTCACTATCTACCGTAATAACCGCATGATGCAGATCTACCAGCTTTTTTACCAGATTCAGGCCTATGCCGGTGCTTTTTTGTGTAATACTGCGGAGTGGTTCACTGAAAAAACGATCGAAGATCGCACCGATTTTATCCTGGGAGATGCCAACCCCTTCATCCGATACGGTCAATACTGCCAATCCGGATTCGGTGGAAGCTTTGATTGTGATGCTTTTTCCCGCGGGCGTAAACTTGAATGCATTCGATAAAAGATTGGATATAATGGAGTCAAAACGATCCCGGTCTATCCATACCATTACCCCCGGAGATTCATTAACGACCTGGAAACTGATCTTTTTCTCGGTGGCTATTTCGACGAAATCTTCACTACATGAACGGACAAATGCTCCGAAATCGGTCTCTTCAACCCGTAACCGCATTTTATTATTCTGCACCTTCCTGAAATCCAGGATTTGATTGATCAGGCGCATTACGCGGTCTAAATTCCGGCGAATCAGTGAAAGCTGCTCTTTTACCTCCGGTTCCAGATCTTTTTCATTCAGGAGATTGTCCACAGGTAAAGAGATCAGGGTAAGCGGAGTCCGTAATTCATGAGAAATATCCGTAAAGAAGCGCAGTTTAAGATCCGTCATTTGTTGTTCCATTTCCACATTGTGCTTCAACTTGTAGAAAGTGATGAAAATGTAGAAAACCACAAAGAAAAGCAAAATGAATAATACCACATATAGTAATTTTGCCCAGATCGACTGCCAGAATGAAGGCAATATTTCAATTTCCATACTGCGTTCGTTCTGCAGCCAGATTCCTTCACTATCGGTAGAGCGAACAATAAACGTATAGGTTCCCGGCGGCAGAGAGGTATATGTTGCATACCGTTTGTTTTTCACATAGTTCCAATCTTCATCGAATCCTTTTAGACGGTATGCATATTGTATATTTTGCGGCGTACGCATATCCAGTGTGGCATATTCCAGGGTGAAGACATTTTGTTTGTGACTTAACCGCAGGTGCTTCGTCTGGTCTATATGCGTTTTCAAAGGGGAGCCTTTCACTCCGATTAAAACATCCTGATTGAATAATTGTAACCGGGTAAAAACAATCGGTGCATTCAACGGTTTTATTTTTACGTTATCCGGATGGAAAAAATACAGTCCCGACTTGGTTCCCACGCAGATCCGGCCGGAGTGTAGTTTAGCCGCCGATGCTTCCGAGAATTCCACATTTTCCAGTTCGTTGTCTTTTCCAAAAGATTCGATCTCATGGGTGATCCGGTTAAATTTCACGATGGAATTTTCGGTAGTCAGCCACAAATGATCGTTATCATCCTCTAAAATCGTATATACAATATTATTCGGCATTCCGTTGGAATGATCGAATGTTTGAAGGTCGGGAGTTTCTCCCGGATGATAAGGCGCTTTCAAGCGGTTGAGTCCTCCCCCGAAAGTGGCCAGCCATACGATCTTGTCTTTATCTTCATATATACAATGGATATCATTGGCTTCTAACTGGTTGGATTGATCTTTATCTTTCCGGATATAATTAAATGAAATATCTTCTATATTTTTAAATGCATCCTGGAAAACAACAACCCCCTCAGTGGTAGCGATCCAGATATTTCCATCGGAATCAGGATAAATTTGCCGCACCCGGGAACAATTGGCTATCGGGTAATTTTTTAGTTTATTTTTTGCATGAATAAAACGGATTTTTCCATTTTTTTCTTCCAGCAGATGCAGGCCTGCGCCATAGCTTCCTGCCCAGATCCGTCCTCTTTTATCTTCAGCGATAGAATAAAAATCATCATTGCCGGGAGAGTAAGGATCATCAGTCCGGTTCATGAATTTTTCGATCCGGAAGCTGTTTTTTCCTGTCTCTTTCAGCCGGAGAATTCCCTGTTTTTTGGTTGCCAACCAGATATCTCCTTTTGAATCCTGGAAAATATTATAAACCAGTACATTCAGATAGGAAGATGATGAAATATGTCCATTTGCATCTAATATTCCCAGATTTTTCCGGTTCTCGTCGAATACATGTACTCTTCCGTCTTTACAGGCTACCCAAAGCCTTTTATCTTTATCTTCAAAGATACACCTGGTTTCGTTTGATATACTGAAAAGCGACTGGTTATCAAACAGGTAGTTCTCAAAATAATCGGGAAGAAAGGTGCATTTATAAAATCCGTTTCCCCGGTTAGTACTTAACCAGAATACGCCCTGGGCATCGGGAAGTATGTGGTTGATGCCATAATCGAATAAGGCGTTGATATCCTTATTATAGGTGCTTTTAAAAGAGAATAAGCGTTTTTTTACCCTGTCGTACCAGCAAAAAGAGCCGATATAGGGTTGCACCCACAGTAAATCGTTCTCATCTTCAAAAATAAAATAATTAGGATTGGTCGCCTGTCCTTCATTCTCATCGGAAAGTAAACATTCTACTTCCCTTGTCTGCGGGATAAAGTGTATGACTCCGCGGTAATTGATCTGCATCCAGGCTTCTCCTGCCCTATCTACATAGATATTTAAAATATGATCTGTCGGCAACTCCTTGTAAGAGTCTTTTGAAAAACGGTTCCACTCATTATGCAGGATATCGTAGGTATAGAAACCTTTTCCCAGAGTAGATACAATGAAATTGTGGGGAGACAGAGCTGCGATGGAAGTCACCGGTGCCAAATGCCCCAAATCTTTATTTTCAAAATTCTGACTTTTTTTATCATACAGGATAACCTTTCCATCAGACGCAAACAAGATTTTTTTATCCGTCTCAACATGTGTATGAAATGCCTGCTGTTCATAGTGGAATTTTCTTTTTCCGGAAGCATCCATTACGGTCAGTCCTGCATTGGTCAGCAACCAGATATTGGCATTGGCATCTTCAAAGATATCGTTTACCTGATTTCCTGAGAGTTCGTTTTCTTCTTTGGTAAGGTGCATCAATGAAAGTTCGCGTGTTTTTTTATGGGTACTGACCCTGAAACAACCGTTATTTACAGTTGTCAGCCAGATATCTCCTGAAGACAGTAGAAATATGTCATTGATTTTATCTGCAATATAGGCCCCGGTTTCATCGGTAATCCGTATAAAATTTTCTGTAGCCGGATCCAGCCGGTATACAATATCGTCGTATGTTTTGATCCAGATATATCCCCATTGGTCTTCTTTCAGCATCCGGACACGGCTACTCAACATAGACGAAGAGCGGTTGAAACCGGAATTGAAAACCGTGAAATTGTAACCATCGAATTTATTCAAGCCTTCACGTGTACCTAACCATAGATATCCTTTGGTATCTTTCAGCATGGCTGTAATGGTATTTTGTGAGAGTCCGTCGTCCGAGGTATAATGGGCCAGAGAGAAATTGTGTTGTCCTAAAAGACTCCAGGCAACAGTCAATAAGTAAACGGTGATGTAATAGCGGATGAATTTCATGGTATAATGCTGCTTTTTTGCAAAAATAAGAAAAAAATATCTATGAGTAGCATACCGGAAGAAATAAAATCTGAGGGTTATTTTGGGTAAATATTAAATTTTACACGAAATCTGTCAATTATTCCACATGTTATTTGGAAAAAGTTTTTACCTTTGCAATGTCATAATGGACAAATACCATTGTTGTTTTTCAAATAAGTATGTAAGTAAATTCCCAAGTATTAAGTGGTTTAGGAAAAAGGGAAAAGAAAAAGGCAGCCAAAAGCTGCCTTTTTTAGTATCTTATGGGGTAATTGTTTATCCCAGATAACTTTTAAGTAAATCGTTTTTGTTGCTTGTGCGCAACCGTCTGATAGCTTTCTCTTTGATTTGTCTTACACGCTCGCGAGTCAGCCCAAATTTATCACCAATTTCTTCCAGCGTCATTTCCTGGCTTCCGATACCGAAAAACATCTTGATGATGTCCCGTTCCCGGTCGCTCAATGTTGAAAGCGTACGTTCGATCTCCCTGGACAATGATTCACTCATTAAAGTTCTGTCTGCAATGGGAGCATCGTCGTTAACCAGGACATCCAGCAAGCTGTTGTCCTCGCCTTCTACAAAAGGAGCATCTACGGAGATATGCCTACCGGATACTTTCAGGGTATCAGATATTTTATCTACCGGGATATCCAATTCTTCTGCGAGTTCTTCGGGTGACGGACGGCGTTCGTGTTCTTGTTCAAATTTTGAAAAAGCTTTTGTAATCTTGTTCAGGGAACCTACCTGGTTCAACGGAAGACGAACGATTCTCGACTGTTCAGCCAAAGCTTGCAAAATGGATTGACGTATCCACCATACAGCGTAAGAGATAAACTTAAAACCACGTGTTTCATCAAATTTTTCTGCAGCTTTTATTAAACCGAGGTTACCTTCATTGATTAAGTCGGGCAGACTCAATCCCTGGTTTTGGTATTGTTTGGCCACAGAGACCACAAAACGAAGATTGGCTCTTGTAAGTTTCTCCAATGCAGCACGGTCACCTCTCCTGATAGCTTGTGCCAATTCGACTTCTTCTTCGACAGTAATCAAATCCTCCCGGCCGATTTCCTGTAAATATTTGTCTAATGAAGCACTTTCGCGATTGGTGATCGACTTTGTAATTTTTAATTGTCTCATTTATTTTGCGAAATTTCGGGTTGCAAAGATAATTATTATTTTAGAGATTAGGCGCAAGAAAATGTAAGTTTATTTCCTTGCGCCCGGAGCATTTATATAATTAAACCTTTTTAATTAATTATTCACTTAAATCAATGGCATAAAATTTGGTTCTGCCATTGGGATAAAATCCTTTAATAAATAACGCTTTATCGTCGGTAGATGTTCTGAGAATATCTTCTACCAGTTTTTCAAACATTTCGGGACTTGTAATTTTCTGGTCATTTACCGTCATGATAATATATCCCTTGTTAATGCCGTTATCCCTGAATTTACCTGCAGTGATGCCGGAGACTTCTATTCCGTAGCTGACGCCATATTTCTTTTTGGCTTCATCGGTCAACGATTTGAATGCAGCTCCCAGTAATTCTACGGCGGGAGTATTTTTCACCACATCGGTATTTCCCTGTCTGTTTTTCAGGTCGACTGTAAATACTTTTTTATCGTTTCCGCGTTGTATTGCTACTTTTACTTTGTCTCCCGGACGGTAACGGCTTACCTGTTCCTGTAATTCGCTGACACTTCTCACTTTAGCGTCATTGATGGCAGTAATCACGTCACCCTTTTCAATTCCGGCTTCTTTAGCAGAGCTTCTTTCCGCAAAATCTGCCACATAAGCTCCTTCGGATACTTTCAATTTCTCGGCCACATCCGGACTCGCTTCTTTCAAAGCGGCAATATTTTGTATAGAGACGCCCAGAATAGCCCGTTGTACGGTACCGTATTGCTTAATATCTGCAGCTACTTTACTTACAATACTGATAGGAACGGCAAATGAATAGCCGGCAAAATTACCTGTTTCCGAATAAATAGCGGTATTGATACCTACCAGTTCTCCTTTGGTATTGACCAATGCACCTCCACTGTTTCCCGGATTTACAGCGGCATCGGTCTGGATAAACGATTCGATTTTCATAGCCGGCTGATTTCCGGAACTTGGAAAAACATTTCCTCTTCCTTTTGCGCTGACAATCCCGGCAGTTACCGTAGAGGTAAGATTGAACGGATTACCTACTGCCAATACCCATTCTCCCACCTTTAGTTTATCTGAATCACCGAATGGAATTACCGGAAGATCTTTTGCATCGATCTTAATCAGTGCGATATCGGTTTCCGGATCTGTTCCGATCAGTTTGGCAGTATATGTCTTATTGTCATTCAGTGTGACAGAAATGTCATCAGCACCATCAACTACGTGGTTATTCGTGACAATATATCCATCTGTAGAAATGATCACTCCAGATCCGAATCCGGTGCGGGGTTGTGGTTCCGGGCGTTGGAATCCACCACTCCCAGGACCAAAAAAGTATTCAAAAGGATCTATATACCGGCGATTTCCTGAAGCAGAAGCAACAGCTTTAGCGGTAGATTTGATATGCACTACGGCATGCACACTGTTTTCTGCAGCCACGGTAAAATCTGTTGTTTCGGCAGCAGAACCGTTTAGCATCGCATAGCTGACCGGTTGGTTAAATACTTGATTGGATGATCCATATCCTCCGTTTTTCTTGTTCATATAAGAATATGTTCCCACAGCAATTCCGGCACTAAGAATACCGGTAAAGGCTAAAGCCAACACTATTTTCCAATTGTTCTTCATATCATTTAATTTTAAAATGGTTATGTTCTGTATTTGTTTCAAATTATACTTCAAGCAAAATTATAACAAATAACGTGCAAAAATTCCCTTTGTTATCGCGATTTTAACACTTTTAACCGAGAAAACGAAGCCTTAACCAGACTTAACAGCTTGGCAGGGGGAATTAGGAAATTGTTAACAAATGGAGGATGGATTCCTATTCAGTCCTTTTGTCAGGTTTTTTTAAAAACTATTATTCCGGAATCAGTATCGCCGCCCATCCTCCACCCGGAGCCATCTGAATCCGGATTTTTTGATTTTTGGAAGAAATAACGGATTGCTCTATTTTGAAATCTGCAGGATACCGGTCTGCATTGATACCATCTTTTAATATTTCAATCTTATAGCGGCTATTATCCAGGAAATCGAGTGAAATTTCAAATGTACGGGGAGTCCAATCTGTCATAGCTCCGATATACCATTGGTTGCCGTATTTCCGGGCCATTACCAGGTATTCTCCGATTTTACCTTCCAGGGGAACTGTTTGATCCCAGACTGTAGGAAATTTTGAAATAAACCTAGTGAAATCAGGTGTTTTTTTATAATTGGAGGGGTTATCGGCCAGCATTTGCAGTGGGCTATCATAGAGTACATACATAGCCGCCTGGTGTGCTCTGGTGCCCTGACTCATAGGTTCTCTGTAAACAGGATAAAACCCTTCTTGCGATGCATTTTTAGTAGCTCCAGGGGTATAATCCATTGGTCCGGATACCATTCTGGTAAAAGGGAGTATCAGATCATGTTCAGGAGTGATATCGGTACTCCATTTATCATTTTCTAATCCTGCTACTCCTTCGTAACTAATAACATTGGGGTATTTGCGATTCAGCCCAGCGGGTTTATATGCTCCATGGTAATCTACCAGCAACTTTCTGTCATAACATGCTTTAGCTACCCTTTCATAGTAGTTGACCATGTACTGGTCGGCTCTTTGCATGAAATCGACTTTGATTCCCTTTACACCCCAGCGGGAATAAATATCCAATGTTCCTTCAATATCCTTGTCTAAAGGCAGCCAGAGAGCCCAAAGTATCACATCTACATTTTTTGCTTTTCCGTAGCTTACCAAAGCGGGTATATCTATTTCAGGGTTCGGCTCTTTAATGTTGGTAGTAGACAATGACCATCCTTCATCCAGGATGATATAATCCAACCCATATTCCGAAGCAAAATCAATATAGTATTTATAGGTTTCCGTATTGATTCCAGATCGGAAATCAACACCATAGATATTATTGGCATTCCACCAGTCCCACGCTACCTTCCCCGGTTTGATCCAGGATGCATCTTTTCCTTGTTCTGCTTTGAAAGGAGATGAGAGCTGATAAACCAGTTCATTGTTCAACAATCCCTTATCATCGGAAGCTATCGCTATTATTCTCCAGGGGTAGGTTCTTTGGCCTGTTGTTTCTGCAATATAAGGTGCTTTTTCTTTAAACAACTCTACACGGTCGGTTTTTGGTTTCAGTTCGGTTTTCAGTACGACCGGAGGGAACTTGCCTGTCAGTAAAGAGGATGCTGATCCCCAAAGGAATAGATTCGGGTAGTTATATAAGTCGGCTTCTTCAATAACCATCTTTTTTCCCGAAGGAGTTGATAAATACAACGGAAGATATGCATAACGGGTGTTTCCCAATTCCGATAGTTTTGCTTTTTCAAAAACTGCCTCAAAATGGGAATAATAATCCGGAGCATCTCCTTTCGGCCAGTATGCAAGACAATCTTCAGCCGTATTGAACTCAACGGTTTCATTCGTTACCCGGATATTATTTTTTATTTCTGTTTCGATCCGGTATGTTACACCATTGTTGTAGGCACGGAAGCACACCGCATATCCTTCATTGAAATACAGAACCATTTCATTGTAAAAATCCCGGATTTGACTGTTTTTGACAGGTACTAAAACCTCAATAACCTTGTCTGAGGATCTATTTACTATTTTTTTAACGGCAGATAAATTACCGAATGCAGATTTGGAACCTTCAATTTCCATTCCAATCCTGCTGGGAAGTAATAATTTTTCTCCCTGAAAACTCACAGACCAGGTTAAGGGAAGTTTACTATCTGCAGAAATAATAACAGATATCTGTTTATCCGGAGAGTGCAGAGTGTATTCTTTTGCTGATACAGATGATATATAGACAAATAAAAACAGATAAAAAAGAATGAACTTCAAGGATAAAAGAATAGTTTGGGCTTCCTGTTTAATACAACATAAATTTTTCATGGCCTCTATAATATTTATTGTTTTAAAATTTCAGGTCCTAAAGTTACAATATTTTGTGGAAAAAT
>JAVBLA010000060.1:0-36894 GCA_031553775.1 Bacteroidales bacterium
TAACCGTCAATTAATATCGCTTGTCGGGAGCAAGGAACTCCGGAAAAACTGGACACTGGGCGCTAAATGGCGGTTGGGAGCAGGTACGCCTTACACGCCTTACGATAAAGACAAATCGAGCCTGAAAGCTGCATGGGATGCGCAAAATAGGCCATACCTGAACTACAGCCTGTTCAACCGCCAGCGCTTGGGTGCATTTCATCAACTCGATCTGCGGATAGATAAGGTATATTATTTCAGTAAATGGATGTTGGGAATTTACATAGATGTGCAAAATGTGTACAATTTCAAATCGCCTGAGCAACCTATCTATACTGCTGTGCTCGATACCCAAGGTAAAGCTATGACCGACCTTGCCGATCCTCAACGTTACCAAATGAAGGAAATCAATGCCGATAGTGGAACCATATTGCCGACTCTGGGGATTGTAGTGGAATTTTAAAAATCTAAAATTGTCTTCTGTAAACTCATGGAGGCAGTTATGATTTTTTCATTCCTTTGCTCTCATTTCCGGCGGCATTTTTTCTATAGCATATCGAAGTGCTGCTCTCGGCATACATGCCTCATGCTGCATTACAAAACTGAAAACTTCCTGTTGCTGCGCTTCACTGGAAGCCCGGATACTGTTGATAATTGCATTCTTTTTTTAAATAAAAACACTGCCTTATTTAATAAATTTCTCTTCAAGTTCCAGTAATTTTTTCTTTCGCCAGATCCCTCCTCCATAACCGGTAAGAGTACCATCTGTACCGATAACCCTGTGACAAGGTAAAATAATGGAGATTTTATTCTTGCCATTGGCATTGGCAATGGCTCTTACTGCAGATGGTTTGCCCAATCGTTCTGCTTGCTTTGCATAGGTGGTTGTTGTACCATAAGGTATTTGTAACAGGCCAAGCCATACTTGCTTTTGAAATTCTGTTCCTACTAAATCCAATGGAATATCAAACACTTGAAGCTCTCCCTTGAAGTATTGTTCCAACTGTTTCCGGAGCATATCGAAATAAATATTTTCGCCTTGTACGAGGGGTGCTTTCAATGATGTGGCTAACTGCTTTAACTCCATTTCGAGCAGTTTATAATCGGCAAACTCGAACATGCAAATTCCCTGATCGGTCGCACCTGCGATCATGGTTCCCAAATCTGTTTCAATACGGGTGATATTGACAATGCGTTTGTTTTTACTATGAAGGGGAGATGTTCCGATAATGCTCTTGAACATGCTGTTAAACCCACTTAAAGAATCATAACCGGACTCGAAGGCAACGTCTGTAATACTTTCCCCTGACTGAAAACGTTGAAAAGCATTGTTAATCCGGTACATTCTTTGATAAGCATGAAATGTCAGTCCGTAGTTTTTCAAAAACCACCGGCGGACCTGGCTGGGTTCCAGTCCCATATCTTTAAGATTTGTATCTTTTATTTTGACAGCGGGATTATCCTCCATATATTTTAATAGTCTGTTGATGTTTGACGGTGGACTCCCGGCTTTTTCCAATGGTTTACACACTTTACATGGTCTGTAACCATTCAGCATGGCATCTTGGGCTGATGGGAAAAATTCAATGTTTTCCAGTTTGGGTTTAGCCGGACATGTCGGACGGCAAAATATGCCGGTTGTTTTCACTCCGACAACAAATACACCTTCAAAGGAACTGTCCCTTTCTATGAATGCTTTATAAAATATATCTCTTTTTGTTTCCATTTGATTGCAAATTTCGGATTTCCCGGTGGTAATTAGTTTATATTATTTTTGTTGTAAAGTTAAGACTCAATAAGTTTTTATGCAACCGCAAAATTGACAAACTCGTTATTATTACATTTTTTTTGTGTTTACTTGAAAAAATAACAAGCACTTTCTGTTTGCCGGAAGGATATTCTGTTGATTTTAAATCATATCTTTGTTTACTATAAAAATTAAAAGATATGAAGTCTACCCGGCTTGGCAACCTTTCTGATGCTGATGTTAGCGTATGGCCGGAAACAATCCGGAAAGTAATAGATAAATTTCCTTCGGTGGAAATTGTCATTCCGGGACATGGTCACTCAGGAGAAAAAGAATTACTGGCACATATGCTGGAATTGTTATTGATGAAGGAAAATTAATTAGATTTTGAAATAATATGCTGGAAATCCCCGAATCAAAAGTAATGAGCCTGCAACTTGGAGAAATCCTGACAGAAAAGAGAATTGCCAAAGTCAGGAATGCTACAAGTCCTTATAAATTTGCATGGTATAACGGAGATCCGAAAAAATATGATAAGTTACTCTCCGGAAAACAGATCATATCATCCCGAGGACATGGAATGTTTGTAGATATTTGCTGCGAAGGCGATACATACATCATAGCCGGAGACGGAACGAATATAAGATATTACCCTTCACCGGAAAAGAGTCCTGAAAAATTTCAGTTACAGGTAATTTTTGACGATAATAGCTGTATTGTTTTTACCGTTGCCATGTATGGTGGAATATGGGCCTGCCGGGATGAATTTCAGAATCCGTATTACCAGGGAAGCCTTCATAGTATATCTCCACTTGATGATGCCTTTGATGAAACCATTTTCGAGAATATTTTCCGGAAGGTTACAAAAGATATATCCATTAAAGCTTTACTTGCTACTGAACAACGGATTCCCGGGCTTGGCAATGGGGTGCTCCAGGATATCCTGTTCAATGGAGGTATACATCCTAAACGAAAAAAATCTATGTTGTCGGATTTTGAAAAGGGAGAATTATTCCATAGCTTGAAAGTAACTCTGAATAATATGACAGATAATGGGGGAAGAGATGTTGAAAAAGATTTGTTCGGTCGGAACGGTGGGTATCGAACGATCCTGTCGAAAAACACTGTTAATCAACCTTGTCCCAATTGCGGTAGTAGTATTGTGAAAGAGGCCTATCTTGGTGGAGCAGTCTATTTTTGCCCGGTTTGCCAGAAACTTTAGTCGGGTGATCGTCAACCGCATTTTGAGTGCATAGAAAAACAGAAAGCATATTCCTGAGTATCTTTTATTTTTTTTCTTAATTTTGTATTTAATATAAATGTATGGCGAATTGTGAAAGACTATTTTGAACGAAATTTTCGTCTGCTGTACCAGCCATTGGCGTATTTTGCATACAATTACCTGCAAAACAAGGAAATGGCCGAAGATATCGTGCAAAATGCGTTTCTGAAACTTTGGAGTGAAGCCGGTTCCTTTGAAAGTGAAGCGCATCTGAAGCGTTATCTGTACAAAATGGTAAAGAATGATTGTTTGAATGAGTTGAAAGCAGCTTCCATACATTCCGAGATACTGGATACATTAAGTAAAGACAGTACGGAAGAAGATGCCGGATTCTTTGAAGCAGTGGTACGGGCTGAAATCTACGGCGAAATTATGCGGGCTATAGATACGTTGCCGGCAGAGTGCGGAAAAATTTTCAGGATGGCCTACATCGACCATTTGGACAACTCTACTATTGCAGAACAGCTTTCCATTAGTATCAATACCGTCAAAGTTCAAAAAAATAAAGCAAAAAAGCGGCTTCGTGAACAACTACAAGACATTTATCCGCTGTTACTTCTCTTTTTCCCCGTTTAAGAAAATTCTAAAGCGCATAAAATGAGATTCTGATATTATTTCCTTCTTATTTGTGTTAAAATGTTATTTTGAATAATCCTTTTGCATTAGTTATTTGTATTTATTTAAAAATAACTATGCAATGAAAGAAACCGATCCGATTCAGTTTGCCGGCCTTCTATTGAAATATTGCCAAAACGACTTGCCGGCGGAGCAAAAAAATGAAGTGGAAAAAATCATACGGGAATCCCCCCGGTTGCAACAACTAATGGATGAATTACAGCATCGTCCGGAAATGGATAAGCAATTGGCATTGATCTCTTCTTTTCATGTTGACAAAGCACTAAAGAAAGTCCGTACTCCCCGGAAAAAAACGTATTTGTACCTGATGCGGATCGCATCGGTTGTCCTGCTTGCTTTTTTTGTGGTTGCTACCGTTTATTTTTCCAATCACCAAACCGGTAAGCCCCGGCAAATCCAGACAATGGAAATAGGCAACGGGAAAACAGTCCTTCGCCTGGCTTCCGGAGAAGTGTTAAGCCTGGACACCCTGTCTTCTTCCTCCGAAGAAGGGGTTTATTTAGAAAACCGGAACGGAGAGTTGCAGGTAAAATCACAGTCAGGAGCAGTTCTACCGTCGGCCGATACGGTTTTGCACACGGTGGAAGTTCCATATAAGGGTACTTATAAGCTGCTTTTGCCGGATGGTACCCGGGTTTGTTTGAATTCCGGTTCTTCCCTGAAATTTCCTTCGGCATTTGCCGGAAAGGAACGAAAAGTATTCCTGTCCGGAGAAGCCTATTTTGATGTACACCCGGATAAAGTACAGAAATTTATAGTGGAAACAAAAGCTTTAGACGTACGTGTCACCGGAACATCTTTTGATATAAAAGCATATTCTGATGAAGAACTTATATATGCTACCCTGGTCAGTGGAAGTATTTCTATCCGGGGAAAGGGTTTGCAGGAAAGAGAGATACTTCCCGGTGAACAATTAATATTGGATAAAGTGTCAAAAACCTCGTCGGTACGGAACGTGGATGCCGGACTCTTTACTGCCTGGAAAGACGGTTTTTTTTATTTCAAAGATGCTCCGTTGGACGATATTATGAAACGCCTTGAAAGATGGTATAATATCCGGATTGTTTATACAGATCCCGGTCTGCAGAAAACTGTGTACAGCGGCAAAATGAAAATGTATGAATCAGTAGATGATATCCTGCGGAAATTTGAAAAATCCGGAGGTCTTCATTTTGAATTCAATGAAAATACCATTACGATATCTCCTAAATAACTAACACCCTTATGAACGGGCGACAACATAAAACTAATATCTTAATATATATGAAGCAAATCCTTATTTTACTGAGCTTTTTTTCTTTTTGTTTGATGGAAACCTTGCAGGCACAAGAAGGGAAAGTTACTATTCACATGGACCAGGTTTCCGTCAGGGATGTGCTGACGGCATTGGAAAAGCAAACCCATTATACATTTTTGTATAAAAATGAAATGCTGAAAAATAAAACTGCGGTCACCATCCATGCCGATAACAAGGAGTTAAGCACAGTGTTGAATGAAGTCCTCTCTTCTCGGGGACTGAGTTACACCATGGATGATAATGTCATTATTATTCAGGCGAGAAGAGCTGTCGCAGCTACGCGATCGCCTTCTTCAGAAATTTTTATTACAGGAAATGTGCAGGATGAAGATCGTGAGCCGCTAACTGGTTCTACGATAGCGTTAAAAGGAACCACGAAGGCCGTTGTCGCAGATATGGATGGCAATTACCGGATTGGCGTGCCGGAACAAGGTGCGGTACTCGTTTTTTCTTTTGTCGGAATGCAACCGAAAGAAGTGGCAGTTGGAAAAGAATCTGTTGTCAATGTAATATTAAATTATTCGTCCATCATGTTGGACGATGTGGAAGTAGTCGGTGCCTACGGATCCATACAAAAACGGTCGGATATGGTGGGCAGTGCATTCCAGGTAAATTCGGAACAGATCAAAACTTTGCCGGTTAGCCGGGTGGATTTATTGTTGGAAGGGAAAATGCCGGGAGTTAATATTAATATAAATACAGATGACGCTTCCAGCACGAGACCGAGATATTTTACCCGGGTACGCGGATCAGCTTCATTGACCGCATCCAACGAACCGTTCTATGTAGTAGATGGAACGCCGGTATTTACCGGGGAAAGAACTAATCAGGTATTGGGGATGTCAACTTCCATTAGTCCGCTCTCTTATTTAAACCCGGAAGATATTGAAAGTATTACCGTGTTGAAAGATGCGGCAGCCGTTTCTATTTACGGGGCAAATGCTTCGAACGGAGTGATCCTGATTACTACCAAAAGAGGACGGGCAGAACAAAAACCCAGATTAACAGTATCTGCCAGATATGGAATTTCAGAGATTAACAAGGGAACCTTATTTAAAGTGTTGAATACTTCCGAGTATATGATGTTAGCAAAAGAATCTTATGCCAATAATACTGAATTGAATCCGGCACTTTTTCCCTATCAGGATAATGAACTGAATTCCTATAGTACGACCTCTACGAACTGGACGGATGCATTTTATGATAAGGGTTTCTCATTTTTTACCAATTTATCTATCTCCGGTGGAAGTAAGAATACAACTTATTATGTTTCCGGTTCATATTATAATAGTGACCTGACCATTATGGGGAATAATCAGAAACGTATTTCCCTGAGAGGACGAATAGAGTCCAAATTACATGATAAATTTACGGTAAACTTGTCCCTTTCGTCTTCATATAATATAAATACCTTATTCAATCCTGATAGTGATTATTATGACTTATTGCCCATCTATTCACCGTACAATAGTGATGGTACTTTCAGGATATATAATAAATCTCTCAAAGCGGTAGATGAACAGGGAAATCCTGTATGGGAAAGAACCCGTTTCTATAATTCGGTTGCCGAAAGAGAGGAAAATGATCATAATCAGCAAACTTTTGCTGCGGTTAACTCGATTACCTTAAAGTACGATATCTTAAAGGGATTGAGTTTAGCCGGGCAATTCGGAGCAGACTATCAAAGTGGTTACGAAGACAGGTATGAGGCGCAAACAAACTGGTCGGGAATGAACTCATCTTCTGAGGGTGACCCCATCCCCATCGGATACTCTACCCGTGGACATTCAAACTATCTTACGTGGTCGTCTATTTCCCGGTTAGATTATGACAGGACATTCGGCAAACATACAATAAAAACTTTCCTGGCTTTCGAAGCAAACTCTAAAGAATATAAAAGTCTTGAAGCTACTGGAAATGATTTTGTCAATGACCATATTAAGGAGGTTGGGTATGCGATTAACAGGAAAGGATCCAGTGGCTCAGGTACTACGCGTTCGGCATCTTTTCTCGGACAGGCAACGTATTCATACGACCGGCGTTATTACTTCCTGGCTAATTACCGCAAGGATGGCAATTCTAATTTTGGAGATGATGTTCGCTGGGCAAACTTTGGAGCCGTAGGAGTTTCCTGGAATATTCACAATGAAGATTTCTTCAACTCTCGTTGGATAAATATTCTGAAACTGAAAGCAAGTTACGGTATTGATGGGAACTCCCGTATGGGTAATACGAATGCCCGCGGATTATACACCTATGGCTCAACGATTAATTATTCCGGTGAGATGGGAACAAAATTATCTTCAAGCCCAAATCCTTCGCTGACTTGGGAAAGTACCTATAAAACAAATTTAGGGTTAAGAATCATGATGTTTAACCGCTTAGATGTGGAAATGGAAGTATATAATAACAAGACGGTGGATTTGATAAATGATCTGGATGTTTCTTATACTACCGGAACCTCTTCTGTTTACCGGAACCTGGGAGAAATCAGAAACCGGGGAATAGAACTTTCGATTACTTCAGAAAATCTCCGGGGAGCATTTGAATGGCATACTGAGTTTAATATCGCACACAATCAAAATAGATTGTTGAAAATTTATAATGGAATCAGTAAAACCAATGGCAACTACCTGCTCCGGGAAGGATATGACCTGCAGACACTTTACCTGCTCCGTTGGGCCGGGGTAGATCCCAGGGACGGCCATGCACTTTGGTACGATGCCCAGGGCAATATTACCCGGGCGTATAATGAGAATAACCGGGTACCCTATAAATCGGCAGCTCCTTTATTTGCCGGTGGATTGGGAAATCTCTTTTTTTACAAGGGAATTTCCCTGAACGTATTTTTAACCTATAAGATCGGAGGATATGCGTTTAGCACTTTCGGACGGAATGTGTCGTCTGATGGGTATAATATTGATGCTGATAATCAATCTGTCAATCAATTGGATCGTTGGCAAAAGCCGGGAGATCTGGCTCTTTCTCCAAAACCGATCTGGAAATATTCAACCCGTTCAACCATGAATTCGACCCGTTACTTGTACAATACCACACATTTTCGGTTGAAAAACGTGGCTTTAGGGTATTCTTTACCTGCGAAATGGCTTAAACGTACCGGGATAAGCGCTTGTAATGTTAATTTTATTGTTGATAACCTGAATGTATGGACGCCTTATGATAAAAAAGACAGGAATTCTTACAGACAGTCGATGAGTGGATATCCGATGGAAACCACTTACTCAGTGGGTTTAGAACTTTCTTTTTAAAATAATTGACAAATAGTTTATGAAAAAAATAATAGTATATACCATTATCGGTTGCCTGTTTTTTACAGGCATATCATCCTGTGATGATTTCCTTAATGTTACTCCCTTAGGAAAAACGGATACGCCGACGCTTTTTTCCGATATCTCGGGAATTCGCTCGGCATTGCCGGGAAGTTACAGTTTAATCTTTAACTACTATGACGGCCATTTTTACAAATATCCGGAAGTGGCAGGAAATATGTTGGTGCTCCGGAGTTCTTCAGATATGAGTAACCAGTATAATTTTATCTCTGCCCAGGATGAGTTAGGTGGCTCAGTAGGACAAATCTGGGGTAAAATACTGGAAGCATTGGCCAATGTAAACAATATTATAAAATATCAGCCGGAGTTATTGGACAAGTATCCCAACCATGCGGAAGAATTGCACCGGATCAAAGCTGAAGCATTGTTTTTGAGGGCCTTGTGCCATTTCGACCTGTGCCGGGTATATGCCCAACCTTATACGTATACGCCGGATGCTTCTCATTTGGGGATACCGGTACTGACAAAAATACCGTCTGCCAATGAAAGTATTTCCAGAAGCCCGGTAAAAGATGTATATCAACAAATCATCATAGACCTGGAAGAATCTATCGGTGAATTCGGAGATATTCCTATGCGGGATGTATATCATGCTTCAAAACTTGCATCCATGGCGCTTTTATCACGGGTCTATCTGTATATGGAGAATTGGGAACAGTCGGCCAATTATGCTACAAAAGTCATCAATGAAGTTCCATTGGCCCGGGATGAAGACTATCTGGCAATGTACAGAAGTACGGTAAAAGGAAATGAAATTATTTTTCGCCTGAATGGTTTGGAAAAGAACACCGGTATTTCTGATTTTTATGAAACAAGTGAACCTGAGGCAGCTCCTGCGGATACGCTTATAAGTTTATTCGACCAGGCGGAGGATATTCGTTTGAGAGTGCTGACGGATGTGAAAGACGGTGTTGTTTACAATGCCTGCCGGAAATTTTATATTCCGGAGAAACCAACTACAGAGGAGGATCGGAACAATCCTATTGTATTGAGAAGTTCCGAAATGTACCTGAACCGTGCAGAAGCTTACGTGAATCAGGATAAACTGAAGGAAGCTGCCGCCGATATAAAGGCGATTATCGCCAGGGCCTTGCAAAAAGACATTTCAGAAATCGTGATACCCGAAAATAAGAAAGATTCGCTGAAATATATCATCGAAAAAGAACGGACGAAAGAATTATGTTTCGAAGGACATCAGTTTTATGATATCACCCGGAGAAAGCAAAATTTGGTACGGGCAAAAAACACGAACTCATTTGTCAAATTCAAATCCTATCCGGACGATTGGTTTATATTGCCGATTCCTATCCGGGAATTGAATGCCAATAGGGCAATGCAACCTAATCCGACTGTAAATAGATAAAATGTTTCAGATTCATAAACAAAACAACATGAGAAAGTATCGATTACTGAAATTTATAATGATCTTGTCTGCCGGCCTGTTTTTCTCCTGTGGGCAAGATGAGCATGAGCCATACGATCATCCGTTCATCCATATCATGTATAATGATGCTTCTACGGTGGAAGTGTCTCAGGGTGCCGATTATACAGCCACATATAATATTTATCTGAGCTCGGCTCCTCTTAAACAGAACCTGGAGGTCACTTTTGATATTGTTGCCGGTGGTGGATTAGTAGAAGGAGTGGATTATGAGATGGTCACTAAAAGCAGGACATTGGTTTTTCTGCCGAATATATATGATATGCCTGTCAGAGTCCATTGGAAACCCCATGTCCTGGATGAAAATAAAGATAATACATTGAAAATTGTCCTGGTAAGCAATAATATGGGTTTTACCATGGGATTGCCGGGACCGAGTCAGAATCAAAAAACATTGACTATCAAAAAAAACTGACGTATGTCTGGAATGTTACGTGTCATCATTTGTATTTTGCTGCTGGGATTCTCAGGAAACCTGTTTGCCGAGAATGAGAAGCTTCAACAGGACCGGAAATTGATAAAAGGAACTTTAGCAAACGGTCTTACTTATTATATTTATCCCAATGATTACCCTAAAGGAGAAGCTGTCTACCGCCTGTTTATCAAGTCGGGTTCTGTGTATGAAGAAGATTCTCAGCAGGGTTTGGCTCATTTTCTGGAACATATGGCCTTTAATGGCACCACTCATTTTCCGGGAGATGGCATTATCCGTTTTCTGGAATCGAAAGGAGCTTCTTTTGGGAAGGATCTGAATGCCCATACTTCGTTCAACGAAACGGTTTATAAGTTGCAGCTTCCCACTGGTCTGGCGGGGATTATCGATACCACTCTTACCATATTGGCAGATTGGGCGGGTGGACTATTGCTGGACAGTATGGAAGTAGAACGTGAAAGAGGAGTGATCCTTTCTGAATGGCTTTCCAAACAGGGGCCTCAATACAATGCCCAACAGGCATTCCTGATGGAGTTGTTAAATGATTCCCGTTATTCCGAACGTCTGGTTATCGGGGATACGGCAGTCATCAAATATTGTCCCCGGCAAGCCATCCGGGAATACTACAGAAAATGGTATCGCCCCGACCTGATGGCAGTAGCCGTAACCGGTGATGTGGATGCTGGTCAGGTAGAAAAAATGATCCGGTCTAAGTTTGCATACCTACGATCTTCTTCTGACTCTCAGGCACCGGTATATTCCATTCCGGATTACGGGAAAGCTATGGTAAAAACGGTGATTCATGAATCTTTGGACAAAGTAGAACTAAATATGATGCAATTGTTGCCTGCTTTTCCTCCTGTCCGGAATGAAAAAGATTATGAAGCATATTTAATGCGGATATTTCTCAATCGTTTAATGAAAGCGAGATTGGACCAACTCTCATTCCAACAGCCATCTTATACCAAAGCCTCTGTTGGTCTTTCGGAGTTTCTGAATGTCAAAGGATTATTACTGGCCTCGGTGGAACTTGTTCCTGAAAAAATAGATTCCGGTATACTGGCATTTTCCCGAAATCTGGAGCGGATGTACCGGTATGGTTTCACTTCGCTGGAAATCGATAAGGAGAAGATAAAGTACATCAACCAAATCCGTAGAAAGGCAGCCGGAAAATCGCCCGTTTCTTCAACATCGTATATGAATGAAATCTATGCGGATTTTTATGCCGGAAATGCTATGGTCAGCGCAGAAGAAGAATATCGTTTATTACAAAAATATACGGGGAAAGTTGATTCCGTAGCATTGGTAGGTCTGCTGAAACAAACCATTAAACCCGAACACACACATTATTTAATTACAGCCTTTGATAAAGTTTCCGGACAGTTGCCTTCGGGAAAAGACTTGTTGCAGGTATTTGATCAGGTCCGGAAATCCCGGTTGTCTCCGTACCACCAGCAGTTAGATGTACCTGAAACATTATTGCCGCAAGAACCGTTGACAGGGAATGTCATAAACCGGGAGCCTATTCCGGAAATAGATGGACAGCGAATCCATCTGTCTAATGGTGCACAGATTATTTTCAAACGCTCTCCATCGGATAAGAACAAAATTTCATTGACCGGTTTCCGTAAAGGAGGACTATACGCCCTGGATTCGACAGACTATGTCAGCGGGCTCTACGCAGGTAGCATTGTTTCGTTAAGCGGTGCAGGCGATTTTTCCAGGGAAGCTTTGTCGTATTACCTGGCCGGAAACACAGCTTCTATGCGCTTGCTGATCGATAAAACCCGTTCCGGAATTGTGGGAGGATGCGATTTTGAGGATAAGGAAACCCTGTTTCAGCTCCTTTACCTGAAATGGATGTATCCATGTGTACATGCGGCTGTATTTGAACAAGCCCGGACGGAAGCCATTGAAAAGTATCTGACAGCAAACCGGACGGAAGAAGAACTGTATTATCGTGAGTTGGGATGGTTATTGCAAGGTAAGGACTACACCAACCGGGAATTGACGGACACTATTCTCCGGAACGAACTTATCAGGGAACGTTTGCTCCCAGTATTCGACAATTGTTTTGGTTCTGCTTCCGGGTATACTTTTGTCATCGTGGGAGATTGTAATTTTGAAGATTTGGAAGAACTTGTGCTGATGTATATCGGCGGCCTTCCAGGTAAACAAGTGCAAACATCTTACAGGTATACTGGCGGCACTATTCTCAAACAACAGTTTGTATTTGAAGAAGCGGCAGGTATTTCGCCGAAAGCTAAAGTTTCCCTGATCTTCCAGGATGATACGTTATATCCTGATTTTCGGATTTTTAGCCTGGAAGGCGATTTGATGAAAGCAATCGTCAGGACAAAATTACTCAAAAAACTGCGTGAGGAATTGGGAATGGTATACAGTGTGAGTGTCTCTGCCAGTGCTACACTGCATCCTGCTCCACTGAGCAGGAAAACCATTGCTTTTGTCACAGCTCCGGAACAGGTGGAATTGCTGATCCGTGAAACTTTTGGACAATTGCAGGAAATGGCAACAAATCCGGCCTGTTTTGAAGCGGAATTGAATGATGTAAAGGTAAATATGATTAAAGAAATGAAATTGGAGCAACAGAAGAACTCGTTTTGGAGCGCTTTCATAAGAAACAGTATTTTTAACAATGAAACCGATTGGAATTTTGTATCCGATTATGAAAATATCATAAACAGGATGGATGCAAAACAGTTAGCAGCCTCCATCCAAAGAGATTTTTTGGATAGGAATGTCATTCAATCCGTATTGTATCCGGCAGAAGATAAAGGATTACATACAAACAAATAATAATAGATAGTGAGAATAGATAGTTGATTTTTAAACAAAAAAATGTATGATTATGAAACAATTTATGAAGATGTTGTTGTTTGCAACAGTGATTTGTGGTTTTATGGTATCGTGTAACGACGATGATAACGATGATCCCCAATACGGAGAAGCAAAATTTCTCTCCTTCGGTTTTTATATGGAAGATAACGAAGATGTTATATTCAAAGATTATGTGATCGAAAATGTTACGGGAACATCCATCAAAATCAATTTGCCGGAAGAAGCCGATAAAACGAAATTAGTTGCCCGGTTTACTGTTTCGGAAAATGATGCGGTTACCGTAGATGGAGTAACTCAGGAAAGTGGAAAAACAATAAATGATTTTACATCACCTATTGACTATATCGTATCGGAAGGAACGAATAATACGAAGTATACGGTGACAATCGGGCAGGAAGCTTCTGCCGTATGGAGCAAAGCCGGTCAATTTGACGGAGATCTGGCTATGGAATTTATTATGAAGATCAATCCGTTAACCAATGAACCGTATATTGCTTTCCAACAGAGCCGGGATGAAACGGACAATAGGAAAGCTGCTATGGTCAAATGGAGTGGAGGTACATGGTCGTTTATCGGCGATCAGGCTGGTGCTTCCGATGGTCGCGCGGATGATATCAGCTTTACTTTTGATAAGAATGGGAAAATCTATATGGCATATACAGATTATACAGTCAATTACGGGGCTTCTGTTAAATTGTTTGACGGATCTTCCTGGTCCGCGGTAGGTGTGAAGAATCTGTTGGAGCGCCGTATTACATTCAAAAGCATTGCTTTGAATGCACAGGAACAGCCGATGGTATTCTGTATGAATGACGATCGTACGGCAGGAGTCACTCCTCCTCGTCGTGCATTGATTTATTCAACTTTTAACGCAAGTTGGAGTGCCGTCCAGACCGTTACCGGTAGGGATAATGCCCTGATTGCATACTATCCCATGGCAATTACCGTAAATGATGTTCTCTATCTGAGTGTATTCGATAATATGTCTGCAGCAGCGGGAGGAGCTTCCTATTCCGTTTATACCTATTCAAATGGTGCATGGACTACAATCGGGGATAAAGAACGTGCGCCGGGTGCAACTTCCTGCAATATGCGCGATTTCGACATGGATGTTGATAATGATGGGAACGTATTCATCGCGGTAGCAGATGATGCGGGTGAAGCCGGCGTCTACAAACCCCGTGTACGGAAATATGATGCAGCCACTAAGAAATGGAGTAATGTAGGAGACCCGATCAATGTAAATTTTGCCGATACCAGATACATGGATGTTGCAGTATCTCCGTATGGCATTCCTACCCTGCTTTACCGCAATGCAAACGGATATCCTTGTGTGGTAACATTGGATAAAAAAACACAAAACTGGGGAGAACCTGTAATATTGGAAAGTGTTCAGGTAGATGACCTGTGTATCGAATTCTCTCCCGATGGAATAGGCTATGCTGCTTATGTAAACGGTGATGATAGGATTGTGTTGCATAAATTAGATACACCGGCGAACTAAAGTTAAAAAAGTTAAGAGTTAAGAGTTGGGATTCTTCGACTCCCTGGTGAAACATCATCTTTAGCTCTTTTAAAACTAAAAAGAACTACTATATCGGTCATCACAATATAATTCTTAACTCTTAATTCTTAACTTTTTTATTCTGCTGTATTCCATGCAATTAAAGCACATAATTTTCTCTACGGTGTTCATTTTTCTCTCCGGTCTGCTTTATGCCGGAGAGGAGGACCCGTGCTTTCGTATAGCAGCGGTTGGAGATATCCAGGTAGGAAATACGGATGAAATCAATTATGCCAATCAAACGATCCTGGTGGAATTGATGGAACGAAAAGATATCGGTTTTTCCGTTTTTCTGGGCGATCTGGTCAATGATAATCCTTCATTGTTTCCGTATATGAAGGAGATGATGGAGCTTTTGCCGTTTCCGTCTCGTGCCGTTTTTGGAAATCATGACAGGGATTTGGGCCTGCAGGGTATACAAGACAGTATCTTCCGGGTATTCTTCGGACCTTCTTTTTATTCGTTCGATTACAAACAGGTACATTTTATTGTGCTCAATAATGTGTATCCGCAAGGTAAAAAAGGATATGAAGGCCGGTATACGGACGAGCAGATCCAATGGATGAATAACGACCTTAAAAAGGTAGTCGGAGATCGTTTAATTGTTATTTGCCAGCATATTCCACTGATTTACACGAAGAATAATGAAGACCTGATCCGTTTATTGAAAGGAAGAAAGCAGGTGCTGGTACTTTCGGCTCACACGCATCAAGTTAGCCGCCATTTTCTGTCAGGGGAGAATGTTTTGATACACGAGTTGGTGGCCGGAGCTTCCTGCGGTAACTGGTGGGTGGGTGAGAAAGACTGGCAGGGTATTCCTTCCGCCCTCATGCAATGCGGAAGTCCACGGAATTATTTTCTGATCGATTTCGAAGAAGATCACTATCGGATTCATTTCAAAGGAGTAGGCTTAGATCCCGGCCGGCAAATGGATGTCTGGGTGGGAGGACAAGATACATTGGATAACCATATCGGGTTACCGGAAAATATCCATGACAATGTAGTGGCCAATATATATGGGGCATCAGACAGTACCATAGTCTGTATGCAGATAGATCAGGGATCCTGGATCACCATGAATCATACAAAAATGGTAGCTCCTGCTGTCAGCCGTATTTTAGCACGAAATAAGGAAGACATATATCCCACTGCTTACAGCCGGAAAAGCGCACTACGTACACAGGTTTCTCCACATATCTGGACAGCATCTCTTCCCGGAAATTTATCTCCCGGCATCCATTCGGTTCGGATTTCCGCCAGGGATACTTATGGGTTTGAAGTAACCGGAGAGCGGATGTTTATTTTTAATCATTAATTCGCCGTCCTTATCAAAATAGCAAGAATTGTAAAAACAAAACAAAAGCCTTTCCGTAACTTTGTTGTTTTCAATTTTCAGGAATATGACCAGAAACGAGGCCAGCCGGCAGGAATATATTTCACGGATTAACAAAGTGATGGATTATGTAGATAAATACATCGACAGTTCATTGCCTTTATACACATTGGCCGAAGTTGCCAACTTCTCACAATTTCATTTTCACCGGATTTTTACGGTATTAACAGGTGAGACACCCACCGACTATGTGCAGCGGATCCGGTTGGAAAAAGCCGCAATATTATTACAGAACCACGAACGGATGACTATCAGTGAAATTGCTTATGCCTGCGGATTTAGCAGCCTGTCGTTATTCAGCCGTTCTTTTCGCAGTTATTTTAAGATGACGGCTAAAGAATATCGCAGGCAGGAACCCGGTATTTATGTCCGCAATGGCTTGCGATATAGCAAGAATGGTCAACTGCTTAGCAAGAATATGAAACAGGATTTTGATTTTGAAACGCAACTTTGCAGTGTCAAACTTAAACAAATTATTTTTATGGACACAACAATCGAAATCAAAGAAATGCCTGAAATGAAAGTGGTATATGTTCGTCATACAGGCCAGTTCAACCAGATTGGAAAAGCCTACGAAAAATTAATGAAATGGGCAGGTCCCCGCGGACTATTGAATTTCCCGGAAACCAAAACGCTTACACTTTATCGCGATGATCCGTCGGTAACAGTTATTGACAAAGTCCGGCAGGATGCCTGTATAACAGTAACAAGTGATGTGAAAGTGGAAGGTGAAGTCGGAAAGGGTATCATTCCTGCAGGAAAACATGCTGTAGGCCACTTCCGGATCGATGAAACGGGGTTTGAGAAGGCATGGAATACGATGTGCCTGTGGCTTACCGAAAGTGGTTATCAACCTGGTGGAAATTCGTATGAGTTGTACTATAATTCGCCGGAAGAGGATAGGGAAAGGAAATTTGAATTGGATATTTGTATTCCGGTTAAATCGTTGTAATGTCTCTGAGATAAGGAGATGTGTCAAAAGCTGAAAGATCCCGTCATTGTGAGGAGGAACGACGAAGCAATCTCCCAAATCTCAGGAGATTACTTCGCTATCGCTCGCAATGACGGGGTTTTAGAGATAAGGCTTGCCGGACGGCATCAATATCTAATGCATCGATGCCTTCTAGGTGCTTTTCAGTGAAAAAAACAATTTGGAGGTAGCCGTCCCAAATGGATAACCAAAAAGTGGTTTTTTTGTTTGTCTTTTTTAATCGTAACTTTGTACCTGAATACTGGTTGTCCTATGGAAATTAATACAATCTTGGATAAAATATATAAGCTTCCGCTATCCTCAAAAGAGGGTATGACAGAAGTCATCAGTGAGGTTGAATATCCCAAAGGTTATTCTTTGCTGAATGCCGATAAGGTGGAAAGGAATATTTATTTCATCAAGAAAGGAATCGTCCGCGCTTACACAGATGCTGTGGATGGTGAAATTACTTTCTGGTTCGGCAGAGAAGGAGATACGGTGGTCTCGATGAAAAGTTATGTGGCCAATCAAAAAGGATATGAAACCATCGAATTGCTCGAAGACTGTATTTTGTATGAACTGAATATGAATGCCCTGAATCACTTGTTTGCAAAAGATATACATATTGCCAACTGGGGAAGGAAGTTTGCAGAACAGGAGTTGTTGAAAACCGAAGAAAGACTCATCGCCAGGCAATTCAAAACAGCTTCGGAACGATATGGCGAGTTAATGAAAAATAATCCTGAATTGCTTCAGCGAATACAATTATCGCATATTGCTTCTTATCTTGGAATTACACAGGTTTCTTTAAGCCGTATCAGGGCAAAATTGCGATAATATTCGTACCTCTTAATATTTTACGATTTTCCCTGTATAAATATTCTGCCCGGACGATTGCAATCGTATAATATATATCCCTTTTTCCAAAGAACGGACATCGATTTCCCTACGATTGCCTGATATATTTGCGGAAAGCAGTCTGGTCCCGGTAACAGAGCGTATCTCAAAGGATGATGCCGTACCGTCTGTTTCTACAACCAGGATATCGGATACCGGATTCGGGAATATTTTATATTCATTTTTGGAGAGGTGGTCTATGGCTGTTTCAACATCATCCGCTACGACTGTAATACTTTCGGAGAACGGTGTGGTAATTGTAGTATTACTTGCCTGTATGGTATATACATAAGTCCCGTTATCCGGCAGCCGGTCATTGTAATACAGGTTCCCGGTGGTGCTTAACGGCGCATTATTCCGGTAGATCGAATATGTGATATTATTCCCGTTTGCCTGATGGATGGAAATTGCATCAACCGTCCACGGGTAACTGATTCCTTCGTTCCGGGTATCTTTCCCATGGAAAGCGATTTTCATGTTGTCCGACAGATAAGAACGCAGGTCTATATTCACTCTTTCGAAAGTGTTGACTTTTTTGCTCTCATTTACCAGATTCCACACTATATCCCAGTTCTGACCACCGTCGCGGCTGACTTCAACAGTATACTGATCGCCATTCTGTCTGCCTTTGGCGCTGGAATGAGAATAAAATGACAATATTGAACCATTGGCAAACGCCGGTGATATCAGCCATTCGTCCTGATGCTCATAATCATAATTCAATGTCACGGAGGTATAGCCGTCTTTCGATTTGGCAGGTTGGTATTTCTGTTGCCAACCGATTCCGTTGAGGCTCTGTATAGTCCAGCCGGAGATACCCGGTTGTTCGAAATCCTCACTGAATACTTTGGATGCCAGGAGTGGAGCTTCCCACAGCAAACTTACAGATCCTTTATCTCTTGTAAATGCGATGTTGTTCGGAACATCTGTAGCCCGTCCCCGTTGTGTAACCGAAATAGTGGATTTGATGCCCGGATTATTGGTAGAGAAAACTTCCAGTGTATAATTTCTATCGTTCGTGCCGGTATTATCCGATAGCGTAGTACCGGTGAGTTCCGCAGGGCCGAAACCCGATGTTTGGTCTATGTGCAGCCAGTCCGGAAGAGCCGATAGTTGCCAGGAAGTATTGGAAGAAATGCCAATTTTTGCTGTTCTTCCTGCTATATCCATCATGCTGATACTCTGGGTAGTGATCTCTATGCTTTCGGGCATGGTTTCCAATTCGAAGCTGATGGAATCTCCGCAGTTGGAAATGTTTTTGATGGTAAAGAAAGCTTTGGAACCATCGCTGAAGAAAGGGTAGGGGTTTGACGTCGGGGAAAAGGAAGTTTTTCCACTTTCTTCAGAGAAAACGGCTTTCTTCAGATCACCTTCCTCCGTAGTAGTCCCGTTGGTACGGAAAATGTATAATTCGTCTAATCTTGTAGTTCCGTTATAACCGTCATTGCCGAAAAATTTTTCATTAATCCGGTAAACTAAGATTCCGGAAGCGGTTAAATTACCTTCGAAAAGGCCACCTTTCTTCCGGTATTCGATTATAAAATATTCGTCTGAATTTTGCAAAGGTCTGATTTTATAAGCTAATTTGTTGGATGATGGTTCGTTGACCGGATGCAAAACGTAAGTTCCGGCTTGTGATATTTCTGGTATCTTGTCGATCCATTTTCCATATTTATATTTTGAATAGGCAGTCATTCCTTGTGGTACGGGTAGGTTGTCCGACATCAGGTCCCAGTTGCCTACCGGACTCGGGATCGCCTTGTTGGTGTGGTACAGGTCAGGTGCTCCGAGCACGTGCATGGTTTCGTGGCAAAGTACGCCATTGTCTGTTTTGTCTGCAAAGAGCATGACATACTCCCAGACTCTTTTCTGGCGGATATAGGTTTCTTTAATATACAATGTCGACCGGTGCGGCCACAGCAGATCGGTATTTTTATCGTAAGATTTGCTGAAGATCATACAAAGATTGTCTACGGTTCCATCGTTGTTCGCATCTAAATTGAAGGAGGCGGGAAGGAGTAATTCTACTTTTCCTGCGATACGCGCGATCAGGTTTTGTTCCCTGGAAAGCCGATCCATGTCGCTGGTGTAACCTTCAGGGTTGTTTTCTGTCTGAGGCTGATAATAAGACCTCTTGTTCTCATCTTGTATGGAAACGACTTTTTGATTGGAGAAAGAAGATACAAAGAAAGACCGGATAAAGAATTTCCGGTAAGATATCTGCCGGTAATAATTAAACATGGAGTTGGACGAAACAGAAGCTGAATCGTTGAACATCTTTTCATAATATGCACTGTCTCTCGTGAAAACGGTATGGTCTTCGTCGGCAAAACGGACGAAACAGACCGTATTGTTGAAATCCCCATGGTTCTTTTTCGGGGATTCCGCCACTCCGGCCCAAACGGATTGAAATCCGTATAGGCAAAACAGACAGACTATGATGAGTTGTTTAATCATTATCGGCAGACTTTTAGGATCATTTATTGTAGTATCTATATGATTAGTTGCGAACCACTATTTTTTCACATTTGTCATTGACTTTAACGATATAAACTCCCTTGTTATAGGAGGAAAAATCCATAGAGGTAGCAGCTTTTTTATAAGCTAAAGTGCTACCTGTTAAAGAATAAACCGTAATATTGGAAGGTTCTTCCGCAGTCAACAAACTACCATTAAATCTGAATCCCTTATCGGTGCTGATTTCTTTAACACCTGTAGAAGTAGGAGTGGAAGTTGTAACTTTCATTCCGTGGATATTGAGGAATGCACTTCTTGCATTTAATACTTGGACATAGATTTCCGTATCGGATTTGAATTGAGTGGAATTTCCTACCAAATCCTGCATGTTATTCCATTGGTATTGTCCGAGAGATGTTAAGGCCGTGAAAGGATAAGACTTAACCAAAACAAAATCTTCTTCAATGTCTTTGGTAGCATAAAGGCAAGGTCTCATCTGTTCGACAGAAGACAGGAATACGGCAAAAGTGACGCAGGAAGGAAGTTTCATTTCTATGAAACCTCCATTAGCAACTGCGGCACCCGAACTTTTTCCCAAACGGATTGCCCCTGTTTTATGGTCGGTTCCGGCATACAGCTTATCAGTTCCCGCACCTTTGATTGTGTCGGCGGCAATCGTTGCAACTTCGCTTCCGCTATTCATGCCGTCGTAAATTTCGATCAATTTACCTTCACCCACATATTTATCAATCTTAGCTTGGGTATCAAACCATATCCATCCATTCGCATCCACATCGGCAACGCTAAACAAGTTATATTCCTGCGCATAAGTAGAGGCAGTAAATAAACCTGACAATACAATCATTGTTAGTAATTTTAGTTTCATCGTTCTAAAAATTTAAATTAAACAAAATATGTAATAATAAAAAACATTAAACTTCGATCCATTCCGGATTCTGAGTAATACCCTGGTATCTGACTTCATCCCATGGAATAGGCAGGAAATATTGTATTTCCCTGAATCTCCGGATGCGATCGTCGGCCCTGTTGACCGTAATTTCTTTATATGTTGTGGTACCATTGGTATTTTTGGTGATTTCTATGCCTTTTAAAGTTGTTTTTGAACCGTTCATTTTGGTGAAGGCAATTCCCCAACGAAACAAATCCCAATAGGTTGATTCTTCGAAAGCCAGCTCTATACGGCGTTCGTTGACAATATCGTCCCAACTAACGGAAGGTAATTCCTGTACATGTACCCGGCGGCGGATTTCATTCACCTTTTCTAATGCAGTTCCTGCATCTCCCAACCTGAAAGAAATTTCTGCATAGTCGAGTAAGACTTCGGCATATCTCCAAATGATGTAATTCTGTTTGCTGCCGTAGGTGGCGTCATTGTCGATTTTCTGTTTGTCGCTGACGAATTTTCCCATGTAGTAGCCGGTATTGGTCACTGCTGCTAATTCGGAAGCAGCATATTTAGTCAGATCCACTCCTTTGACTAATACGTTGTTTTCGTACCGGGAGTGAAGATCCATGATGTGTCCTCTGTATTCGCATCCGTCGTACAAAACATTCGCATAAAAACGGTAATCGCGGCCTGCATAAGGATTGTTCGCATCGTATCCGGACCCGGCTTCATCATACATTTTACCGTTCAGCATCCTGTATTCTTTTACGTGATTGTGTGTGGGACAGTAAGCAGCTACGGTTCCCGTAAAAAAGGGAGAGGCGGCTTCCCGGTCTAATTTATGTCCGAATCCGGAGTCAAAATCACCATCATTGGAATGTTGTACTTCGAAAATGGATTCCTGGCTTTGTTTGGTCAGGAAGATATTCCGATATTCGTTGACGATTCCTGATTGGGTGGTGGAATTGATGGGAATCAGAATGTAATGCAATTTCATAACTTCTTTGTATGCAGTCAGCGCTTTATTCAGCATTTCTTCGCTCCGGTCGTCCGGAAATCCTAAATAACTCAACTGGCTGTTTTGGAATTTGCTGCTGGCAGCCCACAGATAGGTTTTAGCAACAAGCATCAAGGCCGCCCCCTTTTCAATTCTTGCCAGATTGATTCCTATTTGTTTTGCCGGAAGATAAGATGCTGCTTTTTGAGCATCGGTTACGATAAAGTCAACCATTTCCTGGTAGGATGCCCGTGGAAATTTAACCGGACTGTTGATCGGATTGTAGTTCTTTTCGATCAGCAGGACTCCTCCGAACTGGCGTAAAAGCATATAATAGTAGTAAGCCCGGAAAAAGTAAGCTTCGCCCAATACCCGGTCTCTATCGATGTCGGAAGACATTTCAGTTTCATTTTCCAGTAGACGGTTGACCGATTGTATCTGATTATAGCAGTTAGCCCAGTTTATCATCGCCCGGCGGGTGATTTCTTCCGCATTGCTTTTCAGAATATCGCCGTAAGCTGTGCTGTACCATTCGGCTTTTCCTACAGTGAGTTGATCACCATACCAGGGAAGATAATCCCGGGTAGTACCTTTCAGCAATAAACTGGTCGGCATATATACCGAAAAACCATGACTCATGTTCCTGTACCAGGGTAAAACGTACCCGTCTATCAGGAGCTGACTTTTCCAGATCGATTCTTCGGATAATTTATTGACCGGCGTATCCTTGAAAATATCATTACATCCTGAAAATAGGATGCCGGATATCAGCAGGGTGACCGTAAAATTGACAATTGATAATTGACAATTGACAATGATCTTTGTTGTTTTGTTTATGATGGATTGTTTCATGATGTTAAAAGCCAAAGTTCAAGGTGATACCATATGACCGTTGTACAGGATATTGTCTCAGAGATTCCGGGTCTATATCCTTCAGGGAAGACCAGGTATATAAGTTTCCACCCTGCAAGGCAATAGTCATGGAGGAAAAATTCATTTTTTTCAATGTTTTTGCCGGTAGTGAATAGCCGACCGACAGGGATTTCAACCGGATGTAATCTGATTTTTTGATCCAGAAAGTTGATTCTTTCCGGTTATTATCGTTCGATGTGGCAAATTTAATCCTGGGGTAAGATGCGTCCGGATTATCGGGCGTCCAGGTATCGTCGCGGTGATAAGGTTGGAATTTCTGCAAACTATTGCTGTACAGGGAATAAGAGTCCTTTATCATCTGATTATATCCGGTGACTCCCTGGAACATGGCATTCACGAAAAATCCTTTGTATTCGAATCCGGCTTTGAAGCTGAAAAGCAGGTCGGTATAAGAAGAACTTTTGACATAAATCCGGTCGGTAGCGGTGATCAGGTTATCGTTGTTCGTATCCGCATAGCGGATGTCTCCCGGGCGGAGGGTGACGTTTCCCTGTCCGTCCTGGTCGATCAGATGGTTGTCTATCTCTTCCTGCGACTGGAACAGTCCGTCTGCCTGGTAGACATAGATACTTCTGGGACTGGTTCCCACGCGGCGAACAGACTCTTCGAGAGCTGATTCATCCCCGTTGTCCAGTATCTCGTCATCTACTTTAGACATGATGAATGTCAGATCATACCTGAATTTATTGATCGTATTTTTGTGATTGACCGTAAGATCCCATCCCCAGGCTTTGATTTTTCCGTAATTGATATTGGGAAGGTTACCGTCTGTTCCTACCGAAGGAGGGAACCAGAAGGCGGCGGCTTCTTTAATCAGGTCGGTATGATATCTCCAGAAATACTCGTAGGTGATTCCGAATTTGTTATTCCAGAAACCCATGTCGGTTGCGATGTTGTAATCCGTTCTTTTCTGCATGGTCAAATCCAGGTTGGGGTATGCTGCTACGTCCATAATAATGCCTGGTTGCATGGAGCCGCCGATCTCGTATCCTTTGCGATTGGTGAAGATGTATTTCATCAGGTAATCGTAAGGAGCGCTTCCGTCGTCTTGTCCCAGTACACCGACCGATCCCCTGAATTTGAGACTGGATAAAATATCTTGTTTCCAGTTCCGGAAGAAAGGTTCGTTAGAGGGGACCCAGGAAGCGGAAGCGGAAGGAAAGAAATCCCAGCGGTTGTCCGGGGCGAATTTGGTGGATCCATCCATCCGGAAGTTTCCTTCCACGAAATACCTGTTATCGAATGAATAGTTCAGTCTTCCTACAATGGCTGCCCTTTGGACGAGATTTTCCGATCCGGTGATTTTTCCGGTAACGTTATTTCCTAATAACTCGGGATAAATTCCCGGCATATTTTCATTGATTCCCTGCAAGCTTTGCCACTCGGCTTCCTGGTAGGTAAAAAGGATTAATCCGGAGGCATCGTGTTTCCCGAATGCCCTGTTGTAATTCATCCCACCTTCCAGCAAAGTGGTATTGCTGAATTCATTCTTTTCCGATAAGGATATTTTGGCCAGGGGATATACTGTATTGACGTCAGGACTGAAAGTCTCTACATTTTGTCCGCCTACGACTTCCGTTTTATAGGTATACAGGGTGACTGGTGTACTGAATGTCTTTTTGATAAAATTATTCCTTTCCATAGATGCCTGGGCATATACCGATAATCCTTTGACAAGCGGAATTTCATAATCGAGACGGGCATTCAGGGTATTCATGTTGTATTTATCCAGGTAATATCCTCCCAGACCATCCACATTGATAAGCGGATTACTTCCGCTGATACTTGCCAATAGCCCGTTTTCAAATTTCAAAGGTTGTATAGGGGAAAAGGCGTAAGCAGCATCGAGAGTTCCTACACTGGAGTATTTATTTTTGGAAATGCTTCCGATGGCATCTACTTTCAGGGTAAGTCCTTTCATCAGTGCGGCATCGAGTTTCAGTGAATAATTATACCGGTCTTTTCCCACGCCGCTATATAGGCCTTTGGTGTCTACATATGCTCCGGAAATGTAGTATTTGACGAATTCATTTCCCCCGGATATCGTAAGATTGTTGCTCATGGCATAACCATAATCGTCTAAGTAGTCGAAAAAGTTCTCGTTGGCATACAAATTCCTGTTAGATTGAGTCCGGATCATTTCTAATTGTTCATCCGTATATTGGGTGTAATTGGGGTTTCCGGTATTTTCAACAGCTACATTGAACAATTTGGCATATTCATAAGAATCTAAGAATTCAGGGAATTTGGTAGCCTGCTGTAAGTTGAATTGTCCGCGGTAGTTGATCCTCACTTTCCGGTCGCCCACCGACCTCTTGGTTTTTACAAGGATGACGCCGTATGCTGCACGGGCTCCATAAACGGCTGTAGCGGCAGCATCTTTGAGGATTGAAATACTTTCTATGTCGTCGGGGTTCAGGTCCGACAGGCGCATTTCGCTTCCGGCAGTATTCAATCCGCTTCCGGCGGCGCTGACACCGATACGGGGTACTCCGTCGATTACCAGCAAAGGCGATCCTGTGATCGCGCGGATATTAATGGTTGCTTCCCGGGCGGCGCTCGGGTCTCCGCTGGTTGCTTTGACCGAGAGTCCGGATACCTGCCCTGTGAGCGCTTCATCCAGGTTAACAGTAGGCATTTTCAGAATCTCGGTGTTACTGATCGTTTCGATGGACGATGTCAGCGAAGATTTTTTCTGGGCTCCGTATCCTACTACCACTATTTCGTCCAGTGATTGTGCATCTTCTTTCAAAACCACATGCAGAGAAGGAGTTGAAGAGGATGTGCGGATGATTTCCGTTTTATAACCTAAGTAAGAAATGGTGATTACTGGATATGAATCTGTGACCTGTAAGGAAAATTTTCCTTCCACATCAGTCAATGTTCCCTGCGGGTTCGGGGCACCTTTTACGGCAACCGTTACTCCGGTCAGAGGTTCGTCGGCAGGATCAAAAACCGTACCGTTGACGGTATAAGTCTTATTCCCCTGAGCCATGGTAAGTAAAGAAAGGTACAAAAGGCAACATAAAATCAGACCTCTTTTCAGGTTTGACTTTTGGAAAAGATGTAACATAGGGTTCATTCGAATAATTTTTCTAATTTCAGTATTTGATAGTTATAAAAATCTTTGCTGTTTTTATCCCCGGATTTTGCCCGTTTCTTATACAGCGAAAGAATGTCTTTCAGTTTGGCAGTCATCAATGGAGCCGCAATCGTTTCAGGTAGTGTCGGTAATCCGAAATTGATTCTCAGGAAAGAATGTTCGTCTCCTTCATGTTCATGGGGACAGGCATGGCTGCATACCCTTACCGAACGGTCTATATCTTCACAAAATTCCTCATAAACGCTCAGAGCGCTCGGAATAATTGTTTTTTTCGCTGCGCCCGCATCTAAGTTGCTGTATTTGATCATGATGGCAATTGCGGCCGATTGGAGTTCCACTTCTGTTTCGTTGAGTGACTTGCCATTGTAAGTGTATTTGAAAACGCCTTGCATTACATCATCAACATAGTCATTTAACGTGTAAGAAATCTCCGGGTGTAATTTTTCTCCTTCGGCGATCCGGGCAAGTGCTCCGGAATTGAATAAGCATCCGATTACGGAAGTCCTCAATTTATCGTTTACAGCCGGGTCCATGGCCAGGCGGCGGAAAAGAACCGGAGCGTTCAACCAATTCTGGTAAGTTCGCGCTTCGTTTAGAAGCCAGTCCATTGCTCTTTTCTGATCGGTTGCTGAAATATAATCCTTGGCAAAACCTTCTTCTCCCTGCCGGATTTCCTGAAAGGTAACGCCACCCATATAGGGCATTACATGACGTAAATACCGGGAATATTGTCTGACAACTTCTTCATACATTGCCTGAATATTTTCAAATGTTTTACCTTCTTCTCCGGCCCAGGATTCCAGATTGCTCATAATGATCTTCAGGTTGCTGATGCCGTAGTTTCCGGCAAGGATATGATCGTTTCCCAGGTCTTCAGTCTGAGCTGTGGGATCGATCGTGCCGAAAAATTGCTGGGCTCCGAATGTATACATGGGATTTCCTTTTTTGGCATCGATCCACCGGGAGAGAGTCTGACGTTCATCCTCCGGGGTTTGGATGCCGGGTATTAAACGGTATCCCCAGTCGATGGCAAAAACATCATACACTCCCAATACAGGAGGTGTTAGTTTTACACCTTTCTCCACATCCCCTGGTTGTGCGATATAATTGTTTCTGGCATAGTCCATAATGCTGGGAGTGGTTCCGAATTTTTGTGTAAAGGATGCACTCCGGAGGGAATCCACCGGATAGGAGTAACTGCCTCCCATGTTATGCATCAATCCCAATGTATGTCCTATTTCATGGGCGGCTACATAACGCATGGATTCTTGCATGACATCGTCGTCGAAAGTAATTTTCCTGACTCTCGGATCAACGGCTCCCGTTTGAATGAAACGCCAGTTGTGCAGTAAGGAGATGATGTTATGATACCAGATTACGTCTGCATTTAGGATCTCTCCGCTTCGAGGGTCCACGTGCGACGGTCCCATGGCATTGGCAATGGTTGTGGCAGCATATTTTATACAACTGTAACGCATGTCGTCCGGATCGAAATCTGGGTCATTCAAAGGAAAATCTTTGGCGATGATTGCATTTTTGAATCCGGCTGCGTTGAATGCCTGGTTCCAGTCTTCCACTCCCTGTCTGACGATGGACTTCCATTTATCGGGAAAAGCATTGTCTACATAGAAAACGATCGGTTTTTCCGGTTCTACAAGTTCTCCGCTATAATATTTCTGAAAATCTTCTTTCTTGGGCTCCAGTCTCCATCGGTGAATCAACTGAAACTGAATGACTTTGTCTTTGGAAGATGTATAGTACGACTTGTCCGAGCTGAAGTAGCCCACCCGGTTATCCTGAAGTCTCAGAGACATAGGTTTGTCGGGCAATAATACCAACGAACGGTGTACGGTTACGGTATAGGGATCGTTATCAGTAGTAAAAGAAAGCATACTCCTGATTTCCATGTTCTGAGGGAAATTTTTTATTTCGGTAATGGTGGATGCTTCTTGTACAAAGGTTCCCTGTAGAGAACTTTTTCCTCCGAGCAATTTAGTCAGAGGGTGATCCGGCTTAATCGGGCTGATACATTTTTCATTGCTTCCGAAAAATGAAGTTACATCGATAACTACATTATCTCCGTTATTCGATACTATTTTGAATCCTTTCAGCACAGGATCTTTGAAGTTCTTATCAAAAGCCGGTTTGATCGGATCGTCTTTCTCGACTATGCTACTGTTTTGTACCAGATGCATAAAAACCGATTGTTCATTTTTAGTGAATCTGACCATGAAAGGTCTTGTGGCCATTTGTCCGGCAACGAAATCCTGCGTGTTACTTGTTTCTGCTATCCGGTTGGAAAGCAGGTAAACCCGGCTGAATGCCGAATCCGGAATCTCCCAGTAAAGTTTATACTCTTTGGAAAAATGCGTGGTAAAGAATCCTTTTTTAGTCTGGGAATCTTTAATGATTTCACTGTAATCTTTTTTTTGGTTAGAAACGGAATCTTTTGATAAGGCTCCGGATTCTTTCAAATTTTGTACTGCCTTTTTTAATAGTCCCTGAGAATAAGAGTTATGAGAAAAAAGGATAACAATACAAACAACGACGAGTTGTTTCAAATAAGATCTCTCCATATCACTTCGATATCAAATATAGTAAAAATTAGACAAATGTAGATATTAATATTGGAAATAGTTTACGAAAAATAGATATTTAACTAAACTTTGTAGATTCAGGAATGTATATTTCTGATCAACAATTATTTTTTATCATTTGTAAAATATTTAATACCTCCGATTTCTGATCTTTGCATCTGCAAAATAATATTTTATGAATTGGATTATTTTAATTGTTGCAGGACTATTTGAAGTAGGATTTGCTTCGTGCCTGGGAAAAGTAAGAGAAACAACCGGTAGTGAAATGTATTGGTGGCTGGGAGGCTTTTTTGTTTCATTATCGATTAGCATGGTATTATTGATAAAAGCGACACAATCCCTGCCTATCGGTACTGCATATGCCGTATGGACAGGTATTGGCGCTGTAGGTACAGTGTTAATGGGCGTTTTTGTTTTTAAAGAGCCGGTTACTTTCTGGAGATTGTTTTTTATTTTCACATTGATTGCTTCTGTTGCAGGTCTTAAAATGGTATCCCACTAACTTTAAAGCAGTTGGCTGCGAGTTCAAAACAGATCTTTTATATCTTTGTAGCTTCATTTTTAAAACTAAACATTGCATTATGAAACAGATTTTTTTATTTTCTTTAGTAAGCCTTTTATTGCTTACATCATGTAACTCAGGTAGCAAGGGGTCGGACAATAATGCTGCAACCACTCACACCGAAGCGAAAGAAACCATAGCAAAGCCGGTGCCTCCGAAAACAGAAGGGCCTGTCAGGATCTTATTTGTAGGAAACAGCCACACCGAATATTTTGCAAGCTTTCCTAAAATGCTTGAAGCACTGGTAAAAGCAAACGATAAACAAGCAGAAGTTTATACTCTGATAGAAATGGGAGTCAGCATCGACAAAATTTTATCTGCTAACCAAACAAGTGCCGATAAGTTATTTTCTCATACCGATACCGACGGTAACTACTTCGATTACATTATACTGCAGGAATCAACCCCGGTAGCCGTCCAAAAAATAGATCAGTATAAAAATGATTGTAAAATGATCCGTGACCTGGCCGCCAAAAACAGTCCGGATGTAGTTGCTTATATATATGAATTGGCTGCTCCTGTAGATTATACAGACGGTGATTTTAAAGAATTCCAAACCATGTTGTCGGAAAATGCAACTGAAGTTGCACAATCGTTGCCTAATGCAGGTGTGCTTAAATTTGCGACAGTACTTGGTTCTGCTTATCAGGGTAAGGAAGGGTATGTTTCTCAAAAAGATGGAAAGGATTTATTGCGTCATACAGATACATCACACCACATGCTCAATGATGCGGTATTTTTGAATTCGATTGTTTTATATCAGACAATATTCAGTGGATCTCCTGAAATTCCGACGCAATTGCCTCTTTCCACCGGAACCGGAGACAACGACGACATTGCTGTAATGGATGTAAATAAAGGGATATCAAATCCTGAAGCTTTGGTGAAAATTGCATATCTGTATAAATAACAGGCTCTGTAATGACGAACGATAAAGGTGTAAGTTCATCTATGCCATAGATGCTTACACCTTGCCAAAATCATAGTTCGAATGCAATATAGCTTATACTACATTCAATAATTTACTCAATCGGGCAATATCTTCAACAATATAATCTGCGCCTGCCTCCGATAACTCTTTCCGGTCTCCATATCCATACAAAACACCGATAGAATCGATCCCATTTTCTTTTGCACCTATAATATCATGTTTCCGGTCGCCAATCATAACCACCTTTTCCAACTCGGATATATTGTTAGAATGCAATACATACTGTATAACATCGGCTTTGTGAGAGCGGGAACCATCCATTTCGCTTCCGCCGACAAATGCAAATTCCTCGTAAATATTGAAATGTTTCAGTATTTGTTCCGCCAATATACCCGGCTTTGAAGTTGCCAGCATAAGTGTTAGACCCTTTTGATTCGCTTTTTTTAGAAAATCTGTTATTCCATTATATAGCAGGTTTTCATAGATACCTGTTTGAGTAAACCTTTCGTGGTATTTGTTCCGTGCAATTTCTGCCTGTTCATCCGAAAAATGATAAAATTCTTTGAATGAATCTTTCAATGGCGGGCCGATAAACGGGTGGAGTTTTTTCAGGTCTGCAACTTTTATACCGAAGTGAGCCAGTGCATATTCGACCGATTTCGTAATGCCGGTTACCGGGTCGATAATTGTTCCGTCGAGGTCTAGTAAAATATATTGATAATTCTTCATTATGAACTGTGGTTTTTACTTTAATTTTCACATATTTCTGCAAAAGTACGGATTAAAAATCATCCTTTAAAGATTTTTGAAAGAACTTTATTCCCAAAAGTATAATCCGATGAGATCACGCCTTCGGGTTCATAATTTAGTTCAATCAACACGCTGTTTTCACTGCAGTATCTCATAAATTTAGTTATATTTGCAAAAAATGATTCATGAAAAAGTATCATAAAAAAGATGATATGATTATCAAAATATTGTAACCCATAGAATTTAATTAATAGATTCATTCATGGATGTAGTCAATACAATCGGAACTGTTTTCTGTAATAACACTGTATCCAATTGGCAAATTTAACAAATATATTTGATAATCAGAGTCTTTTCGGAATTGACTGAGTTTCTTCAGGAAAGACACATTTTAAAACTAATAATACATTCATTGATGTCAGAGAGAAAATCTCAAATACTATATCTGAGCCAGTGCCTGATCTAAATCGGCCAAGAGATCGTCGATATGTTCCGTACCGATTGACAGACGTATCGTGCCCGGATAGATTTCCTGTTCAATCAACTCTTCCGTATTCAATTGGGAGTGGGTAGTACTGGCCGGATGAATGACAAGCGACTTTACATCAGCCACATTGGCCAGCAGCGAGAAGATCTCCAGACTGTCGATGAACCGGTGAGCTTCCTCCTGTCCCCCCTTTACCTCGAATGTGAAGATGGAACCGGCGCCGTTTGGAAAATAACACTGGTATAGGGCTTGGTCGGGATGTCCGGGCAGCGAGGGATGGTTTACTTTCTTTACCTTTGGATGATTCTTCAGGAAGTTCACTACCTTCAATGCATTAGAAACATGACGTTCCACCCGGAGCGAAAGGGTTTCCAATCCCTGCAAGAGTATGAATGCATTGAACGGACTGATAGTAGCTCCGGTATCGCGCAACAGAATGGCGCGGATACGGATGGCATAAGCGGCTGCTCCCGCAGCATCAACAAAACGCACGCCATGATAACTGGCATCGGGCTCGGTGAGTTGAGGAAATTTACCGGAAGCCCTCCAATCGAACTTGCCGGAATCGACAATGACGCCCCCTAATGAGGTTCCGTGTCCACCGATAAATTTTGTAGCGGAATGGACCACGATGTCTGCTTCATACTCGATGGGGCGGATCAGGTAAGGTGTGCCGAAGGTGTTGTCGATGATCAGGGGAATCTGGTGGCGGTGAGCAATATCGGCCACAGCCTGTATATCAGTAATGTTCGAATGGGGATTTCCTAATGTCTCGATAAACAAGGCTTTTGTCTGGTTGCCGATCGCTTTTTCGAAATTCGACAGATCGTTCGGATTGACAAACGTAGTTGTCACTCCATAAGTCGGCAGGGTGTGTGCCAACAGATTGTACGTTCCCCCATAAATAGTCTTGGCCGATACGATATGGTCTCCAGAGCGGGTGATATTCAGGATAGCATAAGTGATGGCGGCCGCTCCTGAGGCGAGCGCCAGTCCGGCTACACCACCTTCCAGTGCCGCTACCCGTTGCTCGAAAACACCTTGTGTCGAGTTGGTCAGGCGACCGTAAATATTTCCCGGGTCCTGAAGACCGAACCGGGCTGCTGCATGGGCTGAGTTGTGAAATACATACGAAGCTGTTTGATAAATAGGTACGGCACGGGCATCGGTTGCCGGGTCGGGTTGTTCCTGGCCTATGTGAAGCTGCAGCGTTTCAAAGTGTAATTTTCTTGTTGCCATAATTATATTCTTTTAGAATGATCGTTTTTTTGTTTTATTGTCCAACAAAATTACGATATGAAGAATTATTATACAATATTTGTTTGAAATATGGAGAATAACACTAAATTTGCATGTTTGTTTGGAATATATGAATTGAACAGGGTATGAAAGATATCCTTAAAAAGAATTTTATTCTATGGATGCATTAGACAAAACAGATTTGCAGATACTTCGCACCCTGCAGGAAAATGCCCGGCTGACTACCAAAGAATTGGCTGCCCGGGTAAGTCTTTCATCAACACCGGTCTTCGAACGTCTCAAACGCCTGGAAAAAGGCGGATATATCAAAAAGTACATCGCCGTACTTGATGCAGGGAAGTTGAACCAGGGATTCATCGTGTTTTGCAGCGTAAAACTCCGAAGGCTCAACCGGGATATTGCAGCTGAGTTTACCCGTATCATTCAGGACATTCCCGAAGTAACGGAGTGCTATAACATCTCAGGCAGCTATGACTATCTGCTTAAAATCCACGCCCCTAACATGAAGTACTACCAGGAATTTATTCTCAATGTGCTCGGAACCATTAACAGTCTTGGCTCTCTGGAAAGTACATTTGTGATGGATGAGGTGAAACATGAATACGGGATACCTGTCTGAGATTCTTTGTGGTTTCAGTAAAGCGTATTCAAGCTACATATTTTATCAAAGAGGGTATCACTATAGGGAAGTTCCTTTATATCAGCCAAACACAAATCCAACATATCAACTGAAATCAGACGCTTCAATTTACGGCGGACTTTATCCTGCATATCCTGTGAAATTCTTCCTCTTTCTCTGACAGGCGAGCATATTTTTCTTCAAAAACTTGATCGAAGACGAGTGTCAAGGTAGGACTGTTTGATCCTCGCATTATAAAAAGGGAGTTTGATATTCCTGATTATATTGAACCTACAGCCTTACTCATTTTAGGTTATCCCAAGAATGGATTTTTAGACGCAAATCGTCATACAACAGAGCGTAAATCTATCGATGAGACGATAATGATGGAGGGGTTTCAGAACCGTTAAACATGGAATAAGACTTTGGTCTAACCTGTTTCTATTAGGCTTATTCCCGTCTTTTCCATGCTTCAATGTTGCCGTCAACTACTGTGAACATTGGATGCGGCTCGATATGAGCATCTTTTTCTAGGGCTTCCAATAAATCCGGGTCACGTACAGTCAGCTTTTGTTCAAGGTGCTTCTTTTCATACATCATTTGTCCGGAAGTTACGGAAAGCTTTACGGGAGTGAAATCCCAACAAATTTTCGTCCGGTTGAACGGCAAAAGCCGGGAAGCGGTCGAAACCAATGCAAAGTTAGACAAGTTGTTGCTTGCTGTCAATGAGGCATACGACACCCTGGTCGAGAGAAAGCAACCGTTCGATGCCGAAGCGGTAAAGAATCAGTTCCAGGGTGCTATGAAAACGCAAACAATCCTGCTTAAACTCTTTGACAGGCATATTGAAGATGTGAAACTGCGCATCGGTTTGATCGTTCCCCAAGAACCCTTCCCAATTATCTTTACACCCGGTGAGCCGTTGCCGAGTTTATCAGCAAGAAGTTTAAGACTTCCGGCCTTGCTTTCGGTCAGTTGAGCGAAGTGCAAGTCTATCTATATATAGATGCTTACACCTTGCACCAAACTTATTAAAAGATGAAATGGAAGGCAAATTATTCACTTATGAGCGAAAATTCTTATATTTGTGCAAAATATTCGGTTATGAACGATAAAATTGCATTGTTGCGGAAATATAATTTATGGAACGAGAATGCCTTGGATTGGGGGTATAAACGTAATGAGTACACGGATAAGATAGCGGATTATGTAGGTAACCGTCTTGTCAAAGTACTTGTAGGACAGAGACGTTCGGGCAAAAGTTATATTCTCAGACAGGTTGCCAAACAACTTGTTGATAATGGCGTAAAACCTGAAAACACGCTGTTCGTCAGCAGGGAATTTACCGACCTTGAATTCCTGAAAACTTACAAGGAATTGGATGAACTGATAAAAGTGTATAAAAAAGAACTGAATCCTACGGGCAAAGTCTATATTTTTATAGATGAAATACAAATGATAGAAGGCTGGGAAAAGGTCGTTAACTCGTATTCACAGGATTTTTCAGAAAGCTATGAGCTGTTTGTCAGCGGCTCCAACTCAAAAATGTTATCAGGCGAATTGGCAACATTGCTATCGGGCAGGTATGTTTGCTTTGAAATATTCCCGTTCAGCTACTCCGAATACATAGGCATAACCGAGAAAGAGAGGGGACGGCAAAGTTATACGGAGTATATGAACAGTGGGGGACTTCCCGAGCTGTTCATGCTGCAAAAGCAGGAACTTAAACGTAATTATGTTTCTGCCATAAAAGATACGGTATTGCTTCGTGATATTATTCAAAGGCACAATATACGGGACCCCAAACTCTTGGAAGATATTTTTGTATTTCTGGTAAACAATGCTTCCAACCTCATATCTGTCACTAATATTGTTAATTACTTTAAAAATCAAGGGCGTAAAACAAGTTATGAAGCTGTATCGGCTTATATCGGATATATCGAGGATACATTTCTCGTCCATCGCTGCGATAGGTACGATATTAAGGGTAAAGATACCCTGTCGGGCAATGCCAAATTCTATATCAATGACTTGGCATACAGGAATTATCTTTATCCTGGTTATGGATATGGATTTGGTTATATTGCCGAGAATTTGATTTATCTGGAACTTTGTCGTGCAGGATACGATGTTTATGTCGGAGCCTTACGGAACAAAGAAGTTGATTTCGTTGCCAAAAAAGCAGATTTGGTAATCTATCTGCAAAGTACTTATATGCTCTCTGACGAAGCGACTGTTGAAAGGGAGTATTCTGCGCTTGAAGCCATTGGTGATAACTTTGAAAAGGTGGTGGTTTCCCTTGATGAGCTTTCTATGCCGCTAAGGGGCGGTATTAAGCATATTCAGGCATGGAACTTAGCCGACATCCTGTAACATCCATACAGATGAAGATTCAAATAATCAGCGACCTGCACAATGAATTCGGAATATCTAATATGAAATTTGAAGATATAGATATGCTCATTATTGCGGGAGATTTAGATTTGGGAACCAAAGGAATCTCATGGCTGAAAGAATTCGTAAAAAATATTCCTGTAATTTACGTTTTAGGGAACCATGAATATTATAGGGGTAGCTATCCTAAAACACTGACCCGAATAAAATCAGAATCCGATGGGACAAATATTCACGTATTGGAAAACGAATCTATTGCCATTAATGGTATAACTTTTCATGGAGCAACGTTGTGGACTGATTTTGAATTATTCGGAAATCCGCAGGTTTATGGAAGCATTTGCCAGCAACGAATGAACGATTATAGATTAATCCGTTTAGACCCTGCTTATTCCAAAATACGTTCGGTTGACACATACCGAATACATAAAGAATCTCTAAACTGGCTGGAAAAGAGTTTAAGTATGTCTGATACACTGTTCAATATTGTGGTTACGCATCATGCTCCCAGCACACAGTCAATACCTGATGAGTTTAAGGAAGATTTGATATCTTCCGCTTATGCTTCTAATTTGGAATCAATCATCCTGAAATATAAACCCGATTATTGGATACACGGACATATTCATACGCCAATGGACTATAAAATCGGAGAAACGAGGATTATTTGCAACCCGCATGGCTATATTCATGAAAAATACAATGGCTATAATCCCAGTCTTGTAATAGAGATGTAAAGACTATTATCCGACTATTTACTTATCAAATTCTTATAAACCACCGTATTCAACAGTTCTTCCTTTCTCGGTTTTGAAATCGGTATTTCCTTGCCATTGATAAAGACCTGTCCACCCGCGATAGAATCAATGTGGGATTTAGAGAGGTAAAGGAACCAAAATTTCGCAATCCCGTATGAATTAATTTCTTAGAAGCTTTTTCAAAACCAGCGGTAACGATTTTGTAACGATTGAAAATGACCGTTGCCTGTCTGCTTTTGTCGCATCGTTGTCCTCGCGTGGCTATGGTGCAAAGTTACAAAATAAATGAAC
>JAVBLA010000065.1:0-38892 GCA_031553775.1 Bacteroidales bacterium
GGTCTTGCCGTATCATTCCCTTATGGAATGCCCGTTTGACAATCGTTCGGAAGGGAACCATATTTGTTTTGACCGTTCGGGGTGTCATCCGTAGGTCTATTTTCAGGTAGTAGGCAAGGGCTTCTATCATGGCAACGTCCACTTTCCCAAATGGAATATCATCGACACCGTATTTTTCCCGCAGGAAATCTTTAAAATGTCCCAATGCCGTAGGGTAAATGGAATAAGTGCTTGCTTCGAATTGGATTCCGATACTTTTCCGTTTTTCTTCCACCAAACTAACGTATTCCTGCATGACGGTATTTTGGTTAAGCCCGATACCTCGCAAAGCGTTTTTCAAGGATTCGGCGGTTACATATCCGCTATCGTCCACAAGAGTTTTGTAATGTTCCGCAATTTCAGTCCGGTATTTTTCTATTTGTCCGTTGATTGAATCTATTTCTTTGGATTTGCCGGTAGCCAATCCCGATTTGGCATCCCATTGTTCCGGTAAAATATCAAGTCCCGTGCTGAATGTGGTACTTTTACCATCAATGGTAATCCGCCCAACTATCGGTCATTTACCCGACTTCTTTGTTTTACTGGTATTCAGATAAAACAGTATTCCGAAGGTGCTTCTATTGATTTGCATGATGATGTTACTTTGATTGTTGAACATAAGAAAATTTGTTGGCAAGCCGTTTGGATAAGGCTTTCATGTCGTTTCCGATTTTCTCGTTATTGACACGGGCATATCGTTGGGTAGTTTGAATATTACGATGCCCCATCATACGGCTGACGCTTTCTATCGGAACGCCTTGCGACAGGCACAATTGGGAAGCGAACGTGTGGCGGCTTTGATGGAAGCACAGTGCCTTATCAATCTTGCAATGCTTGGCGATGATTTTCAGGGCATAGTTGATTCTGCCGTGTCCCAATACGGGAAAGACGAGATTGTCTTTTGCCAATCCTCGATATTTTTCCAAAATTTTTATGGGAATATCCAACAGTTTTACGTTGAACGGAATACCTGTCTTTTGCCGTGACATGCAAATCCAAAGGCTTCCGTCTTCTTCGGTAAGAATATCTTTCCATGTAAGTTTTTTCAAATCCACGTATGAAATGCCCGTGAACGCGGCGAAGACAAACAAATCACGGATGAAGCACTGGCTTTGCGATTCCAACGGCGTGGATATAAGCCGTTCAAATTCTACTTTCGTCAACGAACGGATTTGAAATTCTGGCTTTTTGAGTTTGAAGCCTAAGAACGGCGGGTAGGTTATCAAATTCCGATGCAGGGCTAAACGCACCGCTTTAAATAGCAGAAAAATAATCGTTACTACCGATTCGTCCGTCATTTTCCGTTCGACACGCAAATGAAAATCAAAGGCTTCGATAAAGGGCAGGTCTAACTGATTGAGTGGAATGTCCTGAACCTTGTATTTCGCAAGGATGAAGCGTTTCATTTGCTTGTAGGCGTTCTTATACTTCGGGAAAGTCGATGCCGCACGGTCGATGCCGATTCTCGCCTGAAATTCCTGCATGATTTCCTCAAAAAACACGAGCAGCATTTTTTGTGCCGATGCCATGCCTTGAAAGGCGTTCTTCACTTCCGAAGCGGTTACCTTTCCAGTGCGCTTTAGAATTTCCTTGTAGTGCGCGTGTATAGAGAGATTAATTTTATTAATCTCTCGGTTAAGTTGGGTAGCCTTGCGGCTTTTCCCGCTTGCACGCCCCGACTTGACATCCCAAAGGCTTTCTTCGATTTTCAGTTTGGAACCGAACTGGGCGATGCTTTTGCCGATGATTATTTTCCCGACAATCGGGTACACGTCGTTCGGATTGGCACCTGCCGTTCCGCTTTTTCCTTCCCGGTTGAGGTAAAATGACACTTTTAATTAGTCGCTCATAATAATCACAATTTAAGTTTATAAAATTACTTCCTTTGTGAGTTATTTGAGCAATGTAAACCGCAGACATACAGTGTTATGAATAGCCAATCAATGCCATCGAATTGCTGTGTTTTGCGTCGTTCCGAATGGGTAACGATATAGAAGCGGAAAGGCTGCGTTACTTTGCATTTTTCGGCATTTTCGGCATCGGACAGCCAAAGCCATCAAAAGACATAGTTTACTGATAACTATTCAATTACCTTGCTTTTTCTTTCTTTTCTGCTACTGCGTTAGGTTTGTGTAGCAGGAAAAAATAAACACGTCGCGCACCTGCTCCAGACGGGAAGAAACAAATTCTTTGCTCCAAAGCAAGTCCACTTCTTCCTGTGTGATGGCGGTGCGTTTTTCTTTCTCGAAACGGACGTTGAAACACTCGAAAGGATTGGGCAGATTCAATCCCGAATTACGCGCAAAGTTGAACACCCGCTGGAATCGCTGCATGAATTTCATGGCATAGTTGTTCTGTACACCGCATTCTTTACGCAGGTACAGGTACAGCTTTTCAAGAAAGATGGGGTTTACTTCGCGTATCGACAGATCGGACACATGATATATGGCTTTCAGAAACTCCGGTATTCTCGTTTCGAGTTGCTTGTATCGACGGCTGGTAATCTGTGAAGTTGTGTAACCCACCTTTTGCTCGTACATTTCATTATGGGCGCGGATAAACTGCATAAGTGTTTTGTTTTCCTTGTCGATACCCAAAATGACATTCTTAATTTTTTCGGGAGAGGCAAAGCCGTAATCTTCGATTTGTTTGAAATACAAATCATTTATGGTTTTACGCATACCGTCCAACAGGCGGTTGACAGTTTTACCTTCCTCGCTGCGGTTCTTGGCGCGGCCTGCCGGAGAATCCCAATTAGCAGGGTCAATCAAAATCTTTGTGCTGAACTGCACACGTTCCCCATTAATGGTAATCTTAGCCATAATGGTTACTTTTCCGTTTTTGTTTACTTCGCTTTTTCTTGGATAGAAAATAGCACTGAATCGTGACTTCATACTCTAACATTTTAAAAGTTCAAAACTACTTTATTTGTTATGAAGTCATGTCAGACAAAGTGCTACCAATGTGCGACTTAAATAGATATTCGCTACGATTTTAAGGTCGGGTAAAAAACGTAGCGAAACCGTAGCGGAGAAGTGTCTTTTGATTGCTGAACGCTGTCCTGCCAATGATGGACAAAAAACAGAAAAACCTCCTAAAATCAACGTTTTAGAAGGTTTTGTCATTACCTTTTCGGGTCTTGTCTAACTTGATTTTGACCCTTTAGTGATTTGCCTGGGGCTCGAACCCAGGACCCCATCCTTAAAAGGGATGTGCTCTACCTGCTGAGCTAGCAAATCAGACTAACTGCTTTTAAAAAGCGACTGCAAAGGTAGTTAAAAAAATATATAATCCAATTTTTTCCTTCGTTTTTTATTTCATATCTTTGCAATCCAATCAAAAAACGAACGATCGGAGCCGAACGGACAAAACGGTAATTTCTTAATTTTTAATTTCTTAACATCAAATATTTATAAAAGTCATGGCTGACGATAAAAAAATTATTTTTTCAATGGTGGGACTGAATAAAATTTATCCCCCGCAAAAACAAGTACTTAAAAACATCTACCTTTCGTTCTTCTATGGAGCTAAAATCGGTATCATCGGGTTGAACGGATCAGGTAAATCTACCTTGCTGAAAATTATTGCCGGCGTGGAAAAGGAATTTCAGGGAGATGTGGTATGGTCGCCCGGTTATTCTGTAGGTTACCTGGAACAGGAGCCTAAATTAGACGATACCAAAACCGTTAAAGAAATTGTACAGGAAGGTGTACAGGAAATTGTCGATGTTCTGAAAGAATACGAAGAAATTAACGAAAAATTCGGTTTGCCGGAATACTACGAAGATTCGGATAAAATGGATGTCCTGTTTGCACGACAGGCCGAATTGCAGGATAAAATAGATGCTACGGATGCCTGGAACCTGGACAGCAAACTGGAACGGGCCATGGATGCCCTCCGTTGCCCCCCGGAAGACCAACTCGTAGGAACCCTGTCGGGAGGAGAAAGAAGACGGGTAGCCTTGTGCCGCCTGCTCCTCAAACAACCGGATGTACTGCTGCTCGATGAGCCTACCAACCACCTGGATGCCGAATCGATCGACTGGCTGGAACAACACCTTCAACAATATGCAGGAACGGTGATCTGCATCACGCACGACCGTTACTTCCTCGATCACGTAGCCGGCTGGATACTGGAACTTGACCGTGGAGAAGGTATTCCCTGGAAAGGAAACTATACCTCCTGGCTGGAACAGAAAACCACCCGGATGGCCCAGGAAGAAAAACAGGCCAGTAAACGCAGGAAAACACTGGAACGGGAACTCGAATGGTCGAAAATGGCTCCTAAAGCACGCCAGGCTAAAGGAAAGGCCCGTTTGAATTCCTATGAACAGTTACTGAATGCAGATGTAAAAGAGAGGGAAGAAAAACTGGAAATCTTTATTCCGAATGGCCCTCGCCTCGGAAATAAAGTGATAGAAGCTCAACATGTAGCTAAAGCATTCGGAGACAAACTTCTATACGAAGACCTGAACTTCATGCTTCCCCCCAATGGTATCGTCGGTATCATCGGTCCGAACGGAGCCGGAAAAACAACGCTCTTCCGGTTAATCATGGAACTGGATAAAGCGGATAAAGGCATCTTTGAAGTCGGCGAAACCGTAAAAATCGGCTATGTAGATCAAAGCCACACCGATATCGATCCCGAAAAAACAGTCTTCCAGGTCGTTTCCGGAGGAACGGAATTTATCCGTGTAGGAGGAAAAGAAGTCAACTCCCGCGCCTACCTCGGACGTTTCAATTTCAGTGGCGGCGACCAGGAGAAAAAATGCGGCGTACTCTCCGGAGGAGAAAGAAACCGTCTGCACCTCGCACTGACGCTCAAGTCGGAAGCCAACGTACTGTTATTGGACGAACCTACCAATGATATAGACGTCAACACCCTGCGTGCGTTGGAAGAAGGACTGGAGAACTTTGCCGGTTGCGCCGTTGTTATATCTCACGACCGGTGGTTCCTGGACCGTATCTGTACCCATATCCTCGCCTTTGAGGGAGATTCCCAGGTATTTTTCTTCGAAGGAACTTATTCCGAATACGAAGAAAACAAAAAAATGAGGATGGGTAACGTAGAACCCAAACGCATCCGTTACAGGAAACTGATGGCAGATTGATCTCCATCGGATATCAAAACGCAAAGACACGACGACACAAAGAAATATGTTTTATGAAGATGTAATGACTGTTATGACTTCGGGCGCAAAAAAATCTTTGTGTCGTTGTGCTTTTGTAGGATTATTGCTTTGCCTCCTGCCCTCCCCGCTTTCCTCTCAAACCATTATCAGGGGATTTGTCAGAGACTCTGTCGCTGGAAATGTTTTGCCCCTGGCAAGTATCCGTTTCGAGGGACAAGCCTCTTCCGTCAAAACCAATATCTACGGATTTTTTGAGATTGAAGATACTACCGCTTCCCCCGCCATTATCGTCACCCTCAATAAATACAAAGAAAAACGGATTCCGGTGGATATCAACCAAATCAATGCTCTCGATATTTTGCTGCAATACCAAAATAACCAGCTGGTCGATCTGATCAATAAAGCTGCTGAAAACGATTATTCCGTAAACAACAATCCTGCAGTAGCACTCATAGAACAGGTAATAGGCAATAAAAACAACAAGCGTATAGAAACCCAAAAAGCATACACATTCAACCGATATGAAAAACTGAATATTTCTGTCGATGACATATTGAACACCCTGAAAAGCAATAAACTGCTCCAAAAACTACACTTAGCCTATAACGATCTGGAAATTTCCGATTTCAGCAACCAACCGATTCTGACTATTTCCAGTAAAGAGTTGATATCCGAAGAGTTCCGAAAAAAAAAGCCTGAAACAAAGAAGTATGTTGTGATTGCCGAAAGACATGAAGGCGTAGATAATGCAAGTATCACCAAAAGCATTGCTTCGGTATGGGAAGAAACATTCAATGACATCGATATCTTTGAAGATAATATCCAGTTCCTGTTCAAAGAATTCATCAGTCCCCTTTCGTCGACCGCCGCCATCCGGCACTACAAATATTTCATGGGTGATACCGTAATATTCAAAAACACACCCTGTGTACAGGTAGGATTCACCCCGTCCGACCCAAAAGATAACGGCTTTACCGGCCAATTCTGGATAAGCCTGGACGGAGATTATGTCATCAGGAAAGTCATCTTAAATATTCCCGAAGGAAACAATATCAACTTTGTCAAACAATTACTTATCACACAGGAATTCGATTCCATAGCCGACGGACTATGGGCCAAATCGCACAGCAGCACCACTGTTAAATTCGATGGATTCCGGCTGATCTACGATATGTACTTCAAAAGAGAAATCACCTACAGCGACTACAAAACTGACAATATCAATACAGCAGCCTTTCAGTTCCCCGAAGAAACCATTATTCTCAAAGATGCGGAAAACCAATCCGACTCTTTCTGGATTACCAACCGCCCGTTTCCACTCAAAACCAAAACAAAGGAAACACGGGAATTAGAAAACGAATTCAGCCATTCTCCTCTCTTCCGGACTTCTATTTTTCTGTTAAAAGTCGTTACGACCGGATATGTCGGCACCAATGGCGATAAAAATAAAAACAAAGTCGACATCGGACCGGTAGGCACCTTTTTCAGTGTAAACGATATTGAAGGAATTCGCCTGAAGTTAGGAGGACAAACCACTTCCAACCTCAGCCGGTATTTCTATCTGAAAGGATATGGGGCGTATGGGATCAAAGACGATCATTTCAAATATTCAGGTACTGCTACCTGGTCGATCAACGGAAAAAATCCTGAATACGACTACGGCCTGCATACCCTCTCATTCCGGTACCAATACGATGTAGATATCCCGGGTGAACATTTTTTTTATACCAACCCAGATAATATACTGCTCTCTTTCAAAAGAGGGAAAGATGATCTGATGACTTACCTCAGAAAAGGGTTGCTGACCTACACCAAAGAATTCAATAATGGCTTAGGCATCCAGGCCTGGACCCATTTCCAGAATGAGAAAGCCACTGGATCCCTCCAATTCCTGCAGGAAGATGCCGATGGAAATATAACCGACCTGCAATCGTACAATTCCTCCGAAATAGGTATCCGGTTACGTTATGCGCACAACAACATTTTTTATAAACGGAGAAATGCACAACTCCCGATCAACCGGAATGTTCCGGTGTTTTTCCTGACCTATACCCAAGGGATTAATGGTTACCTGAATGGAGATTACAATTATAAATTTGCCGAAGTCTCTATCAACAAATTGTTCTGGATGTCAACCGCCGGATATATTGACACCTGGGTCAAAGCCGGCCAAATGTGGGGTACCCTCCCCTTCCCGCTCCTGATCCTGCCGAATGCCAACCGTACATACAGCATCCAACCGGAAGCATACAGCATGGTTTATCCGTTGGAATTCATCAACGACCGGTTTGCATCTTTAGACATGACCGTCCATTTCAACAGCATATTATTCCGGCATATCCCCTTCCTGAAAAGGTTTAACTTCCGGGAAGTCGTATCTTTCAAAGGATTATACGGCGATTTATCGGACAAAAACCTGCCTGAAAACAATCAGAATTTATTCCTTTTTCCGGAACATTCCAGGACAATGACTAAAGATCCATATATGGAAGCAAGCATCGGTATAGAAAATATATTCAAAGTCCTGCGGGTAGATTATGTAAGGAGACTCTCTTACCTGAACGATCCCGGCATTTCCAAAGGTGGCATCCGTTTCGCCCTCCGGTTTTCTTTTTAATCCGGCTACATCTATAGCTCCTTATAACAAACCGGGTTCGAGTACAGAATCATTTTCGTCCTCTATATTCCCAAAAAAAATGAAAATCAGTTTCTGAAACAGTCAATCAGACAAACTCAGTATGAAGATATTTACCGAAACCATCCCTTTTAAGTAATTCAACAGTAGCCTGCACATCAGGCGATTTCACTACCAGTCCGATTCCACCGGTCCAGATAGACGGCACAACCAGCGCACTGTTTTCATTTCTTAAAAAATAGGAAATACCTGCATCCTGCAATAAAGTTTCCAAAATGTCTGTTTCATTCGGAAAAGTAAATGTGGCAACTTCTACTAGATCGTCCATGGCTTTCATTTTAAATGATTAATACTCTCACAGACCTTACGAAATTTTATTTCGCTTGTTGCTGATCCCTGCCGTCCTTTCAGACAGGGATCTTCATCATTCAAATGTAATGATTATTTTTGAATTTTGCAAATTTTTGGATTATTTTTTGTTTCTCAACAAAAATTGGTTCTATATTCTTTCGTGGATAGAATGTAGAATAAGAAGTTACCTTTACTTTTGAAGCTGTTTAGACTTAAAAAATTTACAACAAATGATATAATCTAATTTACCTCTTTAAGCCAAATTACAGAGCTATCATATTGTCCGTTGATATTCAGGTAGATCCCTGTTTTCATCAGGAAGTCACCGCTAAAAACCTGATCATTACCATAAAATGAATAATGCCCATTGGACGGATTCAGTTCGGTAAGTTTATATTTTTTATTTGCATCCAGTCCTTTTAATTTAACTTCCAGGTATTTAGTACGTTCATGCGGTTTCAGGCTATAGGCAAACAGTACGGATTCTTTTTTGTCTTTACTTACGTATGCCAGTGTTTCCCAGGCTTCTTCCGAATAGGGAGATTGAATACGATACAAATTTCCAAGTTGCACAATCGGACGGATTTTTTTATAATTTTCAATAGCTTGCTTTGCAAAAACCCGCTCTTCGCCCGAAATATCCTTTGGTTGCAGTTCCATACCCAGCCGACCCGACATAGCAACATCGAATCTAAATTTAAGCGGACTGACAGCTCCCGTCTGATGATTGGGACTGGTTGAGACATGCGCCCCGGTGGCTATTGCCGGAAAGAAATGATTGGTACCATACTGAATAAATACCCGGTTGTACGGGTTGGTATTGTCACTTGCCCAGAATTCATTGTGATAACGTAAAGCTCCGAAATCCAATCTTCCGCCTCCCGATGAGCATAGTTGAATCATTACATCCGGGAACCGGGCACGTATCCGTTCATAAACACTGTACAAGCCCTTAGTATAATCAATCCAAAAATGACTTTGAAAATCGCCGGGTAAATATTCTGAACCTACATTTTCCACATGCCGGTTGGCATCCCATTTAACATAATCAATATTTTTCGATAAAGCCATCACATCAACAAAGGTTTGATAGACAAAATCCTGTACGGCAGGATTGCTTAAATCCAACAACCATTGGTTACGAAGTGTGAGCATCTCTCTTTTCCCGCTTTTCACGATCCATTCGGGATGTAAATGGGCCAGATCGCTTTCCGGATTAACCATTTCCGGTTCGATCCAGATGCCAAATTTTACTCCTTTTTTATGGGCATAAGAAGCTAAGTAATCAATTCCACGCGGTAATTTTTTGACGTTAACCTGCCAGTCGCCCAACCCTGCATTATCAAGATTGCGAGGATACCGGTTTCCAAACCAGCCATCGTCCAATACAAATAATTCAATGCCGAATTCAGCCGCATTATCAATCATTCCGGTAATTACATCTTCATTGAAATTAAAGTAGGCTCCCTCCCAACTGTTGAGAACAATAGGACGAAGTTCGTTTCCTGACTGTAAGGCATATTTTCTTGACCAGTCGTGAAAATTACGTGAAATAGCACCTTTTCCGGATTTACTGTAACTCCAAATCATTTCCGGGGTTTCAAAGCGTTCATTATTTTTCAGGTTGTAGGTCGAGGTAAAAGGATTGAGCCCTGACAAAATGTTGAGCATTCCTGTTTCATCCAACTCAAAAGTAAGGCTATAATTTCCCGACCAGGCCAGACTTCCTCCATAGACTTCACCTTCTTCTTCCAATGCCGGATGATCCAGGGAAATCAGAAATGAAGGATTTTCCGATTGGGTGGTACGAATACCTTTTTTTGATTCGATTTTTTTAATACCTGGTTGTAAATGTTCTTCTTTCATTTGCATTTCTGCAGCCCATGTTCCGTGAAAATGGGTCAGATAATAAGACTGGTTATGTAATGGAAGGTAGGCGGAAAGGGCCGTTCCCAATACAACGGTTCCCGATTCTTTATGACTGATTATGGCACGTTGTGTGATTACATTTTCTTTTTGGTATGCCCTGAACCTTACTTCTACAACGAATGGATAAATTGCATCTTTCAAACGGATAATCGTTTCTGTTATATTGGCATCTATTATTTCTGCTTCATGTCCAGTGTAAAGCAGCTGGGTTGTCAGTACTCCATCTGAATGAGTAGCCTGCAGAGCTGATTCCTGGTAAGTGCGATGCCCGTAGGCAGGATACAACTCCGGAGAAAAATCCGTTTGAGTATCAGGACGATGCAAAAACCTGCGTTTTTCATAATCGGAGTAATCAGCCTGTTTTTCTCCAAAATACTGGAAAATAACTTTGCCCTCTTGATTGACAGTAAAAACCATTGCCGATTCTGAGGTTTCGATTTTAATAACTTCTGATCTCAATACGGTTGTAATGGAAAATAACAATCCGAATAATACTGCTTTTTTCATTTTGAGATTTATTGTTTTAGGTTTTTAATATTATCCACAATACGTTGGGAAACCTGGATAATGCTTCCCTGCCGGATACCTTTCGGAACAGAAATTTGCTCGGAAACATTCGTCCACTCCTTCAAATCTTTCGATTTAACAGCGCCATAACTTCCTTCCGAATACTTATCGAAATACACCAGCCATTCATTGCCGATTTTTATAACAGCCGGTGCTCCGGCCCAATAATCTCCGGTGATTGGTTCGGAGGCGTCGGAATAAGGCCCTGTTAATTTTTCAGAACTGGCAATCCTGATATTTTTTTGAGGCGGATATAGTCTTTCATCTTTCAGGAACATCACATAGCGGTTGTTGATCGGCACTATCGTAGCATCAGTCACATTAAATCCTTTATTGTACAGGAGTTTTGTTTCCGAAAATGTATTGAAATCCTTGGTGATTACATAGTATATCCGGTGATTGTAGTCTTCTTCACTTCGCTGATATTCGGCCGGATAACGTTCCGAAATGGTACTCGACCAGTAAATCATATATTCGTCGTTTGCCTGATCGTAAGTAATTTCAGGCGCCCAACAGTTCCGTACACTGTCTTCGTGTGCCATGACCGGAATCAATTTCTGTTTTGACCAGTTGATAAAGTCTTTCGATGATGCATAACCAATCCCGTTTTCCTCCCAACTGATTGTCCAGACCATATGGTATTGTCCTTCTTTTCCCTGAATAACACAAGGATCCCGCATCAGTTTATCTTCACTTAACTCCGGCGTTAAGAACGACTCGTCGTTGTTCAAAGCTTCCCAGTGATAACCATCCGTACTGTATGCCAGATGCAGGCCGTCTTCACCGTTTTTGTTGAAATAGAAAAAAAGGTAAGTTGTTTTTTCTCCTGTACATGAAGTCAGCAATATAATTAAATATAAAATTAAATATTTCTTCAATAAATCCATAATACATTATTAAAATCAGTATTATAATACTGCAATTTTTTTTGAAACTACTTGGTCTTTCCAGTCAATCTCTATAATATAAATGCCCTGTTTGAGGAATGAGACATTCCATTCATTATTGTTTGTATTCCGAAGAACGTGCAACCGCTCTCCTTGAGCAGAATAAACAGAAAGTGTTTTCGGCAGGGCATCAGTGTTATTGTATTTGATTTTATGGCTGGATCGATCGTAAAAGAGGGATTGATCCTCTTTGGGCGAAACGATATCGGTATGCAATTGATTGTTCCGTATATAATTGTATAATTCTTTTGCCATCTGCAAATGTTCAGGAGCATTGGGATGCTGCGTTGTGGTAGTTGTGGTAAATGAATACACATAACTGCACGCATTTATTCCCGAAGCTCTTAATTCTTCGACCAATATTTTCACATGGGTTACCGAATTGGATTCAGGACCGACCATAGGACCGACTGCAAACAGAAAAACCGTATGATTGCCATATTCCTGTCTGAGTTTTAATACTATTTGTTTATAGCGTTCGCGCCAGGCAGACCATGACATACTGGTTTGATCGTTATCGTTTACACCAAGCGCCATCACACAGATATCCGGAATAAATTTCGAGAAATTCCACAAACGATTATCAATGAGGGGATAAAGCTTATCAAAACGGGTTTCCATACCGATACCATTTCCGGTTCCCTGGCAAACAGCAATTCCTCCGATACTGTTATTATAATATTCGGCATTGAGCATTTCCGAAAGCAGGCAGGTATAACTCCAACCTGCATCATCGTATGTCCGGTAATCGTAGTAACGGTTATCCGGAGCGGCTGCGGCATATCCGTCTGAAATGGAATTGCCAAAATATTCGATTTTCAAAGATTTATTTACGGCAATGGCTTGTAATAATTCTCCGTTGGTTTTTATCCCACGGAATGTGAAAGGGTACTCAGTAAGAGAAGCCTTACGGATTGTCAGTTCATGTTCGCCTGGTGTCAGATTTCTGGTTATAAGCAGAGTGGTTGCCGTATTATCCGGAACAGTGTAAGTGCCAGGCTGACGGATACCGTCTATATAAGTATCTAATTTAACCCCTGCACCCGAGACTACAACAGCAGCTTCGGTACCGTTGAATCGCGCAGTTACGGAACTACCAGACCATTGCATAAATGCGGTTTGAGCGTTGGAGTCCACATCTACACGTCCCGAATAACGCAGCTTGGGATCATTGGCCCTGTAATAGTTTGAAAAGGAAGGTACAGTATCTTCAAATTCTTCTATACAGATATCATCTATCCAGATTTTTCCTGTATTGGTATATCTTCCGAAGCTCCACAGAAAATTGGCTATACCGCTTTTATCCATGGGTGGAGACTCTATACTGATCGGATATGTAACATTTGCTTCCGGGAGATAAACCGGTTGTGAATATCCACAGGTTACTTCCATATGAAACCCAAAATAATTGGACGGAGTCTCCGATTTTATTTTAAAAGAAATGCGATATCTATATCCTTGTTTTACATATGATAAATGGGCATCCTGAACTTTGAATTGTAAACCCCACCATTCATTTCCCGGATGAAGAATGTCCAGGCAGGCAGATTTTTCTCCGGCCAGAGCTGCGGTTCCGTTTGTTATTGAATGTGTCCATTGCGCCCCACCCCCTGGATTGTAATTGATTACCAGCACATCGCCTATAGACTCATCGCCTACCGCTGCTTCTTCAAAATCCTGTTTGTAAGACGACGGATTGTCAGAATTCCGGAATACGGGTTTGCTTGCGGAAAGCGCCGGCGTACCGGTTTCCACATACGGCCAACCCTCGTTATCCCATTGAACGTGACTGAGCATCAGTACACGTCCGATTTCGGGAGTACTTGCCATATAAGAATGGTACAGTATCCAGTCTTGTCCCAGATCATCGGAAACAATTTGGGAACAGTGTCCGGTGCCTTTGAACGAGTTATTGGACGAAATTACTGTGGTATATTTGTTATCCAGCATTTTTTGCCCTGTTTTATTCCGGTATACGCCTGTAAGGGATGTAGAACGTCCTACCACCAGGTGATAAGTGCTATTAGCCCCATCACAGCAAGTTCCGGTAGAAGCAAAGAGGTAATAGTATCCTCCTCTTTTATGGATATAAGAGCCTTCAAAATAGCTGGTTCCGGCTATTTGTACTTTTTGACTTCCTTCTTTGATAGATAGCCCGTCATCATTCAGTTCAATCACCCAGATACCACCCCAAAAACTACCCCAGATTAAATATTTTTTTCCATTTTCTTCAAAAAAAACAGGGTCAATGGAATTGGTTACACCAATTTCGTTACTTCGGAGCAGTTTGCCCAGATCTGTATAAGGGCCTTCAGGTTTATTGGAAGTAGCTACTCCCACACCGCAGGTTTCAATTCCGTTCCAAACCGACATGGCATAGTACATAACATATTTTCCGTTAATATAATTAACATCCGGTCCCCAAACTCCGGCTTCCGGCTCCCACGAAGGACGGCCTGTCGGAGTAAATGCCCGTCGGACATAACTCCAGTTTACCAGGTCTTTCGAACGGTAAACGGGAGGAAGATCACCACTTGTGGCAATTGCATAAAAATAGCCGTCGTTGGCACGGATAACTGTTGGATCCGCCATGTCTTGCATCAGCACCGGATTGGAATAGGTATTGTCGGCAAAAGCACGGATAAATAATCCTGTGAAAACCAGAATCAGATAAAATCTTAATTTCATTTCCAAAAAGTATTACTGCTTGTTAATCCTCCACAAACAAACTCCGTGTGCAGGAATTCGTATGGCTTGTTTTTCATTTATTGCGACATCTTTTTGCCGCCAAAGATCCCGTATCTTTTGAACGTTCTGAATTCCCAGATCAGACCAGTTGACCAGGTAAGCTTCATCCGAAGTACCCAAATTGAAAAAGCCGACGGCTGTGCTTCCATCTTCCATTTTTTTTGCCCAGATCTGGATTTTTCCGTTTTCTTTGATTTTTTGCGCCTGTTTTCCCAAGGGATCCTGATTTATATCCAATACTTCACTGTTGGTCAGTAAATTGAGTGTAAAAGCATCCATCTGGCTGATGTCACAACCAATTAACAACGGTGCTGCCATAAGGCTCCACAAGCTGATGTGGGTATATTGTTCATCCGGAGTCAGGCGGGTGGGTTGCAAGTTATCTCCCCATCCCACTTTTCCGACAATCAGCATATCGGGATCATTCCAGTGCCCGGGTTTGGCGTATGGATATAATTTTTCCTGGCGCACAAAACCGATATCACACAAAGACTCCCATGTATCTACGATATCACCGGTTGTCCGCCAGCAATTGCCGCCGGCAGCAACGCCCCATTGCCATACATCTGCCATACCGTATTGGCACAGATTGTAAATAATATCACGTTTTTGTTCTTTCAGATGTCGATCCATCACCATAAAAGGGATCATATAGGCGGAAATAGATTCATCCTTTTTTTCTGCAAAAATTTCACGATAATAACACCAGTCATATTTCAGGTAGTCAATACCCCAATCGGCATACGTTTGGGCATCGATGGCTTCATGCTCATAAGAACCGAGCATTGCCGTGCATGTCTTGGGCCCCGGCGAGGAATAAATCCCGAATTTCAAACCCTGACTATGTAACCAGTCGCCCAGATTCTTCATATCGGGAAAGAGGTGATTGCCTTTCAATATACCGTCTGCCGTGCGGCTGTTGGCTTGCCAAGCATCGTCCACATTGATGTACGACCAACCGTAATCAATCAGGCCTTTATCAATCATGGCCTGAGCAGAATGACGAACTTTGGTTTCTGTTATGCTAGGCCCCCAGCAATTCCAACTGTTCCAGCCCATGGGAGGCGTCAGTGCTAACTGATCGCCTACATTTACAGTAAATTCCCGTTCGGCACTTCCTTCGTTGTTGCTTGCTACAAAGGTCATTTTATATATTCCTTTTTTCTTTAGAACACCGGTAATAATACCTGTTTGGCTTTCTACAGAGAGCCCTTCAGGTAAATCTTTTACTTCATACTTCATTGGTTTTTTCCCAGAAGCTGCAATCTTGAACAGGAAAGGGGAACCCGGACGAACACCAAATATCCGGGCCCCGTTGATTTGTGGTTTAGAAAATGCCTGTGGCGTAAGTATGTAAGATGGCACCATTTCGGTTTGACGTATTTTGCCTGTTGGATCCTGGTATGTAAGACTGATCCTTACCCGGTTGTCGGGAGTATAGTTTAGTGTTTTGGTGAATTCACCGGACGCTTTTAGTCCGATTGTTTCCGTCCGGTCGGATACTACAAAATCGTCTTCTGTCCGAACAATTTTAATCTGTAACTTACCATTTTGTTTTTTTTGAGTATCGTTTTTTATCCGAAGAATACATTCACCAGGGTAATAGTCTGTATTTACCGGGATGATAGATAATTCTACCGGATCGACTACAGAGATACAGGGATGATTTTCGAAGAGGCCTCCCAAGCCATTACCGTCGTATACCCGGACTGCCAATACGTTTTCCTGATCCCAACGGACATAAGGAGCATCCATAGAAACTTTGTAGCGTTGTTCTTGAGTGTAATTGGAAATATATCCCTTTTCGTCGGAAGGGAATGAACCCGATTTTCCAATAAGTGTATCATTCAGAAATACTTCACCGGCATCATCTATCTTTGCCAAGTAAAACAGCAGGTTATCTGCCAAATAAATACTTTTTCGCATTTCCGAAGGTAAACGAAAATGGATGCGGTACCAGGCGAACCCGTCATACTCCCCATAGCCTTGTCCTTCCCAGGCGTATTTGGTATTTATATCCGACCAGCTCCGATCGTCAAAACCGGGATTTTTCCATTCCATATTGTCACCTTTCCTGAATTTAGCAGTAGGCAACGATATTTCTTGTTGTGCCTGTAACAAGTTACAAATAAGTAGTATAAAACTAAGCATGAAGTATTTTCTCATGGATACAGAAAGGTTGTTTAATTATTATTATTATTATTATTATTGGATAGAACGAGGGCTGATTCAACCGTCATTGCGAGCCGCTTGCGGCGAAGCAATCTCTAAATTATAGCAGAGATTGTTTCTGAACTTTCCGTCGCAATGACGGTTGAATCAGCTTTTAATACTCTCTCTCAACGTTTGTTTTCTTAACGTAGTAACGCTTTAGAAACAGAAGTACCACCTTGATTATCGGTTATTTTCATAACAAGAAAGCGGTGGCTGTTTTTCACGGAAAGCGTATTAACACCATTCCCTACTTTTCCTTGAGCAACCAAGACTCCCCGAAGGTCGTACACCTGAACAGAAGCTTGAAGTTCTACCGGAAATTCCAAACGATTATCTGTGTATAATACTGCTACTTTTCCATCTGAAACAGAAGGAATGTTCGAATTCTTTTTCGGTGTAATTAAAATATCGTCCAGACAAACAATGCTACCTATCACTGTTGGTTGGCCAAAGCCGAAAATAAAATTAGTTACACCGTCTTTATCCATCGGCGGAGTATGAACTGTGAACGTTTCAAATTCATCATTACCGGAAAGAATAATGTCTCCATTGAAATCCGTATTTCCTTCCACACGGAGGCGGAATGAATTGCTAACCGATGATTTTGCTTTGAATTGAACAGTATATGCTTTTCCCTGAAGAGTCAAATATTTACTTGTTTTGAATTGGAAAGCCCACCAGTCTGGATTTTCCCCGATTTCCAGGCGCAGATATTTATTTCCAGCATTTTTGGTATCATTTTCTATCGTATAGTTCCAGATACTTGTGCTTGCATCGGGGTAGGTACCGAATACAAAATCTCCAAGCGTACCATCGGTAATTGTAGATGTATTGAAATTTTCCGATAATTCTGTCAGTTCAGGCACTGTAATCTCAGAGATAACAATATCATCGAGCCATATTGTACTACCTACTACCGAAGGCTTTCCGAATGCCCACAAGAGGTTAGGTACGCCATCTGTATCCATTGGTGGTGTTTCAAGCGTAAATGTTTCGAATTGGTTGTTTCCAGAAAGGGTAATGTTGGCTTGAAAATCAACGATTGCTTCCACTTTGAATATGAAGGTATTGGCAACATTCGATTTAGCCTTGAATTGAATCCGGTATTTCTTACCGTATTGAGCTTCATATTTTTGACTTTTGAATTGAAATGCCCACCAGTCGGGGTTTTCTCCGAGATCCAAACGAAGGTACTTATCGGATGGATTCTTGGGATCTACTTCCAATCCATATGTCCAGACACTTTCCGTAGTATTGGGATAAGTTCCGAATTCAAAGTCGCCTAATATATTTCCTTCAATGGTTGCCGAATTAAAATTTTCTGAGAAACTACTTAGGGAAGGAAGAGGTACTTCGGTAATAACCACATCGTCGATCCATATTTTCCCTGCATTGGAAATTTGTCCGAAGAACCATTTAAAACCTCCGTTTCCGGGATTATCCATTTTAGATGTGACAAAACTTACTTCTTGTACTACATTGGCTTCGTATATTTCAATGTATTGTTGAGTACTACTGGTTCCTTCTACCCGGAAATGAATCAGATTGTCGGCTGTTTCAGATTTGACTTTAAAAGAAACACGGTACTGACGGGCAAATTTGACAGGAATACTATTGGATCCCAGTATAAATTGAAGTCCCCAAATTTCCGGTCCCGGATTGACAATGTCCAAACAAAAAGATTGCGAACCGGACATTGCTTCCGAACCAGTCGCTACATACGGATTCCATTGAGCCTGCTCATGATAAGCCGCAGCCCATAAATCGCCGAATTGCATACGGCCGTCTACAAATTCTGACTCTAAGGGCGTTTTTTCGAAGTCGTTTGAATAAATAACAGTTTCTTCTGCAAATAACCCCATAGCCACTACAAATAATGCTAAAGTAAAAATGAATCTTTTCATGATATAAAAATTAAATTACAACTATAAAATATGTATTGGATAGATAATTATGATTTTTTATTTATTTTTTGCTATCCGGAAGAATAGTTAAAATTCCATTTTCTTCCTGTATCTTGTGAATGGTAACACGTGGAATGCTATTCGAAGCATGGTAAGAAATTCGCAGGGCCCCTTCCAGGTCTTCAAAAATCATGGCATGACCACCATCATCATTGTTCAATGTTTCCGGATGATGCGTCCAGGTACCATCAATTTTTCCATTGTCTGATTGAGCCATTCCAATGGCATATTTTCCATTTTTGTCGAAACTTGACCAAAGCATACATAATTTTCCTGTAGTAGGCGATTTGTAAATAAACGGTGCGTCTGTTACATACCCTGTGAGATATTCGCCGTATTTAGTACTCCCCACCCAAGGTGCATCTGTAGCTTTGAAAAGTATTTTCGGCTCACCGATAAGGGTTGTCAGATCGTCTGATAAGCGTTGAGCCACTACCTGACCATCTGTTACTTCTATCCATTCATGGCAATAGAGTAACCAGGGCTTTCCTTCATTGTCGATGTGAATGGTCGCATCGAGGCAAGTCCAGTTCGTTGGGGTGCTTGCTTCGTTCTTCAAAGGGGTAAATGGCCCGGTAACAGCATCAGATACAAGAATACCGGTTCCTCGTTTTTGGGTATTGCTGCTAAACGTTACAAGCAAGTAAAACTTTCCTTTGTAAGAAATAACATCAGGTGCCCAGAAGTCTTTGGTACCCCAGAAAGTAGATTCCGGATCAAACGATTTACCGATCTTTTTCCATTGTTTCAGATCTTTACTTTTATAAACAGCTATCGACGTACCTGCACTTACATGCATATAATACATTTTTTCATTTTTATCCACAAAAATGTAAGGATCTCTCACCTGCCATTCCTGGACACTGAGATTGTAAATATTTTCACCCTGAGCATACTCCTCCACATTATCGTACATGCCGTTACATGCCGTTAAGAGAAATGAGAATGAGATTAAAAAAGACGAAATGATTGTTTTTTTAATTGTATTCATATGTAAATAATTGAAAATTGAGAATCGTTAGATCGGCCTTAGCCAATTGAAAATTGAAAATTAAAATGATATGTTATTTTTTATTCTTTATATTTTTATTTGGCATACAATGTTATTTCTGAAATATATTTACCGGAAAGTGCCTGGTAACATACATAACGGGTTTTTGGCGTATATCCGGGATTATCCGGGTATATGTATGCCATGTCGCCTGCGTTTCCCTGTTTTACATAATCTTCGTCGGTATGTGCCGTTGTAGCTTCGATCTTCGCACCTACTAAGACCGATGACCAGGAGGCTGTTGATTCGTTCCATATGTAAAGATTATATACACGTACATTATCGGCGCGGTAATAGGCGCCCCGCAGGCTTCCGTCGTATGTATAGCGTTGATGTGTCACGATCCGGGAAAGTTCATATTCCGCTCCAAGGTCGATAATGATATTCCATGGTACCGATGTCCGGGTAGAATAATAATTCTTCAGTCCTTCGGAATCATTCTTACCATCAATTACTTCGTGCATTTGGCCATCGTCCTGGCTCCCATTGGCTTGCGTAAACCCTCCCATAATTGTTCCGGCAGGGAGTAGCTTCCAATTATCTTTTGGCAGTATCCTGTCGGACAATAAGTTAATGGTACCGAAATCAACTGAAAAAGAATTCCCATACAGGTCTTCCACTTGCATGGATGCCTTCACCGGAGTTCCGGGGGAAATAGATAATCCCTTGATGATTTGATTCTCTGTAGGCGTCCTTGAAGTGAAAATGATAGAACGTTCGGTATCTTTCCCATTTGCCGGATAATTGAAATTTGCCGATACATGTACCTGTTGTTTGAGTTTATTCTCCCATTGTATGAAGAAAGCTTCGAAAGAGGGCTTGAGATTCATTGTTTTAGATACGAAATCAATAACTGTACTGTCTCCGGTAACGGTTTCTACGATTGGTTCCGATTTATTTCCTGCCCGGTCTATTGTACGCAGGCTGACCTGATGTTCACCCTCAGTTCCGAATCCATAGACATCGACAACGTTCTGGGTGTAATATTCGCAAAAAGCATAAATTTTTCCTGCCTGGGTAGTATAAGAAACCTCAATACCCAATACATCGTCGTCTGTAGGGAGACTGTAATAAATCCGTGCTCCACCATTTAGAGGCTCCGACCTCATAAAAGTCGGTTTTGAAGGAGGCGTTGTATCTGTTTCCTGTTTGAAACGTTCTTCTTCCGCACATCCCCAAAACAAAGCAACGCACGACAATAATATGATATATATATTCCACTTCATAATCAAAAAAATTTCAATTTTGCACTTTTCACTTTTCGTTCTTCACTTTCTTAGTATCCCGGATTCTGTATCAAATTCGTATTGATTTCCATTTCGTTTGTACTGATAGGAAACAATTGATCACGTTCGGTAAATTTTCTTTCTTCATCAATTTCCAGAACCTTGAAGAAATCAGTGGCGTTCCTGCCTAAGGGAGACCACCCCCGCATTTTTTTGTTGAAAACCGTTATGGCCCGGTTGTGACGTCGCATATCCCAGAAATAAGTCGCATTTTCGTAAGCAAATTCTACCGAGCGTTCCCGGAGAATAATTTCCCGCAAACCATCCTGATTAGTGTGCTTATTCAACGCACTTGATTTTACCCAAACCGGATTTGTATAGGATGTTTCCACGTCGGGAATTCCGGCCCTTCGACGCACTTGGTTAATGGCATCGTATACTTCCGGAGAAGGGCCTGAATATTCGTTCAACGCTTCTGCTTTCATCAAATATAAATCTGCCAACCGGATAATCGGATAGGGAAACATTACCTGGGAACTTAATGGACCGGAGAACGATTCGGGATGCCCCACTTTTTGTACTCCTATACCTGTCCGGAGATATTCTGTCGCTTTTGATATTTGACGACCTCCGTCCGTTCCGTTCATCATCATGGTTTTGATGCGGACAAAATGCGTACGCCAGTAACCTCCGGTGATACCAAGATTGGCATAAAAACGTGGTTCACGGTTGAGATACATGCTAACGGTTTGTACACCCGGTTGCATAATACCGTACAGTGGTGTATATGCCGGATCGTATTGAGTCGGAGTAGTAACTATATTGTATTGTATGGCCGCATCATAAGTCACATCTTCTTCTGTAGGCAATCCATGATTGGTATAATAGCGTTCGATCGAGTTCAATGATGCGCAAAGCAGGTTGTGACACATTTCCGTACTTAAAGCAGGTCCCGGACCTGCATATTCTTCTTTATCAGGCTTCATTATGTTCGCCGATACAAATATCCGGGCCTGATTTTTCACATTGCTCGCACCCCAGATCAGCTCTTTGTTCCATGGATCAACGAGTAACATCCGCAAATCATAAAGCGTTTGCATATTTTCAGGATTCAGTCGGACAGCTGTAGAATCATATCCGTATTTGGTTCCTTCAAAATGATACAATTCAATATTAGCCTGTTTACAAGCATCTAATGCAACATTTATTGCATCCAATGCTTCTTTCCATTTTTCAGTCCTTTTTTCCATAGGGAAAAAAGTCTGTCCATCATAATCAACAAATGTTTTATAGTACTTGCTGCTTCCGTTGAAAAAAGGACTTGCACGATACAGCATCACCCTTGCTTTGATGGCTTTGGCTCCTACCTGGTCTATTTGCCCCAGATCGTTCGTTGCAGCCCTGAATGTCAGGTTAGGAATGGCTTCATCCATCAACCGGATGATGTAGTCGAAACAATAATCAATTTTTCGGCGTGGCTGAAACATTTCCTCGGGCTTTGCATCAGGTAATACAGTTTTTTCATAAATAACGATGGGCCCATACGTATTCACCAAAAGGAAGAGATAATAGGCTTTCATGAACTTGACCTGTGCTTTCCAGTCAGCTTTACCTTTTGCGTCCAGATCCGGAATATCGTCGATGTGTTCTAAAATCAGGTCGGCTTCCCGGATAGGGATATAGAGACGTGGAGCATTATCGCCCGACCACCAGCCGATAACAGGGGAAGAGGAGCTTTGCAATCCACGCATCCAGCGAATTCCCTGAAGCCAATTGTTGTGGGTGTCGTTTATTCCATAATGTATCCACTCGTCGCCTGCGAGTACCGGATCGAGGTCACGGTTATCGGTCGGCATATAGGCATACATTTTAGCTAATGCATTGTAAGCTACTTTCTTTGAAGTAAACAACGAACTGAAGTCCGGAGCGTTATCGGGAACAATGTCCAGATAATCCGAGCAGGAAAATGCTGTTAGCAGAAGGGTAAAAATCACCAGAACTTTCAACGATTTTACCACCGATAAAATATATTTTTTCATATTTCTATTCATTTTCAATTCTCAATTTTCAATTAAAAAGATAACAACACTCCAATATTAAACCGTCGGTTCAAGGGATAGACCATACCGTTTGTTAATCCGGTAATGTTTCCATTGGCATCTTTTGTTCTCATTTCGGGGTCCCAAAGTTTGAAGGGACTGAAGTAGAAGAGATTTTCGGCACTGAAATAGATACGGGCATTTTTTAATCCGGCTTTCTCGAACTTAGTCCAGTTATATCCTAATTCTACCGATTTCAGGCGAAGAAATGAGCCGTCACGCAGCCACCAGGTGGAAGCCTGAGTATTATTTACAGAAACCTCATCGCTCAAACGCGGCCAGAAAGAATAGAGATTGGGGTCACTTTCGCTCCAATAATTGTTTTCAATCACCTGTAGTGCGTTGCGGCGACCTGCAAATGGGGTGATAGCAGCAGCATCAATCAGGATGGACGAACGTGCATTTCCCTGGAAGAAGAACGATGCATCAAATTTCTTGTATCCGGTTGAAACTCCAAAACCATATTGGACTTCCGGCATCCAGGGATGACCGATAGGTATCATATCTTTTTCATCAATTACATTGTCATTGTTGATATCTTTGTACTTGATATCGCCGGGATAGTAACCGCCGAATGTCTGCCGGGGCGATTCATCGATTTCCGCCTGGGAGATGAATAACCGTTCGGCGACCAATCCCCAGTTTTGGTTGATGTTTTGTCCTTTTTTACTCCGGTATTTGTCTGTGTAATTGATTTCGTCAAGATACACATATTCGTTAACTGCATATGTCACGTTGGCGCGTCCGGTCAACCAAAAATCTTTATTGAAAGAGTGTTGATAATCAAGCGAAGCATCGATTCCCTGGGATTGTACTTTTCCGATATTTCCTGCAACTTCTGAAGTTAAACCGAGTGAAGACGGAAGAATGTGACTACGGGTCATATAAATCCGGTCGCGGACATCGCGATAGAAATCCAGTTGAAGTTTCAGGTCTTCTTTCTTGAAAAGTCCCAATTCCAAACCGATATTGGTTTTGGTGGATACTTCCCATCCTATATTCGGATTAGCCTGGCGGGCAATAGTATATCCTCCATAGGTATGGCTGAAATTTTGTCCCCAGTACGCCGGATTGGTAGTCCAGTCCTGATTGTCCCCTATGATAATATTGGACAAAAAGTAAAAACGTCCTTCTCTTCCTGCAATAGCATCATTCCCTACTTTACCATAAGTGAATTTCAGTTTAAGGTTGCTGATGTAATTTGCCATCGGCTCCCAAAACGATTCATTGGAAATGAGCCATCCCACACCTGCTGTGGGGAAGAAGCCGAAACGGTTGTTTTTACCGAATTTTTCGGAACCGTTGAAACCATACGCTAATTCGAGGAAATAGCGGCGATCATAATCGTATGTAAAACGGGAGGAATTACCGAGATTACGTTCCGGCAATGTAGCATATATAGATCTGCTTTCTCCATTCAGCACATATTCCTCCATGATTCCTACGGTCATTAATCCTACGGAATGTTTACCGAATTCCCGGTCCCAGTTGATACGTCCTTCAAAATAATAGTGACCTTCAGAGTCACGCTGAGGATTCACATCTCCCAGGTAAGCGTAACCATCTGTATTCGTATTTTTTAAAGTATATTCTCCTGTAATCGGATTACTGTCTATGATGGCGTAGAAGTAGGGACTGAATGTCCGCGTAGCGGAATAATCGCTCCAGGTATTGATGGATGCTTTCAGTTGAGCTTTCAGTCCTGAGGTGATAAAACCGAGGTCCTGCATCAGGGTCCCCTGAGCGGTAATAGTATTATCGTCTCGCCGGGTATATCCTTTTACCATTTCTGCATATGGGTTAACACCACCGCTCATCGTTGTTCCGAATAATGTCCATGCGGTATTGGCATGTTCCGGATCGGGAGCGTATACCGGCGGAAAGTCTACCGGGTTACTGTTCATTACCATATTAAAAATATTGCTTGCTGGAGTCGCCGGACCATTGTAGCGTTCAAATCGGCCCTGTATCCTTGTATCCAGAGTGGTGGTTTTTGTAAATCTGAATACTACATTACTCCGGATATGAAAGCGGTTGATACTGATGTTGTTGTTGAAATTATTCATCTTATCCACTTTCAACAAACCGGTTTCGTGGTCGAATCCTCCCGCAACATAATAAGTCGCTACTTTACCTCCACCGGATACGTTTATATTCGCTTTTGTATTGAAAGTTTGGTTATTGAATAAATATTCGTACCAGTCAATGTTCGGATAAAGCATCGGAAATTCTTCTCTTTGAGTACTTATGATTTTCTGCTGGCCGTACCAGTCTATGATGTTTGCATCTCCCATGTTCCGGTTGCGGTAAGCCTCATTATAAAGTTTCATATAAGTTATACCATCCATCATGTCGATGGTTTTAGTAGGGGTTGCTAAATTGAAATCTACACGGGCATTCACTTTAAGGGCTCCTTCCTGTCCGGCTTTTGTACTGATAATGATAATACCATTCGCTCCTCGGGGACCATATAAGGCTGTAGCCGAGGCATCTTTCAGGATGGAAAAACTTTCGATATCGTCGGGTTGCATCCGTGCAAGGTCGTTAGCTTCGGCTTCGAATCCATCGATCAGGATTAGTGGTGAAGATTTATACCCGAAAGTGGTAACACCGCGTACAAAAAACTGAGAGTTGTCGGCTCCCGGCTCTCCGGTTGTCTGATAAGAAATAATACCGGGAATTTTACCTGCAAAAGCGGAAGTAAGGTTACTTCCCGGGATTCTCAGGTCTTTGGTGTTTACAGACTGGATGGACGAGATAACACTTTCCTTTTTTTGTCTTCCGAAAGCCACAACCACCACCTCTTCCAGGCTTTCTGTCGCTTCTTTCATGGTAACCGGTATAACCCGTTTGCTTCCAACTTTTACTTCTTGTGTTTGATAACCTAAAAAGGTAAATCGTAAAACGCAAGTATCAGAAGGAACAGTCAGTACAAATTCACCGTTAGTGTCGGTAGCCGTACCCTGCGAAGTGCCTCGTATCAATACCGATACGCCCGGCATTGTTTCTCCGAAATCATCCGAAACAGATCCGATTATACGGATGTTTTGCTGGGAAGGTGGTGGTGAAACCGACTTTTCTTCCAATTTTAAAACAATATTTTTGTCTTTAACAGAAAAGCTGATTCCGGTTCCTTTCAACGCCTGTTTCATGATTTCTGTGATATTCTTGTTGCGGGCGTCAACGCTTACCAGCATACTCGTATTGATGCGGTCGTTGCTGTAAAAAAATTTGTAATTTCCGAGCTCTTCAAGTTTTAAAAAAAGAATTTTTAATTCGATATTACTCTCACGGATAGTAAGTTGCTCCTGGCCAAAGCTGTTAACAAAAGGGCAAAGCAACCCCCATAGCCATAATAAAATGCTCAGTTTTTTCATTGGTATTATTATGTTAAAAAATCAGTTTTCTTACTTCAGGTATATAATGCTGTCGCGTATAATTTTATGTTCCATTGGATGACCAGCTGTTATTAACTCCAGCACTTGCTCAATACTGTAAGGTGATAATATCTCTCCACTGAAACGTTTATTCTTTAGATTCGGATCGACAGATATTTCAATCCCATAATTGAATGAAAGTTGTTTGGCAATGTTCTCCAAAGTTTCGTTCTCATACCGGTAGGAACCGTCTTTCCATTCCGCATAGTAATGAACATCTACATTTTGAATAGAAATATTTCCGCTTTCCCGGTTAATAACGGCTTGTTCCCCGGGAGAAAGTTGGGCATTCGACCGGATACTTTGTCCTGGCGATTCGGAATCGATGTTGACACCTCCCGACACCAGCGTCACCAGAATATTATTCCGGGATGTGAGGTCTACTTCAAATGCCGTTCCGGTAACGGTTATCTTACTATTATCAGCTTGTACGACAAAAGGATTTTTTTTGTCTTTCTGTACTTCAAAATAAGCGATACCCTCTAATACAATGTGACGATTTTTTGTGAATTGTGAAGGATAAACGATACGGCTGTCTTTATGTAACCATACGATTGAGTTATCTGGTAAGACAAGTCTTTGAACTTCATCGTTTCTGTTGCTGACGAAACATTGTTCATTCTTTTCCTGTTGCATGGTAAAGGTTACTCCCCAAATAACACCAATCAAAACAGCGGCAGCAGCAGCATAACGTAACCATTGGCGTATCGGACGAATGCGGTTGCGAGGCGTTGTTGCAAGACGTTGTTGCAGTTTATGCCAGTTCCGGAGGATTTTTTCTTCCTTCATCCACTGTTCCGCGTCCCAGATTTCCAACAACTGGCAAAATAGTTCATTGTTTCTGTCATCTTCCCGTAACCATTCGTTCAGAATTTCCTCTTCTTCCCGACTGATGGTTTTCTGTAAAAAATGTACGATAATGTTTTCCGGTATCATAAATAGAATTACGAAAAATTATTAACTTCTTTATATAATAGTCAATCGAAAAGCAAAATCGGCTTAATGAAATTGAAGGTTTTTTTGATTTTTTTTAGAAAAAATTTAGTTGTTCACGTAATGTCTTGAGTGCCAAATAGATGTGATGCTTTACAGTGCTAACGGATAATTGAAGTAACTCTGCAATTTCCGAATTGTTTTTCCCGTTAATGTATGCCATACGGAATACTTTCTTACGTTGTTCAGGTAGTTGGTCGACATATCGGTAGATACGTTGCATCTTTTCGTCTTCGATAATTTTTTGTTCAATGGAATCTTCCAGAAAACTATCATCAAATTGTGCTTCAGCAATGATTTTCTCATTGTGAAAGTGCCGCATTTCTTCATTCCTAAGGTAATTGATGCAGCGATTACGAACAGCAGAGAGCAGGTATGAGATTCCATTGATCTCATCAATACAATCCCTTTTCCAGATATCGACAAACACATCCTGCACAATGTTCTCGGCAACGTCCGAAGGCACATAGCGATAAGCGAAATGAGTCAATACGGCTGCATACATTAAATATGCATGTTTGAAGATGTTCAGTTTCCGATTGCTGTTATTCATTTAAAGTCGTTCAAGCAATAAGATAAACGTACTGCTCAAACTGAGACACAAAAACGAAAGGAAAGAAAAAACAAGGTAATCGAATAGTTATCAGCAATCTATGTCTTTCGTTGGCGTTAGTCGTCCGATGCCGAAATTGCCGAAAAATGCAAAGTAACGCAGACAATCCGTCTCTATACCGTTACCCGTTTTTTACGGAGCAAAACAAGGCAATTTGATGGCGTTGATTGACCAGCTATAACGCTGTTTGTCTAAGGTTTACATTGTTCGAATAACTCGCAAGGGAAGTAATTTTACAAACTTAAAAATGCGAGTGTTATGAACAACGAATTAAAAGTCTCGTTTTACCTGAAACGGGAAAGCCGATTGGAAAAATGTAGCGACGGAGAAAAAGTCGCTTACCCGATTACCGGCAAAATTATCATCGGTAAAAGTGTTGCCCAGTTCAGTACCAAACTAAAAGTAGAGGAACGCCTGTGGCATGTCAAATCGGGACGGGCAACCGGAAAGAGCCGTGTCGCCGTCGAACTCAACAGAGAGATTAATAAAATTAATCTCTCCATCCACCGCCATTACAAGGATATTTTGGAACGTACCGGAACGGCGACGGCTTCGGAAGTGAAGAACGCCTTTCAGGGAATCGCAACCGCGCAAACAACTTTACTCGTCCTGTTCGAGGAAATGATGTCGGATTTTCGTGCGAGGATAGGCATTGACCGTGCCGTTTCAAGCTATCAGGGGTACAAGACCACGTACAAGTATCTCGAATGCTTTCTACGGAAAAAATACAAGGTCGGTGACATACCCTTTACCCGTTTGGATTTGCCTTTTATCGAAGCATTCGATTTTTACCTGCGGGTAGAACGCGGCTTGAAGCCGGCTACGATGGTTACCAACATCATTTACTTGCAAAAGGTGGCACGGATAGCCCTGCACCGAAATTTAATCAGCCGTCCGCCATTTACCGGCTACAAGCCCCCGAGACCTGAACAGCAAAACCGTTCGCTTGCAAAGGACGAATTGGAACGGCTCGTATCGACGCCGCTTCCCAAGCCGAAGTTATGTTACATCCGCGATTTGTTCGTCTTTTCCGCGTTCACCGGCATATCCTACGCCGACTTGAAAAAACTTACGCGGAAAGAAATCGTCGTGGAAAAGGACGGCGGCCTGTGGATTTCCGCCAAACGGCAAAAAACGGGTGTTCCCTTCAACGTAAAGTTGTTGGATATTCCCTTGCGGATTATGAAGAAATACGAGGGATTCGCGAAAGACGACCGCGTGTTTCGCATACCGACATTGAACGCCATAAACAACGGCCTGAAAAAAATCGCTACACATTGCGGAATTGAAACGAGCGTCACCTTCCATGTCTCGCGCCATTGCTTCGCCAGTCAAGTCTGCCTCTCGCAGGGAGTTCCGATAGAAAGCGTCAGCCGGATGCTCGGACACAAAGATATACGGACTACCCAGCGTTACGCTAAGGTTGATAACGAGAAAATCGGAAACGACATGAAACAATTATCTCTGCGCCTTGCGGGCAAATTCGACTATGCGGTGTAAAACAACAATATTTTCAATTTTATACAATCATGGAACATAACAGAAGTACGTTCAGTGTATTATTCTATCTCAATACGAGCAAGAAAAAGAAATCGGGAAAATGTCCGGTAATGGGACGTATCAGCGTGGATGGTAAAAGCACGGCTTTCGGTACGGGAGCGGACGTTTTACCCGACGAATGGAACGCTTCGGAAGGACTGGCCGCAGGCAAGGGTAATAGCGCCATAAATAAACAAATAGAAGACTATAAAACGGCACTTGAGATGCATTATCGTAATATTGTGGAGCATCAGGGATTCGTAACCGCCGAATTACTCAAAAATGCGCTCCGTGGTATCGGAACGGGTCAAAATACCGTCATGCAAGAGTTCTCCGAACTGGTCGAAGAAAAAAGAAAAAGTGTCGACATCAAGATTGTAGCAAGCTCCTACGGCATCTATACGGCTGCATACCGGCATTTCAAGGGATTTTTGAGGCATAAATACGATGCCGACGATATTCCTTTCAGCATGGTCAACCAAGCAATGGTTGAGCAATTGGCCTATTATCTGAAAATAGATGCGCGGTTGGCCGCGCGAACGGCAAAGGCGACCATGAAGCCTTTCCGTACTGTGGTAAAACGGGCATTCAATAAGGGCTTGATGCGTAACGACCCGTTCTTCGATTATAAACCCGAAAAGATACTTTCCGTTCCCCGGTGGCTTTCCCGGGACGAGATAGACCGCCTAATGAAAGTGCAAATAAACAGTCGCGCCCTCGATTTCGTGCGGGATATGTTCTTGTTTTCGACTTTCACGGGCATCTCCTACATAGATTTGAAGAACCTGCTACATACCGATATTCAAAGGCGGGAAGACGGAAGCACGTGGATAATCCTGAACCGGCATAAGACCGGAACCGCTTCGTATATTCCCTTATTGGATATACCGATGAAAATCCTTGAAAAATATAGGGGTTCAAGGTTTTCCGGCAGCGACGGCAAAGTTTTCAGGATACGGACATCCGCCAGTGTAAACGAGCATTTGAAGGAGTTGGCGAAGTTGGCGGGTATCGACAAACGGCTTCACTACCATATGAGCAGGCACTCGTTTGGAACGGAGATTTGCCTCTCGCAAGGCGTTCCGATTGAAACGCTTAGTAAAATGATGGGGCATCTTTCCATCAAGACTACCCAAATCTACGCCGAAGTTACCCGTACCAAAATCAATGAGGATATGACGAAGCTGGCGAAACGGATGAAAGGGAAATATGTGTTGGCAGAAGCGACAAATGCCAATAAAGAATGAGAATCTTGTCGAACTGTATCAAAAACAGGTATGAGTTATCGAAAGAGGTTGCTAAAATTTAGTAATACAAATGACCGTTGATAACTTTTTGTGTTTAAGTATGAGGATTATAGAGCATATGTTAAAGGATTTAGTAACTTTGCAAAGTTTAGCAAATAAGAAATTATATGAACGAAAATTTACTTACGTCTTATTCCTTTTTGGCGGCTTTATCAGAAACTGACTCTGATATTTACAAAACTGTATATCTACCATTGTTTAAAAGAGCCATTTCTCTTTTTGCTAAAAGCAAAACAGTAGGAACTGATACTGAAATTCAAAAAATAGTTGAATCCGAATATGGTATAACCGCACCAATTCTAATTGTCAGAAAACTAATAAAGACTGTAGCTAAAGACTTATCAAGAAAAGAACGAAATATTTCAAATTTTGAGGTATTTGAAGATGGGAAATCATTTCAATTTAACTCTTTCTCATTTAATAAAGTTGAGGAAGTATATGAGAGGGAAAAGAGAAATGCAAATGCATTACAGACTGCATTTGAAGAATTTGTTAAAATAGAAAAAGACACCAATGATAAGATTCCAAGTTTTGCATGTTTTATAGATAAAAACAAAAAACGATTAAGTTCTTTCTTTAGTGGAAAAGCAAATGGCATTGATAATAATGGAGTTGAAGATTCGTTCATGCATCATGTGAATTTTCTTCAACATATAGAGCGAAATTATCACGAACTCTATAAAACAGCAGAACAAATTTATTTAGGTTCAATAATTGCATCATACATAGAATCTGAATTTGATTTAGAATCTAAAATAGAAAATGGAACTACATATTATTTAGACACACAAGTTATACTTGAAGCCTTAGACTTACAAAATGCAGAAGACACTCAGCCAACTCAGGAATTACTGAAACTAATACGAGATACTGGTGGAAAAGTAAGAGTTCTTGATATAACAGTTAGTGAAATTTACAAAATAATCGAGTCGTCAATTAATAATTATAGCAAAGATAATCCAACAACAACAATTAATGAAGCCTGCCTTAGGATAGGAAAGAATAAAACGTGGTTAATTGGCATTAATGGCAAATTGGAAGACCATATCAAAACAAGCCTTCAAGTTGAAATTGATAGTGTTTCTGAACGTAAAATAGATGAATATTCAAAGACAGAAGATGTTACCTTATTGAAGGAAACGAGAACCAGAAAAGGAACTGCGGCTCACGACGTCATTGCATATCTACATGTAAGAGAAAGACGGAATGAAAATGTGAGAATTTTTCAAAAGGCAAAATATTGGTTTATAACAGCAAATAAAACTTTATGTAATTTCAATATATCGCGAAAACTGAATGGATTTGTGAACGAAATAATAATGCCTGAAGAATTAACAAGTTTATTATTTCTGAAAAATCCAAAACAATTTTCCAAAACAGTTTCAAAAATAGGACTTAATGAGCTTATTGCACAAACACTGTCCGAAGAATATGCCAGTAAAGAAATTATAAATGATTTTGATGCAGCTATAAAATCAAATACAAATTTGACTAAGGAAGATTATGAAATATTATTATCTTCCATTGCAATGCAATCAACAACTAGAATTCAACACCTTTTAGAAGAAGTTGATAACAGACAGAAATTCAATGAAGAAATACATAATTTAATTGAAAAAGAACGCACTAAAAGGTCAAAATTGAAAGATGAAAGAGCTATTGCTAAAGAAAAAGAAGAATCATTGCAAAAAGAAAAAGAAGAATTGGCACACAGACTAACAGCAATAGAGGCGAAACTTTTAGAAGATTCCCAAAAAAGGGAAGCACAAAATGAAGAAATTGAGCTACTAAAGAAAGAGCGGTTAGAGGAGAAGAAGCGTAGGAAAAAAATCAATATTGGTATTATTTTAATATTTACAGCAGTCGTTTGTTGGGGTATTATTTATTGGTTTCCAAATATCTTGGAATGGATTAAAGATGCTATAAAAGTGATTGCTTCTTTGGGTGGATTGTGGGGACTTTTTAGCCTTCTAATAAATTTATACAAAACCATAAAACATTGACATATGCAATTTCAACAATATGATTTAGGACAATTAAAGGGCGGTGAGATAGTGGAAATAACACTGAAGGGTAATGCTGCCAATGTGAAACTAATGAACAGTTCTAATTTTCAAAGTTATAAATCAGGAAGGCGGCACACATATTACGGAGGCTATGTAACTCGGTCACCACACAAAATTCCTGTGCCAAGCTCGGGAAGATGGTATGTTACAATAGACTTAGGAGGATATTCAGGTAAAGTAAATTCTTCGGTCAGGGTACTGCCAGGAATACTCCCGCAAGCAAGACAAGCAGCACTATCAACAGTTCCGTCTCTCGTTCAGGATAGGGAAATGCCTACGGGATATGGAGAAGAGCCTATTGTAAGACAATATGATGTTTTTATTTCTCATGCATCAGAAGACAAGGACGAAGTGGTTCGTCCACTTGCCGTTGCTCTACAATCCGAAGGACTTAAAGTCTGGTATGATGAATTTGAACTTAAAATTGGCGATAGTTTACGTCGAAAAATAGACAAGGGATTAGCAAATAGTAGGTTTGGAATAGTAGTTCTTTCAAAGGATTTTATACGTAAAGGTTGGACTAACTATGAATTAGATGGCATTATAACAAAATCGGTAAGTGGGGAACAGATAGTCTTACCTATTTGGCATAATATCACTAAGCAAGAAGTAATTGATTATAGCCCTTCTCTTGCAGATAAAGTTGCAAGAAATACGGCAACATATACCATTGCTGAAATAGCAGAAGAAATTGCTTCTGTTATTAATGAAAATTAGTGTATAAGAAATAAAGAAAAGTCCTGATTAAAATTTTACAAATCAGGGCTTTTCAATTTTACCATCAAGCGGATTCCAATGTTTTCAAAATCTCCGATTCCCGATACAGAATCTTCCCCTTAATCCGAATAAACGGTATTTTCCCTGTATCCCGCCAATCCTGTAAAGTACGGATGCTAATGTGTAACATCTGACAGACGTCCTTATTCGTTAGGTACTTTTCGCCGTTCAGGCGCGGTGTACGGTTTTTTAGAGCTTGCCCGATGGTATCTAACAACTCGTCCAGAGCCGTGAAAAACGAAGTGATTTCGTTTGATTTATTATCTAATATCTCCATATCTTTTTTCTGTTTAGTTACGCATATAATCGCCCAACGACGATAGTTTCAATATATCCAACTGTACATTGTAACCGATACTTAGCCGTTTGAGGTTGTACGAAATAAAGTACCCGTTTTCGTCTTCCTGAATCTCATACGTGGCTGGACTTGCCTGCTTGCTCGTTTCGTTCATGTGAATAAGGCTTAACAGGTAAGTGTCGCCGTTGCGGTAAATAATAACTGTCGGATTCAGGTTCACGCTCTCCCAATTGCCAACCAATACACTCAAATCGAACAAATATTTTTCTTCTTTCATAGGATTACTTTTTTAATGGGTTCAACAACTGTTCCACGTCCGAAGTCTTGTAATAACACTTGCGCCCGATTTGGGAATACGGCAGTGTTCCGTCGTCCCTATACGATTGCAATGTCCGTTGAGAAATTTGCAGAAGTCCGCAGACTTCCGCGTTGTTCATCCATTTTTCGGTGTTCCGATTGTCCCCGCAGAGGCTTTTTACCTGTTGTGTAAAGTCGGAAAAACGCCGTTTTAATTGCTCGAAGGCTTTGCCTTCTATTGCTACAATTTCCATATAAAGCGAATTTTAATTGATTAATAACTATCCTCATTGCAATGATTCGCTGCAAAGGAAAGCAGAATATCAAACGGTTTTGGAAATCGGGTAGGCAGTGGTAGTAGTTGGCTACAAGCGGCTTTCACGCCGCCGTTAAATTGACGGAAGTTATTCTCATGCTCCGGTTATTCTCGCGGGCTTCCGCCCTTCAAAACGGGCAGGGAAGCCATGAGCAGGAAATAACCGGAAAAGCATGGGAAATAACTTGCGGAACAATATAAATCGAAATTTTATCAGCTTAATCTTGGTCTTTGTTTCTTCTTTTTCTTGGGTTTCGGCGGTTGTTGCTCATCTATTGGATTGACATCCGTAGCCGATGGAAGTATGGATAATAAAGAAGATAAACCGCTTTCATCTGTTTGCATATTGGTTGGAATAGTTGAAAACGTTTTTACATTTTTATTTGTTTGCGTTTTTATATTTTCATCTGTTTGTACATCTACAATCTTTTTCTTTTCGCCATCAAAAAGTCTTTCGGGTTCTTTCAATTCTCGTTCCTGCATCCGTAGTTTGTTCGTGACAATCCCGTTTTTCATGGTATTGCAATATTCGAACGTCTCGGATAGTTGCCGAGTATAGCCGAACAGGTTCTCAAAACCTTTTTCAACGTTCTCAAACTAAGCGGTACGGTCGAAACCGCCCGTAATAACGCCTTTCTTCGTGTTTCGGTGGTTGGTTAGCGGACTTATCTTGACTTTGTTCGATTGGTCTTTACGGCTTACAATCAAATGGCAGTGCATATTCAGTTTATTGTCGGAACGGTCGCGATTGAAATGGATTTTGCCGTAAAACTTGATGTCTTCGGCTGATAATCCCTTATTGAAGTTCTTGGCATATTCGGGAATGAACACTTCGCGTATATACCGTTTCATGGCTTCGGCTTGTTCCTGCTCCGTGCTTCCCATCGCTTGCAGCTCCTTTTCGGATGGGCTGACGTGGATGGCATAAAACTTGGCATCCGTCTTTAAGAGTTGCCCGATATTCCCGTCAATGTCTTTCACAACTTGGGATTTATAAACATTATCATCCGTAAGGTTGAAAAAACCTTCGGTATAGATTCCCTGCTCCATTCGTTGTAAATCCTCATGCTCGCAATAATTAGCCAACTGTCGGCTGCTGCCTGCATTGTTATATACTCCGTTGGACGGTGGCGGGAAATCTATGTTCATACCTGCTATTCGTTAATCAGGTTCGTTATTTCCGTTTTCAGGTTCTCTTTGCGCTTGCCGTCCATTACCCCGCAAGCTGCCAACTCCGCATAAAGGCTAAGTAACCTCAACAACTTTCTGCTGTCTCTTTTCTGTGTCTGTTGTAGTCCGCCGATTTGCTTGCCCTGATTGTTTATCACGTTGGCATGTTCGGTAAATTTGTCGCTTAGCCTTTGCAGAATGGCGTTGTATTTCTCTTGGTTCTTCTCCAGTTGGGAAAGAACAAGCGTTTCCAAAGCCTTTACTATTCCATCGAAGCGGACGGCGATTGAATTGGTCGCCCGTATCATCGGATTAAGTTCCTTTTCTTCGTAGTGTTTAATGAAGCGGATAATATCATCCTGTCGTTTGTTGATTTTGGAAAGTTCGGCTTTGACCGATTCGGGGGCTTCGGCGGGATTGATATTTGCCTTGTCGATATACCGAAAAGCCAGCTTCACTACTTCCGCTTTTTTCAGCGAATAGCGTTTACAGATTTTCTCTACCAAACGATTGGTTTGCTCATCTATCGCAATGGTCTTAAATATGATATTTCGATTCTGTTTTGTCATAGTTATAACTATTTTATGACTATTTACACACTTAACTTGCTTAAATAGAATTGTATGTCAATTCAAGTTATAGCAAGTGTTATAACTGTGCTTTAGGATAAAGCACTAAAGCCGAAGGCTTTGCCCCGCAGGGCAAGAGGGAAGAACAGGACTTGTCCAGTTCCCTCTTGCTACTTTCTGCAACTTTGAAGGTGTGCAGAAAGTTGGCGGGTGCAGTGACGTGCAGGACTTAATCGAGCGAATGCTCGTCGTCGTTATTTGCATCGGATTGCTCTTCCGGTGGATTATCCTTTTCAAACTTCTGAATAGTTCGATAATCGCAATGTTCACGGACAAATGAACGGACATCATCTGCCCTATAATAGATTTTCTGCCCGTATCGTAGGAAGGGTAAAACGCCGTTGCTGCGATGGCGTTGAAGGGTACGCTTGCTGCATTTAAGCATAAAACACAAGTCCTGATTATCCAACAGTTTTTCGTCCTTGTCGAAAACTTCGTTGGTATTGATAAGCGATTTGAGGTCTTTGCCTATTTCACTTAATTTCTTGGATAGCCTTTCCATCCATTTTTCAAAATCATCGTTATCGAGATACATATTACTTCGTTTTTTGAGATTAATACTAATTTTCTCAATGCATTGACGAAGCAAAATTCGGCAGAATGATGAAAATAAAATCGGGGAGTAGATAGTCTATTCCCCGATAAATAATTTGTAATTCACTGATTTATAGCGATTACAAAATATAATTTTTACTCATAGCCTTCTTCTTTGGCTTTCTGGTTGATAGCAGTACCCATGCGGTCTAAGAATCCGGTTCGTTTATTAGGCTTACGCTTGATTACTTCTGCCCGCTTTTTGTACTGGTCAGCAAATTTGAAGTTAAACAAATGTTCAAATCCGTTTACCAACAGGCTGAAAGGAACATCCCTGCCATCAGCCCCAGTAATACAATTCAGATAGAGAAACCCACAAATATTTTCCATGACGTCCGTGTAATTAATGACATCAGGATTCAGGAACAAAGGAGATTTCCAGTCGGTTTCTATCTTGATAAAATATTTCGGATGTTCCATTTGGCGATGTATCAAATCCAGTTCCTTATTTGTCAGCGATAACACTTTGTCCGAATATACAATCTTCAATATATCCTTTTTCGCTCCGTATGAGAGTTCCAAAGATTTTATCGTTTCAAACTCTACCTGTGTCATATTGATTAGGCGAACACGTTTTATATTATCTGTTTCCGTATCCAGATACAGGATTAACCTTTCGACAAACTCTTTATAGGCTGCCTTTAGTTCTGAATCCGAATCGCTCTTGTATAAAGGGTCAGACAAAATCGCGTATAGTTTGGTGTCAAGAATGTCCCACATATCATAACTAATATTTACTGGAACTATAAATTCTTATTCTGCCATTTATTCCTTTTGAGATACCACAGGGACAACACAAACAGCACGATAACATATAGCTGTTCGGCAGTCCAGTACACTGCAAGCGGAATGTTCCGAAAGCAGGATAGCATGAACAGATAGGCCAAATAGATAGTTATGTTTATCATCTGAAATAGAAATGCTATTTTAGTATTTCCAGTGCCGATTACCGTATTGCAGTAGGTGTAAGCGGGTACGGAAATAATAAATGTCGATAACATTACACAGAACGGATAAAATGCCGTGTGAATAACTGCTTCCTCATTGGTAAACAATTGCAAAATGACACCTGAAAAAGCAAAGGCCAACAGTATGAGCGGAATACCCAATGCATAATTCAGTGTAATAACACGGCGACAAGTCGGCATCACTTTTTCTATTTCCTTTGCCCCAATAAGATTGCTTACCAACGAAATCGTAGTTGTTGCAAATGAGTTGACAATTACAAAAAAGAGCATTGAAATACTTCTCACTACATTGGCAGCGGCAAGTTCACATTCACCTAAATGTTCAATCGCAACAAAAAACAGGAACCAAGGGGCGATACAAAAGAATGACCGCACCATTGTCCATACAGATATATTCAACAAGTGAAGCGACAATTCAACGTCAAACACGGGACGTAAAGCATACCGTTTCTTATCCACGTGTCGCCACATATAGATAATCATAAACAGCAATCCGACAAGTTCTGCAAGGGATGAACCAATAGCAGCCCCGCTGATTCCCCATTTAGGAAATCCCATTTTGCCAAAAATCAGCAGATAGTTGAATAAAATGTTGCATACTACCATAACAAGCGAGTTGGCAGTAAGAATCTTGGTCTTGGTAGTTCCAGTGAAAAAAGCACGGATTGCCAACAACGGAAAGGCGAACAGATAACTGTAATCCCGCCATTCTATATATTGCATGGTCGCCTGATATACATTATCCGACGAAATCACCATGCGAAGTAATACTGGTGAAAACAGTTTGGATAATACGAATACTACAACCGCAAAAGCAGACAAAAAGAATAGTCCCTGAAAGAATACCTTTCCAATATCCTTGTGTCGTCCTTCGCCGTTCCGTCTTGCAATGACGACTTGCGCTCCAAGACTGAACCCGAAACCAAGCATATAAATAGCGGTGTAATACATCGCAGCCAGTGCCGATGCTCCTAAATCTATTTGGCT
>JAVBLA010000040.1:0-96162 GCA_031553775.1 Bacteroidales bacterium
TTGGAAAGTTCTTTGGATATCAGGATTTGGAAAGACCAAAGATGATATAACGATAATGACTCTTGAGGATCAAATAAATAAATCTGAAGAAGGCATTCTTTATTCATGGAAATCTTTATTCGATTTCACAACTGGCACTCTCCAACTTCATGAGTTTTTGCTATTAGGCGATATTAACCTGGAAAAGTTGCACAGGTATGAAGATGATGAAATAATGAAAAAAAGTTGCGAATTCTGTATTGAACTTGTTGATTCTTCGTATTGGGAAATAAGTTCTTCAAATTCTTTTTTTTTAGAAAATATTAAAGATAATCTGAAATAATATATTGCTATATGCAACACGTATTATTATTAGTACACAAAACATTATAATAAATCAGGTAAATTATCATTGCATTCTTTTGCATATCTTTTATATCTCCCAATTACGAATATTTTTATATATGCGTTTTTAATGAGAAAAATACGTATAGACTATCCGGAATATACTCTAAAGAAGTCTTTTATATTGTTTCTTAAAGGACAATTGATAACAAACCTTATTAAAAAAACAACCAGACATATAATATAAATTAATAAAAAAAATGAGCACAAATGAAGTAACGATTCCCATGAGGCTGTTATCTATGGCCGTAGATCATTTCGTAATGTCTTTTCTTTTACTCGTAATCATGTTTCCGGTAATGATATTTGGAATTACACTACCCTATTCCATTTATGTTGGAATTCCGGTATTTGCTTTGTATTTCTGTAAAGATTCATTTGGAGGGAAAAGTATAGCAAAAAGGATATTTAAGTTGCAGGTGGTAAATTATAAAACGGGATTGCCGGCAATCCCGTTTCAATGTATGATCCGGAATTTGTTTTGTATTTTCTGGTTTGTAGAAGTGATAATAATATTGTTCAATCCTGGGAGAAGAATCGGAGATTTTATTGCCTTTACAAAAGTAGTGCCGGAGGTGAATAAAAAGCCCGAAAAGATACATGTGTCGGGGATTATTTTTACTTATATATTTACTTGTGCTGTTTTGTATGGTGTATACTTTTTGTTCTTGGATAATTTGTTCTCCAAATATTATGGTTTACTATAAAAGACGAACCTGGGATGTGAACAAAAATATTAGCAGAATCCGGTATAATTACTTAAATTTGCCGGAGGAACTGCAAACCCGTCAGGGCCACAAAACTTTATACACCTATTCAGCTTCAGGCGTGAAGTTGAGGGTGGAACATACTACAGCCAAGGCAGAAATACAAGTACCGGTATCGGATATCCGGGCACTGGCAGGCAATGAGATCCTATCCCGGATCGAAACAGATTATGAGGGTAACAAGATCTACGAAAACGGTCAGTTAAAACTGGTACTGACTCCGGAAGGTTACCTGGCCTATGACCAGGATAATACAGTACAGGAATGGGGAGCTCCGGAAAGCTATAACTGGTATTATTACTACAATCTGCGGGATCATCTGGGAAGTAACCGGGTAACGTTACAGAAAGACGGCAATAGTTTATCCATCAGTGGAAAAACAGCAATTGCAGGAGAAATAGAAGCTTATAGCCGTCAATTTTTATTTGACAAATCAATAATTAAACCCGAATGCCCACAATGGAACAACATTCCCATATCCGATTTCTATATCGTCTTTTACCACAAAAGCATTCTTCATTCCTTCAATTTGTTTTTGTCCTTTGCCTTTTCCACCGACCTCAAATGTAAAGTCATTCACTAAAAAATCGGAAACGGGAGATGAAAATACATTGTTTTTTACCGAGAGTTGATTGAAGAAAAAAGTTTCGCGTATGTTCCCGATATCTGGTCTGTCTTCTGCAAGTGCATAAATCAGGTTGGGATTATTCAGATATACTTTTTCAATTTTTCCTAAAAGCTGGATTCCTTTGGTAGGATTCCGAAGTTGTGAAATAACCTGCACCTTTTCAAGGTAAAAAAAGAAATCAACAATTTGATTACGATGCACATCAATTTTATCAGCAATTTTTATAAATACAGGTTTAAACGGTACACTTTGGGATATAATATAAAGCAGTTGTTTTATTTTTTTAGAAGTAGAAATTGTTAGATTTGCGTGAATAGGAATATCTGTTTCCAGAATGAGAGTCAGTATGTTTTGTAGCCTTACTTCATAAGAAGATTCTTTGAAAAAAGGATAATATCCCTTTTTCAGATATTCTTTGAAAAGGGGCAGTGGGTGCTGAATCTCCTGAAGTTTCACACGATTCCGGGTAATTTCCTCTAAAGAATAAGCCGGCAAAGAGATTCCTTGAGACAGATTTAAATATTCACGAAAGGACATTCCGGGTAAATGGTAAGAAATAGCCCTTCTGCTCAGGTCATCGCTGCCTTTATAAATATCCAGAATGGAAGAACCTGTGAATATAATCTGAAGGTCGGGAAAATAATCATACATCATTTTTACCTCTTTAGACCAATCTTTGTACTTATGTATTTCATCAATGAAAAAATGTTTTCCTCCATTTTTATAGAATGAAGAAGCTAAATCGAACAACCTGTTTTCAGCGAAATAAATATCATCTGCGTTTATATATAAGGATGTCTGAGTATCAAGATTCAATTTGATGTGTTGTAAAAGAAGTGTTGTTTTTCCAACTCCTCTTGCTCCGACAATGGCAATTAGACGATTGCTCCAGTCAATTTCTTCATGTAAATATCGTAAGAATGTTGTACTCGTCTGATTTAACAAGTTATGAAATAATTCAAATAATCGCTCCATATTTTGCTGTATTTTAGATTATTGGGCAAAGATAATGAAAAATGCTGAACAAAAAGTGCATTTTTTAAAATATTTGCACTTTTTGTTCAGCATTTTTGCGAAAAGGAGTAATTATAGCAATAACAGAAATAAACCGATCAATATCAAATCAATCCACTAAAGCAAAATCCAACTGCCTCCTCTCCAGGTTCGCCCGTACCACTTTGATCGTAATCGGATCACCTAACTGGTACCGATGCTTATTCCTCCGGCCGGTAAGACAGTAGTTCTTGTCGTCGAATTCGTAGTAATCGTCGTTCAAGTCGCGGATGGGAACCATCCCTTCGCATTTGTTTTCGTTGATTTCCACATACAGGCCCCATTCCGTAACTCCGGAAATTACGCCATCGAAGATCATGCCTAATCTTTCCGACATGAATTCCACTTGTTTATACTTAATGGAAGTGCGTTCTGCATTGGATGCAATTTGCTCCATATTGGAAGAGTGTTTACAGATATCTTCATATTTTTCCTGCGAAACGGAACGTCCCCCGGAGAGGTATTTTTCCAGCAGGCGGTGAACGATCATATCCGGGTATCTCCGGATGGGCGATGTGAAGTGTGTGTAATATTCGAATGCCAGTCCGTAATGGCCGATGTTTTCCGTAGAATAAACGGCTTTGGCCATAGACCGTACAGCTACTGTTTCCACCAGATTCTGTTCCCGTTTGCCCTGTACCTCATCCAACAACTGATTAATTCCTTTGGAAACATCCGACTTTGTTCCCGTGGTTTTTAACTTGTATCCGAACCGGCGGATAAAAGCCGAAAAATTGTCCAGCTTTTCCGGATCGGGCAGGTCATGCACCCGGTACACGAAAGTTTTGGCCTGTTTCCCTTTCGGTGTTTTTCCGACAAATTCGGCAACTGTTCTGTTGGCCAATAACATGAACTCTTCTATCAACTTGTTGGAATCTTTTGATTCTTTGAAAAATACGTTTACCGGCTTTCCCTGGTTGTCCAGTTCAAATTTGACTTCAAAACGGTCGAAATTAATAGCACCGTGTGAAAACCTTTTCTTTCTCAGGATCTTAGCCAGTCTGTCTAAGGTGAGGACTTCTTCTTTGAAATCCCCTTCCCCGGTTTCAATTACCATTTGTGCTTCTTCGTAAGTGAAGCGGCGAACAGACCGGATCACTGTTCTTACAATACGCGAATGCTTGATCTCCCCATTTTCCTGCATCTCAAAAATTGCTGAAAAACAAAGCTTGTCTTCATCCGGACGAAGGGAACAAACAGCATTGCATAACTTTTCAGGCAACATGGGAATTGTCCTGTCTACCAGGTAAATGGAGGTGGCGCGACTTTCCGCTTCCTTATCGATCAGGCTTTCCGGCTGTACATAATGCGTTACGTCGGCAATGTGTACGCCAATTTCCCAGACGCCGTCTTTGGTTTTCCGGATAGAAAGGGCATCGTCGAAATCTTTCGCATCTTTCGGGTCGATAGTAAAAGTAGGAACTCCCCTGAAGTCTTCCCTGTTTTGAATATCTTCTCTGGATATTTCAACCGGGATTTTATCAGCGGCTTTCTCCACTTCTTCAGGATACCTGTAGGGCAGGCCGAATTCGGCGAGGATGGCATGCATTTCCGTAGTGTTGGCGCCTGCATCTCCCAGTACATCGATTACTTCGCCTGTCGGGTTCTTAGCCCGGTCGGGCCATTCGAGTACCTTGACCACTACTTTCTGTCCGTCTTTTGCTCCTTTCAGTTTTTCTTTCGGAATAAAAATATCGTTGGCCAGCAGTTTGTTATCAGTAACCAGGAATGCATAATGGGCGCTGACATCGAGAACGCCTACAAAAGTGTGTTGGGCGCGTTCCAAAACTTCGGTAACTTCTGCTTCCGGATCTCTCCCTTTTCGCTTAGCCAGCAATTGCACCCGGACCCGGTCGCCGTTCATGGCATGAGCCGAGTTTCTTTCCGCAACAAAAATAGGATCTCCTCCTTCTCCGTCGGGGATGAACCAGTTCTTACCGTTATGGCGCCTTTCAAAAATGCCTTCCGCAATCACGCCTAATCCGTTCAGTTTATATTTTCCCCTGCTCGTTTCTTTCAGGAAATCGTCTTCTGCGAGCATCATCAGAATCTGGGAGACTAATATTTTGTTTGCCTGTGAGGTGGCTCCTATTTCAGCACTGACTTGTTTATAGTTCAAGGTTTCTTTAGGGCAACGGTTGAAAAGTGAGACGATCCGGTTGATCAGGTCCTGTTTCCTCAATTGTTTTTTCGGTTTGTTTTCTTTTTTCTTACTCATGTTGTTGTTCTGTGATTTAAATTATGGAAAGAAGTTGTATCAAAAGTAGTTATTAATTGTCATTACAAGCACAAATCCCGTCATTGCGAGTGATAGCGAAGCAATCTACCGCAATTATCAGGAGATTGCTTCGTCATTCCTTCTCGCAATGACGGGATTTTTTCAAGCTTTTGATACACCGTCTCCTAAAATCTTATCCCGCAAAGGTAAGATTTCTTTCCGATCTAACATTGATCGGGTAGGAAAGGTTTAAAAATCAAGCCGGAAACCCATGCCCATCGGCTTGAGATCCGGTCCTTTCCCATTTTCTATCAGGGAGAAAGGAGAATAATATGCAAAAAGACTCACATCTCCGATTCCGGCCTGGAGCATAAAACGGGCATTGACCGGAAGAATATTCAGGTCCCGTCCCAGATCGACCTGTTCGTTAGTATCCCTGTATTGTACCTGAGATTTCGAATAGCATTTAATATATCCCACAATTCCTCCGGAAATATGATAACTTTTGTTCCGTTCCACTTTTTTCTGGAATTCTATCAATAAGGGAATGGTTGCATAATATGCCAGCAATTTACTGGACTGGTAATGAATGCCTTCCGGAGCAGGTTCGAATCTGGTGATGCTTTCTTCTTCCGCCAGGCCGATATCTCCTTTGAAATGATAACGCGACCAATCGATTCCGACTCCTGAAACAAATATAAAGTTGCGATACAAACGCAGGTAACACTCAATAGGATTAAGAACAATGGCATAACATCTGCCGTTATTCAGGTCGGCTCCTTCCATATCTTGGAACCCGTTGAAAGACATGCCGAAACCTGTCCAGTGCGGATCAAAGTGTTGTTTCTTTTTCCAGGAAAAAATAAGACCATAAGCGGAACCGTCAAAAACCACGGAACTGTTCTCATGCGATGAAGTTGCCGTACTATCCTCCTGTGCCATCAAAAAGGCAGGCAATAAACAAAAACACAGTAAAATAACAGATTTTTTCATGATTGTTTAATTATTTAATTTGATTCGTTTTTTGTTGACATATATAAAAAGATCTTTCAATTTATCCAGCTCCTGCTCTAATTGCTGGGGCGGAAAATCGCCTTTCAGATAAACCAGAGTAAGCTTTTTAGATTTATTCTTGTATAAAAGATATTCGTATGTTTTATTTTTAGAGTCCAGCTTCAGTACATAATAAGCCGTTTCCAGTTTGCCGTTTTTCTGGCTTTCAAATAATTTGGTTCCCCCCTTCATGTCTTTTTCCAGGGCTCTGGCACAGGCCAGGGCCCGTTCCGTGTTTTCTGGCATGACCAGGCTCTTGTAGAACGAAATATTACTGTTTTTCGACAATACATCCGTCGACAAGGTTACCAATACCGATTCGTTCATCATCCCGTAAGCTTTAAATACGGAGTCGGTTTGCAAATCCCGTTGAGATAGAGCCGGGGAGAACGGGAAAAACGGCAGAATGATAATTAGTGTGATTATGAGATGTTTCATAACAATTGAAAATTGAAAATTGACAATTGAAAATTGGATGGGGCCGGTTTTCGATTGACAATGTGTTGTTATTTCTGTTACTTTGGGTTGTATGCTTTGTTTCATGTTTTCAGAGATCGTTGAAGTCGTTTAACAGGTTGATCTGAGATCCGAACAGGTCGTCGTTTGTTTCGGAAATATTTTCCAGGGCACGAAGCACTTCGGTATTGACACTTTTTTCGTCGATATGTTTGACGCCGCTGATATAGACCGACGATTCGGAATATGACACTTTGTGGCTCCTTTCTGTTAATCCCCGGATGCCGAAGAACAACAGGATACCGGCGGCCAATCCACTGATTCCGATTGTGAGGAGCTGTTTCCGGAAGCGGCCTGTTTTATTTTTTCCGGAAATTTCCGGATGCAAGACAGGCTGATCCGGTATTTTCTCCCCTTCTATTTGTCCGGTAAAAAAAGAGAACATCGGGCGGTATGTTTCCATGGATTCAGGAAGGTCGGCCTGCAAAAAATAATTCCGGAGAAATTTTTCTTCATCCAGTGAGGTTTGCCCTTCAAAATATTTTTCCAGCAAAATTTCTATATTTGTCATTGCTGATAGATTGTTAGCTTGTAGTTGTTGATAATTAAATACTTATCCCGCACTTTTTTGCGTGCTCTCGACAGATTCATTCTCACAGCGCTTACCTGCGTTCCTGTGATATCGGCAATTTCTTCCAATTCATAACCTTCCACATCCCGCATCAGGATAATTTTTTGCTGTAATTCGGGAAGGGAATCTATAATTTTCCTTACCAGTGCAACAGCATCTTTGATCTCTGCCTGTGTAAATGTTTTTTCGTTTTCATCCCTGAAGTGATTATCTTCCGGTACTACGGTTATTTTCCGGCTTCTCAGTTTGTCTATACAGATATTTTTCGTGATCTGCATGCTTAGCCCCCCGGGGTTTGTATGCGAATCGAGTTGTTCCCGGATATTCCAGAGCCTTAACAGCGTTTCCTGCACGGTATCTTCCGCGTCGTCCATATGTCCCAACATGCTCAGTGAATAACTCAAAAGTTTTTCCCTGAGGGGCATAATCTCCGATTTGAACTGCTGCAAATTCATATACAATGGAATAACGGGCAAAGGTAAAATTTCTAACATGCGATTCCGTTTTTTTTCTGATTTATTTCTTTTCCCGGAGAAAACTTGAAGAAGGACAAGATAAAGGTAAATTGTTTGATTGCTTCGGGAAATATTTCACTGTAAATTTTTCAACAAAAAACTTGCAACATCCAAAAAAATACCCTAATTTTGCCACCCGTTTGAAGTGAATCCAAACTAAGTATAAAACAGATAAAAAATTATGATCGTAGTTCCATTAAAAGAAGGCGAAAACATTGAAAGAGCCTTGAAAAAATTCAAAAGAAAGTTTGAGAAAACCGGTGTTGTTAAAGAGCTTAGAAGAAGACAGGCTTTTGCAAAACCTTCTGTTGAAAAAAGAAAACAAAAAATACACGCTGTTTACGTCCAAAAACTGCAACAGATAGAAGAATAATTTTGTCTTTTTGCTTGATTTTCCGGATTCTTTTTTGTATATTCGTTGCCTGTATCCATGTGACGATTTCATGCTGACAGAATCATTTTTACAATATCTCCGTTATGAGAGGAACTATTCTTCTCATACGGTTTCTTCGTATCAGAATGATCTGAAACAGTTCGAACATTATGTGCTTGAAAAAGAAGGTACATTCGATCCGTTGGCAGTAGAGCCGGCATGGGTAAGAAGTTGGATCATTTATTTGATGGAAAACGGTTATGTTCCTTTGTCTGTTAATCGCAAATTGAGTTCATTGAAATCATTCTACAGGTATTTGCAGAAAAAAGAAATTATCCGGGAAAATCCGTTGCGCAAAGTTTCAGGACCCAGGGTAAACAAATCCCTGCCGGATTTTGTTAAAGAAGCAGATATGGAACTCTTGCTTGATGAAGAAACTCCGGATGCGGATTTTGAAACGACCAGGAATAAAATGATACTTGAAATGTTCTATGCAACCGGAATGCGTTGCGCAGAACTCTTAGGTCTCAGGAACCGGGATGTAGACATAAGTGCATATCAGGTAAAAGTAACGGGAAAAAGAAACAAACAACGGATTATACCGTTTGCTCAAATGCTGAAAGATCAAATTACTATATATACTAATGTAAGGGAACAGGAAGTGGGAGGCGTGAATGCTGCAGACGATCTGTTTTTTATCAGAAAAGACGGACGTGCACTTACCCATTCCATCGTATATAAACTCGTCAGGAAAAATCTTTCTCAAATTTCCGGTTTATCTAAAAAAAGTCCTCACGTGCTGAGGCATACGTTTGCTACCGGTATGTTGAATAACGGGGCCGACCTGAATGCTGTCAAGGAACTTCTGGGGCATGCCAGTTTATCGTCGACCGAAGTGTATACGCATACTACTTTTGAGGAATTGAAAAAAGTATATCACCAGGCTCATCCAAGAGCCTAAACTAAACGAATTGTTATGGAAATCAGAATTCAAACCATTCATTTTGATGCAAGCCAACAGTTGGAAGCATTTATTCAGAAAAAAGTGAGTAAGCTGAGTAAGTACCTGGACGGTATTCAATCTGCTGAAGTGGCGTTGAAGGTAGTGAAGCCGGAGTCGGCTCAGAACAAAGAGGCCGGCATTAAGTTAATCGTTCCTAACCAGGATTTTTTTGCCAGTAAAATATCGGACTCTTTTGAAGAGTCGATCGATGAAGCTGTCAATGCACTCGAAAAACAACTGGTGAAGTTTAAGGAGAAGCAAAGGGCAAAATAAATGACAAAATTATTTTGCAGTTTCAAAAATAATATCTAAATTTGCAGCCGTTTCGCCCCTAACCGGACGGAACGGCTTTTTTTAGTCGCCTCTTTAGCTCAGTTGGCCAGAGCACGTGATTTGTAATCTCGGGGTCGTTGGTTCGAATCCGACAAGAGGCTCAAAGAAATTGAAAATTCAAAATTGACAATTGAAAATTAAGGTATGAGATTGTCATTTTCAATTTATAATTGTCAATTTTCAATCAAAAAAGGGCAGTTACCAGAGTGGCCAAATGGGGCTGACTGTAACTCAGCTGGCTTACGCCTTCGGTGGTTCGAATCCATCACTGCCCACGAAATAATTGAAAATTCAAAATTGATAATTGAAAATTAAGGAATACATATTTATAATTTTCAATTTCTAATTATCAATTTTCAATTAACTTGCGGAAGTAGCTCAGTCGATAGAGCATTAGCCTTCCAAGCTGAGGGTCGCGGGTTTGAGTCCCGTCTTCCGCTCTCACGCCAATGTAGCTCAGCGGTAGAGCACTTCCTTGGTAAGGAAGAGGTCACGGGTTCAATTCCCGTCATCGGCTCAAAAAAAACAGGACGATTGAAAATAGACAACTGACAATCCGATTCTAATTGTCAATTGTCAATTTTCAATTTCAATTGTGAAAGGCAATCATTAATCAAATAAAGAATCATTAAATTATGGCAAAAGAGCATTTTAACCGGTCGAAACCGCACGTTAACATCGGTACAATCGGTCACGTTGACCACGGTAAAACTACTTTGACAGCTGCTATTACTACTGTTTTAGCAAAAAAAGGTCTCTCTGAATTGCGTTCTTTCGATTCTATCGATAACGCTCCGGAAGAAAAAGAAAGAGGTATTACAATCAATACTTCTCACGTTGAATATCAAACAGCTAACCGCCACTATGCACACGTAGACTGTCCGGGTCACGCCGACTACGTTAAAAACATGGTTACGGGTGCTGCCCAGATGGACGGCGCTATTATCGTTGTAGCTGCTACCGACGGTCCGATGCCTCAGACTCGTGAGCACATCCTGCTGGCTCGTCAGGTAAACGTTCCGCAGTTGGTTGTTTTTATGAACAAATGTGACATGGTTGACGACGCTGAAATGTTGGAATTGGTTGAAATGGAAATGAGAGAATTGCTTTCATTCTATGATTTCGACGGTGACAATACTCCGGTTATCCAGGGTTCTGCTTTAGGTGGATTGAACGGCGTTCCCCAGTGGGAAGAAAAAATCATGGAGCTGATGGATGCATGCGATACATGGATTCCGCTTCCTCCGCGTGATGTTGACAAACCGTTCCTGATGCCGGTAGAAGACGTATTCTCTATCACAGGTCGTGGAACAGTTGCTACAGGCCGTATCGAAACAGGTATTATCAAAACAGGTGAAGAAGTTCAGATCATCGGTTTGGGTGCAGAAGGCAAAAAATCAGTTGTTACAGGAGTTGAAATGTTCCGTAAGATTCTTGACGAAGGCCAGGCTGGTGACAACGTAGGTTTGTTGCTCCGTGGTATCGACAAAGACGAAATCAAACGCGGTATGGTTATTACTCACCCGAACAAGGTGAAACCTCACACTGTAGTGAAAGCTGAAGTGTATATCCTGAAAAAAGAAGAAGGTGGTCGTCACACTCCGTTCCATAATAAATATCGTCCTCAGTTCTATATCCGTACATTGGACGTTACCGGTGAGATCACTCTTCCGGAAGGAACAGAAATGGTTATGCCCGGTGACAACGTAACAATCACTGTAGAATTAATCTACCCGGTAGCTTGTAGCGAAGGTCTTCGTTTTGCTATCCGCGAAGGTGGTCGTACGGTAGGTGCTGGTCAGATTACTGAGATCGTCGAATAAAATTGAAAATTGACAATTGAAAATTGAAAATGAATTTTGTGGGTTTACCTCACTTTCAATTTTTAATTTTCAATTGTCAATTGAACTACGGGTCTAGCTCAGTTGGTAGAGCATCGGTCTCCAAAACCGAGTGTCGGGAGTTCGAGTCTCTCGACCCGTGCAAAAAAATCTATTGATTAGATGAAAAAGATAATTAACTATATCAAAGAATCTTATAACGAACTTGTTTATAAGGTATCTTGGCCTACTCGGGCAGAGTTGTCTAACAGTGCAGTAGTCGTTTTAATCGCTTCCCTAGTGCTCTCGCTGTTAGTTTTTGCCATAGATCTTGGGTTTGAGAATATTATGAAGTTCTTGTATAATAAGGTGTTTTAATTTGAGCTTGTAAAGAGATGTCTGAAATCGAAAAAAAATTTTATGTCCTTCGTGCTGTTAGCGGTAAGGAAAATAAGGTGAAAGAGTATCTCGAGGCCGAAATGAAAACGCCGGATTTGAAAGACTTTGTTTCTCAGGTACTGATTCCTACCGAAAAAGTTTATACAGTCCGTAACGGAAAGAAGGTGATGAAAGAAAGAGCCTATCTTCCCGGTTATGTAATTGTAGAAGCAGCACTGGTGGGAGAAGTGATCCATAGATTAAGGAACATCCCGAATGTCATTGGTTTTTTAGGTGGAACGGAACATCCGGTACCCCTGCGTCCTTCTGAAGTTAACCGTATCCTTGGTACAGTTGATGAATTACAGGAACAAACCGAAGAGCTGGATGTGGAATTTTATGTGGGAGAAAATGTGAAAGTAACCCACGGAGCTTTCAACGGATTTAGCGGGATCATTGAAGAAGTGAATACCGAAAAGAAAAAGTTGAAGGTAATGGTCAAGATATTTGGTCGCAAGACTCCCCTCGAATTGGGATATACTCAGGTTGAAAAAGAATAAGCCGGGATGGTTACGCGCCGGGATTGTACTTTTTACGTTATAATTTATAATCTAAATTTTATCAAACAATGGCTAAAGAAGTTGCTGGACAAATCAAATTGCAAATAAAAGGAGGAGCAGCAAACCCTTCTCCGCCCGTAGGTCCTGCTTTAGGTTCCAAGGGTATCAACATCATGGAGTTTTGCAAGCAATTTAATGCCAGGACCCAGGACAAGGCTGGTAAGGTATTACCTGTAATAATTACTTACTATGCCGATAAGTCGTTCGATTTTGTCGTTAAAACACCGCCTGTTGCGATCCAGTTACTGGAAGTAACCAAGCAAAAAAGCGGTTCTGCAGAGCCTAACCGTAAAAAGGTGGCTGAAATTACCTGGGATCAGGTACAACAGATTGCAGAAGACAAAATGGTAGACTTGAACTGTTTCACGCTGGATGCCGCTATGAAAATGGTTGCAGGTACAGCGAGAAGTATGGGTATAGCAGTAAAGGGAACTTTCCCGGTTAATAATTAAAAACTTCAATTGAGATATGAGTAAACTAACAAAAAATCAAAAGTTAGCTTTAAGCAAAATTGAAGCAGGGAAAGTTTATACACTGAAAGAAGCATCAGCTTTGGTAAAAGAAATTACGAATGCCAAATTCGATGCATCTGTCGACATTGATGTCAGATTAGGTGTAGATCCCCGTAAAGCTAACCAAATGGTGAGAGGCGTAGTCTCTTTACCCCATGGAACAGGTAAACAAACAAGGGTTCTTGCATTATGTACACCCGATCAGGAAGCTGCTGCTACAGAAGCGGGAGCCGACTATGTCGGATTGGACGAGTATATCGAAAAGATCAAAGGCGGCTGGACGGATATTGATGTGATCATCACTATGCCGGCCATCATGGGTAAGATCGGAGCTTTGGGTCGTGTGTTAGGTCCCCGCGGACTGATGCCCAACCCCAAGAGCGGTACAGTTACCAATGATGTTGCCAGTGCAGTTAAAGAAGTGAAACAAGGTAAGATCGACTTCAAAGTAGATAAAACCGGTATTGTGCACACTTCCATCGGTAAAGTTTCATTTGCACCGGAACAAATCTTTGATAATGCCAAAGAATTTGTTAACGCGTTGATGAAATTGAAACCGACTGCGGCAAAAGGTACATATATTAAGAGCGTTTTTCTTTCAAGTACTATGAGCCCGGGTATCAAAATTGAACCCAAATCAGTAGATGAAAATTAAAATTTTTGAACGATGAGAAAGGAAGAAAAAGGCGCTATTATAGAGCAAATTGCTGCCACTGTACAAGAATACGGAAATTTTTATCTCACTGATATAGCTACATTGAATGCAGCTAAAACCAGCGATTTGAGAAGAGCCTGTTCTAAACAGAGCGTGAAACTGGTAGTTGTAAAAAACACTTTGTTGAAAAGAGCCCTCGATGCTGTCGAAGGAGATTTTTCCGAACTGTATCCGGCTTTGAAAGGCAATACGGCTTTGATGCTGTGTCTTTCTGCCAATACACCCGCCAAACTGATCAAAGAATTCGCTAAAGGTACGGATGTGCCTAAGCTGAAAGCAGCTTATGTTCAGGAAAGCATTTATTTAGGTGCGGAAAACCTCGATGCACTCGTTTCTATCAAGAGTAAAAACGAACTTATTGGCGACGTTATCGGCTTGTTGCAATCGCCCGCTAAGAATGTCGTTGCTGCTCTTCAATCCGGTGGTCAAACCATCGCAGGAGTTATCAAGACTCTTTCTGAAAGATAATTTTTTAAGAATAATAATCAATTAAATTTTATATAAAATGGCAGATTTAAAAGCTTTCGCTGAACAATTAGTGAACTTGACCGTAAAGGAAGTTAACGAACTTGCTGAGATATTGAAAAACGAATATGGTATCGAACCTGCTGCTGCAGCTGTTGCTGTTGCTGGTCCTGCTGCCGCTGCTGCTCCCGCTGAAGAAGAAAAAACATCTTTCGATGTAGTTTTGAAAGCTGCTGGTGCTAACAAGTTGGCTATCGTTAAGTTAGTTAAAGAACTGACCGGTCTTGGCTTGAAAGAAGCAAAAGATTTAGTTGACGGAGCTCCGAGCAACCTGAAAGAAGGTATTGCTAAAGATGAAGCCGATGCGTTGAAAAAACAATTGGAAGAAGCTGGAGCCGAAGTTGAACTTAAATAAAATTACCTGTTAAAACAGGTCATTTGGTTAAGAATCTTCCCAGTAGAAGGTTCTTAACCTTTTTGCGTCTATTATTATGGCGTATATCAAGTGATTGGGAACTACAGAGTTAAAAATTGAGAACCGTGCATATGGCCGGTTGTTAATTTGTTGGCCGTCAACGAAATATAAATATTAAGTTCAAAATCTCCAATAAATGTCTTCAACAGCAAAGAATCAAAGAATAAATTTCGCTTCGATCAAAAATCCTTTGGCATATCCGGATTTCCTCGAAGTACAATTGAAGTCATTCCAAGACTTTCTACAATTAGACACTCCATCTGAAAAAAGAAAAAACGAGGGACTCTATAAAGTGTTTGCGGAAAACTTCCCGATAGCGGATACCCGCAATAATTTTGTGCTCGAGTTTCTGGACTATTACATAGATCCTCCTCGTTATACCATCATGGAGTGCATAGAACGTGGTCTGACTTACAGCGTTCCTTTGAAAGCCAAACTTAAACTATACTGTACGGATCCGGATCATGAGGATTTTGATACCGTTGTGCAGGATGTGTACTTAGGACCGATTCCGTATATGACGGAAAAAGGCACCTTTGTCATTAATGGCGCCGAACGTGTGGTTGTTTCCCAATTGCACCGTTCTCCCGGCGTTTTCTTCGGACAAAGCACCCATACCAACGGAACAAAATTATACTCTGCCAGGATTATTCCTTTCAGGGGATCGTGGATTGAATTCGCGACCGATATCAACAACGTGATGTATGCTTATATCGATCGTAAAAAGAAATTACCGGTAACTACTTTGTTGCGTGCCATCGGCTTTGAAAGCGATAAGGATATCCTGGAGATATTCAACCTCGCCGAAGAAATCAAAGTAAATAAAACCAACCTTCAGAAAGTAATCGGCCGGAAACTCGCTGCCCGTGTGTTGAAAACCTGGGTGGAAGATTTCGTTGATGAAGATACCGGAGAAGTAGTTTCCATCGAAAGAAATGAAGTGGTTATCGATCGTGAAACCATTCTTGAGAAAGACCATGTAGAAGAAATTCTGGAATCGGGCGTTCAAACAATATTGGTGCATAAGGAAGATCAGGGATTGTCTGATTATGCTATTATCTACAATACTTTGCAGAAAGACCCGAGTAACTCGGAACGTGATGCTGTAGTTTATATTTATCGTCAGCTGCGTAATGCGGATCCTGCCGATGATGCCAGTGCACGCGAGGTGATCCAGAATCTGTTCTTCTCCGAAAAAAGATACGATTTGGGTGAAGTGGGACGTTACAGGATCAATAAAAAACTGAACCTGACGACCGGTATCGATGTAAAGGTGCTTACCAAAGAAGACATCATCGAGATCATCAAATATCTGATAGAACTGATCAACTCCAAAGCCAACGTCGATGATATCGACCACTTGAGTAACCGTCGCGTGCGGACTGTTGGCGAACAATTATACAACCAGTTCGGTATCGGACTGGCGCGTATGGCCCGTACGATTCGTGAAAGAATGAACGTGCGTGACAATGAGGTGTTTACTCCGATAGACCTGATCAATGCGAAGACCATTTCTTCCGTTGTCAATTCGTTCTTCGGTACCAATGCCCTGTCGCAATTCATGGACCAGACGAATCCGCTGGCGGAAATCACACACAAACGCCGTATGTCGGCCCTCGGCCCTGGTGGTTTGTCCCGTGAAAGAGCCGGTTTCGAAGTTCGTGACGTACACTATACGCACTACGGACGTCTTTGTCCGATCGAAACACCTGAAGGACCGAATATCGGATTGATTTCTTCTTTGTGTGTCTACGCTAAAATCAATGATCTCGGATTTATTGAAACTCCTTACCGGAAAGTGGGAGAACAAAAAGTAGACCTGAATGACAACGGAATTATTTATCTGACTGCCGAAGAAGAAGAAGGAAAAATTATCGCACAGGGAAATGCACCTCTGAACGATGACGGATCATTTATCAATTCCCGCGTTAAAGCGCGTGAAGATGCCGATTATCCTGTGGTAGGACCGGAAGAAATAGAATTAATGGACGTTTCGCCCACGCAGATCGCTTCTATTGCCGCGTCTCTGATTCCTTTCCTGGAACACGATGATGCCAACCGCGCCTTGATGGGATCGAACATGATGCGTCAGGCAGTTCCTCTGTTGCGCTCGGAATCTCCGATCGTAGGAACAGGCCTGGAAGGACAGTTGATTCAGGATTCCAGAACACAGATCGTTGCAGAAGGACCCGGTGTGGTAGCCTATGTAGATGCTACACGCATCGATATTGCATACGACCGGACGGAAGAAGATGAGTTTGTAAGTTTCGATTCTTCAATCAAGACTTATATCATTCCGAAGTTCAGGAAAACAAACCAGAGTACAACGGTCGACCTTCGTCCGATTTGCCACAAAGGCGAGCGGGTGGAAGCCGGACAAATATTGACCGACGGTTATTCTACTGACCAAGGTGAATTGGCTATCGGTAAGAACCTGAAAGTGGCATTCATGCCCTGGAAGGGTTATAATTTTGAAGATGCTATTGTGATCAACGAACGGGTGGTACGGGAAGATATCTTTACTTCCGTTCATGTTGACGAATATATACTGGAAGTCCGCGAAACCAAACGGGGTGTAGAAGAGCTGACATCGGATATCCCGAATGTGAGCGAAGAAGCTACCAAAGATTTGGATGAAAACGGAATTATCCGTGTAGGAGCGAAAGTACATCCCGGTGATATCCTGATCGGAAAAATTACTCCGAAAGGGGAATCGGATCCTTCTCCCGAAGAAAAACTGTTACGTGCTATTTTCGGAGATAAGGCCGGCGACGTGAAAGATGCTTCATTGAAAGCTACACCTTCTTTAAATGGAGTTGTAATCGGAACAAATCTCTTCTCCAAAGCAGTCAAGAAACGGAAATCCAGACTGGCGGATAAAGCCATTCTTCCGAAGCTGGATGATGAGTACGAAGAAAAAATGATTAAACTGAAGGATGTTTTGGTAGAAAAACTACTCAAAATAACCGAAGGAAAAACTTCGTTGGGAGTAAAAGATATTAGCACCGAATGGGTTCCTAAGGGAATGAAGTTTATCAAAGAGGAGCTTTACCGGATTGATTATTCCACCGTTCAACTCAGCAAATGGACTTCTGATGAAGTTAAAAACAAGATGATTCGTGATGTGATCATGAATTATCTGAAGAAATATAAAGAACTGGATGCTGAACTCAAACGCCAGAAATTTGATGTAACTATTGGAGACGAACTTCCTACGGGTATTATCCAGATGGCGAAAGTTTACATTGCCAAGAAACGGAAACTGCAGGTAGGGGATAAGATGGCCGGACGCCACGGAAACAAAGGGATTGTATCCCGGATTGTCCGTCAGGAGGATATGCCGTTCTTAGAAGACGGAACACCGGTGGATATTGTATTGAACCCGTTGGGTGTGCCTTCCCGTATGAACCTGGGACAGATTTTTGAAACTGTTCTCGGTTGGGCCGGCAACAAGCTCGGAGTGAAATTTGCCACACCGATTTTTGACGGAGCTTCTTTGGATGACCTGAACGAGTGGACCGATAAAGCAGGAGTTCCCCGTTACGGTAAAACTTACCTGTACGACGGAGGCACCGGTGAACGTTTCGACCAACCTGCTACAGTGGGTATCATCTATATGCTGAAGCTGGGTCACATGGTCGATGACAAGATGCACGCCCGTTCTATCGGACCGTACTCTCTGATTACGCAACAGCCTCTGGGAGGTAAAGCCCAATTCGGAGGTCAGCGTTTCGGAGAAATGGAGGTATGGGCACTGGAAGCATTCGGAGCATCTCATATCCTTCAGGAGATCCTGACGATCAAGTCGGACGACGTGGTAGGACGCTCCAAGGCTTACGAAGCCATAGTGAAAGGCGATCAGATGCCGACCCCGGGTATCCCCGAATCTCTCAATGTATTGCTGCATGAAATGAGAGGTCTTGGCCTGAGTGTAACATTGGAATAATTGAAAATTGAAAATTGACAATTGATAATTAAAGTATGGCTTTCAGAAAAGAAAATAAAATAAAGACTGGTTTTTCCAAAATTTCCATTGGTCTGGCTTCCCCGGATGAAATACTCGGTAATTCGAGCGGTGAAGTCCTGAAACCGGAAACGATTAACTACCGTACTTACAAACCGGAAAGGGATGGTTTGTTTTGTGAACGCATTTTCGGACCCGTAAAGGATTACGAATGCCATTGCGGTAAATACAAGAGAATTCGCTATAAGGGAATTGTCTGCGATCGTTGCGGTGTGGAAGTTACTGAGAAAAAAGTACGTCGCGAAAGGATGGGACATATCCATTTGGTTGTGCCTGTGGCCCACATCTGGTATTTCCGTTCCCTGCCGAACAAGATAGGTTACCTACTGGGACTTCCTACTAAAAAACTGGATTCTATCATTTATTATGAAAGATATGTGGTGATTCAGCCGGGTATTGTGGAAGGACGTGAAACTTACGATTTGCTTTCGGAAGACGAATATATTGAGATCATCGATGCTTTACCCAAAGAAAATCAACTGTTGGAAGATACCGATCCCAATAAGTTTATTGCGAAGATGGGAGCAGAAGCTATCTATGATTTGCTGAGCCGGTTGGACCTGGACGAATTGTCGTATGAATTACGCCACAAAGCCAGTAACGATCCTTCCCAGCAAAGGAAAAACGAAGCCCTGAAACGTTTGCAGGTAGTGGAATCTTTCCGTGCTTCGAAAGGTAAAAACCGTCCGGAATGGATGATCGTACAGGTGGTTCCTGTAATTCCGCCCGAATTGCGTCCGTTGGTTCCGTTGGATGGGGGCCGTTTTGCCACTTCCGACCTGAACGACCTTTACCGGCGTGTGATTATCCGGAATAACCGTCTGAAACGTCTGATCGATATCAAAGCTCCGGAAGTTATCCTCCGGAACGAAAAGCGTATGTTACAGGAATCTGTCGACTCATTGTTCGATAACTCCCGTAAATCCAGCGCTGTTAAAACGGATGCTAACCGTCCGCTGAAATCTCTTTCCGACAGTTTGAAAGGTAAACAGGGACGTTTCCGTCAGAATTTGTTGGGTAAACGTGTTGACTACTCCGCCCGTTCGGTCATTGTAGTCGGTCCGGAATTGAAAATGCATGAATGCGGCTTGCCGAAGAATATGGCGGCCGAACTTTATAAGCCATTCATTATCAGGAAACTGATTGAAAGAGGTATTGTGAAAACCGTAAAATCGGCGAAAAAAATCGTAGACAGGAAAGAACCGGTAGTTTGGGATATCCTGGAACATGTAATGAAAGGGCACCCTGTGCTCCTGAACCGTGCTCCGACCCTGCACCGTTTAGGTATCCAGGCTTTCCAACCCAAATTGATCGAGGGTAAAGCTATTCAGTTGCACCCGCTGTCGTGTACGGCGTTCAATGCCGACTTCGACGGTGACCAGATGGCTGTTCACCTGCCGTTAGGCAACGACGCTATCCTGGAAGCACAAATGTTGATGCTGGCTGCCCATAACATCCTGAACCCGGCTAACGGTGCTCCGATCACGGTTCCTTCGCAGGACATGGTACTGGGATTGTATTACATTACAAAAATACGCCCGGGAGCTAAAGGAGAAGGTTTGGTTTTCTACGGACATGAAGAAGCTAAAATCGCTTATAATGAAGGGAAAGTGGATATCCACGCCCTGATTAAGGTATATGTAAAAGACCTCGATGAAAAAGGTGACATTGTCGATGTTATGCGCGAAACTTCTGTGGGCCGCGTAATGATCAACGAATGTGTGCCGGAAGAGGTAGGATATGTGAATGAAGTTCTTTCCAAAAAATCATTGAGGGATATTATCGGGAATGTGATCAAAGTCTGTGGAGTGGCGAGAACCGCCCAGTTCCTGGACGATATCAAAGACCTGGGATATTATATGGCCTTCAAGGGTGGATTGTCTTTCAACCTGGAAGATGTGATTATCCCCAAACAAAAAGACGAGCTGGTTCAGAAAGGGTATGATGATGTAGAGCAAATCCTGAATAACTATAACATGGGTTTCATCACATACAACGAACGTTACAACCAGATTATCGATGTTTGGACGCATATTAACTCCCGTTTGTCGGATATCCTGATGAAACAGTTGTCGAGCGACGACCAGGGATTCAACTCTGTGTATATGATGCTCGATTCCGGTGCCCGTGGATCTAAAGAACAGATCCGCCAGCTGTCGGGTATGCGTGGTTTGATGGCGAAACCCCAGAAGAGCGGAGCAGAAGGGGGACAGATCATCGAGAACCCCATCCTTTCTAACTTTAAGGAAGGTTTGTCGGTGCTGGAGTACTTTATTTCTACGCACGGTGCCCGCAAGGGGTTGGCCGATACGGCTTTGAAAACAGCTGATGCCGGGTATTTGACCCGTCGTCTGGTAGACGTATCTCACGATGTGATCATCAATGAAGAAGACTGCGGTACGCTTCGTGGATTGATTTGCACCGAGCTGAAGAATAATGAGGAAACAGTGGCTTCTTTGTATGAAAGAATATTGGGCCGTGTTTCCGTACATGATATACAACATCCGAATACCGGAGAATTGATCGTTGCTTCCGGAGAAGAAATTACCGAGGATAAAGCAAGAGCCATCCAGGAATCTCCTCTTGAAAGAGTGGAAATCCGTTCGGTATTGACCTGTGAATCCAAACGCGGTGTATGTGCCAAATGTTACGGACGTAACCTGGCTACCGGCCGGATGGTTCAGAAAGGTGAGGCTGTCGGTGTTATTGCCGCCCAGTCGATCGGTGAACCGGGTACTCAGTTAACGCTGCGTACATTCCATGTGGGAGGTATCGCTTCCAATATTGCTGCGGAAAATAATGTGACTTCCAAATACGACGGTGTACTGGAAATCGATGAATTACGTGCAGTAGATACCGTGGATGAAACCGGTAAGAAAGTACAGGTGGTTGTAAGCCGTCTGGCTGAATTGAGAATTGTAGATGTACATACGAGGATTGTATTACATACACACAATATACCTTATGGTGCCAAATTGTATTTCAAGAATGGCGCAGAGGTTAAGAAAGGCGATGTAATCATCGAATGGGACCCGTTCAATGCCGTTATCGTTTCGGAAGCTGCCGGTAAAATGGATTTCGAAAACATGCTTGAGAATGTTACCTATAAACTTGAGTCTGACGAACAAACCGGATTAAGGGAAAAAATCATCACTGAATCGAGGGATAAAACCAAAGTTCCATCGGCCCAGATCGTGGATGAAAACGGTCAGATCATCAAGAATTACAACCTGCCGTTGGGTGCTCACGTTGTGAAAGACAAAGGCGATGCAATCAAGGCAGGGGAAGTATTTGTTAAAATACCTCGTGCGGTAGGTAAAGCAGGGGATATCACGGGAGGTCTTCCGCGTGTAACGGAATTGTTCGAAGCCCGTAACCCGTCTAATCCTGCCGTTGTTGCCGAAATTGACGGAGAAATCTCTTTCGGTAAGATCAAACGCGGTAACCGTGAAGTGATCGTTACCTCCAAAACAGGTGAACACAAAATTTATCTTGTGCCCCTGTCCAAACAGTTGCTCGTACAGGAAAACGACTACGTACGTGCCGGTATGCCGCTTTCAGACGGAGCCACTACACCTTCGGATATCCTGGCGATCAGCGGTCCGACGGCTGTTCAGGAATACATTGTGAATGAAGTACAAGACGTTTATCGTCTGCAGGGTGTGAAGATCAACGACAAACACTTTGAAGTAATCGTTCGCCAGATGATGCGTAAAGTGGAAATTGTCGAGCCCGGTGATACCCGCTTCCTGGAACAACAAATTGTTGACAAACAGGAGGTGATGGAAGAAAACGACCGTACCTGGGGTAAGAAAGTTGTAATAGATGCCGGAGATTCTCCCAACCTGAAACCGGGACAGATCGTTACTGCCCGTAAGTTGAGGGATGAAAACAGTGCATTGAAACGTCGTGACCTGAAGTTGGTAGAAGTACGGGATGCTATTCCTGCTACAGCAAACCAGATCCTGCAGGGAATCACACGTGCTGCATTGCAGACAACCAGCTGTATGTCGGCTGCTTCCTTTCAGGAAACGACGAAAGTCCTCAACGAAGCTGCCATCAACGGTAAAGTGGATCGTTTGGAAGGTATGAAGGAAAATGTAATCTGCGGTCACTTGATTCCTGCCGGTACCGGTTTGCGTGATTATGATAAACTGGTGGTCGGAGCAAAAGACGAATTTGAAAAAATTTATGCGAACCGCAGAAGTTATGCTTCCGTACAGGATGATGATGAATATTGAAAATAACTGAATAATAATCGATAAGAAAGGCTGCGTTATGAGATGTAGCCTTTCTTGTTTAAAGAAAATGAAATGGAAAATAAACAAGAACCGAATAACGGTATTCAGATTGAATTGACAGATGATGTAGCTCAGGGAACTTATTCCAATCTTGCGATCATCGCTCATTCGTCGTCGGAATTTGTGATCGATTTTATCCGGGTAGTACCGAATGTTCCCAAGGCAAAAGTACAATCCCGTGTAATTCTTACTCCTGAACATGCCAAACGTTTATTGGCAGCACTGACCGATAATATCAATAAGTATGAGTCTCAGTTCGGTCCTGTCAATGTACAGGGACAATCCGGATTTATGATGCCGTTAGGGCCGATGGGACAAGCTTAACTACCGATTTCCGAATCTATTATCAATGACAATGAAAAACAATTCATTGCCGGTTGTCAATCATCAATTGTCAATATTTTTAGTATGAAAAAAGCAATATTATTTTTTAGCATAGCCATGATTTTATTTTCATGTACAAAGAAAGAAGAAAATCCTTTTTTCTCAGAATTCCAGACTCCCTATGGGACACCTCCTTTCGACCTGATCAAGACAGAACACTACAAGCCTGCCTTTGAAGAAGGAATGAAAAGGCAAAATGCCGAAATCGAGGCTATTGCCGGTAGTACGGAAGCTCCGGCATTTGAAAACGTTATTGTTGCTTTGGATAATAGCGGTTCGTTGCTGGAACGTGTTTCCCTGGTTTTCTTTGCTTTGGACGGAGCAGAAACAGACAGTATTATTCAACAGATAGCCACTGATATTTCTCCGGTTTTATCCGGGCATGGAGATAATATCTATCTGAATGAAAAATTGTTTGCCCGTGTAAAGGCTGTACATGATGACGATGCAGCTAATCCCAACGTGTTGACAACGGAACAAAAACGTCTTTTAGATAAATATTATAAGAGATTTATCCGTTCGGGTATTTTGTTAGGTGAAACGGAAAAAAACAGGTTGCGTGAGATCAATAAAGAGCTTTCGGTATTATCTATCGTTTTCGGACAGAATTTGTTGGCCGAAACAAATAATTACCAGTTGGTTATAGAAAATCCATCGGATTTGTCCGGATTGCCGGAAGGTATTATTGCTGCAGCTGCAGATGCAGCCAAAGCAAAAGGAATGGAAGGTAAATGGATTTTTACCCTGCACAAACCCAGTTGGATTCCATTTCTGCAGTATGCGGATAACCGGACTTTGAGGGAACAATTATACAAAGCTATGTATATGCGTTGTGATAACGATAATCAATACGATAATAAATCCAATATCGGTAAAATCGTTCGTTTGCGCTTAGAAAAAGCTAAATTGCTGGGTTATAAAACACATGCTGATTTTGTTTTGGATGAAACTATGGCTAAAACACCTGAAAATGCTTACAAGCTTCTGAATACTATCTGGCAATATGCTTTGCCCCAAGCCAAAAAAGAAGCTGCAGAGTTGCAGGCATTGATCGATAAAGAAGGTGGAAATTTCAAGCTGGAATCCTGGGACTGGTGGTATTATGCAGAGAAACTGAGGAAAGCCAAATATGATCTGGATGAAGAAAATTTGCGTCCGTATTTCAAATTAGATAATGTACGCGACGGGGTTTTTGCGGTTTCCAACAAACTTTACGGACTTCAGTTCGAACCCTTGCATGATGTTTCCGTATATCATCCAGAAGCATCTGCTTATAAGGTACTCGATTCGGATGGAAGTTATTTAGGAATTATCTATCTGGATTATTTCCCCCGTGCAGGAAAGCGGGGAGGAGCCTGGATGGGTAACTTCAGCGAGCAATATGTGAAAGACGGCAATGAAATCCGTCCGGTTATCTATAATGTAGGTAATTTTACCCGGCCTTCAGGAGAAACTCCGTCGCTGTTAACTCCGGATGAAGTGGAAACTTTATTCCACGAATTCGGACATGCCTTGCATGGTATGCTTTCCAAGTGTAATTATAAGGGTGTAAGCGGTACCAATGTAGCCAGGGATTTTGTGGAATTACCTTCCCAGGTGTTGGAACATTGGGCCTTCCATCCGGAAGTGCTTCCGTTGTATGCCAAACATTATCAGACAGGAGAAGTGATTCCGGAAGCATTGGTTCAGAAAATGAAAAATGCTTCTGCTTTCAATCAGGGATTTACGACTACCGAATTGGTTGCTGCCGCATTGCTTGATATGGACTGGCATACCATTGCCGAGGACCAGGAAATCGATGTGCGGGCCTTTGAGAAAAATGCATTGGACAATATCGGCTTGATTCCGGAAATAATTGTCCGTTACAGAAGTCCTTACTTCGCCCATATTTTTGATGGCGGATATTCTGCCGGTTATTACAGCTATTTGTGGTCGGAAGTACTGGATGCAGATGCTTTTGAAGTCTTTGCTGAAAAGGGAGTCTTTGACCAGGCTTCTGCAAAACTATTCAGAGACAATGTTTTATCTAAGGGAGACAGTGAAGACCCGATGGTATTGTATAAAAACTTCCGTGGAGCAGAACCCGATCCGGTTTATTTGTTGAAAAACCGTGGGTTTGTGAAATAATATTTTTTCATGTATATTTGTAAAATATAGGATGCGCCTCAGCAATTTTTGAAAGCAAACTTTCATAATTGCATTCGGCTTTCACTATATTTGTCCAAACAAGTTAAACCGATGTATAAGAGAATTCTTTTGAAGTTGAGTGGAGAATCCCTCATGGGAGCCAGGCAGTATGGGATCGATGAGAACCGCCTGAGAGATTATGCCTTGCAAATCAAGGAGATTGCCGATATGGGCATTCAAATCGGTATTGTAATTGGTGGCGGTAATATTTTTCGTGGCTTGAGTGGAACTTCCAAAGGATTCGACCGGGTGAAAGGAGATCAGATGGGAATGCTGGCCACCGTGATCAACAGTTTGGCTTTGCACTCGGCATTGGAAAAAGAAGGACAAAAAGCAAAGGTTTTTACGGCAGTCGGTATGGAACCGATAGGAGAATTGTATGCCCGGGATATGGCAGTTGAAGCCATGCAGAAAGGTATTGTCGCTATTATTGCGGGAGGTACCGGGAATCCGTTTTTCACTACCGACACAGCATCCGCCCTCCGCGGAATAGAAATAGGAGCAGAGGTGATGTTGAAAGGTACAAGGGTAGACGGTATTTATACCGCCGATCCGGAAAAAGATCCGTCGGCCGTAAAATTCGATACGATTACATATGATGAAATTTACCGGAGAGGGCTGAAAGTAATGGATCTTACGGCAACCACCATGTGTAAGGAAAATAATCTTCCCATTATTGTTTTCGATATGGATACCGTGGGTAACCTGAAGAAAGTAATGAGTGGAGAAAAAATAGGAACATTAGTACATAATTAAATTCAATATTATGGTCGACGTAAAATCAATTGAAAAAGCAGCGGAAGATAAAATGCAGCATGCTGTTGCGTTTTTGGAAGAAACACTGGCACATATCCGGGCCGGAAAAGCCAATCCCCGTATTCTGGATGGTGTGAAAGTTGATTATTATGGAAGTCTTGTTCCTTTGAGTAACGTGGCTTCGGTCAACACTCCGGATGCCAAAACGATTACGGTAATGCCATGGGAAAAGAATATGCTGCATGTGATCGAAAAAGCGATCATGAACTCAGATGTAGGTATTACTCCCGAGAATAACGGTGAAATTATCCGTTTAGGCATTCCTCCTCTGACTGAAGAACGCCGGAAGCAACTGGTGAAGCAATCCAAAGCTGAAGCGGAAAATGCCAAGGTCAGTATCCGTAATGCGCGCCGGGATGCCATCGAAGCTGTCAAGAAATCAGTCAAAGAAGGTACGCCGGAAGATGTGGCAAAGGACAGCGAAGCCAGTCTCCAGAAACTTCACGACAAGTATGTGAAAAAAGCGGAGGACGTTTTGGCTGCTAAGGAAAAGGAAATAATGACCGTTTAACGGATACTTGTTAGTGTCTGTTAGTTTCGTGTCAAAAATACCTGTCATTGCGAGTGATAGCGAAGCAATCGATTGCTATTATCAGGAAGTTGCTTCATTGTTCTTATTCGTAATGACAGGTATTTAAGACAATAGATTGTATGAACGGATTAGTAATCAAGAATACAGGCAGCTGGTACCAGGTTAAAACGGTCGACGGTCGATCTGTAGAATGTAAAATCAAAGGGAATTTTCGTTTAAAAGGAATCAGAAGTACGAATCCGGTGACTGTGGGCGACCGGGTATCGATTGAAGAAAATGCCGAAGGGACCGCTTTTATCACTCAAATTGACGACCGGAAAAATTACATTATCCGAAAAGCCTCCAACCTGTCGAAACAATCCCACATCATTGCCGCTAATTTAGACCAGGCCTTTTTGATTGTCACGGTTAACTATCCGCTTACTTCCACTACATTTATCGACCGCTTTCTGGCTACTGCTGAAGCCTACCGGATACCAGTCCGGCTCCTGTTCAATAAAACCGACCGTTATAGCGAAGAAGATACCGAATATATGCATAGCCTGATACATTTGTATGAAACCATCGGTTATCCCTGTACCCGGCTTTCTGCTTTGAAAGATGATAATTTGAAGGAGTTGGAGTCGTTATTGAAAGATAAGATTACATTGTTCTCCGGTCACTCCGGTGTTGGAAAATCCACCCTTATCAATCGCATTCTGCCTGAGGTTCAGCTGAAAACAGGAGATATTTCCGAATACCATAATAAAGGGATGCATACCACTACATTTTCCGAGATGCACGAACTCCCATCCGGAGGTTATATTATCGATACTCCTGGAATCAAGGGTTTTGGAACAATCGATATGGAAGAGGCGGAGGTATCTCATTATTTTCCAGAAATTTTTAAATTTTCTGAAAAGTGCCGTTTCAACAACTGTACACATCAGCGGGAACCGGGTTGTGCAGTTTTACAGGCTGTGGAAGATCATTATATCAGCCAATCGCGTTATAACAGTTACCTGAATATTTTAAAAGATAAGGAAGAGGGGAAGTACCGGGAGGCTTTTTAAGCCCGGTTTTTATTTCCCTTTGATAATCCGTTTGATCTCGTTCAGCTTATTCAGGGCTTCGATCGGGGTCAGGTTATTTACATCCAGGTTCTTGATCTCGTCGCTGACCTGGGAGAGTACCGGATCGTCTAACTGGAAGAAACTCAATTGGTAGCCTTCCCTTTCCGTAGATATTTTCTTCATGGGTTTTCCCATGCCGTTTTTCCTGTTGTCCGATTCTAATTGATGAAGTATTTCGTTAGAGCGTTTGACAATGCTTTGAGGCATTCCGGCCATTTTGGCCACATGTATACCGAAACTATGTTCACTTCCTCCTTTCACTAATTTGCGGAGAAATATCACCTTATTATCGATCTCCTTTACGGAAACATTATAATTTTTGATCCGTTTGAACGATTTTTCCATTTCGTTCAACTCGTGGTAGTGCGTAGCGAAAAGGGTTTTAGCCCTTGCTTTCGGGTGTTCATGGATGTATTCAACAATGGCCCAGGCAATGGAAATTCCATCGTAGGTAGAAGTTCCCCTTCCCAGTTCATCGAAGAGGATCAGGCTTTTGTGGGAAAGGTTATTGATGATATCTGATGCTTCGTTCATCTCTACCATGAAAGTAGATTCGCCGAGGGATATATTATCACTGGCACCTACCCGGGTGAAAATCTTATCCACCAGTCCTATTTTAGCCGATTCGGCCGGAACAAAAGAACCGATCTGAGCCATCAGGGTAATCAGTGCTGTTTGTCGCAAAAGGGCAGATTTACCGGCCATATTCGGTCCGGTAATGATAATAATCTGCTGTTTGTTACTGTCTAAATAAACATCATTGGCAATATAAGGTTCTCCCGGAGGCAGTTGTTTTTCGATGACCGGATGCCTTCCGTTTTTGATATCCAATACATCGCTTTCGTTCACACAGGGGCGGATATATTTGTTTTGTTGAGCGGTAACAGCAAAGGAAAGCAGGCAGTCCAGGCGGGCGATTTGTCCGGCATTGGTCTGAACAGGAGCGATAAAGTCCATCAATGCCAGTATCAATTCGTTATAGATCTGGGTTTCCAATGTGAGAATTTTTTCTTCTGCTCCCAGTATTTTTTCTTCGTAGACTTTCAGCTCTTCGGTAATATAGCGCTCAGCCTGAGTCAATGTCTGTTTCCGGATCCAATCGGCAGGTACTTTGTCTTTATGGACATTACGAACCTCGATATAATACCCGAATACATTATTGTAACTGACTTTCAACGAAGGAATTCCTGTCCGTTCACTTTCCCGTTGCTGGATATGTAGCAGGTAATCTTTTCCTGAGTAGGCTATGTTCCTGAGTTCGTCTAAGTCAGGATTAATACCCTTGCGGATGACTTGCCCCTTGTTCATCAATACCGGAGGGTCCGGTTCTATTTCCCGCTCGATTTTTTCTGTAATTTCCCGGCAGAGATTCAGTTTCTGCCCGATTTCCTGCAGGCTTTTTTCATCTGAATCCAGGCAGGATTCCTTGATTGGTTCCAGCGCATTTAATGCAACTTTCAGTTGGATCACTTCCCTCGGATTGACCCGTCCGACAGCTACTTTCGAGATGATGCGTTCCAGGTCGCCTATTAAAGAAAGTTGCTGTTCCAACATTTCTTTGAGTTCCGGGTGGCGGAAAAAATATTCCACTACCGACAGGCGGTCTTCTATGGCTTTGACTTCTTTTAAAGGGAAGACGATCCAGCGCTTCAGCAGCCGGGCACCCATAGGAGTGATGGTATGGTCAAGAATATCGAGCAACGATTTACCCCCTTCATTCATGGTGCCAAGGAGCTCGAGGCTGCGGATGGTATATTTATCTAAACGGACAAAACGATCTTCTTCTATTCTCGATAATGTTGTAATATGTCCGGTTTGCGCATGATGTGTCAGATCCAGGTAGTGCAGAATAGCTCCAGACGCTACGATTCCATCTTTCAGATCCTGTACTCCGAAGCCTTTCAGGCCTTTGGTATCGAATTGTTTCAACAGACGATCGCCGGCTGCGTCCCCGGTAAATACCCAGTCGTCCATTTCGAAAGTCAGCAGTTTATTTCCGAAAGCCTCTTCGAAAGCTTTCCGTTTCCCTTTCTCGTAGAGTACTTCTTTGGGTTGGAAACTGCCCAGCAGCTTATCGATATAGTGAGCCGGACCTTCTGCTGTCAGGAACTCGCCTGTAGAAATATCCAGGAAGGAAATACCACAATTGTTTTTGTTGAAATGAACGGCAGCAAGAAAGTTATTTTCCTTGTGGTTCAATACATTATCATTAATGGATACACCTGGGGTTACCAATTCCGTGATTCCCCGTTTGACTAATTTTTTGGTTAGTTTGGGGTCTTCCAACTGATCGCAGATGGCTACCCTTTTCCCTGCACGTACTAATTTAGGCAGGTAGGTATCCAGTGCATGGTGGGGAAACCCTGCCAATTCCACGAATTGTGCGGAACCATTGGAGCGGCGGGTCAGTGTGATTCCCAAAATTTCGGAAGAAGCAATGGCATCGGAGGAAAATGTTTCGTAGAAGTCGCCTACCCTGAATAGCAGAATTGCATCCGGATGTTTGGATTTAATATCAAGATATTGCTTCATCAGCGGGGTTTCGACGATTTCTTTGGCCATGAGCTCTCAGTTTTTTATTGCATTAAAATTTGCGGAAAACAAAGGTACGGAGATTTTTCGGGATGTCAAAACTGCTTTTTCTTTTTTTATCATCCGCTGAAAAACCGTATATTTGCGATTGCTAATCATATCCGCATGAAAAAAATATTGTTTTCAGTCTTTATTTTTCTCTTTTTTTTATCCTGTTCCGATGAGCCTGAACACCGGATCAGTGGACAGTGGCAATTGAAGGAAATCACGGAAAACGGATTGACATCTAAGGTCGATACCCTTTTTTACAGCTTTCAGCGAGGTGTTATTTTTGCATTTACGGCTTTGATCAATCCTGACTCGACTTCTATTTCATATGGATATCTGGATTTTCCATCGGAGAGGGAAATGGTAATCAGTATGGATACAACGAAAGATACATCCGGCAGTTATTATTTGAATATGCCTGGCGATTTTAAACGATTATCCGGTTGGGATGACTATACACAGCAATTCCGGATTGAAAAAATAGACCATAAGAAACTTATTCTTTCATCGGCATCCAAAATTTATTATTTTAATAAGTACTGAGATGAGAAATATTCTTTTGATTTTTTGTTGTTATCTGCTGGCATCGCAGTATATATTATCTCAGGAAAAGAAAACTTTTTACAGGTCAGAGGCATTCGGCTCTTTTTCCACAGGGGAGAATACCCCGTTCTGGATGTTATCTCATCATTGGGGAATGGTTCCGCTGAAGGCGAATAATTTTTATCTCCGCGGAGGTGTATTTCATGATCAGGAGATTGACCGTGACTGGTCGTTCAAACTCGGACTGGATATTGCGGGTTCTTCTCCTCATGCTTACGGAGATATATGGGTGCAACAGCTTTATGGAGAATTGAACTGGAAAAGCCTGCGCCTGAATATCGGGGCGAAAGAAGATTATACTTCCCTGTTAGATCCGTACCTGAGTTCAGGTGATTTTGACAGGTCGAACAATGCCCGGCCGTTACCGGAGGTTAAAGCCAGTATTCCCGATTTTATTCAGGTTCCATACACTAAAGGCAATATGTATATCAAAGGGGATTTTGCCATTGGAAAATATTTAGACGGTAACTGGCAGGAAGACAGGGCACTTCCTTATAATCAATCGTATACAAAAGATATTTTATCCCATCACAAGTCGATTTCTTTTCGTTTCGGTAATATAAATAAAAAGAACCGTCTTCAGTTCATTGCTGAAATGGATCATCAGGTACAATGGGGAGGAGTTTTGTATTCATACTGGGGAGGGAAATACCATATACAGGATCAACCACAAGGGTTGGATGATTTTTTACGGGTAATGATCGCTAAAGAGGGGAGTAACAGTTCTTCCGGAGCAGACAGTGCATATGTAGCAGGATCTCAGGTAGGAAGTTATTTATTCCGGTTCGATTACAGGATAAAAAACAATGATATATTGAGTCTTTACCTGCATCATTTTTTTGATGACGGGTCGGGTATGGTTTTTGAAAATTACAGGGATATGTTGTTGGGATTTCAATATAAAACCTCTCAAAAACGTTTTCTCTCGAATGCCGTTTTCGAATATATTTATACTAAACATCAAACCGGTCCGATCCATTTCAATCTCCAGATGGATGATGCTCACAATAATATCCGAAACAGGGGGAACGGGAATGATAATTACTATAACAATACAGATTATGTGCAGGGCAGATCGTATTACGGAAGGACGATGGGTACTCCTTTATTCCTTTCTCCCGAATACAATGAGGATGGCAGGCTGAATTTTAAAAGTACCCGGATTATATCTTTCCATTTAGGATTGGAAGGATATCTTCATTCCCGTCTGATGTATCGCATCCTGGCTACTAGCGGACAAACCTGGGGAAGATATTATGTGCCCTTTGTTTCTGTAAGAGAAGGCTTTGCTTCTAATCTGGATCTGATATACAATTATCCCCGGATTAAAGGCCTGGATTTGAAAATCTCAGTGGGCTTCAATACCGGGGAATTTTTTGATGATGATTGCTTTGGTGCCGGGATTACGGTAACTAAGAGGGGAATTATCCGATAAAAATCATTTTCGGTTAGGATTGTATTTTTATTTACTGAATATATTTCCTATTTAAACACAGTTACCAATAAAGTTACCACAGAAATCAATGTAGAAACTATACTGATGGTTAAGTTTTCTGTAGCACCGATGGAAGCACTATTTCCTCTTGCCTTATTGGGTTCAATATACAAAATATCATTTTGCTGCATGTAGAAATATGGAGATAATGCTAAGTTTTTATCTTGCAGGTTTAAGCGGACATACTGCTTGGAACCGTCCACGTCTTCCCTTATTAACAGGATATTATCCCGTTTCCCAAAAATAGTTAAGTCTCCAGCCATCGCCAAAGCTTCCATAATGTTGACATTTTCGGTAGGAAAAGTATATACACCCGGGCGATTAACCTCTCCCATCACTGAAACACGATAATTCACATAACGTACAGTAACGATCGGTTCTTGGGTAACATGTTTGGGATAAATCTGAGACTTGATCATTTCTTCTACTTCATTTCGTGTTTTTCCCCGTATATGCAGTTTTCCGAGTACCGGAAATTCTATATCACCGTTTGTATCTACAATATATGACTGAATACCCAAGGTAGAGGTTGTGACAACCGAGCCATCAGTCTGCATCGGCATAATGGGTAAGTTAAATGAAATCACCCCCATTGGATCTATAGCATTGACATAAATGGTCAACAAGTCTCCCGGTTTAATTCTTGCAGTATTTTCCTTTACAGTGGATAATTGTTCCGGAGTTAGTGTTTCCACATTCTTCAGGTATCCCATTTTTTTATAGGATCCGCAAGACGACAAAATAAGCAGCAGGCATAAAACCGAAGATAGTATTTTAGCATTCATAATTAAAAATTAAATTTTATACACAGAAATAACGGGGTTTTTACTATAATATTGTGCGTAGGTATCATTTCAGATAGGTTTCTATCAGATCTTTAGTCTCCTGAATATGATTTTTAGAGGATGCTCCGAAAAGAACAGATTCTATTTTAGGGAAATGTTGCAAATATTCAACAGCCTCTTTCGGTTTTAAGGCACCTGCGGCTAATATTTGCATGGCAACGGGCCGGAATTCTTTTTCTTCCAGGTATTTTTCGTATAACTCTTTTCCTCCGGACATCCTGAACCCGATTTTATTCATGGAAAAGCAGACGATTGGATTAGTAATGCCCACAGAATTCAGTGCATCTACTAAAGCAGGCATATTCATAGTGATATAGCCTGGCTCCGCATGGTATTTTTTTCGTATATAGGTATCGTATTCTACGAAAAGATCATACATTTTCAAACCGAGAATCATATCTGTAATTACATTCTGGATAAAAATAACCGGGGTATTGATTCCCTGAAACATTTTCATTTCCGCATCAACCAGGATTTGCATCAATTTTCCGAAATCTTTATTAAGGAAAGCCAGGCCTCCTTTGGCAAAGGTACCCAAAATATTTCCCGGGACATATTGTTGGATGGTCCCCATAATTCCTAATTCCGTTACAGCATTGGCATATTTATGCGCATAAGGCATGCAAGGGAATATTTTAAATTCACGATATTTTTCAGGATTTTTCCTTATATGAGAACAAATATTCGCAATCCGGTCGTGCGTGGTACACATAAACGTATGAATCCCTGTTTCGATGGCAGTATCCAGCACTTTGACGATAGCATCATCGTCTTTGAACTGCATGGATTGTTGTCTGGATTTTTCATCTGACAGGTGATTGACTGCAAAAAACTGATTATCGCCAAATAGAACTTTATCCATCTCCATGTCAACCCTGTTTATTATTTTGAATAATCATTTTTACCACTTTGTCGGTATACAAACCTTGTTCGAATGCGTTGATTTCAGTACCGGATTTTTCTTGGATACATTTCACAAAATAGTCTATTTGAGCAGAATATTCTTCTCCCCGTAAGTAGTATTGTACCGGAATCGCCAAATCGGTAATATATTGAATGGTCCATCCTTTTTCATATCCCAATTGCGAATTGGCCTCTTTGAGATATATTTTCAGTTCGGTAGCGTCACAGATAATCTTTCCTTTTTCTCCCTGAATGGTGAGGGATGTCGACATCTTTCTATATGTTTCGTCGCTCCAGTTAACCAATAATGTTCCTGTGAGATCGTTATCCAGTACCAATAAGCTATAAACCGCATCTTCCACATCTGAAGAATAAAATTTCTTCAATAAAGTTCCTTTTACAGTGGTGGGGCGACCTATTATTTCCTGGATCAGATTGAGGACATGGGATGCATAATCATATAAGCATCCTCCTCCTTCTTCCGGTTTGGAGCGCCAGGTAGAACCTTTGGTTTTTACAACTACCGGACCATATGCTTCTCCGGAAAAATGGAATAATTTTCCCAGGATGTTTAGTTTCAATATACGTTTCAACTCCCTGAAAGTACCGATAAAATGGTTATGGTATCCTACCTGATTTACCAGATTCCTTTCATTGGCAATCCTGACGAGTTCTTCACCCTCTTCTGTATGAAGTATAAATGGTTTCTCGCAAAAAACATGGATATTTTTTTCCATTGCAGCCTTTGCTACCGGGTAATGAAACCGGGTGGGTAATGCAACAATAACAAAATCCAGTGTTTCTTCATTCAGCATTTTATTGTAATCCGTATATGTTTTGACCGGTGTATACTTCTTAAAAGCGTCCAATACTATAGTAGAGGTATCGCATACGGCTACCATTTCCACATCCGGATGTGCATTTACGATAGAAGCATGGGAAATTCCCATTTTGCCTAAGCCGATGATTGCTCCTTTAAGCATATGGTTTATTTAGTAAATAATTCAACAAATTGATCTGTAATTTTCTCCCAGTTAAAGCGTGTAGCGATGTCTTTTGCGCCATCTTCAGCTTTTTGTTTTAATACTTCATTAGACTCAAGACTTTCACGCAATATGTTGTGCAGAGAATCAACATCCCCGCTTTTAAACAAAAGAGCATTGTCTTTGGTAATATAGGTATTTTCCCGGATGTCACTGCAGATTAATGGAGTCCCTAATCCCATTACTGTTAAAATAACAGGAGAAAGTCCTTCTATCAGGGACGGTTGTACATAAGCATAAGCATCCGTTATTAACCGGTTGGTATCGTCTCCATATACATAGCCCGGAATGATAATCCGGTCACTTTTATATGAAAAGACCGATTTCTCATATTCATTGGGGTTAGGAGCTCCTCCAATTAGTACCAATTTTTTTTTCGTTTGAAGCTTATTAAATGCTTCGAGTAGCAAATGTACGCCTTTATCCGGAATAAACCGTCCCACAAATAAAAAATATTCATCAGGTTCCAGATTTAGTTTCTGCAAGATGCTATTGTTATTTGCCGGGCGAACTACTTCGCTTCCATATGGAATAAAAGCATATTTTTTATTGAATTTATGTTCAAAATATTCCTGGGTATATATATTATCAAAGATTACTTCATTCGGGCAGTAAGCTGTTAAATAATTTGAAAATAGATAAAAAAGCTTTCCATACCAGGGCCATTTGTCTCTTTTCCAGTCCATCGCAAATTGACTGATATATACTTTCTTCCCAAATAACCTTAACAATAAAGCCCAGATGGCATTGGCTCCACTATGGATATGTACAATGTCGGCAGTATTGTGGAAGATGATATCAAAGGTAGATTTAAGAGAATGGAGCAATGAATCGAATCCTGCTTTATTAACAGTCTTGAAGTATTTTATTTTGACACCCTCATACTCTGAATGCAGATTGCCGGAATGCTCTCCCGGGTATATTCTCGCATATGCCAGTATATCATATCCCCGTTGAGCTATACGGGGGTATAATTCGTAGGCAAATTTATCAGATCCGGCGGCTCCGGCTTTAGGAGGGATTCCTCTGAATCCGCCAAATGCCGCCATACGAGGTTTTTTCATGAGATCAAAGGTAATTTTGATAATAAGTTTCGATATATTCTTTCAGCGCGACTTTCCAGTCCCGCATCAGATTAATATTCCGAAGATTCAACTTCCTGTTGATTAATCTTTCCGAAACAGGCCGTTCAGCAAAATATACATCTTTGAAGTAGTCGGAAGAAACAAGATTGATTTTTACTTCATTTTCCAGACCGACTATTGATAAAAGCTCATTGGCTACTTCCAGGCGGCTGGTTTGCCCTCCGCATACCATATTATATAGTCCCCAGTATTCATTTTCCATCAAAGCTTTTACATTTTTTGCAAAATCATGGGTATAGGTAGGTGTACCGTCTTTATCATTGACAATGAACAGTTCTCTTTTCCCTTCTTTCAACTGTTTCATCAATTTCTGGATAAATTTTTTATCTTTTTGGGGACCGGCGCCCATCATCCAACCGGCGCGGCAGACCAGGTATCTTTTTGCATGGTTGCACACAAACTGCTCTCCCATATATTTAGATCGGGCATATACACCTAGTGGATTCGGTGAATCCCAATCATCATATACTTCTTTTTTCCCATCGAAGATACCGGCAGTACTGATATAAAGAAGCGGAATATCCAACTTGTTGGCAATGTATACAGCATTTTCGACAGATGTTGTATTGGTTTTATAGGAGTCATCCACATGCTGTTCACAAAATTCCAGATCTGTGTATGCTCCTAAATGGAAAAGATAGTCGGGTTTAAATGACAATACATCTTTTTGGTAAGTATCCAGGTCTCTGAAATCCAGGAAAGATAACCAATCTTCATTTACATCTTTGTCGGTGCATTTGAGGATGTAATCATTTTTGAACTGTATAAAAAATGCTTCACCCAACATGCCTCCACAACCGGCAATGTATATTTTCTTCATAATATGTTATTACTTTACATCAATTGAGGATAAACATTGTATTATCCTCTTTTAATACGTTCATTTTGTAGATTTATTGCTTTTGTATATATTTTTATCAGGTTTTCATAATACAAAGAAAAATCTGAATAAGGCCGGGAAAATTCTTTTGCACTGAAACACATCTTTTTATAATCTTCAGGTGACAATGAGTCTGCTTTCATAATTACATCGGATAAATCTTTCATGTTTCCGGTTTCAAAAAGGAAGCCGTTTGTATTGTCCATAATCAGTTCCGGAATTGCCCCGATCCTCGATCCGATGACCGGAGTTCCCATGGATTGAGATTCAATTACTGTCAGTCCAAATGTTTCATACCATTCCGAAGGAATAATAACAAAGTATGCCTTCCGGATCAGATCAATCAATTCGGTACCCGACTTGAACCCCAGGAATTCAATGTCCGGCGATTTTATTATATCTTTATATTCCAATAATGGGCCGGTCCCTACTATTTTTAATTTTATTTTACTATCCAGACAGGATTGGATCACGGTTGATAATCCTTTTTCTCTGGACAATCTTCCATAATACAGGTAGTATTTTTCATCCGTATGTATGGAAACTTCTTGAGTTGAGATGGCGTTATTTATAAAATTGGAGAGAACCTGTCCTTTCTCTGCATATATCTGATTGTGTGAAACATGTTTCAGGTAGGTAAAATTACTAACAAAGATAAATTGATCCACATATTTTGTTACAGGGAAAAATAAATTCCGGAAGTACATATCGAGAGAGAGCATTATGCTTGTGAATCTATTTTTGTTGTGGCATTTATTCTTTATACAATTTAAATAATTCCCATTATAACATTTTTCACATATCTGATTATTTCCATCTAAAAATAAATAAGCGGGACAGATCAGGCGATAATCATGTACCGACATTACAACCGGAATATTATATTTTTTCAGAACAGGTAAAATGGATACGGAAATTCCATTAAATAAAAGATGTATGTGAGCAATATCCGGTTTTTTGTCTTTGATTAATTGTTCTATTTTTCGCGCGGCATCCCGGTTATAGAAGAATGAAAAACTGTATTTTAATTTTTGAAAAAATCCTGCGTTCGACATTTCAGGGTAATCAACAAAATACAGTTCATCAGCAGACGGATAATTTTGCTTGTCTTTCAGACAAAAACGAACAACCTCATGACCCTTTTTTTCCAATAACCGAATGGTATTGAAAAAGATAGTTTCGCTTCCACCTTTTACATAATGATATTTATTGATTTGCAGAATTCTCATATTAAATTTAAATTAGTCCGCAGATTCATCATGTTACAAAAATAAGATAAATCACAGTCTATAATCCTCACTTACCTTTCCCCCCGCAATTGCAGCATAATAAGGAAATGTTGACATATACATTTCGGAAGACCAAATTCGGATCACCTGTTTTGATTGAGAGATCATAAAAAAATCGACAAATGTTTTCAATATTACATCATCAGAATTGGAGAAGGAAATATGGCCGATTTTCCCATCAAGCACAATCACCGGCAACTCTTTTTGTACCCGATCTAAAAATAATGTACTATCTGAAAAGACAACAACTTGCTCTTCATGATTTTGGGTGATGATGAAACGAATAGCATCCAAACATTTCTGAATAAGAATTTCTTTTTGTTCCTTATCCAGAAAATTGTAATAACTACTTTCGAAATTTTCCAAAGCATTGGCAAAGCGGAGATGAGCTGCAATAAATCCTTTTTCCTGCAATTTTTCGTAAACTTGTAATGCTTGTCTTAATACAGGAACCGGTTGGAACAATTCCATAAAAAGCTCTCTCCAGATTTTATTGTAATCTCCAATTTTATTTGCAAATAAAATATTGTAACCCATATAACAATATATGTGATATTGTTTTACCCTTTTTCTGAGTTTAGGCACTTTTCCCGCGCCATTGTATGCCAGTAATTTGGAGTTTTTTAAACTATAGCTTAAATCATTGAATGAAGCTTTCCAGTTATGTGATGCGCAAGCTAAATAATCACTTAGTATAAAAGGATGTGTGAATATTACTTTGTAATCAAAGCCATTCGTTTTGGCAATATAATATGCACCTACAATCGAATTAAGGCGATCAACCAATCCCGGATGAGGAACATCGGGATCAATAATGAAATATACGGTATGACCATCTACTGTTTTATCTTTTCTCCAGGAATATTTATTGTAATAATATTTTAAGTTATGGATCCAAAACCTGAAATTGTCTACCCGAACTTCAAGATATTTTTTATAAAAAGGATTTTGCCGTAAAAAATATTTTAATTTTGTAATTAATATCATATAATTAGACGGTTTTTATCAATTCTGTTTTTACATTTTCGCTGATTAATTCTTTAAATAAAGATATCCACTGCTTCATTATAGTATCTGAAGAAAATTTTTTTATATCTTCTCTTGCGTTAGTTCCCATTTTTATTCTCAGGTTCATATTTTGAATTAACTGCATAATTTTTTCAGCCAGCATCTGAGTATTTCCATTTTCTACCAGGAAGCCGTCTTCATTATTTGCAATAATTTCAGAGGGGCCATGAGGGCAATTAAAAGAAACACAAGGCAGTCCACAAGACATCGCTTCAAGTAGTACCATCGGAAATCCTTCGAATAGCGAAGTCATTACAAAAACAGAGCTCTGCAGATATTCTTCTTCAATGTTTGAGGTGGGTGCATTTATCTTTATTAAATGCGACAATTGTTTGGCATGAATTAATTTTTCCAATGCAGGATATTCATCTCCGCTTCCGAAAATATCTAATTTCCAATCGGGAAAATATTGGCTGACAATGCTCCATGCTTCAATTAAAAGAGTATATCTTTTCTCAAAGGATAAACGTCCCACACTAATTACTCTCCGGGCCTGAAGAGGCGCAGGTTTTTCCGGATAAAAAGATGTTTGATTATAGATTTGCACTACGTTATTGAAATGGCTGAAATTTTCCAGATCTTTTTTTGTCAGTACAACAAACCGATCGTATTTTTTTATAAACAAATATTTTCTTTTTTCTGCCAGGGAGGACATCAGTTTGGATGCAAACGATTGCTTAAGGTATTTGTTTGAGATCTGATTGTATTCTTTTGAAAAATGGATCTCTGCTATTTTCTTGCTTCCATCCTCTATATCATGTAATAGTGTAAATTCATGAGAATAGGTTGAAATAACGATATCAGCCTGCAATTTTTTCAGTAAGAGGCTTAGTTTCTGTTTGTGTAACTTCCGTTTTTGGATTTGTCGTTTAAGTTTCTGAAGCGTTGAAAGATTTTTTAATTCTCCATAATCGATGCCTAGATCGAAGAATTTTATTTTTTCAGAGAAATGATAATATGCAGGCCGGTCTGATTGATCTGTTGTGATAATCGTTACATCATATCCCATTATATCTGCCAGGTAATTCGCTTTACAGCAAATGGTCCGTTCCATTCCTCCTGTCTGAGAACAATCGATAAGGCAATATATTATTTTCATTTTGTTTTATTAAGTCCTAAATACCTCAGAATCATCCGTACAAACAAGATAACATGCGTTTTTTTAGGCTTTAGATGACAAAAGACAAAGATAATATCTTTCATAGAATGTCCGGAAATAGCGACAGAAAAAGTCAAATGTTCCTTTCGAAGCGAAATCATTTTCTTTTCCCAGGTATTGCACTTCTGTGGTGGAAAAAAAAGATGTGCATCTTTAGCCATATCGGAAACCGCAGAAATATTTTTTTCTAATAAAGATTCTATTTCCAAAAAACTGGAGTTATTCTCATGTATTCTCCAGCATGCTACTTTTCTGGAAGAGAGAATAATATCACCCCTTAATGCCAGCCGCATGGCCGAATGAAAGTCACAAATCAGACTGTCATGGGTATAAAAACCGATTTCTTTAGCGATTTTCCGGTTATAAACCAAGGAATGATGATAGAAGTCATCAATTTTGAAATAGTCAAGAAAATAATCTTTCCCACACATTAATAATTCGGTTTCACCTAAGGCTTTATGAGATATTTTTTTTGCTCGTTTGACTCCCTGTTCGCAGGAAGCCAGCAGGAAAACCACATTTTTATTTTTTTGGATCAAATTTATAGCATAGGAAACAAATGATGGGTCTGTATAAAAATCATCACCATCCAGGTTTAGAACCCAGTCGCCGGAGGCATAATTATACAGTGTATTTTGATAATTCCGAACTCTTCCGAGATTTTCCGGGTTTCTGAAATATTTCACCCGTTTATCCGACAAATACGGTTGGACGATTTCTCCGGTTGCATCTGTAGAGCAATCATCAGAAACAATAATTTCCAGATTGCCATAATCCTGTGCCAGGGCACTTTCTATTGCATCTCCGATAAATTGCTCCTGATTATAAGTTGGTATCATTATTGTTACCCGCGGCAATGATATTCTATCTTTGTCTGAAATGTTATTCATTTTTTATATAAATAAAAGCAGGCAGTATCTCCATCTTTCAGGTCATTCAGTTTTACTGCTGCTTTTGAAAAATGTTTTATTTCTTTTGAGGTAAAGACAGTGGAATCTTTTTGATCAAAAGGAATATTCCTGAGATTTTTTTCACTTCCGGTAAATTGAAACATTGTGGAATCATATAATACTTTTGTAAGTTCCAAACCAACTTTATCAGCTAAGACAGAAATACTTTTTGTTGTATGAATAAAAAGGTGACGAGGTGCATCCAACTGTACCCAGTCGGTTTTATATTTTCTCCAGGCATATGACTGAGAAACCGGTACCCGAATTAATATGTAACTATTGTGATTCAGGAGTTTATAGAGATGTTCCAATGTTTCCAGAGGATTATCCATATGTTCGAAAGAATGATGCAACATAATGAAATCATACAAACCCGATTCTTCCTGAATAAATTTTTTTTGAATGGAAACTCCCATTGGATAGTTAATGTCCGACTCAATGTATGGATCTATCCCTTTTAGTTTTTTAAATCCTAATTTGTGCATCCATAGCAACTGGTTTCCATCTCCGCATCCAACATCAAGAATGGAGGAATTAAAATTTAAAGTATTTTTAATAATCCAGGGATAGTCGTTATAGAATGACGAAGCAATTTTTCCGACAAAACCGGTATTGTTTATCCGGCAATAAATACATGCCTTCTTTACATTATTTTTCAGCAAATGAAGAAACGGTTCTGAATTTTGAGTATGAGCATAAGAATAATAGTTCGAAGGATAATATTCCTTGGTGGAAGCCGGAAACTGCTTTATTTGTAAACAACCACATTCGCTACATTCATAATATTCGAATTCATCATTTGTGCGAAACATTTTTTCTTTTATGAAAAAAGATTGATTGTTTTTAGGGTTTCCACAAATCCTGCATATATTAATGTCCATATAGGGTTCGTTTTTTTTAGTTATTCAGCAATGAGTCATATAACTGTTGACGCTTTATGATTGCCCCTTCAAAAGAATAAAGTTCTTTTAAACGGTCTTGCGAATTTTTGATATAGGAAGATTGCAGTTCAATATCCGAAATCAGGTTTAAAGTATCCTTTACGAGCTGGTGAGCATCATTCGCAATAATACAGTCGATACCATTTCTGAAGTCAAGCCCTTCCACACCGATAGAAGTAGTAACGAATGGTATTCCGTAATTAATTGCTTCGAGAATTTTCATGCGGATTCCACTCCCGATCCTTATGGGGACTATCATAATTGTATTGGAAAGCACATCATCAAGATTTTCTACAAAACCTAGGAATTTGATATTTTCGAATAGAGAATATTTAGAAATAAAATCAGAACTCCATGTCCCGATAATGTGAATCTGCAGTGCTGGTATTTCTTTTTTCAAAAGGGGGAAGCACTCATCCAAGAACCATACAAGCCCGTCTTTGTTCGGGAAATGCATTTCTCCTCCTAGAAAAGTAAGGGTGTTATTGAAAATAAAACTCCTGTTTTTTCTCTCTTTTTCTTTTATTCTTATCCCCAGAGGAGATACGAATAGCATATCTTCCGGAAGATCAGGCTGTAAAGCCTTTTTGTCTGTTTCAGACAGTAAAACAACTTTGCAAAAATGTTTTAACATTTCGGTCTCATATGTTTTCTGCAAAGAAATCATTGTACCTAACAATTTATCATCAGGTGCAATGATGGAAAATTCCCGTTTATTTTTAATAAATCGCAATTCATGATGTATAAAAATGATAGGGCAGCTTACGTTTAAAAAAGCGGCAATGGCAATGTTGGAATAAAATTCTGCCTGAATCAGATCAAACCTGCTTTTTTCAAATAATGAATTGATATAGTGATAAAAATCTCTGTCTCCAAGATGTTCTGTTAATACTGAGGCATTTTCAATTAATACAGAGGGAGGGTTTCCCCATGGGAGATCGCTAAAGAAGCGCTTGCAGGTAAAACGATAAAAAAAATGCTGTATTTTATAATATAATTTATTACAGATACTTTTGCGAAAAGTTCTCTTAAAGGGAAGGATTTCAACTTCCGGCCATAACTGTTTTAACTCGGAAATATGTTTTTCCTCTTTATTGCCATATGCCGGGAATGTGAATGTTATCTGATATTTTGTTCTGAAATGATTGATCATTTCAAAAACGCCCACATGTCCTCCCATGTTTAACGGATATGGAATAAAAGAAGATACGATTAGAATCTTTTTCATACAATAGGTTCAAACTTAGAATCTGCCATCTGAAATCTGCACAAAGGAATCTGATAACAGAGGTTTATTTAATGCCGGTTTGTTTCCTTTTTCTGCATTCAAATAAAACAAAAGCAGACACACATGCAAAGATAATAATTAATTTTACAAATAAATTCAGATCAGGCGGAATTAACAGGGAGAGAGAAAAGCTGACGAGAAGAAAAGAAAAAATCCCGAGTGAAAATTTGAAAGATAATGGTTCCGGAAGATTTTTTTGTAAAACGATCCAATGATAAATCATGTTAATGATGCTGGCGATAATAAATGAAACAGAAAGAGCTTCTGCCCCGTATTTTGACCCGATCCATATTATCGGAGTAGAAACCAACGCATAAAAGACAGACAAAATACTCAGTAGTTTTTGCTTATCGGAACTTCCCAGGATAGTACCGATAAAGCAGAAAAGAGCAAAAAATACCAGATACCAGCATTGATACGCCATCACATATCCGGTTTGTCTGTATTCTTCGCCATAAATCAAAAAGACCACTTCATTCCTGAATAATGCTACGGCAAAAGCCAATACAATGCCTGCGATGGTTATTAAAGAAAAGATTGACTTTACTTGTGTTTGATATTTTTTCTTGTCTTCAGTAAATAATTTCGATAAATGAGGAAATAACACCGACATTGTGGTTGCTATAACTAATGTCATGGGTTGTAACAGTTTATTAGCGGTATTGTAGAATGCGACTTGCTCTTCTCCTGCATTGACATCCAGAAACAATACCGGGAACTGGTTTGAGATCATGGAGCACAAAGCCAGTATATAAAACGGGATTCCTTGTAAGAATAAGGACTTCAAATGGTCTCTTCTGGGTTCCTGCCTGATATTTCCGGTAAAAAGCTTCTTTTTAATAAGAGCGATGTATAAAAGGATCGCTTTAAAAAATTGGCTGACAATGTAAATTGCGAATACATTTCTGACAGTAAAGGATTGTTCCGGCAATAACCAGAAAACAATCAACAAAAGGAAGCTGGTCAATACGTTGATGTATCCCGTAAAGTCCATTTGTTCCATTCCTAAGGCAATATTCTGAAATTCGTCTATGATGCAAAAGGAAAGAAGGCTGAGTATCAATAACAATATGGTAAAATATTCAGGGGGAGAAGAGACGATAAAAAGCTGGTATATGACCAAAAAAGCTGTAGCACAAAAAAATCCTATACTTTTCAGGATAAAAGAAGAGAAAAAAAAGTCTTTAGAATAAGTCCGGTTCCTGGCAATGGAACGTATCACTACGTTTTGCAACCCTAAGGAGGCAATAACCAGGAATGTAACAACGATAGCCGATAATACACCATATTGGCCAAATGAAGCGGGCGACATAACCCGGGCCAACCGGATATTGATTATCATTCCGATAAGGAGTCCCACACCATTGCAAATGCTTAAGACAGAAATATTTCTGATAACACCATGTTGTGTCACCTTTTTGTAAAAAGCGCCAATGTCAATCATGCATACCTTTCATCTTGCAGAAATCCGTAAAAGTCTTTTTTTATTTTTTTATTCCGTCTAATCACACCCAACATGACTCTTAATCTAAAAATCATTTTCAGTACAAAATTATTGGGAGAGTCATCTCCGGATATACGGTGTGTTTGTGTTACCAGGTAATTGTCTCTAAAGAATGTCAACAGAGATCCATGGGAATAGAGCCGTTCACTTAAATCCACATCTTCCATTTCTCCCCAGTGCAGGTTCGGATTTAATAATACTTCCTCTATAATATGTTTCTTTATTATCAGTGCCCCTCCATTTACATAAATATGTTTACTCCAATCCGTATAACTCATTTCTTTCGCACTACTATGTTCAAACAGCGTGATGTCGTGAAAGATTTCCATCCAGTCCTGGATTCTTCTGAGACGGGAAGATTCATCTAATATTCTCATGCACATCTGATCGAAATAATTTCCATGCTCGATCATTTTACTGTACCATTGATCATGAAAAGAGATCCGGTCGTGTATGATAACGAGATTATTATACCGGGCCTGTTGAATGATGCGATTTTTCTTTTTTGAGATTGGAGTTCTGACATCATTATATAAGTCGGAATCATCCAGAACTTTTACATACTCAGGCAGAGATGAAGAAGGACTGGGGCCACAAATTAATATCTCATATACAGGAATATTGAAATTTTTTATTTGATGTATGATATTCAATATTCTGTCATTTTTCCTTCCGTCGCTAACAATTCCAAAACTCCATCTGTCAATGTGATCATCCGGGGGTAAAGACGACTTGTCTTTCACAAGGCTTATTCTTAAAACAGAGCCTTCTGTTTCCATCCGTACCAGCCTGAAACGATTTTTGAAACAAAGAGAAACTTCATTCATCAGGTAAGATTGTGGTCTAAGGGGGTAACCGGCAGCGTCGAAACTTACTTTATAAAAAAAGATTTCAAAGGTTCCTCCAACAGCCAACAGCCAATCTGCAACTTTCAGTACATACCTGATGTATCTGGTTGTTTCCAGTATGCCCTTTGTCTGAACTTTTTTTGCGCTTTCAGTTGCTATTATAGATTTGGTAAAAAGAGGTTTACATGGATGAAGATCATTTTCATTCAATAGAATATCTCCAGGTTTAGAGATATAATTAACGGCAGAGTGATAAAGAAAAATATCCATGTAATTCGTTAAATAGATTTTTTTAAAAAATCATAATATTCGTTAGGTATCCCACAAAAATCAACTTCATTTTTGTCAATTAGCTGGATGTGTATTTGCTTATTTTCAGCGATCAACGTGTTATATAAAGGAGCCACATAATACTCTTTCAATGAGATCTCTTTTTTATTTTCAGTCAAGAAAGCGTATCTGAATAAAGATGCAGATTTAAAAAAGTACAGGCCTGTTGAGCAATAATTGGATATCTGAATTTTTTCTGCAGTTTCTGTTACACGGGTAGAATCAGGGCTTTGGGTTTTCGCATAGGACCAGTTTGGACCTTCCCCCCAAAAGACCTCTAAATATCCATCCCATTCCTTTGTCTGTTCGGGGATACTATAATTTTTCCGGAATGTATCAATATTGAAAATAATAATGGGTTCTGTATCATCAATACCAGCTTCCTCTAATCCGAGAAATACGGTTTCAGCCTGCCCTTTAGTAGGTTTATCCAAAATAACGATATCGAAATTCCGGATACCCAGGGTTTGACATTCTTTTTGTATAAATAGTTTGGTGTCATAAATATCCCTGGCGATGAATAAAAACCTGCAAGTCTCAAAATATTGCTCGAATCCTGACAACGAAAGATTAAAAAGACTTTTGTTCTTTATATACAACATATATTTAGGCAGGTTGAATCCTGCATCAATAAAACGTTGGCTTAATCCTGCCATAGGTATTACTATTGTCATACATTTACAGATTTAGTTGTTTTAAGCTCCGTATATAAGCGGAATGAATTTGCCAGCATAGCCTTTTGCCTCAAAGGATTATCGCAATGAAGGGGAAGCATCGATAAAAATAGCTGTATCAGTATCGGATATGTACAGGCTTCTTCCAAAGACAAACCTCCGAAGCGGCTATTCCTGAAAAGGTTCTGTACCTTTTGAATTACATCGCTTGTATTGAACGAGAATTGAATATCATATTCACTCTTTTCAGAATAATTGAAGTATCCTGTGATAATGAAGTCATACAGCCCGATCACCGAATGTGCCAATTTTGCAATATCATACCGGAAATCACCATAGATAGTTTGGTTTTCCTGGAAATCAATACCCCTGGGGTCAATTACCTTGATAGATTGCGTTTTAAAATTGTACAGAATATTGCTAAAACAAAAATCGCCGTGAATAATAGTATGGAAACTATCCGGAGGGCATGTAATAAGTTCATCTGTTTCTTTCACCAACTGATTCAGGGAAGGCATCTTTGTTCCATTAAAAATCCATTCTCTATCCAGATCCACCTGATTCTTTATGGCAAAATCAGATAATCTTTTCATCGTTTTTTCAGTGTGCGATTTATTGCTGTTTTTTGAGAAGGATATATCAAAAGGGGCTTTATTCCGGTAGCATTCTTTCATGAACTGATTGCAGGCATGAAGAATATTTTCCCAAACAAAATATTGATTTTTGCCGAAAACAAACAGTTCGGCCAGTGTACTGAGGTAGAAATATTCGATTTGATAAAAGGCATAATTTCCTTTTATCCCGAAATCCCAAATGCCTGGAGTATAGCGCTTAAAAGGTAGAGGTAATTTTGTAAACCAGTTGGCTTCTCCTAAGATCTTTTTTTTGTCCTTGCTAAATTTTGTGGCCGTAAACGCATCTATTTCCAGATTATTAAATGTTCTCTGAGTTGTTAAACACGATTTGGATCTGTAATAGGTATTCGAATGTCCGAAATCGAACCATGAATCAACCAGGATTTCTTTAATCTTAACTTTCTTTTTGTACTTCAGTGTTGCCTCTACAAAATCATAAGATGCTTTTGTAAGCGATTCTAAAAAAATATCCTGCCTGGCAAATGAAAAAAAACCGGCATATACCATATCTTCTCCGTTTATGTCTGCAGAAATAGCCCAGGAATAATTATCCGAAGCTTTTCCTACGATGTACATATCATAATCTGAAAGTAAGCGGAAGAATAGGGTGTCTCCGTGTAGAATTCTTAACGGATTTTGGAATTTTCCGATTAACTTTAGAACATGAGCGACAGATTCTCCCAGAGAAAATTTTTCAGGAACATATACGATCGTCACATTTTGCTCCTGAATATATAATAAATCTTCTTCTGACGGTGTAAAACCTTCCGGCAAAGAAAGGATTACCTCATCATCTACAGAAAACGCCAGTTCCAGTTGATGTCTGAAAAGCCGTTTATTTTGCAACGGAAGAAAAGAGGGGGGGATTTTTCCGAATTCCGTATGCAAATCACTGGTAATATATGCTGCTGATGTTATTAAAAACATGAAACTGCATCTTTTTCTTTTTTCAGTAAATCGCGAATTTCTTCGTATGACATGTTTATAAATTCCGAAGGCCTGATTGCCTTATCGTCGACATAAAAACCATCAAATCCACACCAGGGTTTCCCTACATATACTTCATCGAAAGGTATGTCATATTTACGAAGCCAATCAATGATATTAGGTAGGGTAAATATGTTGATTTTTCCTACATTGGATTCGTAAGTGCGCATATTCCGGCTGGAATAAATTACAATTTCAAATCCTTCTGCTTTATATTCTTTCAGTTTTTCTATTGTTTGGAAGACCGGCTTGCTATTGATATAGTCGCCTTTTATCGTAACAGATATTGTATCATCCAAATCTACAATTAGTCTTTTCATGTTGATTTCAAATTAAGAGTATTTCCTTTTTTTACTATACTTTGCAAGGCAAAATAAATACCTACAAAAAGTCCGAATTCAATCTGTTGATATCCATAAGTTAATTCCCAGGATATATAAAATATACGGTATGTGATCATTGTTATAAAATAGGCCTGAAGCGCTAAAATAATTAATGCTTCATTTTTATACAAACCTGAATCGATTGAATTCTTTATAACATTTTTAAGCTTTAGCGGGATAATTGCGAAGAACCGGCTATAATAAATAATCATGCCAATTATTCCAAATGCAGACAAGGTTCCTAATATGGGATAATCTACATATCCATACATCTCTTCATTTTGGTATGACCATAAAAGATGTAAACCGGCTCCGGTTAACGGATTATTATTGAATAATCCCAATAATATAGGCATCTGAAAGAGAAACCGGGCTTCTGCGGAACTATCTGAGGATCCACCCATAAAAGAATTGATGGTCCATTGATACAAATTCACATATTGACCTAACGAGGACGAAAATAGACTCAATACAACGAATAGGAATATGGCAGCAATCGATGCTCTTTTGATAAGCTTTGACAGATTAATATACTTTGATATTAAAAACAAACTGGTAAGAATTCCCATGAATACATAAAAAATTGCCAATCTGTAAATAGCAAAAATGATCACCAAATAAGCAAAAACACCTACTCCAATCAATAGCATTTTGTTCTTTTTGCTGATTGTCATGAAAAGAACTGCTGGAATCAGATATGCAAAGACTATCACAAATTGCCTGATATCGTACATAAATCGGAACATATTGATATTGACATCCTCATCTGCCCGATAACTTTTCCGGATATTTATCCATCCCAAATTGAAAAGCATGTTCGCATAGTAAATAATTAGAAATAGGATAGCAGATGTGATGAGAAGTCTGAAAAATGTATGCCTGTATCGTAGGGTAATATAATATGCCGGTATGAAAACTAAAAAACCTCCATAAAAATACAAATACTGTAATGATTGGGTAACCGTTACTCCTTTCCATAATAAGTTTATGAAAAACACATAAACAAAAAACAAAGCAGATGCAGCAAGAATGAATTTTACCTTGGGTTGTTCTTTAATTATGGATAAGTCGCCTTTTTCTCTGATTACTGGAGCCATCATTGCCAATATAGGAACCCAGGCATCCCATGTAAACAAAGGACCTATCGTTAAATTGATAGAATAAAGGAAGGCAAATACAAAAGAATAGACAGAACTCCTGACAAATAGAAGAAGATAGATAGAGATAAAAACAAAAAAACTTAATAAACTAACATCAAAACCTCTACAAACATATAATAAAATTATGCCAGTAAATAATAATAAATCATTTGTCAATCTGGCTATATTCATAGGGAAAGTAGTGTTTAATACAGTTGGGTTTATTATTTTGTTCTACCATATCCATATCCGTAACCTCCATTTTTGGCCTTCAGATCGATATCGTTTGCAATTACATATAGATTTTTCAGCTTTCCGTTTCGCTTGATTGAGTTGAGGTATCTGACAGAATCTTTGTGGGCATGACCAATTCTTACAACATATAAATTGACGTCTGCCAATCTATTCAGTAAAAATGTATCCGATACCATACCGATGGGTGCCGTATCTACAATGATGTAGTCGTACATTTTTCGAAAATCGGCAAACAAATCATCCAGGCGGGAGCTCATCAGCAACTCATTCGGATTAGGTGGAATTGGGCCTGCCTGTACAATATCCAAATACGGATTTACTTTTGACTGTTGAATAATATCTGTAGTTTTTAGAGACGAATCTATCAAGAAATTGGTAATACCTTTTCCTGTTGGTGCTTCCAAATAATCTCCCAAACGGGGGTTTCTGATATCCAGTCCTACCACCAATATTTTTTTCTCAATCAAAGCCAGACTTAAAGCCAGATTGATACTGATAAATGTCTTTCCTTCACCGGAAACTGTAGAAGTAAGCAAGATTACTTTTTGCGAGTTGTCTCGCAGTACAAATGTCAGATTTGTCCTTAATAGCCGGAATAATTCGACGGAAGATGTTGTTTCGTGCGGTTTTACAACAATTTTTTCCTGTTTTTCACTTTTGCAGATTTCTCCAATTATTTCTACTTGTGACAGGGCTTCCAGTTCTTCTTTAGAATCCAGTTCGGTCTTCAGCAATTTTTTTGTATAGAAAAATGCAAATGGAACAAAAACTCCCAGGCATAAAAACATCAAAGCAATTGCTTTCTTTTTGGGAGCTACCGGCAATAATCCGGGCATCGGTTCATCAATGATTCTGGCTTTTGGAGCGGAAGAGGCCAGGTTCAGGTTTGTTTCTTCTCTTTTTTGTAATAGAAAAGTATATACAGCGTTCCTGATGCTTTGTTGTCTAACTATTTCAACAAATTCTCTTTCCTGACGGGGAATGCTTTTAATTTTACTATTGGCAAGCCAGTCCTGGCGCTTAACATCATCCAGCATAATTTGTATGCTTTGGGAAATATTATCGATATTCCCCAGAATATTTTCCCGCATGGAAACGAGTTGAGCGTCTACTAATTGAGTCCCTGGGTTTATTTCTGTAGCGGCATTTTTTAATCGGTTCCTTTCTGCCAATAGTTCATTATATTTTACGATAATTCCCACTAAACCCCGGTCTTCAATACCAATGGTAGGAATCAGGTTATCTTTATTCTTGGGATTGGCAATATATTCTTTAATGTATTTGATCATATTTAATTGAATCTCCGCCTCAACTGCTTTTCCTTCGTACTCAAGCAGTTTCCCCTGGTTGATTTTTATTTCTGAAGCAAAATCCGTAAATTGGTTAAGCTGCTTGTAATTTTGAACTTCCTGCTCTACCATTTTAATCTCTTCTTCAATTTTGATTAGCCTGTCTTTCACAAAATCAGCAGTTAAAGTAGCGATCAGGTTTTTATCTTCAATAGCATCTTTATTGAAATTTTCAATCATTTTATTCAATAAATCCTGCGACCATCTCACATTATCTGTTGTAGTATATAAAGCGATTATTGTTGTCTTTTTGCTTGTGGCTTCTGCAGAAATTTCCTTTTTCAGAGAAATAGCCACGACATTCGGGTTCGAGATTGTAATATCGACGGTTTTGAATTGGTTTTTTTTCGTGATAGCGTAAAGTGGATTTTTATCGATTGCCACATCAATAGATGGTGTTTTAATGTTAGCCGGAAAATTTTGGACAATCGTTTCAAATTTAGTTTTATAATACTTTCCTTTTATTTTATATGTTCCGTCTTTTTGGGGTTTTATTGTAAGGCTTATGGGTCTTTTTATCGTATCTACCTGTAGAGAATCAACATGAACAAGGTAAGGCAAAACCGGATAAGGATTAATCTTTTTTAAACCGACTCTCATAGTCATGGAAATGTACATATTTAAATCTAATACACTTCTTTTCATGATTCTCCGGGTGTTGAATATCTCTACTTCATTGTCAATGTTTTTGCTTCCCATCATGGATCCTAAATCACTCAAATTAGCCGCCATGGATACTGCCGAGGAGGAAGACATTTTTTTCTCGTCTTCCCGCAAAAGGACCTTTGCATCAACAAGATATTTTGAATTCGTAGAAAGAACATAATATGCACCTATAGATAAAAAAAGAAAAACACTTAAAGCAAACCACTTCCAGTTTTTTGTAAATATTTTTATAAGGTCAGCAATGTTGATTAGTTCCTCATTTTTGTCTGATTGATTGCGTATTTCTTTGTTTTCCATATTCTCAATTAATATTCTTGGAATTTTATATAATCAATATTTCAACTGTTATAATAACCGAACAAAAGATAAATTATTGTACTCTTTCGGTAAATTTCTTGTATATTTTTCAAAAGGGGAGGAGTCATTGAAAAAGATTTTTTTCTACTTGCTCACAAATAATATGACCCACTAAAATGTGACTTTCCTGAATGCGGGGAGTATCTGTTGACGGAATGTTGATTAAAATATCGGAGAGTTGTTTCATCTGTCCTCCTGTAGCTCCGGTCATTCCTATCGTTTGTACTCCTATTTCTCTCGCTTTTTCAAAAGCTTTAATTATATTGGCTGAATTTCCTGAAGTGGAGATCCCGACCAATATATCGCCTTTCTTAGACATGCCGGAAAGCATACGGGAGTAGACCACTTCGAAATTGTAATCGTTACTGACTGCTGTAAGAAAAGACGTGTTACAATGTAAGGCTTCCGAAGGAAGTCCCGGGCGGTCCAGGTAAAATTTTCCGGAAAACTCAGCTGCTAAATGTTGTGCGTCGGCAGCACTTCCTCCATTTCCACAGAAAAAAACTTTCCCTCCCGACTGAAAGCAAGCAGTAATGGTATCGATAGATAGCTGTATCGCTTCCAATAATAACCGGTCCTGCATCATTTCCTGCTTAACAAAAATAGATGCCTGTATTCGTTCTTTTATCATTGTTTCTGTATTTTTCAAAGGTGAAGGTAATGTTTAAGATCATATTGTCCAAGTAAAAAGTCCATCTTTTACAAAACGATACGGATAAAAACGACCATTAAAAAACTCTAATTCCTTCATTACCTGGTATTTGTTGTTTTTCGGACAATAAAACAGCATAAAACCGCCACCGCCGGCTCCGGATATACGTCCGCCGGTAGCTCCGCCAGCTTGTGCTTTTTGATAAATATTTTCCAGCAACTCGTTGGATATACCCTGGGCCATTTGTTTTTTATGCACAAAGCCTTCATCGAAGATTTCCCCGATACGATTGATTTTTCCTGTCAGTAATGCTTCTTTCATTTCCTGGGCCTGCATTTTTATTTTATGCATGGCTTCAATGGAAGAAGTATTGTTGGAAGAAACATTTTTTTGCTGTTCCTTGATAATATCGGAAGAATTGTGTGTTGTCCGGGTGAAATAGAGCAGCAGGTTATTTTCCAATTCGTACAAATGAGGTTTATCGATCCGTAAAGGGTTAACAATTACTTTGTTATCCTTATAGAACTCCATATAATTCACTCCTCCGAAAGTCGCGGCATACTGGTCTTGTTTTCCTCCGGCCATTTGTAGATCTTCCCGTTCGATTGAATATGCATATTGGGCAATATCGTAGCTTCCCAAAGGTAAACGGAGCCACTCGATAAAAGCCCCGAGAATGGCAACCACTAAAGTAGAAGAGGTGCCCAGACCCGAACCGGCCGGAACATCCACGGATGTACTCAGCCTGAAGCCTTTCAGTTGTTGCATATAATCTTTACAGATGCGGTTATAAACCCCTTTCAGCAAGTCTAATGTGCCGTTGATAGGAAGTTCTCCGGCCAAGGCATGTTGCTGGAATTCCCCCCTGTCAAGACTCTCCAGAATGATATAAGGTTCGTCGAGGGGTTGTATATTGGCATGAGCGTACAGAGAAATGGTTGCATTCAGGATAGCTCCGCCATAAATATCGGAATAAGGGCTTACGTCTGATCCGCCTCCGGCGAGACCGATTCTGAGAGGTGCTTTACTTCTGTGTAGCATAATACCCGGAAAACGACAATTGATAATTGATAACGATTGAAGCATCGTTGTCAATTATCAATTATCCAATATTTATTGATTCAAAAATTAATCTACATTCAGTGTAACCCGTTTGAACGCAACAACGGTCAGTTCTTTGTCCTGTTGTTTCAGGTATTGTTCAATAGTGATTTTTGCATCTTTAACGAAAGCCTGAGACAGGAGCGTATTTTCCTGGAAGAATTTGTTCAATGCGCCTTCGGCAATTTTGTCCAGGATGGCTTCCGGTTTGCCGGCTTCGATTGCTTTTTCTTTGGCAATTTTCAGTTCTTTAGCTGCTACTTCGGCCGGAACCTCATCTTTACAGATGGCAATCGGGTTCATAGCTGCAACCTGCATGGCTACATCTTTTGCTACCTGTGCATCTACATTGGCGAGATTGAAACCGACAATAGTAGCCAGTTTGTTACCCGGGTGAATGTAAGATACTGTAGTGGCTGCGTTGACGAACTCATAAGCGCCCAGTTCCATTTTTTCACCTGTTACGCCGATTCTGTCGGTGATCAGGTTAGCGATAGAACTTCCGTCGATAGTTAAAGCGTTCAATTCTTCAACGTTTGCCGGTTTATTCTGTAAAGCCTCATCCAGGATGGATTTGGTCAATGCTACGAAATCTGCATTTTTAGCAACGAAGTCGGTTTCACATTTCAAAGCTACTATAGCGGCAAATTCGCCGTTTACTGCAGCTAAGCAACATCCTTCGGAAGCTTCGCGGTCTTCGCGTTTTGCGGCGACAGCCTGTCCTTTTTTGCGGATAATTTCTATTGCTTTGTCATAATCTCCGTCTGCTTCGGTGAGGGCGTTTTTGCAGTCCATCATCCCTGCACCTGTCATTTTACGCAAGTGCGTAATATCTGCCATTGTTACTGCCATATTCTTTAAAAATTGAAAATTGATAATTGAAAATTGATAATTAAAAATTGAAATGCTTTCAGAAGAACTTATACATTCCTAATTTTCAATTATCAATTTTCAATTGTCAATTATTTTGTTATTATTCTTCTTCTTTTTCCTTCACAATCTTACTCAGCACATTTGCATTCAAGGCTTCTTCGTCTTCTTTGGCGATGAATTCCTTCTTTACTGCTTTAGCTTTTCTTTCTCTTCTGGGAGCCGGAGCTTCTTCTTCCGTATCGGCTGCTGCAGAGGAGTCTGCTTTTTCGATCTTGCGTTCTTCCAGACCTTCCTGAATAGCGGCACAAATGGCTTCCATGATTACATCTACAGATTTTGTAGCATCGTCGTTAGCCGGGATTACGAAATCGATATTGGCCGGATTAGAGTTGGTATCTACCATAGCGAATACGGGGATACCCAGTCTGTTTGCTTCGGCAACAGCGATATGTTCCTTCATTACGTCTACAACGAACAGGGCGGAAGGCAGGCGGTTCAGGTCTGCGATAGAACCGAGGTTCTTTTCCAATTTGGCGCGTTGACGGGTAATTTGCAGTTTTTCCCTTTTGGAGAGATTGTCGAAAGTTCCGTCTTTGGTCATTTTGTCGATGGTAGTCATCTTTTTAACCGCTTTACGGATGGTGGGGAAGTTGGTGAGCATACCGCCCGGCCAACGTTCTATTACGTAAGGCATTCCAACAGAGGTAGCTCTGTCGGCCACGATTTGTTTTGCTTGTTTTTTAGTGGCGACGAATAACACTTTACGGCCTGATTTTACGACCTGTTTAAGTGCTGCAGCGGCTTCGTCTACTTTGGCAACTGTTTTATACAAGTCAATGATATGAATACCATTGCGCTCCATGAAAATATAAGGAGCCATAGCGGGGTTCCACTTCCTTTTCAGGTGTCCGAAGTGTACGCCTGCTTCTAATAACTGATCAAAATTTACTCTTGACATTTGTTTTTGTTTAATTTTTGTTGTTTACCTTCTTTTGTTCACTCAACCTGTGGGCAGTTGTTCGACAAATCTGCTTGCGGAACAAGTCTCACCGGTTTAGATACTAAACAGAATAAATTGAGAACTAAAAACTAAAAACTAAAAACTAAAAGCTAACAACTGAAAATGGAGTATTGCTGTTTTTTCAGATTCTGTTTTCAGTTCAAAAAGATTAACGTTTGGAGAATTGGAATCTCTTTCTTGCTTTCGGTTGTCCCGGTTTTTTCCTTTCCACTTCGCGCGGGTCACGTGTCATGAATCCTTCAGACCTGAGAGCAGGTTTATCTTCCGGATTGATTTTTACGAGTGCGCGGGCGATACCCAAGCGGGCAGCTTCCGATTGTCCTTTGAAACCACCGCCATCCAGGTTGATTTTGATATCGTATTTTTCAGCGACACCTAATTTGTTCAGCGGTTGTTTTACTACATATTGAAGAATCGGGGAGGGGAAGTAAACTTCGATATCACGTTTGTTGATTGTGATTTTTCCGGTACCTTCGCTGACGTATACACGTGCAACAGCAGCTTTACGCCTTCCTAATGCATTAACTACTTCCATTGTTCTTATTTAAGAGTATTAATATCGATAAATTTGGGTTGTTGCGCTTCATGTTTATGTTCGGTTCCGTCGTAAACATAAAGATTTCCGAGTAACTTCGCACCCAGGCGGTTTTTAGGGAGCATACCTTTTACTACTTTGTTGAATAAACGGTCGGAACCTTTTTTCATCAGGGTAGCAGGTGTATTTTCTCTTTGCCCTCCGGGATATCCGGTGTGACTCAGATAAATACGGTCATTCCATTTGTTACCGGTCAAAACCACTTTATCGGCATTGATTACGATTACATTGTCACCACAATCCACATGCGGTGTAAAGCTGGGTTTATATTTGCCTCTCAAAAGCTTTGCCACTTTTGAAGCCAAACGTCCCAAATGTTGGTCGGTTGCGTCTACAATGACCCATTCTTTGTTAACAGTTGCCTTGTTAGCAGAAATGGTCTTATAACTTAAAGTATCCACTGCTTAATAATTTTTTTAGTTAATAAAATTGTTCTTTTGATTTTTGCATCATTTATCTTTTTTGGACACTGTAAAGATAAAGAATTAAAAATCAGATAATTAGATAATTTTGGATAATATTCGGCTTGCAAAGATAAGGCTTTTGTTTGGAACTCGCAAATTTAAAAAGCTTAAAATCAGGGGGATTTTGGTGGGTGTGTAAATGTTTTTGGGTGTAAAAATATTTTGAATAAAAACACTTTCTGTATCTTTTTTTGCTGCGCCAAAAAAAGGTACCAAAAAAAGGCGCTTTGTCGAAAAGAACTCGTTCGCTCGCTGCGCTCTCTCCCTCAGACAGCTTTTCGACAGCAAGGTATTGTCCCCCCTAACCCCCAGCGGGGGATTGACCGGGCTTCGCCCGGGTGGAATTGGGCAATTTTGTGTGGTAATATTGTTTGCGAAGTCTCGTCATTGCGATTCCCCACCCCGTCATTGCGAGGAGGAACGACAAAGCAATCTCCTGCCAATCGCAAGGGATTGCTTCGCTGTTGCTCGCAATGACGGTTATCTTCATCAGAATAAACCTTGTGCAAAATGTTCATTTGATTAAACGAACAGCCGATGCGGCTCCGCCTTCGGCGAAAGCCTTGACCTATTTGTAATTTTCTTAAAAATATCCTCCAAGGTGATAACCTTGTATAAAAATATTCAAATCGTTCTCTTTATAATTGATTTTGAATTTGACGATTATTTTTTAAGAACCGTATCATTCCTTTCACCAACTCGACCAAAGGAAGCGGAGCCAAAGATAATCCGATGACCCACAGCCATTGTTGTTGTGTTAAAGGAGCCAGGTGGAATATGTCGTGCAATGCCGGGATTTCGATAACAATCAGCATTAATCCGATAACAATTGCGATGGCGCCCAGTAGGTATTTGTTGCCGAACATTCCTCTGAAAGCTGAATGATAAGGTGATCGTACATTCAATACATGGGTGATCTGTGTGAAGGCAAGGACTGCGAATGTCATTGTCCGGGCCGTATCGATCTGGATTTCTTCGCTAAGTCCGGCAGCTATACATGATTTGATCCCGATCCAGTAGGCCAGGAGGGAGAGTCCTCCGATCATTATTCCCTGCAGAAGAATTCTCAGGGTGAATTCCCTGTTCATAATATTTTGTTTGGCATTCAGGGGTTTCCGTTGCATGATTCCCGGATCTGCGGGATCTACACTGAGTGCCAGGGCCGGGAGACTGTCGGTTACCAGGTTGATCCAGAGGATGTGGATCGGCAGCAGCGGAGTGGCCCAGTTGGCTAATACGGCCGTGAATAATACGACGATTTCTCCGATATTGGTTGAAAGCATGAACTGGATGGCTTTCAGTATATTGTCGAATATGCGGCGCCCTTCTTCCACGGCAGCGACGATTGTAGAGAAATTATCGTCGGTAAGCACAATATCTGCAGCTTCTTTGGATACATCGGTTCCTACAATCCCCATAGCAGCGCCTATATCGGCCAGTTTAAGAGCCGGGGCGTCGTTGACTCCGTCGCCTGTCATGGCTACAATATCTCCGGAATCCTGGAATGCTTTTACGATACGGACCTTATGTTCCGGTGAAACACGGGCATATACGGCTACATGATGTACTTTTTCGAGCAATTCCTTCTCCGTCATCTTTTCCACTTCCGATCCGGTGAGTGCAATATCTCCCTCCTGCATGATACTGAGTTCTCTGGCAATGGCTACGGCTGTTGCCTTGTGGTCGCCGGTAATCATTACCGGTTTAATACCGGCTTCCCGGCATTTTTCGACAGCGACTTTCACTTCGGGGCGGGGTGGATCTATCATTCCCAGCATTCCCACAAAGACTAAGTCTTTTTCGAGTGTTTCCGGTGTTACTTTTTCGGGGATGGTATCGATAATTTTGTATCCCATGGCCAGTACGCGCAGTGCATTATCGGCTAGGGACGCATTGGCATGCCTGATTGTATCTTTTTGTTTGTCGCTTATCTGACTGGCTATGTTATTTTCCGATATCCGGTTACAGCAGGCGAGGAGTTCGTCCAGACCACCTTTGGTACAGACTTCATATTTCCCGTCCGGTAATTGGTGTACGGTAGTCATCAGTTTCCTTTCCGAATCGAACGGAATTTCCGCTTTGCGGGGAAGTTCCGTATCCAGGAGGTTTTTATTGATGCCGAATGAAAGTCCGAGGTCGATCAGTGCCGTCTCCGTAGGATCTCCGGCTGTTTTGTAACTTCCTTTTTCTTCCGAGAGTTTGGCATCGTTGGCCAATATGGCAATTTGTATCAGGTGTTTCTGTTCTCCGGTCAGTTTCTTTTGCTCGCCGGTATCCGGCAGGTTTATTTGTCCTGAAATATTTTCGGTTTTGCCGTCGGTATAGAGTCTGACTACCGTCATTCTATTTTGGGTAAGAGTTCCTGTTTTATCCGAACAGATTACAGTGGTACTGCCCAGGGTTTCTACCGATGGCAGGGTTCTGACGATCGCATTTCTTTTGGCTAAGCGTTGTACTCCTACGGCAAGAACGATGGTCGATACCACCGGCAATCCTTCAGGTATGGCTGCTGCCGCCAGGCTGACGGCGATCATGAACATTTCCAGAACATGGTGATCATAATAAACACCGACTCCGAAAATGATAGCACAGATGATTAATGCAGCGATTCCCAGGTTTTTTCCCAGCTTTTCGAGTTTTTCCTGTAAAGGTGTCTGGAAGTCGGGAACCGACTGGATCATGGCTGCAATTTTACCTACCTCCGTATGCATGCCGGTTCCGATGACAATCCCTTTTCCCCGGCCGTAGGATACGGTACTGGAGGAGAATCCCAGATTATCACGATCGCCTAATGCCACTTCATCAGAAAGGATTGCTTCCGTAAATTTTTCTTCAGGTACCGATTCTCCGGTCAGTGCGGCATCCTGTACTTTCAGGTTGACGGCTTCTGCCAGCCGGAGATCTGCCGGAATGGAATCGCCGGTATCCAGTAAGACGATATCTCCGGGTACTAAGTACTTGGATTCGATCACTTCTACCTGTCCGTTGCGGATTACTTTACACTGTGGCGCCGACATTTTTTCCAGTGCTTCGAGCGATTGTTCCGCTTTGGCTTCCTGTGCCACACCGATAATGGCATTGATGATAACGATCGCCATGATGATGATGGCATCGGTAAAGCCTTCTCCCTGCATATATCCTACAATTCCGGAGATAACGGCGGCTATTACCAGTACGATAATCATGAAACTCCTGAATTGCGCCAGGAATTTCATCAGCAGGCTTTTGTTTTTTTTCTTTTCGAATTCGTTGGCTCCGTATTGAGAGAGGCGTTTTTGCGCTTCTCCGGAAGTGAGTCCGGCAGAAAGGGAAGTGTTGAAGTGCTGAGCTACATCTTCAACCGGCATAGTGTAGAATTTTTTGGTTAGTTCCATTGTTATAGCGTTTTTGATCTTTGAAAATTGCTGCAAAGATAGTGCAATATGCTTATATATCTGTACTTGTTCTTTCTTCTGAATGACAAATATTAACAATAAAGACAAAAAAAGATCAAAGAATAGGCGTAATTTTGCGGGGAAAAGAAGCTTTAATAATTGAAAATTTGGGATTGCTGGAGCGGGTTTTGCAAATAAAAATTGAGAATATAGATACTGATGAGTGATTTATTGTTTTCCCTGAATGCGGTTGCTCCGCTTTTTATCCTGATGTCGCTAGGATATATTGCGCGGCAGGTAAATTTTGTTTCGGATAGTTTTCTTTCTGAAACCAATAAATTTGTTTTCCGGTTTTCTCTTCCCCTGATGCTTTTCCAGAATATTCAATCTAATTTTCAGGGAAGCCTGTCTGATTTTCGATTGATTTACGCTGCATTGGGTGGAGTATTGGCTATTATTGTATTGAGTTGCCTGCTTGTACCTCTGTTCGTCAAAAAGCAAGGTCAGAGAGGTAGTGTTATACAAGGTATTTACCGGAGTAATTTTATTATATATGGGGTGCCACTGGCGACAAGCATGTATGGGAAAGAGGCTTTGCTGCCGGTAAGTATGTTGCTGACAGTAATTATTCCTGTTTATAATATTTCTGCCGTATGTATCCTGTCTTATTTTTCGGAAAAGCAACAGGGAGGTTTTTCCTGGCGTAAAGTTTTTTTGGATATATTGAAAAATCCTCTGATTATCGGTTGTTTTTCGGGAATTGCCTGTGGCTTGCTGGGAGTTCGCTTTCCGTTGTTTATCGATAAACCGATGACAGATTTGGCTGGGATTGCCGCTCCTCTGGCTTTGTTCGTAATGGGAGGAGAATTCCGTTTCAGAAAATTATCGGACAATCTGTGGAAAGTATTTTTTGCCACTTTTGCCCGTTTAATCATCATTCCGGCTCTTGCAGTACTGGCTTTCGTCTATATGGGATTCCGGGAAATGGAACTTTGTGCCCTGCTTACTTTATTTGCTACTCCAACAGCTGTTGTCAGTTTTATTATGGCGGAAAATATGGGTTGTGACGGGGAGCTTTCGGGACAGATCGTGGTGGCTACTACGCTTTTTTCCAGTTTGACGATATTCTTTTTTGTGTATTTTCTTCGGTTGCAGGGGTTTTTGTAAGAAATTAAGGAGTGATATGCATTTCGGTATTTTACATAAAGTACATCGTCTATAGGAACTGCTTAAAAAGTACTTCCTTAAACGCATACCTCCTCTCTTCCCCTCCCTCCGTTTCCAACACCAGAAAACCATTCTGTTCTACGTCTGCTATTTTTGCCCGGAATGTTTCGTTGCCGGAGGAGAATAGATGAAATCCGGTTTTGCGGTATAAATGTTCTTTGTACCGGGTAGCTATGGTTGTGTGTTCTCCGGATTTTATTTTTTCGTATAAGGAGAAGAAACGGGGGGCTATTTTTTTTTGCCAATCGTATATGTCGTAATTTTTGCCGGTGATTTGTTTCAGGGAGACGGGATTCGGTGCGTCACTGTAAAAATGTGTCTGGTTGATATTCAGTCCGAAACCGATGACGGACGACCGGAGTTGTACGCCTTCTATTTCATTTTCAATCAGGATGCCGCATATTTTCCGGTCTTTATAGTAGATATCGTTCGGCCATTTGATGGTAACGGAGGAAATTTCTTCCGATAAAGCTTCCGCTATGCTGAGGGAAATGATCTGTGAGAGGATAAATTGTTGTTTAACGGCTATTTCACAGGGGTATACGATGATACTGCAGGTGAGGTTTTTCCCCGGTTCCGATTCCCAGAATGTTCCGGTTTGTCCTCTGCCGGACGATTGAGCCAGGGCAATAACCGTAGTACCTTCCTGTAAACTTTCCGTTTGGTTTAAGTTTTTGAGAAAAGTGTTGGTAGAAGAAGTTTCTTCCACTATCAGGAGAGGATGCTCAGCTGTTGGCATATTCCTCCTGTTGTTTTTTCGGTAGTTTTTTGATGACTTGTTCCACCGAATGATTGATCCAGTGGATGATTTCATTGCGGGACATGGTGCTATCGGCGTAAATAGAGTTCCAGTATTTTTTATTGAAATGATAGGCAGCTTCCACACAGGTGTATTTTTCGCGCAGTTCGACGGCTATGTCAGGATCGCATTTGAGGGCAATTTGCGGACGTTCGGCATCGAGAGGGATGAGGGCGAACATTTTACCCATTACTTTAAGGACAAGGCTGACATCATCAAAAGGAAAAGATTCGGTAGCTCCTTTTACGGAAATGCAGGCTTCGTGTAATTCTTCTACATTCATATCTTTAAAACGGTTTTAATATTTCTGTCCGGATTGGAATACCGGCGGATAAAATGCATCTTCTATGTGCTCCATCTGCTCTCCGGATATAGCGATGATGTCAAAACGGACGGAAAGATCGATGTTGAAAGTTTTGATGTATTTGTCTGTTGCGGCTACGATGTGCCGGATTTTTTTCCGGTCGACAGCTTCTTCCGGGGTAACCAGGGGGTTTTCCGAACGGGTTTTGACTTCTACAACGACTAATTCCTCCGGCAGGCGTGCGATGATATCGAGTTCATAACGTCCTTTTCTCCAGTTTGTATGGAGAATTTCATAGCCTTTTGCCTGCAGAAGTTTGATTGCTTTCTGCTCTCCTTCGTTTCCCAGAGTATTGTGACTTGCCATAAAAACCGGATTTTTTTCACAAAATTACATTTTTTCTTTGTTTATTACCGGAGAACCAGCTATTTTTGCGGCTGAAATGGCAAAAACACGTAAATATTCGCAGTCTCTACCGAATCATCCCCGGACGAAGCAGGTTACTTTTATGCTGAATGATGAGGAATATAAGACCGTGTGCAATTATCTCAATAAATATAAAATCGAGAATCGTTCCCGCTGGTACCGGGAAACCATCCTTTCCCATATCCTGAAAACCCTGGACCAGGATTACCCCACCCTCTTCGGAGAAAATGAAATGCGGAGATGAATCATCTGCCGGACGATATTTTTTACATGAAACAGGCCCTGCAGGAAGCGCAACAGGCCTATGATGAAGGTGAAATTCCTGTGGGAGCCGTTGTTGTATGCAAAAACAGAATCATTGCGCGTGCACATAATATGACGGAACGCCTGAATGACGTAACAGCTCATGCTGAGATGCAGGCAATTACGGCTGCCGCATCGGCATTGGGTGGAAAATATCTGACTGAATGTACTTTATATGTCACACTGGAGCCTTGTGTGATGTGTGCAGGTGCTTTGGCATGGTCACAAATTTCCAGGATCGTTTATGGAGCTTCAGATGATAAAAAGGGATACAGTTTGCTGAATACTAAGGTATTGCACCCTAAAACTCAAGTTGTTAAGGGTGTGATGGAGGAGGAGGCTTCGGATGTATTGAGGGGGTTTTTTAAAGAGAGAAGGTGATTTTAATTGAAAATTGGAAATTGAAAATTGAAAATTATTTTTTTTCTTTGATTTCTTCGTAGTCGACGTATTCGCCTGCTTCAGCTTCAAAGATTTTCCGCGAGATTTTTATCTGAGGTTCTTCTTCTTTCTTTTGTTCACGGTTTTGCTTATTCGTCTGGCGGCGGGTATTTTGTTGTTGGTTGCCGGAGCCGAAAAACAGATTCCTGAGCCCGCGAATAACGGAAACCCCAAGCAGGAAACCCATTAAAAGAAGAAATAAAACTAATCCTAACAAAAATTTCATTGCGCCGCATATTTGTTTTGCGCTGCAAAGATAGCTAACTTTGCGGGCAGTTTGATATGGTAACTCCCTAATTGATGTTAAAGATAACGTAAAATGTTTATATGAAGACTATTACAGTATATTGTGCCTCCAGTTCGAAAATAGATCCGGTTTATATGGAACAGGCCGCCTTGTTAGGCCGTGAGATGGCTGCCAGAGGGATGGCATGCATCAATGGCGGGGGTAATCAGGGTTTGATGGCTGCAGTATCCGATGCAGTCCTTGCTTCGGAAGGCACGGTTACTGGTATTATTCCAGGTTTCATGGTTGAAGAAGGTTGGTTTCATCCGGCTTTATCCGAATTGATCGTTACATTAGATATGCACCAGCGGAAACAGATGATGGCCGAAAAATCGGATGCCTGCATCGCTTTACCCGGAGGAATCGGAACACTCGAAGAATTGATGGAAGTTATCACCTGGAAGCAATTGGGTTTATATTCCAAGCCTATCATTATCTTCAATATCAATGGTTATTATGATGATTTACTGAAGATGCTGGAAAGGGCTGTCCGTGAAAATTTTATGCGGGTACAGCATCAGGATATGTACCTGGTGGCTTCTTCTGTAGAAGAGGCATTGGATATGATCGAGTCGGCGGGAGAATGGATAAAACATCCCCGTTCCATCGCTGCAATATAAGCTGAGAGTATGCAGGAACAGGAATATATATTGACTGCGGATACGCTTGCACAGCCGGATTACCTGAAAGAACTGACGGTTTCCTCGTTTTACAGGGATTCTATTCTTTCTTCTACTGAGGTTCCCGATACAGTTATTCCCCAGTTATTCCCCGGTACGGATATTTCCGGAAAACCGGTGGAAATGGATATCGTATTCTTGTTTTTTCTGGTCTGTTTCCTGATGACATCCCATGCATTTGCCCGCGGCAGGCAAATGATCTCTTCAATGTTTAACAATTTATTTCATATCAAGAGCCGGCAAAGCATTTTTATTGAAACTACAGGAAATGATATGTTTGACAAGTCTCTGCTTGTTACCCAATCGATCATATTGTCGGCTATTCTGATGTATATCTGGTTTATGCACGGAGGATCTTATGAGCCTTCCGGACTGAAGAGTATGACACATATAATTTGTCTTTCCGGTTTGATAGGAATTTATATACTGTATAAATTCCTGGTTTATAGATTGATATCTTATGTATTTTTTGACCGGTCGCTAGCAAAAATCTGGATTGACAGTTGGGTTTCCTTGATTTCTTTTCACGGTTTAATCATTTTTTTACCGGTTTTATGCCAATTTTATATACCCTCTCTGTATTATTTTAACTTCTGGATAATAATTTTATGGTTTTTTGTTACCCGTATAATTATTATTTACAAATCTTATGTGATATTCTTCAGTAATATCGGTAGTTTGCATTATTTATTTTTGTACCTTTGCGCCCAGGAAATCGTGCCTTTATTCTTGTTGTATAATGGAATGATTTTTATTTTTAATGTATTGGAAACGAGTGCTTTATGAGTGGAAAAATAAAGAAGGTTCTGGTTTCACAACCTCAACCATCTACCGAAAAATCTCCATATTTTGATATCGCCGAAAAGTTTGGCGTAGATATTGTCTTCCGTCCTTTTATTAAGGTTGAACCGTTAACGGCTAAAGAATTCAGGGCGCAACGGGTTAATATTTTGGATCATACGGCTGTTATTTTTACGGCAAAAGCGGCGATTGACTACTTTTTTAAACTCTGCGAGGAAATGCGCGTGCAGATTCCGGAAACCATGAAGTATTTTTGCGTAACGGAGTCTATTGCTGTTTACCTGCAAAAGTACATCGTGTACAGGAAACGGAAGATTTTTTTCAGCCAGGCCGGAAAGGTGGAAGATTTGATGACTCCTATTAACAAGCATAATAAGGAAACGTTTTTGGTGCCGGTATCCGATGTGCATAAAGACGATCTGATTCATTTGCTCGAGGCTAAAAAGATCAAACATACCAAAGCAATCATGTATAGAACCGTTAGTAACGACTTTACGCCGGAAGAAAAGTTCGATTATGATTTGCTTTTGTTTTTCTCTCCGGCAGGGATTGCTTCTTTGTTAAAAAATTTCCCGGATTTTGAGCAGAATGATATTGTGATCGGTTGTTTTGGGCCGACAACTGCCAAGGCGGTAAAAGAAGCCGGCCTGCGGTTGGATATTGAGGCTCCGAACGAGCAGGCGCCTTCAATGACGGCTGCTTTGGAGAATTATTTGAAAATGGCTAAAAACGGAAAGAAGTAAACGCAACATAACAACATAATCATGTTTGTCGGGGCGTATGGATATACGCCCTTTTTTGATTATACGGATTTGATTATAACAGAGTAGATATACAGATGAAGGAGCAGGATTTTACATTCAAAAAAGAAGAACGGATGTGCGGTCAGAAAGTGATCGATCGTTTGTTTTCAGAGGGAAAGTCCTTTCTGGTCCACCCGCTTCGGGTGGTATATCTGCTTGAGCCTTGTGAAGATGTTCAAGAGACCGGTACCTCCGTTTTGATAAGTGTATCCAAGAAACGTTTCCGGCGTGCGGTAAAAAGGAACCGGATCAAACGCCTGGTCAGAGAATCTTTCCGGTTGAATAAACATGAAATATACGAATTGCCGTCGTTTGGCAATTATCGTTTACAAATAGCGTTTCTCTATATTCATCAGGAGATATTAGGTTTTGAAGAAGTGGAAAAGGCCGTAAAAAAGGCTTTCGAAATACTGAAAGGGAAACTGGTATGAAAAAGTTCATCTCTTTTTTGGTATTATTGCCGGTTTATTTTTACCGGTATTGTATTTCTCCGATGACTCCGGCGTCTTGCCGGTATACACCGACTTGTTCTCAGTATGCGATTGAAGCGGTTCAAAAGCATGGACCGTTGAAAGGAGGCTGGTTGGCGGTCAAACGGATTATGCGTTGTCATCCCTGGGGAGGGGAGGGTTATGATCCGGTTCCCTGATGTAAAAGCCATGTATATCGATATCCATACTCATCATATACCGGCCGATCCGGCAACAATGGCTATATTGAGTCTGAGTACCGGAGATCAAGCTCTTTCTTTGGAGTCGGATCATATATGGTATTCATTGGGACTTCATCCCTGGAAAGTACAGGAGCATGATTGGCAGGAGCATTTGAAATCAATTGAAAAAAGTGCTGTTTCCAACCGGATAAAAGCTATTGGGGAATGTGGTTTGGATAAGCTTTGCAGTACATCGTGGCATCTTCAGAATGAAGTGTTCGTTGCTCAGATAGAAATTAGCGAGAAGCTGAAAAAGCCGCTTATCATTCATTGTGTAAAATCTTTTGATGAGATTGTTTCTTATAAAACGCAGGTTCGTCCCCGGCAGATCTGGATCATTCATGGGTTCCGGGGAAAAACACAACAAGCGGAGCAACTGCTCAAACATGGTTTTTTTCTTTCTTTTGGGGAAAAATATCATCCCGAAACATTAAGACAAATGCCATTAGACCGATTATTCCTTGAGACGGACGATTCGATAGCTTCCACTATAGAAGTAATTTACCGGAATGTATCCCGGATATTGGCGATCAGTGAGGAAAAATTGATGGATCGGATCAAAGAAAATGTAGACACATATTTCTTTTCAACCACATAAGAGATTGTGTTATGGATAAACCGGCTGATTCGGTTTTCTATAAGAAATCATTACCTTTGTGGCTCGAAAAGCAAATCAAATATTGAAACAGATATGAATTTTGTAGAAGAATTGAAATGGAGGGGCATGATCCACGATATGATGCCCGGTACGGAAGAACAATTACAGAAAGAAATGACATCGGCCTATCTGGGGATCGATCCTACAGCCGATTCCCTGCATATCGGTCACCTGGTAGGAGTAATGATGCTCAAGCATTTGCAGCGGGCCGGACACCGTCCGATTGCATTGGTTGGCGGAGCTACGGGAATGATCGGCGATCCCTCGATGAAATCGCAGGAGCGGAACCTGCTGGATGAGGCGACTTTGCGTCATAACCAGGATGCGATCAAAGTCCAGTTGGCTAAATTTCTGGATTTTGACTCGGTTCATCCGAACAAGGCAGTTTTGGTCAACAATTACGACTGGATGAAAGATTATACTTTTCTGAATTTCATCCGCGATATAGGCAAGCATATTACTGTCAATTATATGATGGCAAAAGATTCCGTGAAGAAGCGTCTGGCTTCGGAATCGAATGTGGGCATGTCGTTTACTGAATTTTCCTACCAGTTGCTTCAGGGATATGATTTCTTGTACCTGTATCGTGAATATGGCTGTAAATTACAGATGGGAGGTTCGGATCAATGGGGAAATATCACCACGGGTACGGAACTTGTCCGCCGGAAAGAAGGAGGGGAAGCATTTGCGCTGACTTGTCCCCTGATAACCAAGGCCGATGGAGGAAAATTCGGGAAGACCGAATCCGGTAATGTATGGTTGGACAGGCGTTATACGTCTCCCTATAAATTTTACCAGTTCTGGCTGAACGTCAGCGACGATGATGCGGATAAATACATCAAGATATTCACGGCTTTGCCCAAAGCTGAGATCGATGCACTGGTGGCAGAGCAAAAAGCGGCTCCGCATCTCCGGATATTGCAAAAAAGACTGGCCGAGGAAATTACCGTTATGGTACATTCCAGGGAAGATTATGAGGCTGCCGTGGAGGCTTCCAATATTCTTTTCGGAAATTCTACATCCGAAGCTTTAAAGAAATTAGATGAGGATACTTTGCTGGCTGTTTTTGAAGGTGTTCCTCAGTTCACAATATCTAAAGAGGAGCTTCAGAAAGCGCCGAAGGCTGTAGATTTGCTTGTCGACCTGGCTCCGGTATTTCCATCCAAAGGAGAAATGCGTAAATTGGTACAAAGCGGAGGGGTTAGCATCAATAAAGAAAAACTGGCTTCTTTCGACCAACCGGTTGATACTTCATTCCTGATTGGTAACCAATATATACTGGTTCAAAAAGGGAAGAAAAGCTATTACCTGTTGATTGTGAAATAATTTTCGGGAAAATCTTTGCAAATTAAGTAAAAAGGCTTATCTTTGCAGCGCTTTTTAGAAAAGCATAAGATTGACCCATGGTGTAGAGGTAGCACATCTGATTTTGGTTCAGCCAGCCTAGGTTCGAATCCTGGTGGGTCAACTTGCAAAAATGATAAACGCCTGATTTTCAGTAATGAATTTCAGGCGTTTTTGTTGTGTGGGACGAATGGTGGGACGAATAAAATTTTTGGTTTGAATGTTAGGTTCTTGAATTTTACTCTTGTCGTTCCTCGCACGCATATATGACCCCAAAAAAATCTTCATACTCTCTCTATGCGCATACGTGTAATGATCTTGGAAAAATCTTCATATCCTTCTATTCACGTGCGTGTATATGACCGACAAAAAACCTTCACACGTATATGATACCGATATAAGCTTCGTGTGTGTAATGATCTCGGAAAAATCTTCATTTTCGCAAAACTCCGCAATGGTGACTGCGGTCATTTACGACAAAACATCTTAACAGGCTTTTTATACGTGTATGCGTTTATACATTATATTTGATTGTTTTCAAAAATTCCTTTACTCGTTCTTCCTTGATTGTCTAAGGTCACAAATTGTGACCTTAGAGATTTGTACTCATCTCGTGTCAATTCAAACATAAAATCATCACCCTCGAAGCGCTTTATATTACGTCTTACCGCCTGTTTGAGTACTTTTGTCTCAATTCCGTACATCTCGGCTAAATCAAAATCCAGCATGACCCTCTGGCCCCGTATCTCATAGATTTTGTTCTGAATTGGTTGTAATTCCATATTGGTTGTTTTTATGTTATCACAAATTGTGACATCAAATTCACTTTAATAATTATCGTTTGTTTTTCAAAGCCTTTTTCTTTTCTGCGTTTAAACGTCTCTCTACTTTTTTCACATCTTCTGCTGGAGGTAGATTTTCCGGAACCAATCCACGTTCAATCATAATTTTTCTAACTCCAAGATTATTATCTATATGCTCTTTTTCAATTTCAGGTGCTCCGTGCAGATTTTTCAGTTGAACATTTTCCGTTGTCATGGCGGCAGCGAAATCTTTTGCTTTAATACTCACTGTCGGAAGAAAGTCAGCAAGAGGCCTATTGTCTGGGACTCCCATTTTTCGTTTTAGCTGTGATGTGCTAAGCCTGAAAAGGGCCTGATCTCCTTTTGAGCGTATAACTGAAAATCCCATATTGTCTACTCCACGTTCGTATAAAACGCCAGACAATTTACTCTCTGTTTCGGCAAGTTTTGCTCGTGCTTTTACTCTTTCAGCTTCCAATAGCCGTTGTGTAATTAATTCAGCTCTACGAGTTTGAACGGCAAAATAATTCTGGGCAAACGCAATTTGTCCCTTTTTACTATCTCCATTTTGAGCGATCAGATAACAGGCATAGCGGGTCAAAAGTATGTCATTTATCTGTTTTTCAGCACCAGAACCAATTTGAACCATCTTGCTGACATCAGCAAAATGGTAGGAGATATTTTCACCTACATTTGTACAGGCTTCTTTTGCTTTGTCTATAATATTCGAAAAGTTACGCCATTGGGAATATCCTAACAGCGCTTGCAACTCTCTTGCACTCCAACACTCAACGCCTTCACAATCGGCAGCCGCAGCCTCAAATCGATTGAATAATTCTGTAATTTCATTTACTTTCATGTTGAATATTTTTAAATGATACAATTTTTGATGCACAATTTTGAGGTTTCAATTTGTCACCTCAAATAGATCTCTGTTTGAAGTCGAAATTTGCGACTTCAAGTTTATTTATTCACTATCATTTTACTAAAAAACTTATGCTGTATCAACTTCCGTGCATTATCCTCCGGACTGATTTTAATATATTTCATAAACGCCTTTTCCGTCTTGTGCCCTGTGATCTCCATTATTGAAATAGTCGGGATGTCTGCCAGGTAGGCGTTAGTGGCAAATGATCTCCGGGCCGTATGTGATGTGACCAGGTTATATTTTGGCTCTGATCGCTTGGCTGTTAGATCGCCTTTGGTTTGTTCTACTTTTACCAGTTCATTGATCTCTGCCAGTTCGGCAACCTCTTTGATGTAGTCATTGAATTTTTGGTTGCTTGGTATACGTGGCAAATTGCAATTATATTTGGCCAGTATTTCACGGATAACCGGGTGGATGGGTATGACTACCGGAGTGCCTGTTTTAATCGTTTTTACGGCAATTGTATCGCTTGTGATGTTGTCTTTGTTCAATTGTGACAGATCGGAGAAGCGGAGGCCCGTATATGCACCGATCAGGAACAGATCCCTTGCCCGGTCTAACTTCGGTTTCTTATCCAGGTTGAGGCCGTATATTTTCATCAATTCCGTTTCATTTAGGTAGACAGCATCGGTTTCCTCTGTGATCTTGGCAAACGCTTTCTTCTGGAAGTCGTCACGTACCGGCAGGCCGGCATCCCTCGCATTAGACAGAAATGCTTTCAGATTCTTTATTCGTGTGCCGATTGTATTGGGGGCGTATTGTTTGTCCTTCAGGAACCTTACAAAGTCGTTGTAAAAGTCGATATCTATTTTGTCAAACGTTAGCTTCGTCTTTCGGCTGTCCTGGTACTCCAGGTAATCCCGGTATGATCGTGCATAGCTTTTCTTTGTGCCTTCTTTCCGGTTGGATGTCTTGATGAAGTGTTCAACGTATGGTATAAATTCCAAATATACCGGGGTGGTATCTGTCAGATCTTTGGCATCCTTCCATATCTTATCAAACTCCATTTTTAATAATTCATTGGTCGGTGTGATCTCATCGTTTTGCAGCCTGCGTAATACACTTAGGGCTGTATCTTCGATATCCTGAAGACGTGCGTTAAACTCCGGGTATTGTGGAAATTTTTTGGTTTCCTTTACCCGACCCGTTTTAACGTTCCAGTATGCGGGATCGATTGATTCAGATGTATAATATTTTAGGGGTTTATAAACCTTTTTTCCGTTTATCACCTCATATGCCCCGTAGTAGAATCGGAAGAATATAGCCGTTTTTTATTTTTAAGATGATCGGGCGAGTTAGAATTTTAAAGATGCCATATTTTTGATATTTTATTTACATCGCAAATATAGACAAAAAAATGATTTTGGACGAATTGTGGGACGAATAATTTTAATTTAGCTTAATTTTTTCTTTATCTCTCTTTACTCTTTACCTCTTGAAAACCCCTTTAATAGTGAGTTTTTGAGTTAAGTTTATATATGAATCGATAAAGTATTGAGTTGTCCTGGTGGGTCAACTTGCAAAAATGATAAACGCCTGATTTTCAGTAATGAATTTCGGGCGTTTGCTTTTTAGGGTAAAACTGGGGGTAAAAATAAAATTTTTTGTTTGAATCTTTTTTCAATCAAAACTTAATCGAAACTGTTTTCCTTTAATTATCGTTCGTTTATTTTTATGTTGGCATTTTTTTACTCTATTTTAGATTATCCTTTCATTTGTTGTTAGATTAGTGAAAAACATTGTTAATTTTTCATGAAATGAAAGAGAAAAGTTTCTCTTTAACTCGGATTTTTCTTATTTCATCCTATATTTGCACACTCAATTTTGTTTGACATTTATATCAAAACAATTTTCTAACTCATAAATAATGAAAAATAAAAAACGATTTTTATTGTTAAGCTCACTGTTTGTATTGATAGTGATTACTACTTTTGCCCGTAATGGAATTTCATTCCATAATCTTGCCGTTAATGAATCGGAAACCGTATCTGCAGAAACTTTTACAGAGGAAGATGAGACTGTTATTGCTGATTTTTCTGTGAATAAAGAAAATCCGTATGCTTTGGAAACGATAACTTTTATCGATCTTTCTACCGGAGCCTCTTCATGGAAGTGGACTTTTGAAGAGGGGATTCCGACAACATCTGCAGAGAGGAATCCATCGGTAACCTATAATGTTCCCGGGAAATACGATGTAACGCTTACGATTAATGAAGGAACGCCCGACGAACGAACGATTACCAAACAAGACTTTATTGTTGTAACACAAAAAACAGGGGAGACTGTGCAAATTGGTGCGGGAAACGGTGTATCACCCTGGCCGTTCGGTTATAGTTCATACCGGCAACTGGGTACGGCCTCGCTTTATAAAGCGGAAGAGATTGGCCGTCCGTCAGGTGGTGTAATCAATGCTGTTTCATGGTATTGTAATAATGCGGAAAGTACGGCCCGGCAAATAAAAATATACATGCTTGAAACAACTGAAACGAGTTTAATAGCCAGCACCTGGGGAAATGCCATATCCGGTTTGACACCTGTTTATACCAGTAATACGTCCTGGACCAATACCTCGGGATGGAATACTATCTGGTTAGATGCTCCATTCAATTATAGTGGAACGAAAAATTTGAAGATCATTGTCTGGGAGATGGGTACCACAGCTACTGTGAAAACTGTTGATACAAGATATACTCTGGTATATAATACAAATTTGCGTTGGAACTATACAGACAAAGATATGTCGGCATCTAACTCCGCATCCAGTTATAATGAACGTCCGAATATTCAGTTGTTGTTCAACGGACATGAAGCTGTGGCTCCTAAGGCTGATTTTGTAACATCCAATGACAGGTTGACATTTCTGGAGAATTTTGATAATGCGCCATCAGCAACAACTCTGCCTTTTGAGGGGTGGACGATGGATTTTATTACAGGTACGACTGTGAAGGCAGAAATAAAAGCCTATCAGGCAGCTTCCAATTCATATAGCTTGATAGATTCCAGTAATGTTTATTCTTTGATTTGGTCTGCTAATGGAAATGCTGTTATCGACGGACGCCTCATCTCTCCCGTAATTCAGCTTCCGGAAAATGCCCGTTTGGAATTTGCAGCCTTATATAGGGATGATTATGTAGTAGCGGGGACAGATAACTGTCCGATTTCCATTTATGTTTCCACCGATAACGGAAGTACCTGGAGTAATGATCCTGTTTGGACTACAGCCAATTCTCCGGTTGTCTTTAAAACGCTGGTATGGCATGATATTACAGTAGACCTGAGCGCTTATAGTAACCAGAGTGTACGGCTGGCGTGGAGGCAAGCCGGAAAATATGCAAATCCCAATATCGGGTTTGACAACATTCGGATTCTGGCATCTTCCAATAATAAACTCAACGTATTGGAAGGCGATTATCTGCAGTTTGCCGATAAATCTACCGGACCGGCGGTGCTTTGGCAGTGGATGCTTCCCGGTTCGGAAATAGGGAGCAGCACGGAGCAAAATCCCAGGGTCAGATATCCGGATGCCGGAACCTATAATGTTACATTAACTGTAAAAAATAATATTGGAGAGGATACCAAAACGGAAAACCAATTGGTGGTAGTATCACCCAGGGCGCCTATGGCAGCTTTCAGTGGAGCAAGTCCACAGGCTTTTACCCGTTGGAAAAACTACGGAAAATTCATTCCGGTCGGAGCAACTGTAAATTATTCCGATCAATCGTTGGGAAAACCTACTTCATGGGACTGGTCTTTTACCGGAGCAGACCAGGCAAGTTCAGATATAAAAAATCCTGTCGTGACGTATAATACCGAAGGTGTTTTCAATACCAATCTTTCCATTTCTAATGCTATGGGAAATGATGAAATCGCTTACAATGAATATATAAAAGCAGGAGGTACCGATTCCATCTGGAATATGCCGGTCGATGATCCGGGCAAAAGCATTTATCTCATTGACGGAGAAACCAAACCTTCTCATGGCTATCTTACAGGACAAAACTGGTATAAGTTTACCGCTTATTCGGAACGTTTTACCAATACCACAACGGGGGTCATTTCTAAAGTGATGCTGGACCTGAAAGTCTCCAATAAAAAAGATGAGGTATTTCAGGTTGAGATTTGTGCAGACCGGGCTGACGGAACTCCCGGGGTTGTTTTAGGCGTAGTGGACTTACCCGTAGCTGATATGTTGGATAATGCCTATACTGTAGTCACTTTCCCTTCACCGGTTGCTGTTTCAGGTCCGTTCCATGTGGTTGTCAAAGGATTTGAAGATTATTCTACGCAACCGACACTGGTAGTGATCAAATCGTCTGTCAAACAGGTAGCTGGAGGAACCGTTCACTTTTATGATTTCCGAAGTAACCGGTGGTATGCTTATAATGAACAGTCTCAATTCGGAAATCCGTGTATTTCATTGAATATTGTACCAGTCTACACTTTTGCTGAGTTTACTGTCGATACGCAGGCGATTTCATTTGAATCTGCTGGTGGCAGCCAATCGGTAGCTGTTCACTCAAACCTTGGCTGGGAAGTTTTTTGTGATGCATCGTGGGTGCAGGTCGCTAAAGACGGAAATACTGCAGTTTTGATAGTTTCCGGAGAAAATACCGGCGGATACCGGGAAGCAGATATTTATATAAGGAATGGCGCTGAAGAAAAGATTATCCGGGTAGCCCAGTCAGGAAGTCCGGTACTATTGACGGGACAGAATAATAGTACTGATCCGGATATTAAAAACCTGACATGGACATCGGAAGCACTTCAAACCGGAACAAGAATTTCCTGGAGTAATGGAAAACCAAATTATGGTGCGAGTAACGGAACAGATCCTATCGTTGCTGCTATCCGCTGGGAGAGTTCTGACTTGTCTGCATATTCTACAGCGAAAATAACGGCTGTGGATTTATTTATACCGCTACAGGCTTCTTATACCATCCGTGTATATTCCGGGAATACTCTTCTCTGTACACAAGTTTTAACTGCATCTACTGCAGGAAAATACAACCGGGTAACACTGGATCAGCCGGTAATTATTGATCTTACAAAAGACCTGATCGTAAGTTGTACCGTTGAAAATTATCCTGCCGGAACAACGCCGGTGGTGTTTGATGCTTCCACTCCTATGCCATACAAAGGTGACCTGATATCGATAGACGGAGGAAATACTTTCTATGCCATGTCCGAATGGTTGCCGGACATGAATTCCGGGAACTGGTGTATGTCTGTTATCCTGGAAGGAAAACGGAAAGAAATGTACAATATTTACCGGAATGAGGCTAAAATTGCTACGGTAACCGAAAAAATGTATACAGATAATTCCGATGCTGCTAATTCCAGTTATAAAGTAGCTTCCGTATTGAATGATACGGTTGAAGTAGATGTTTCTAATACAGTTGTACTTTCGGTCTATACCATTACCGCATCAGCCGGCATAGGCGGTAGCATAACTCCTGCCGGAAACGTGAAAGTAGGAGCAGGGGATAACCAGGCATTTACTATAATTCCTGATGTAGGCTATGTCCTTTCCCTGGTGCTTGTCGATGGGGTAGACAATGCTGCAGCCGTAACCAATAAAAGCTATACGTTTAATAATGTAACAGCCAACCGTACGATCAGGGCTGTATTTTTCCCAAAAACAGGCATCGATACAGCTCATTCTGAGAATGATGTGGTTATTTATCCGAATCCGGTAGATGCTGGTCATCCGTTGATGATTGTATTGCCTGAGAAATACACCCAGGCGAATGTGGATGTGTATGATTCGACTGGAAATCTGATACAACAATATCCGAGTATCAAGAATACGATTTCTGCTCCGGAAACAGCCGGTGTTTTCTTTCTGAAGGTACAGTTGCCTGATGGATCTGTGGAAACGAAAAGGATTATAGTAAGATAAAAAGATACTCAAAATGTAAGTTCCTTTTAATCATTGAATTTTTTGTTGGTCCGTGGAGCATCCGGGAGTTGTACATCCAGTGACTTCCGGAAACGGACACAACCTTCCAAAAACTGTGGCCAGTCAGGGACTGCTATTGCAGGATCATATTTTTCCGGTAGTAAGTTCCACAAAGCGGGATGGAACCAGCATAAATCATGTTCCGTACTGTCCCTGTGCTTCCGGATACCCCGGCGCAATTTTTTTACTTCTTCGACCAGTTCATCCCAGGTCATATTCTGAAGGTCTTCATCCATAGCTTTATCTGGTTATTCTTTTAAATGAAAACGTTCAGGACCGTATTTTTGTTCCGGTTGCCTTTTGTGTCAAAACGGAAATATCAAAGGCAAAACCAATACCATTACAATACCCATAATGATTTGCAGGGGCAATCCCACCTTAACGTAATCCATAAAAGTATATCGACCGGCCGACATGACCAAGGCATTGGGAGGAGTGGAGAATGGGCTGGCAAAACACATGCTGGCAGCAACGGTAACTGCAAAAAGAAAAGGATAAGGGCTCACTCCGATTTCGTTTGCAGCATGCATGGCAATCGGTGCAAATAAAACAGCCGTGGCTGTATTGCTGATGAAAAGCGTAAGCAGTGAAGTCCTGAAATAAATACCGGCTAACAGGATAATCGGGCCGAAATCACCCAATCCTTTTACAAAACCATTAGAGATCATCGTTGCGGCGCCTGTCTTTTCCAGGGCCAGGGACATGGGCAGCATAGCCCCGATTAATACAATACTTTGCCAGTTGATGGTTTTATATGCTTCTTCCACATTCCGGAAACAACCGGTAAGCACCATCAAGACTGCAGCAATCATTACGGCGGTAACCGGTGCGATGGGAATATTGTCGAAAGCCATACAAACCACCATTAGGATCATGATGATGGCGGCTAAGGGAGCCTTATAGTCTAAGGTTACTTTAGAAGCTTCTGCAAGCGGTTGCCCTACCACTACCCATTCGGATGGTTCTTCGTTCAGGCGGGCAATATTATTCCATTCTCCCTGCACGAGCAGAGCGTCTCCTGCCTGCATTTTTTCATCTTTGAGATTTTGCAAGATGTATTGTTTATGGCGTTGAATGCCTAATATATTTACATTATATTTTTCCCTGAATCCGGAATTTTTGACTGGTTGATTTACCAACTTGGAATTAGATAATAACACTACTTCCGCAATTCCAATTTCATCAAACATCAGTTTACCTGAGAAGGCAGGCCCTGATTCCTCAGTCTGGTGGGTGTCGATCCAATTCAGTTTATTGTCTTCGACAAATTTCATAACAGACTCAAAAGATCCTAATACATACAGCACATCGTTTTCCATGATAATTGTTTCCGGTCCGGCAATCTTTTGGTCGATGGTCTTTAGAAAAGGCTTCTGATTGTTTGTTTTTCTTCTTACTTCGAGTATGCTAATATTATATTTTTGTGTAATCCCTAATTCCTGCAATGTTTTGTTGATCAGGATGGATTCGGGTTTTACCTTTACCCGAAACAGGTTTTGAGCCAGCTGATATTCATTGGCCAGCTCCTTCAATGATTTTCCGCCTTTTTTTATAGTATGATCCTTGCCTTTATCTTCTTTTGAAAGGAATAATTTACTTAATGGAGCCAATAATAATGTTCCCAAAGTAACACAAACAAGACCGACCGGTAAAAAGGAAAAAAATGACAGTCCTTTGTATCCGGCATCTATCAATGCACTGTTTATAACTAAGTTGGGAGGGGTTCCGATCAGGGTCATCATTCCCCCCATACTGCTGGCAAAAGCCAGTGGCATCAGAAACCGGCCCGGATGCGTATTGGAATTCATGGCCAGGCTCACCACGATCGGCAACATCAGGGCCACTGTTCCTGTATTGCTGACAAAAGCGCCAATACAAGAAGTTACCAACATCAGCAAAAGAAATAATTTGGTCTGACTATTACCTGCGAGTGCCATAATTTTACTGCTGATCATTTTAGCCAGTCCTGTTTGAAAAATTCCTCCTCCCACAACGAAAAGTCCTATCATCATGATGACGATAGAGTTGGAAAAACCGGAAAGTGCTTCGGAGGGTGTCAGTATATTGAAAACCATCAGGGAGATTAGAGATAAGAGCGCAACCAGATCCGAGCGAATCTTTCCGTTTACAAAGAAAATTGCTGAAATTGCTAAAATAATCAGAGTAGTAACCATAGAATTAATCATGCTTATTGAGGATGCATACAAAGATAGCATGAATTTTGATGATCTTATTGATGTTTTTTATATTTTCATGAAATTTTTGTATTTGTTTCCTGCCAGAAGTATGATATTTTTATTAATTCCTACCTGTTTCTCGAAAAAAGATACCTCAATGCTAATTTCTCCTTTTTTGATACTTTTTTTCCAGTTTCCAATAATCCTATTTTTGTACAAAATGACGGGATGAAATATGCCGTTGGTCGAAAAAGCCTGACGATGATATTCTAAATCCAGGACATCTGTTCGGTTTTTATAGCTAATCAGGTATTCGTCGTAAGCCGGAAGCAAATGCATGCCACTGTCTGATTGTGTGTTTCCTTTGTATGTTTCGTGTATGTAAAGTTTGGTATCTTCAAATTGACCGGAAATCAATTCGGATTCAATCAGTTTAATCGCCTGCCGGGCTTCTGTAAGTGACAGGCCCGACCACCAGCAGAAATCTTCCGCACTGGCAGGAGAATGGCTTTGGAAATATCTTTGGGCCAGTTTGGCCAGTGCTTCCTCCTTGTGAATATCCGGAACCGGAGGTACACGTTCTTCTAATAGTGCATAAGTTTGTTTTTTTTTCTGATCAATACCGCTGCAAACGATTCCTTCTATTTCGGCACGCATCATGATACAGTTTGCCCAGGTATCATCTGCCTTGACATTCAAACGGTTCAGCATAACCATTACCTCCTGCCGGGTCAAATGTTTATTTCCTCCCAGAATCCTTTCCATCAGGCGATTAGTCTGGGTATAAACATCTTCAGTTATTCCCAGGTATTTACTATATGAAACGAGTACATTCCTCAATCGGTTAACCGATAATTTTAACATCCAACGAATGTCTTCCGCAGTCACCAGATGCCAGGTAGGACGCATAATGTGAGTCCGAAGTATTTCTCCTTTCTGCAGGGCCATATCTACATCCCGGATTGTTGACGATTGAGAGCGGATACCTACCGCCCATTTAGACATAGCATAGTCCTGCGCCTGGACGGCGCCCATCCAGGAGACAATCTCTCCGGGAGTATTGAAATCAGGATGAGCCAATTGTTGGCTGATGGCGCGGATGGATGGAATCATTGGTGCTGTGTTTGGGGTTTGTGCAAAGATAACATTTTTTAGTTAAGAGTTAAGAATCTTCGAATTCCTGATTGGAAGATTATCATTTCAAAGCCTTTATATAGTAATAAAATTGCTCCTCCGAATTCCGTCAATTCTTAATTCTTAACTCTTTTATCTCCTTATATTCAGATTGTTGACTGAATTTATTCTTTGCTTGTAGTGCTAAAAAAGGGACACTTTTAAGACTTTTTTTATCAGGTAGTAGCATCATAGGAGGTCAAAATTTTAACATCGGTTGTTGAACAATTACCTTTGTCCCGTAGTTTTATTTTTGCACAGACTGGAATTAAAATTACACTTAAAAATAAGCAGGAAATTCCCATGAAAAATTTTATTTTGTCTATTCTTGTTTTGTTCACTTCCTGGAGTGTTTCCGCCCAGCAGAAAGTGAATGTGTCCGGAACAGTAACAGAATCCGGAACATCTATCCCATTGACAGGCGTAAGCGTACGGATTGAAGGAACCACTGTCGGAACGGTAACTGATATAGACGGGCTTTACACGCTGAATGATGTCTCTTCCGATGCTGTTCTTCAATTTACTTATGTAGGAATGAAAAGTAAATTGGTACCTGTAAACGGAAAAACAGTTATCCATGTGGAAATGGAGGAGGACTCCAAGTCACTGAATGAAGTGGTAGTTGTAGGTTACGGAAGCCAAAAAGTAAAAGACCTGACAGCTCCTATCGGAGTAGTAAAGGGCAGCGAATTGAGTAAGCAGACTGTTGCGAACGCCGCACAGGCTTTGCAGGGAAAAATTGCCGGAGTCCAGGTGATTAATGGAGGAGCTCCCGGAGCTGGAGCTTCAGTCAAAATCCGTGGAGTAGGCTCTATGGGTGACGAGACTACTAAACCTCTATACATAGTAGACGGTATGTTTGTGGAAAATATCGATTTCCTCAGTGCTAACGATATCGAAAATATGAATGTCTTGAAGGACGCATCGGCTTCTGCCATATATGGTGTGCGTGCTGCCAACGGTGTTATACTGATTACCACCAAAAGAGGAATAGGGGCAAAACCTTCTATTTCTTATGAGGGTTATGGGGCACTTCAGGTTCCTGTGAATGTAATGCCGATGGTGACAGATAAAAACCAATATGTAGAACTGGTGAATAAGGCAAACCTGAATACGATCGGTTATGTACCGAAAAATGCTGCTGATTTCCCGACCAGTACCGACTGGTACGACGAATTACTCCGGAATGCATTTATGCAGAACCACAGTCTCGATGTATCGGGATCTACGGAAACAACGAGTTATTCTTTTGGCGTGAATTATTTTTACCAGGATGGAATCATGGATACGGACAACGATTACGCCCGCTACAATCTGCGCGGAAGGATCGAGCAAAAAGTGAATTCCTGGCTGAAACTAGGAGCCAACACCATTGTTTCCAATTACAACAAGCAGACTGCCAACGAGGATGCCTTCCGGCAGGCGTACGTGAATGCTCCCGTGTATCCGGTCTACGATGAAAATAATGAGTGGGCATACCCTGTCAAGTTCGGCTCTCCTCAAGCGTACGGTTTTGGGAATTCGTATGCTAATCCGGTAGCGATGGCTTACTACAAGGAGGACAAGATGAAAGGTAAAAAATATATATTCTCCATATTTGCCGATTTTAATATCATCGACCAGAAGCTTAATTTCCGTACTTCATATAGTCAGGATTATACTTCCGAAGAATCTAAAGTATATCTTCCCGAATATGCCGTAGGAGGATCGCAGGAACAAAAAAAGTCGTCTCTGACGGAAACTTTTACTAACAGAGGTATGCAGATCATAGACAACCTGCTGACTTATACCGACCGGATCGGGATGCATAGTTTTTCTGCATTACTGGGTCAATCTACCCGGATGGAAAAACAGAATAAATTATGGGGATCGGCTATCAATGTTCCCGGTGCCACAGAAGAATCCAAATACATCAAGAATGGCTCTACGGAAAACCGGAATACCAGCGATGATCCCTATTCCTATAATGGGATTTCTTTCTTCACCAGAGGAACATATAACTATGCCGATAAATATCTGGCAACAGTAACATTCCGTGCAGATGCCAGTTCCAAGTATCAGGAAAAATGGGGTTACTTCCCCTCCCTGGGGTTGGGATGGATTCTTTCCAACGAAAATTTTATGCAAAACCAGAAAGCGTTTGATTATCTTAAACTACGGTTGAGTTGGGGGATGCTGGGGAATGATAATGTACCTGGAAATTCTTCGGTAATTCTGGGAACGCCTGGAATGAGTTCTTCAGCTGTATTCGGAGATAAAGTATTCGATGGCGTCGGAGCCCAGACCGTTTATCAGAATTACCTGAAGTGGGAAGTAGTGTCGGAATATAATCTCGGATTTGATTATGCAGCTTTGGGTAATCGATTGACCGGAGAGGTTGACGGTTATTACCGGGTTACCGATAATGTGGTCTTTGCCGCTCCTGTTCCCGGAGGGGGAGGAGCAGCTACCCTGCTTGCCAATAATGGAAAAATACTTAATGCCGGAGTAGAATTTACCATTCGGTGGACAGACAAAAAATCGGATAAATTCTCGTATAACGTAGGACTTAATCTGACTACTATTCATAATGAGGTACTCAAACTGAAAGACAAAGAGTATATTGGCGGAGCTCAGATTAACAGTAAATATTTTGCTACTCGGACAGAAGTCGGGCATCCGATCGGTGCCTTTTACGGATATGAAGTGATCGGGGTATATCAAACCGAGAGTGACGCCGTATTAGATCCGGTGGGACAACCGGTACGCTCTAAAGGATATTTCAGATTTGAAGATAAGGATGGGAATAACAAGATCGACGATAACGATATGCAATTCCTGGGAAGTCCGATTCCCTGGCTGATAGGAGGTTTTGATTTTGGAATTAATTATGGTAATATTGACTTCGGGCTGACATTATACGGTCAGCTTGGCAACAAAATTTTCAATGCCAAGCGTACAAACAGAGGTGATTTTGCCGATGGAAATTATGATCTGGATTTCTATAAACATCATTGGGATGGAAAAGGCTCGTCTGATACCTATCCTTCACCGGAAGCTTTTAATTCTTCCGGGGTACAGAATTCCAACTCTTTCTTTGTGGAAGATGGTTCTTATCTGCGCATTCAGAACGTCCAGTTAGGTTATACGTTTAATCATCTGAAGAGTATTTCTAACTTAAGAATCTACTTGTCGGCACAACGTCCATACACCTTATTCGGTTATAACGGATTTACACCGGAAGTGAGTGGGTCTCCTACCGCAACAGGTATAGATAATAATGTCTATCCTATGCAGGCTGTCTATTCTTTGGGAATGAAGATCAATTTTTAAATCAAATAAAAGGATAAAGGATATGAAATCTCTGCTATATATTTCACTGATTACAATATGTATGTTTTCTCTGTTGTCGTGTGAGGATTTTCTGGACGACCGGCCTGAAGGTTCCACTACAGCCGGTGATATGGATTACACTAAGGTTGAGAATGTGTTTTTGCCAGTAAGTGCAGCCTATGCATCCATGCGGAATAATGGGGCCCATGGTTTCAATTATGTCGGACTGTGTGAGATTGCAGCCGACGATGCGGATAAGGGCAGTGCGCCTGAAGATAATCCGCCAATGAAAGAGATCGATAATTTTACTTATACTCCCAGTCATGGGTTGATCTCTGAAACATGGGTAGCCTATTATGGGATTGTTAGTTCTGCTAACTATGCTATATCGCAAATGCCCTTGTTTGTGAATGCTTTGCAATCTGAAGCCAATAAGGAATATGCCAGGCAATGCCAGGCTGAAGCCAAAGTGATACGGGCATATGCTTATTTCAATCTGGTCCGTTTGTTTGGACGGATTCCGATTGTAGATACATTGTATACTTCTAACGAGCTGGCTAATATCCCGCAATCGGAAAAGGCTGAAACCTACGCTTTTATACAAAAAGATTTGAGAGAAGCTATCCGCGTATTACCGTTAGGTTATACTAAAGATTACACCGGACGGATCACAAAATATACTGCGATGGGGATTAAAGCCAAAGTACACCTGTATATGGCAGAATACGATTCGGTTGCTTATTATACGAACGAAATTGTTAAATCGGGGAAGTTCGACCTGTTAGATTCTTATCGTGCAGTATTTCGCAGTGAAGGTGAAAATGGTAGAGAATCTCTGTTTGAAATACAAAGTTCTACCATCGGGAAAACTACGGGAGATGCTCCTTATCTGGAATATGCTTTTGTACAGGGCCCCCGGAACAATCATCCCAGCAATATGCAGGGATGGGGTTTCTGTATTCCCAGCAATTCGCTGATATCTTTCCTGAACAACAGGAGCGATACACAGCGGGCAGAAGTGATACTGATGCAGAGAGGTACCCGCTTTGAAGGAGATACCATCCTGGCAACCTGTCCCAACGAGTATTACAATGGGAAAGTGTTTTCTCCTTCTTCGGAAAATAACTGGATTTATAACGGTTATGGTTTCGATTATAACGTACGGATACTCCGCTATGCCGATATCCTGCTGATGCATGCGGAAGCATTGCTACGCGGCGCTTCCGTACCGGTAGTGATGACGGCCGACCAGGCAGTCAATAAGATCCGCTTACGGGTGGGTCTGTCTACTCCCGGCGGGTATACTCTGGAACAGATACTAGACGAACGGCATGCTGAAATGGCCATGGAAGAAGATCGCTTTTTCGATCTGGTACGCACTGGAAAAGCGGCATCCGTACTCGGCTCTAAAGGATTTGTGGCAGGCAAGAATGAGGTATACCCTATTCCGTCCACTCAAATGCAGTTAAATTTAAAGTTAGTTCAAAATCCAAATTACAATTAAAATCAACAAATAAACAAATTTATCCATTATTCATTTTTAATTTCAACAAGTTATGAAAGCAAATTTTAAAAAGTTTGGTGCATGGGTACTTGCAGTAGTATTGTGTACAGGTATGAGCACGATGTTTGTGTCGTGTGGTGACGATGATGACGATAACAACAACAATCCTCCTGCCGGTCCGACAGATCCTTCTACTATTGCCGCAAGCAATCTAGTGGCTTATTTTAATTTCGAAGGAAATGGAAATTCAACGATCGGAGCATTGGTACCGGCTAAAGAACAACAGGCCACTTATCCTACAGGTAGAAGAGGAAAAGCTTATCAGGGCACTGGAACTGCCGATATAGCTTCTTATTTAATGTACAATTTACCTTCCGATAGTAAATTAAAAACATTAAAGGCATTTACTACGTCTATGTGGCTGAAAATGGCTCCTACCGCAGACGGTGGCCCGGAACCGATGGTATACCAGATAGATGGCTTATGGGGTGATATGGGAAACTTTGCTTTGAAGCAACAACGGAATCCGGTACCGTATGATACCGCACAATTCCAGGTTTTCTTCTTTAGTGAAGGCTATGACTACCAAGGACAGTTTATCAGTGATATCCACAGTCCCGGATATAAGCTCAATACATGGATACATGTCATTTTTACTTATGATAATGTTTCGTCTAAATTCTATGCTTACCTGAATGGAGACGTGGTGAAGCTGCCCGACAGTTCTACTAATAGGTACCAAAAAGAAGGTGGCCCTGCTTTGGGTGACATGAAGTTTGCGGATGCCAATCACTTTGTTATCGGAAGCTGGTATGCTAAGGCTGCGGCTACTGCATCTGCTCAGGATTGGATGGGGTATTATAAAGGTCTGCTAGATGAACTCCGCATTTACGACAGAGCGCTTACTGCTGCTGAAGCCAAGCAATTATATACGGCTGAGGCTGAAAATATTAATGACTGATTTTTTTCAAGGCAATAAAAAAGATTGATTATTCATCTGTCATTGCGAGGAGAAACGACGAAACAGTCCTTGCTAATTGTAGGAGATCGCTTCATATTTCATCTTCGCAATGACGGATAATAACTTATTTACAAAACTGTATTTTTATTATTTGACATACTTTTTCCCTGATTGATCCCGGGAATTTTCAAAACCTGATTTTACATTAATGACTAAGATTTTCAAACAAATGCCAATCTGGCTTATTTCAATCGTACTCTCCCTGTCATTTACGCTATGCAGCAATAATGACGACGAGGAGGTGGTTCCGGTGCCTTCCAATAATAAGATACTGATCGACAGTGTATATGTGGATGGACATTACCTTCCATACAATGGAAGACTCTCCGATTTGTCGGTCAATGAACCGGCTGCCATAAAGATTGTCCTGATGCAGGACATCAATCCTGATTGTTTTACCAAGGAAACGGTACAATTATCGGGAAATCTGGATTTCAATTATCGTTTTATCGATAATAAAACCATTCAATGTGACATTACCACAGCGCTTCAGGCGTTGACATCATATAAGATTACTATTCCGCAGGGAACCAATTCGAAAGGAGGAAATGTAGTGAACGGTTATGTGGGGACTTTTGTTACCGCTATCGATTCTACTGACAAATACCCCCGCATCCCGGATGAAGAGCTTTTGACGAAAGTACAGCAGGCTGCATTCGATTTTTTCTGGAAATACCGGCCGTATACGGCATCCGGATTAGCTCATGAAGGAACCGGACATTCAGCTGAGATCGCCACGATCGGTGGCAGTGGTTTCGGAATAGCCGCCATTCCTGTGGGGATCGAAAGAAAATTTATCACCCGAGAAGAAGGACTGGAGCGGATGGTCCGAATTACAAATTTTCTGTTGAAGGCCGATCGTTTCCATGGTGCTTTCCCCCACTGGATCAACGGGGAAACCGGGAAAGTGATTCCCTTCGGAACCAAAGATAATGGAGCCGACCTGGTGGAAACGGCTTTTCTGATGGAAGGTTTACTGATTGCCCGGCAATATTTTTCAGGAAATAATGAAATGGAAAAAGCATTGCGGGATTCCATTACTTCTTTATTCAATGCGGTGGAATGGGACTGGTTCCGGAGGGGCGGACAAAATGTGCTGTACTGGCACTGGTCGCCCAACTACGGATGGGACATGAATATGAAAATACAAGGCTGGAACGAAGGACTGATGGTATATCTTCTTGCAGCGGCCTCCCCGACCCACACTATCGATCCGGCTGTATATCACGAAGGCTGGGCCAGAAATGGGGCAATGGCCAACGGGAAGAAATTTTACGGAATTGAATTACCCTTAGGAGAAGATAAAGGAGGTCCACTGTTTTTTGCGCATTATTCTTTTATCGGATTAAATCCAAAAGGATTGCTAGATCAGTATGCAGATTATTGGGAGCAGAATAAAAATCATACATTGATTAACAGAGCCTATTGCATCGATAATCCTAAAAATTATGCCGGTTACAGTGGAGAATGCTGGGGATTGACTGCAGGTAATATTCCCGGAGGTTACACCGCTTCTTCTCCTACTAACGATGTTGGCACGATCACTCCGACGGCAGCTTTGTCTTCCATGCCTTATACTCCCGAAGAATCGCTGAAGGCTTTGCGCTTCTTTTACTATAAACTGGGAAATAAAATATGGAATGGAAATTCTTACGGATTTTATGATGGCTTTGACTTGTCGAAAAACTGGGTTTCCTCATATTATTTGGCCATAGACCAGTTGCCGATTGTCTGTATGATCGAGAACCATCGTTCCGGCCTGTTGTGGAATTTATTCATGTCGGCTCCGGAAGTACAGGACGGATTGCGTAAATTGAATTTTAATTTTACTCCCGGAACGGGAAAGTAACGGAATTATTTAAATAAATACCTATAATGATGAACCGGATTGGATTATTGATTTGTGTACTGTTGTTTATTTCCTGCTCCAAACAGAAAAACTCCGTGGATACGCCCTGGAATGATGATGCCAGGTTACAATTCCGGGTGGATTCGGTTTTGAAACAAATGACTCTGGAAGAAAAAGTAGGGCAGATGAACCTGCTTACGAGCGATTGGGAACTAACCGGTCCGACACTCCGGAGCGATTATGTCGATCTGATCAAAGCCGGGAAAGTGGGTAATATATTCAATGCTCATACGGCAACTTACACCCGTTCCCTGCAGAAACTGGCTATGGAAGAAACCCGGTTGAAAATACCTCTGTTGTTCGGTTACGATGTGGTCCATGGCTATAAAACCATCTTTCCTATCTCTCTTGGTGAATCGGCTAGCTGGGATCTGGAAGCCATCGAATTGAGCGCCAGGGTGTCTGCTATCGAAGCTGCTGCGGCAGGCTTGCATTGGACTTTTGCCCCGATGGTAGATATTTCACGGGATCCCCGCTGGGGAAGAATCTCGGAAGGATCGGGAGAAGACACTTATTTAGCTTCTCAAATAGCTGCTGCACGAGTGAAAGGTTTTCAAGGTAATGATCTGAAAGATACGCAGACAGTTATGGCCTGTGTCAAGCATTATGTAGCTTATGGAGCCGCGCAGGCGGGTCGCGATTACCACACTGTGGATATGTCCGACCGGGTGCTACGGGATGTCTATCTTCCTCCTTTCAAAGCAGCGTTAGATGCGGGAGTGGCTACTTTTATGACTTCTTTCAACGAACTGGATGGCATTCCCGCTACCGGTAATGCTTATTTGTTGAATGAAATTTTGAAGAAAGAATGGAAATTCAAAGGGTTTGTAGTAACAGATTATACTTCCATCAACGAAATGATGGCGCATGGTGTGGTGGCCGATTTGAAAGGTGCCGCTGAACTGGCTGCTCTTGCCGGCGTGGATATGGACATGCAGGGAATGGCTTACGGAGATTACCTGGTACAGCTAGTGAAAGAAGGAAAGGTTCTCGAAGAAAAAATTGACGATGCGGTCCGTCGTATTCTGGCCATGAAATTCCGTTTAGGTTTGTTTGATGATCCGTACAGGTACTGCAATGAGTCTCTTGAAAAAGAAGTGGTATTTTCAAAAGAACATCTGGAAAAGGCAAGAGATGTAGCACGTAAATCGTTTGTTTTGTTAAAGAACGAAAAACAGATATTGCCATTGGTGAAAGATAAAAAAATCGCCCTGATCGGATTTCTGGCCGATAGCAGAGAAGATATGCTGGGTTCCTGGTACGGAGCTGGGAAAGCAGAGGGAGTTGTTACAATTTTCGAAGGACTGAAAGAACAATTTCCCCATATCAGCTATGCAAAAGGTTGTGATGTGGATACAAATGATAAAAGCGGATTCGGTCAGGCTATTACAGTTGCCCGGAATGCAGATGTGGTAGTTTTTGTAATGGGAGAAAAAGGGAATATGAGTGGGGAAGCTGCTTCGCGTTCGGATATTTCCGTCCCCGGCGTACAGACTGAACTGTTGGCTGAATTGAAAAAAACAGGAAAACCCGTAGTCGTTTTGCTGGCCAACGGTCGCCCGTTAGTTATTCAAAAAGAAAATGAATTGGCAGATGCTATTATGGAGATTTGGTTCCCGGGTTCCCAGGCAGGTACTGCAGTAGCTGATGTACTTTCCGGTGCATACAATCCTTCCGGAAAATTACCGGCTACCTTCCCGCTTTCATTAGGACAGATTCCGATTTTTTATAATATGAAAAATACGGGAAGACCAATTAAGGGAGATGAAAAATATACCAGCCGTTATCTGGATGTATCCAATGAGCCACTTTTCCCGTTCGGTTACGGATTGAGCTATACAGCTTTTTCCTATTCCGATTGCAGCCTGAGTTCCAATGAAATGACAGAAAACGGATCGATTGAAATTTCTACAGTGGTGACGAATACGGGGAATTATGATGGACATGAGATTGTGCAATTGTATGTAAGGGATCTGGTAGGAAGCGTTACCCGTCCCGTAAAAGAGTTGAAAGGTTTCCGTAAAGTATTTTTACCGAAGGGAGATGCACAGAAAGTATCTTTTGTGCTTACTCCTGAGGATCTGGCGTTTACCCGGGCTGATAATACGTGGGGAGTAGAACCCGGAGAGTTTGAGGTGTTTATCGGTCCGGATAGTCGGAATGTTAAATCCGTACGATTTAATTTGAAATAATAATCCCTGTAGGGGCGACCTTTGTGGACACGTGTGCCCGTAAGGTGCACCTCTACATTGGGTGTTATTATAATGCGGGGATTATTTGAAATTGATCATAAAATCGACCAGGTTAATTTCCGATGCTAATTTCAATTTTTTTCGTAACCTGTAACGTCCTACTTCCACTCCTTTAATGGTAATATTCATCAGATTGGCAATTTCTTTGGTATTCAGGTTCAGGCGGAGGAAAGCGCAAAGTCTCAGATCTGTGGGGGTCAGATCAGGGTAGTTTGCTTTCAGGTGGCGGAAGAAATTTTCGTGGATCCGGTCGAAATTACTCTGGAAAATCTGCCAGTCGTCTTCCGAAGACAAACTGGAATCGATCATCCGGATCAGTTTTTCAAAATATTTATTCGGGTATTGGTTGCCCATCTTTTCTTTCTGAAGAGTAAGCTCTTCTTTAATACTCACTAATATTTCATTTTTTCTGATGATCGACATGGTAGATCCTGCCAGTTCCTTGCTTTTATGGGTAAGTTCCGCTTCTAATTTTTCATTTTTCAACTGAATGATTTTATGTTCCTGTTGTTCTGTTTCTTTCCGGCGGATGGTTTGTTGTTCTTCTAAAACTTTTTGTTTGTTTTTTACAATATGCCTCCTGATAGCCCAATAAACAAGAAGGATGATAAATAATGCCAGCATGCAATAACTGGACATGGCAATTTTTCCGGCATAAAAAGGTGTTTTGATTTCAAATACATACCGGGTGGAATCCAACTCGTTTCCAAGATTATCTATTGCCTTGATATGCAGTACATAATCTCCCGGATGCAGGCGTGCATACTCTTTAACAGACTGTAGAGAGGGTATACTCCATTCTTTATCCACCCCATCCAGTTTGAAACTGTATTTTACGTTTTCTCCCTGAAAATAGGGGAATGAAGCATGGAATACAAGCGTATTGTACAGGTATTCTATTTCCGGAATTTGTTTGGGATTTAATGAAAGCAACCGGATATTTTCGTCATTATTGATAGATTCTATACGTCCTATATACAACTTTTTGTTCCAGTTGGATTTGAAAGTTTGTTTTTCGTTGTCTAAAATAGCAATGCCATTGCTTAAACAAAAAAGAAATTTATTTTTTAAAACTACAATATTTTCGTCATTGTCAGGTAATTCGTTATATAATGAAGAGAAGGATATTTCCTGTTTTATCCGGATGTTTTTTTCTGAAAAATCAGCCAGGATAAATTTTCCGGAACCTACCAACCAATACAAGTTGTCGTTCACGAAAATACTTTTGTTGATCCCTTTGGACGTGGATAATTCTGTATTCAAAGAGTTGTAAGATTTGATGCTGTCGGTTATGTCGTCGTATATAAAGAAGGAGTCGGTATTGGTAAGAATAATCCTACCCCTGATTTTCAGCAACCGGGGAGATTTCTTTTCTTTTTCCAGTTCCGGCAAGCTGATGAGGATTGTCTGTTCTGCCGTTTGCAAATCGGGACTCAGTTTAATCCGGTATACTCCTTTGTAGAAATGTTGTGCCCAGATATTCCCTTGTACATCTACCTCAATGAAGCGAAGCGGATGCATAAAATCTTTTACAATGTGGCTGAATATCCATCGGTTACCTGTGTCCTTTTTATATATAACCAGGTAGGTATAAGTCGATTGAATCAGGATTTCCTGTCCGTGTATCAATGCTTTACGCATGCATGTACCTCCTTTTATATCGGAAACCAGACGAATATGTTGTCCGGTAACTTCAAATGTACCTTCGTTGTTTCCGCAAAATAGCTGACCGTCATACAGGGATAAATCCCAGGATTGTCCCTCTACACCTGGCATAGGCCGTATGTCTGAAAAAACGTTGTTTTCAGGTGCATAAAAAAGCCCCTGGTTGGTTGCCATGTATAAATATCCGTTCTTCAATGCTGCAGAATACACATATCCGATATCCCGCTTGAACGAATTGATAAAACTCAGGGATGAATTACTGCGGATGTAAGAAATTCCATTGTCTAAGGCAGCCCAGATATTATTGTCGTTGTCGCAGCAAACGGATAAGACAGTATTATTAGCCAGTCCGGTTTCCGTATTGATACTCCAGAGTAATTTGCCATGTTTATCCAGTGCATAAATACCATTGGAAATAGTACCTATGATATACGAAGAATCTTTAGTCATTGCCACCCGGTTGATCACAGCCGATTTCAGGATTTCATTTGCTTCGTTTTTCCAGGGATAGCATCCTTTTTTATTGTATAGAAAAATGCCATTATTCGTTGAGAATAACAATATTTCCTGTTCTTTATAAGGAAATGCAGCTGTTATTTCGCTGTAGTACAACTGTTCGGTGGAGAGTAATAGTTCAAACTTATCTCCATTGAAAAGATAGAAGCCCTTGTCCAGTAAACAGCCATACAGGTTGCCATTGATGGTTGTCAGGTAGATTAAAGTGAAAGGTAGATTAAGCGCTTCAACCTGTTTCCCGTTGAAAGTAAAGTAAGTAGTGAACGAACGAAAATATATTTTTTCCTTGTGCTGAACGATATTCCATACCTCATCATTATGAAATTCGTAATGTACCAGGGAATCTGCCAGAGAAGTGTAAATCAGATCTCCGTATTCGTCGTTCTCAAAAAAGCCGAACTCTTCAAAAGATCCGATATAAATTCTGTCGTTTTTGTCACAAAATACGGATCTGACCATATTGTTCCCCGGGATGGGATAAAGCTCCCAGTTTGAACCGTTGAACCGCAATAATCCGTTACTGTTTCCTGCATATATATTTCCTTTTGAATCTGTAGTGATAGCCCAGTTCCTCCCAGCCGCGTCATAATCATTTTTGGTGTAATTATTTACGTATGGAATCCCTTGTTGTGCCATTAGTAGTAATGGATTCATTATCAATAATATGCATAGCGCCTGTAGTTTCATAATAGATACTAAGAAAGTTACGCAAAGATAAATTATAATCTATAAAATCCATTATAGGAAAGCGGGAATTTTTGAAATTTTTCCTATTTTTATACGAATAGGCGAATTAAAACTGCGGGATTCAAAGGATGAAAAACTTTCCATTCAGGCAAAGAATAGTAATGTGTTGATTTTTTCTCAAAGAGTGTGTGAATTATTTGTAAAATATCTAAAAATTTTGCAATCAAAATATTCTATCTTTGTTCTTTTTCCTGAAAAACCCTACCTTTGAACTCAAATATGGTATGAAAAGACTTCGGATAAATGCAGTCCGGTTTTACGGAAAAAAGTAAAACGATTTTCTTTTTCTACAAAAATTCCAATCTGAATTATTAACAGACTATTCATTTTCTACTGTTTGTTTGCTTAAACATCGGGTATATGGAGATTATGTCTTTCATTTAGTCTATAAGCGGAAGACATGATTGTATCATTTTATGTTAAGCTAAATAGTATCAAGTTTTTATGAATAATAGTCTATTGCTGTTATTTGAATCCGTTTTGGATATTGTACTGTTGGTCCTGGGAGTTATTTTGATTTTCAGGGCAAGGGATAATCGCAGCAAGTTATATTGGGGAATAATGTCTGCTTTTGTCGGAGTCTTTTTATTTCAGGACAATATAAGTTGGGTGATTCTTTTTAATACGACTGATTTAACAGCGATGTCCTGCGGTTTACTTGTGATGAAAAGGATGTTAAAGTGGTATCTCTTAGGAACTTACGTCTTCATTTTTCCTCTTGTTTTTTTACGCTCCGGATATATTACACCGATGAAAATGCTTGTGCTTTCCCTTCCGGTAGGGGCAACAGCCCTGACGATAGGTTGTTATTTCCTGTTTAATGGGAGAATTACCGAACTGTACAGCTTTCAATCGATTATTCATAACACTGGCAGGTTTGATGTCAAATTGCGGCTTTTTATATTTGCCATTACTGTTGTTATTCCCGTGGTTTATTTTTTTATTCCTGTTCTGTGCGATTTGTCAACTGTGAAGAAAAAACTGACACCGGCTATGTGGATTTATGTTATTTCGATGATTTTGATGTTAAGTTATTATATTTTTTTTACGGTTTGTCTCAACAATTTTATTTTTTATACCTACGGAGGAATTCTTGTTTCGTTTTGTATTTTTTTCTCTATTCTGTATTTGTTTAATGAAAACCCATTTTTTAGTGCTACAAAAACGCCACAGGAGCGGGAAACGGATAAAAAGGCACTTGCCGGAATTCTTTACTCCACTATGGATGCTTATTTAAAAACCCATCAACCCTATATCGATCCGGAATATTCCCTTAAGGGTATGGCCTGCGATTTGAATGCCAAAGAAACTATTCTTGTTGAAGCAATAAAATATGGTGGTTTTACCGGTTTTCGCGACTATATAAATTACTTACGGGTTGAGCATTTCAAGAAGTCTGCACAGTTACAAAGGGGAAAATTAGTAAAAGAACTAATGCATGAAAGCGGGTTTACCTCCCGATCAAGTTTTTATCGGATTTTTGTGAGTTATGAACAAATGTCACCGGCAGAATATATAGAAAAATTGTATTTAGAATAACCATCGTGTCCCATTTTGTAGAAAAAAGTCTCATTTTATCAGAAGAAGTCCCATTCTCTAAAGTGGGACTTCTCTTTTGAATTTTAGCCTGTAATTTTGCAGAACCTTATGGAACGTTTTCGGTAAGCAATAGACAGAAGCCAAATTTACTTGGATTATGTTATTACGAGAAAACGACTAAATTTATTGAAGATTTATTATTGCCGCATGTTTGATTCCGATACCGGCGAATGTCGATGAAACTTTGTTCTTTGATAATTTTTCTACTGTGCCCTCGGAGGAAGACGCTTTCATCCTGAATAACGATGGAGAGAGTGAATTTGGAAGTGATGAGTATTCTGTTTCCTTGCCCAAAGAAGAGGACCTTATCTTACAAAGTAATGATGAGGGTGGGTTTGGAGATAGTGAGGGCGATCTTCCTCCCGGGCCTTTAGGCCCGGAAACAGTATCTGTACAAAGGCTTTGCAGGGGAAAATTTCAGAAACTACCAAATTATCGGTACTCCCACAATTTATCTTACTGATGAGAACGGGATTATTATTGAGCGTTGCGCGCGACTGCAGGATGTTCGGAAAGTAAAGAAGACACTGTCCAAAATTTTGTGTAAATAGAAAACTACGGGATCCAGGTTTATACCTGGATTCTGTTTTCAAAGATAGTCAAAAACTGATTAAAAATCATTCCCCAGTTCCAAATGGGCTGATACCATTTCTTTTCGATTT
>JAVBLA010000002.1:0-10899 GCA_031553775.1 Bacteroidales bacterium
CAATGATCAATCGGATTGCGCTTAATTTGATTAAAAATGAAAACTCTAAGAAAAGAAGTGTGAAGGGAAAAAGACTTGACGCGGGATGGAATAATGATTATTTATTGAAAATCCTAACAAATTAAGATGCGTTTGCCCTGGGACCTATCCGTAGAATTTTTAATCTTCTCAAAAATATCCTTATCTTTGCATCCTTAGAAAATAAACTAACAATCCCACAATGGAGATAGTCATAAAGGAAGTTACCACTAAAAAAGACCTCAAAGCATTTGTGAAGTTCAATATAGATCTTTACAGATATTGTCCGTATCATGTACCCGGATTAGTTGCGGACGAATTGATTACTTTGAGTAAAGAGAAGAATCCTGCATTCGATTCCTGTGAGGCAAAATATTTCCTGGCTTTGAAAGACGGGAAGATTGTGGGACGTATTGCCGGAATCATCAATCATACCTCGAACGAAATCTGGAAACAACAGCATGTCCGCTTCGGATTTGTTGATTTTATCGACGACAAAAAGGTTTCCAAAGCACTTTTTTCTGCTGTGGAAGAATGGGCGAAAAGTAAAGGAATGACGGCGATACATGGTCCTCTGGGATTCACCGACCTGGATCATGAAGGTTTGCTGATAGAAGGCTTTGACAAGGTGGCAACAATGGCTACCTCTTATTCATATCCTTACTACAGGGACCATATTGAGGGACTGGGATTTGTAAAAGACCAGGATTGGAATGAATTGATCATACAGGTACCCCGCACTATTCCCGAGAAGCATGGTAAAATTGCGGAGATGGTCAAGAAAAGATATGGTCTGAAAGTTGTAAAGTTCCATAAAACCAAAGAAATATGGCCTTATGCCCGTAAACTTTTTAACTTGTGGAATAAAGCTTATGCCCCTTTGTATGCCTATGCTCCCCTGAATGACCGTCAAATCGATTTTTATATTAAGATGTACATCCCGATGCTTCGGCTGGAATTAATTTCCTTAGTTGTCAGGGAGGCAGACGATGAAGTAGTAGGACTGGGTATTTGCATCCCTAACTTATCGGAACCTTTGCGAAAAGCCGGAGGATACCTGTTCCCGTTTGGTTTTGTGCCCTTGTTGAAGAGTTTGTACGGAAAATCGGTAAAGGTAGTCGATATGATGATGATAGGAGTAGATCCGGAATATCAGAATAAAGGTGTGAATGCTGTTATTTTTGTCGATATGATTACCGAAATAAACAAATTGGGAGCCGAATATTGCGAAAGTAACCCGGAACTGGAATTGAACAATAAGGTACACTCTCTATGGGACGAAAACTTCGGCGCGAAAGTCCACAAAAGAAGAAGGGCGTTTATCAAGCAATTGTGATATGGAAGAAATCAAAGAAATACAGGAAGTAAGTTATGTTGACGACGATATAAAAACCCTTGACTGGTGGGAGCATATCCGCCGGCGACCGGGAATGTATATCGGAAAATTGGGTGACGGAACCTATGCCGACGACGGAATTTATGTTCTCCTGAAAGAAGTACTTGATAACTCCATGGACGAATATATCATGGGTTACGGAAAAACTATTGAAGTAACCATCGACCAGGGAGTTGTGACTGTTCGTGACTATGGCCGCGGGATTCCGTTGGGCAAAGTAGTGGATGCATCTTCCAAAATGAATACCGGGGGAAAATACGATTCCAAGGCATTCAAAAAGTCGGTAGGTCTGAACGGTGTGGGAATCAAAGCGGTCAATGCACTGTCTTCTTACATGCTGGTGCAGAGTTTTCGTGACGGGGAAACCAAAAGCGTGGAGTACAGCCGCGCCCAGATTGTAGAGAACCCTCCTGTGGAATTTACGAAGGAGCCTAACGGAACATTGATCAACTTCATACCCGACGAAGAAATTTTCAAAGACTACCGGTACAAAGACGAATACATAGAGACCTTGCTTAAAAACTATGTGTTTTTGAACTCCGGACTGATTATTATGTACAACGGGAAGAAGTTTTTCTCCAAAAACGGTTTGGTGGATTTGCTGAATGAAAATATGACCACCGACCCGCTGTACCCGATCATTCATTTACAGGGAGAAGATATCGAAATCTCGATCACACATGCCAACCAATACGGTGAAGAATATTATTCTTTTGTAAACGGACAACATACTACCCAGGGAGGTACCCATCAATCGGCTTTCCGCGAAACGACTTCCCGTGTGATCAAAGAATACTATAATAAGAATTTTGATTATGCCGATATCCGCAGTGGTTTGGTGGCGGCGGTCAGTATCAAGGTAGAAGAGCCGGTCTTCGAGTCACAGACCAAAACCAAATTGGGATCCAGAGATATGAGTCCTGGTGGTGTCAGTGTCGTGAAGTTTATCGGCGATTTTATCAAGAGGGAACTGGATAATTTTCTCCATAAGCATCCGGATGTGTCTGATATCATGCTGAAAAAGATATTGGAATCCGAAAAAGAGCGGAAAGCAATGGCCGGTGTTTCCAAACTGGCCCGCGAACGTGCGAAAAAAGCCAATCTGCATAATAAGAAGTTACGCGATTGCCGCTTCCATTACTCGGATGCCAAAGGAGAGAACCTCGATCAGACCTGTATTTTTATTACGGAGGGAGATTCTGCCAGCGGATCGATCACACAAAGCCGGGACCCGAATTCTCAGGCAGTATTCAGCCTGCGGGGAAAACCGCTCAATACTTACGGGGAAACGAAAGAGATTGTTTATAAAAACGAAGAATTTAATCTTCTCCAGGCAGCGCTCAATATTGAAGATGGGTTGGAAGGACTGAGGTATAATAAAATCATTATCGCAACCGATGCCGATGTCGACGGAATGCATATCCGTCTGCTTATCCTTACCTTTTTCCTGCAGTTTTTCCCGGACCTGATTAAAAATAACCATATTTTTATTCTGCAAACACCTCTGTTCCGTGTAAGGAATAAAAAGGAAACCATTTATTGCTATTCGGAAGACGAACGGCTGGATGCTATCCGGAAATTAGGCCCGAATCCCGAAATTACCCGGTTCAAGGGGTTAGGAGAAATATCTCCCTCGGAGTTTAAACATTTTATCGGTAAAGACTTGCGGCTGGATCCCGTAACCATGAGGAAACAGGATGCCGTGAAAGAAATGCTCGAATTTTACATGGGTAAGAATACCATGGAAAGGCAGAATTTCATTATCGACAATCTGGTGGTGGAAGAAGATGTATAATCGAAAGAGATGAATACGTTGACAGATATGGAAAATAAAAAAATAGCTGTATTTCCGGGAACTTTCGATCCGATAACCATCGGTCACATGTCGTTAATAACAAGGGCGTTGAATCTTGTCGACGAGATTGTGATAGCCATCGGGGTCAATCAGAACAAAAAAACATTTTTTTCCCTGGAACAACGCATGGATATGATCTCCGGTTTGTTTGACGGCGACGATCGTGTAAGTGTGGCCAGCTATGAAGGTCTGACGGTAGATTTCGCCCGGCAGATCGGAGCCCGCTTTATTCTCCGCGGAATACGATCTGTCAATGATTTTGAATATGAAAAAAATATAGCGGATGTCAATCGCCAGATATCCGGCATCGATACATTTATCCTTTTTACGGAACCGGAACATGCGCATATCAGTTCTTCCATTGTCAGGGAGTTGCTTTCTTACGGGAAAGACGTAAGCTGCTATGTTCCATTAAAATTACAATAGAATAATGAAAAAGTTTCTTACACTTACTCTGGCTGTTTTCTCTTTTATTGCGTATGTTTCCGCACAAAGTTCCTTAGAAAAATTGAACTGGGCGATGTATGCGATCAATAATTATTATGTGGATAAAGTCGACGACGGGAAATTAGTCGAAGATGCCATTATCGCCTTACTGGCCGAATTGGATCCGCATTCCAACTACCTCAATAAAGAAGAGGTAAAAGAAATGAATGAACCCTTACAGGGGAATTTTGACGGTATCGGAATACAATTCAATATGTTAACGGATACTTTGTATGTTGTACAGGTGATTCCGGGAGGACCTTCCCAAAGAGTTGGCCTGACAGCGGGCGACCGGATCATTCTGGTAAACGATACCCTGATTGCAGGAGTGAAAATGAAAAACTCCGATATCATGAAGCGTTTGCGTGGACCCAAAGGAACGGAAGTCAGCATTAAAGTCCTCCGCCAGGGAGAGCCCGGCCTGATCAGCTTTAAGATTATCCGTGACAAAATACCCATTTATAGCCTGGAAGCTGCCTATATGGCCAACGACTCGGTAGGTTATGTCAATATTTCCCGTTTTGCCAGCACTACTCACGATGAATTTATAAAGGCTTTCCTGGATTTGAAAAAACAGGGAATGAAATGCCTGATCCTGGATTTGCAGGGTAACGGGGGCGGTTATTTGAATACAGCTATCCAATTGTCTGATGAATTCCTGGATAACGATAAACTGATCGTTTACACCGAAGGCCTGCACCAATCGAGAGAAGATGCCAAAGCCGGCAGGAAGGGACTGTTCGAAAAAGGACGGTTGGTGATCCTGATCGATGAAACCTCGGCTTCTGCCAGCGAGATTGTTTCCGGAGCCATACAGGACTGGGACAGGGGCGTATTGGTAGGACGCAGGAGTTTTGGTAAAGGACTGGTACAACGTCCGGTTCCCCTGCCTGACGGTAGCATGCTCCGGCTCACTACCGCAAGGTATTTTACACCGACCGGCCGCAGTATTCAGAAGCCTTACAAAAACGGAGGTGGCGCTGATTACAGTAAAGACCTGATCGAACGTTATAACAGGGGAGAAATGATGAATGCCGACAGTATCCACTTTCCCGATTCATTGAAATTTCACACCCGGGTATACGGACGAACAGTATACGGTGGTGGAGGAATCATGCCGGATTACTTCGTCCCTGTAGATACCACGCGCTTTACTTCCTGGCATCGCAGCGTAGTAGCCAAGGGTGTTTTGTATAAAGTCAACCTGAGTTACATCGATAAAAACAGGGAAGAGATCAGGGAAAAATACAAGAATTTCGACAATTACCTGAAAGCATATACCGTACCGGAAGACCTGATGCAGGAGCTGAAAAACCGCGCATCAGCCGATAGCATCGTTTTTAAACAAGATGAATACGATCGTTCGGAATGGCTCATTAAACTGCAGATCAAAGCCCTCGTTGCCAGGGATGTGTTTGAAAAAAATGAGTATTATACCCGGATTATCAATGAAGATAATGAGTCTTTTAAAAAGGCTTTGATGATTCTGAATGATCCTAAGGAGTATGACCGGCTATTGAAGGGAAGTAGAAAGAAATAAGGCTGATTCGTTTTAGATATTTATCCGCAAGTTTTCTCTAATGTATTGATTTTTAGAGTGAAACTTGCGGATTTTTTAAGTAAAAATTGCTTACTTATAAATACGTGATTGGATTTTTTCACCAACTAAAAAAAATACACCAATGAAAAAAATGCTATTTATTCTGATTGTACTCATTCATTCAGGCCTTATTTGTTCCCAACAGATCGGGAATGGTTTTCCTGTTTACTTAAATAGTTTCGAAACCCCACTCGGTACCGGTGCTTATATTTCCGATAATACCCAGGCCGGATTTCCGGACGAAGAAGCCGGCTATCCCTGGAAATACCTTTTCAGTGTCCGTTCGGGTTCTGTGAACAGTAACCAGCAATTACAGATCTCCAGCCGGTTTATGCAAAACGACCGTTTATTTTTCCGGAAAGTGGATTATCCCATGGGAGATTCTCATCCTACCAGCCAGTGGTATGAATTAGCTACCCGGGGAATCAATCATTTTACAGGCAAGCAGACCGTTGATGGTGATTTCCAGGTGGGATACAATAATTATACCTATACTTCCGGATACGGTAAACGGCTGTTCTTCGGCGACGAATGGGAAAATAACAAACCTTTATGGATTGCCCGTTACAATGCGGGTGCCAATATGTCTGAAATGCGGGTAAATATAGGTTCTTATATGGAATCTTACAACCGGTTTGTAGTGGGAACTACCCGGTATGACAACAACGAATGGCTTGAAAGCCTCAGTGTGCTGGCCGATGGAAATGTAGGTATCGGAGTAAGTACTCCCCGGTTCAAATTGGAAGTGAACGGCACTATCCATGCCAAAGAAGTACGGATAGATAATAACAACTGGCCGGATTATGTTTTTTCCAAGGATTACCGGCTTCCCAGCCTTCCGGAAGTAGAACGCCATATCGAAACTCACCAACACCTTCCGGGTATTCCTTCTGCCGGTGAAGTAGAGAAGAACGGAATCGGCCTGGGCGAGATGAATGCGAAACTCCTGCAGAAGATCGAAGAAATAACACTCTATATGATTCAACAGCAGAAAGAAATCGAATCATTAAAAAACAAGGTTGAAACCCTGGAAAACCGATAAAACGATCCACATGAAACGACAACTCACCTTTTTCCTCCTGTTTTCAGGATGGACATCCCTGCTGTTTTCCCAACAGACACTGCAAGAGCCTTTACATATGCTCCGCGATGGCGATGCCATCGTCAAACAACAGGTGCTGTATAAAGATCCCGGCCGTTCAGGCGAAAATGTCTTGTGGGATTTCAGTAACCTGAGTTCCCTCAACGAAGAGTACAAGCTTACCTATCGTGCCACCGGAGAAAACCTCATAACAGGTACCGAACATAATACGATGTACTACTATTCCCTTTCGAACGATTCCCTGTTATTGTGGGGTTATGAAAACCCGACGACGCTGCTTCGCAACCACCAGCCGGAACTGCTGTTGAAATTCCCGGTCAACCAGGGAGACCGTACCGAAAGCTATTACTGGGGCGAAGGGAAGTACTGCGACAAACTCTATTTCTCTGCCATGGGCACGGTACACAGCCATGCCGATGCCACCGGTACCCTGATCCTTCCGGATAAGGATACGATCCGGAATGCCTTCCGTGTCCGTACGGTAAAATGGATTGCCGAAGAAATGTGCCTGTTATCGGAAAAATACCGGCGGGATACGATCCAAAGCATATCTGCCGACAGCATCAACTATCGACTGACTAACGACAGTACCCTGATTGGTGTGGAAACCTATCGCTGGTATGTGAGAGGTTACCGCTATCCTGTTTTTGAGACCGTTCAGACGGTTATTAACCGGAAAGATAGCATACAGAATGAGACATTCTTCAATACTGCCTTCTTCTACCCGCCCCAGTCTCACAGTTACTTAGAGGATGATGAACTCAACCAGGTACTTTTGCAAAATGATCCTTTAGGGACCGGAGGCTCCGACCCTTCTCGCCCGGACAGCCCTTGGCACAATCTTACCTATAATGTTTACCCGAATCCTGTTCAAATTAATCTGGAACTGGAAATCAATCTACCCATCCCCGCCCAAACGATCCGTGTTCAGCTCACCGACCGGCAAGGCCGGATTTTGATGGAAGACGACTGGGGTTCGAATCCGGCAGGAATCCTGATAAAACAAATCTTCATGGGCCAATATATCCGGGGAGAGTATGTCTTGAATATCTGGTTTGATGAAACCTTTATGGTGAGTGAGAAGGTAATGAAGCGGTGACGCGCATTTTTCCTGTAAAGTATTTTAAGTAAGAGATTTCCTTTAGCAAAAACGTTTTATTAAGCATGTTTTTCTTATGAAAAAGAGATTATTCCTATCATTTTTATCTTTTCTAACTAGTATAAACCTGTTTTCAGGGGTAGAACCTATTGAGAAAATCATTCCTGTTTCTCCTAATGCGGCTTCATTGGGATTATATGGTTCAATTCCAGTAGGACATTATACTGGAGTTTCAAAGATTTCAATTCCATTATATGAGATTGATTTGGATGGAAAAAAATTCCCTATAAGTATAAGTTATCATGCTTCCGGAATAAAAGTTGGGCAGGAGGCAAGCTGGGTTGGCCTTGGATGGGCATTAAATATTGGAGGTTCTATAACCCGGGAGATGAAAGGTTGGGACGATTTTTATAGTGGCACTCATCCTCGAGGGTACTATTTCGATAGAGATTTTCCTACTTGTGATAACAATAATGATATTGATGTACGTTATGGCGATCAGGAGCGGCAAAAATATTTCAATATAGGAAATAACCAGGTAGATTCAGAGCCTGATCTTTTTCATTTTTGTTTTGGAGATTATGCTGGAACTATGTTTGTTGATAAAATAGATCAGGCAGGTAACAGTGAAAAAAGTGCAAAAGCTATTATCAGAAACTCAAAAGAGTATATGGATGCAACGTACGATATCCAAAATAATACATGGACCATTTATGACGGATTTGGCTATTGTTATATTTTTAGAACCTTTGAAACGTCTCACATGTATTCAACTACCACCAGCTCCCCAATAATTCCTGTTTCAGGAAAAAATATAAGAGAATATATTCAGGAAAGGATACTAAGACCCATCAATACAACAGCATGGATGCTCGATTGTATCAGATCTCCCTTAGGGAATGAAGTCAAATTTGAATATGATTTTGAAGAAATATATACAATTCCACAAATGAGCGAAGATATCAGTATATTGGTTTATGGAGAAATTAGTCATATACAAGGAGATGGGTTTGTCGATCCGAATCTTATAAGCCAATATAAATACTATACTCATTCCTATGCTAAGATCAAACAGGCTTTATTAAAGAAAGTATCATTTAATGGGGGGGGATTCTTTTAGAAACGACAGACAGAAAAGATATAGAAACTGTAGATAAAACAGTTCATGCAAAAAAACTTCAATCCATTACCATCAAGTCTTTTATTGGTGATTTTATAAAAAAATATGAATTTAACTATTCCTATAGAGAAACAACTCCTTTTGATTATAAAAACTGTCGGTTATTTCTAAATTCTATAGAAGAAAAATCTGAATCAGGAATTTTTTCAAAAAAACACTCTTTTAGTTATAAATCAGGATTTCTTCCTGAAAAAAATTCATACGAAACTGATTTTTGGGGTTATTATAATTCGGGAACAAGAGGAATAGACTTTCTAACTATTCCAACAATGCTGGCTTTCTATCCCAATGGAGAGAGAATTTTTTATGGTAAAGAAAAAACACCTAATGCAGAATATATGCAATATGGTTGTTTGACTAAGGTTACTTATCCGACAGGAGCAACAACCGAATTTCATTATGAACCTCATGACTATTCTAATTATTTTACATGCTCTTATGAAACCAAAGTAATTGCCTCAGTCTCTAACTCAAATGAAATGAGAGAATTGATAAACTCAAAAACAATAGAAGACGAATTTATAGTAGAAGAAAAGAAAATATATGATCTTAACATTTCATATGTCAATGAATCTCCACCCTACAAATTTCCTGCATTTGATTGTATTATAAAAAATGAGTCTGGAAGCTCTCTTTTTACATACTTAATTGATTGTAATAATGAATCAGAAAGTATTATCCGAAAGATAGAGCTTTCTCCAGGCCGATATAAAATCTCTATAAATTCTTATTTCGATAATTCATGTATTGTTTATGCAGATGCATTTATAGAGACAAAAGTTCAAAAAAAATACTATTCCGGTGGAGGTCTGCGAATAAAAAAAATCATTACTAGTATAGAAGATGGAAAATCAATTACCCAAAAATATAATTATAGCCAGGATGGAGTATCAACCGGATTATTAATGAATCATCCGGTGTTACATAAATCTTTCATACTTAAGTCTACCGGGGTAGTATTGATTACAGGTAATGTAATTCAAGATGTAGCTTCTGGTGTTTATGTTCAGGGTCTTTCAAATTCATACTCTCAGTTTGGCCAGTCTGCTTCCGGATGTACTGTGGGATATTCTCGTGTTGAAGAAATTGTCGAGGATGTAGCTTTGACAGGTAAGACCATTTATAAATTTTGCAATAAACCAGATAGTGTTGTAGATATTTCAGACCGATATATTCCTAATTTTCCTAATATATCTTTTGGTTGCAATGGATATCCATTAGAAACAGTTGTTCTTGACAAGGATAATATTGTGTTGAAGAAAACGGAATATGTTTATTCTAAAAGTACAAACAAAAAGATAAAAGGATTAAAGGTATATAATTCCGGGTTTACTAATGAATCAGCACGATTTGTTAAATTTTATGATCTTGAATCCGAATCGTGGTTCTTAAATAGAAAGAAAAACACAACTTATTTTAATGGAGTTCAGGATAGTGTTGTAAATACTTCCTTTTATGAATATGATCAGGTTAATAAGCTTTGTAATGGAACGAGATATATGGATAGTAATCGAAATATCATTGAAGAAAAAACAAAATATGCATCTGATTTCTCTGATCATACCAGTATCGACATGAGAGGAAGTCATCTGGTTAATATGCCTATTGAGTCGATCATGTTGAAAAATAATAAAATTATTTCTGGGAAGAAGAATGAATTTTCTGAAATTTCTTCTACTTTTTTACCTACAGAGATATACTCTTTAGAAACAGATCGACCCCTTGATCCTGAAAATTATCAGCATAAGTTTCAGTTAGAGACGAAAATTGGATACTATTACAACGGAAAAGTTCTGGAAATTGAAGGAAAAGACAAAATACCCTATCTTTTTGGGTGGGGTTATAAATTTTTATATCCAACAGTTATTATCAAAAACTGTAATAGCGAAGTAATAACAAATAAGATTCATGATCAAGGGTACTACCTATTTGAAGAATTGCCATTTTCTACGAATCCGGATACCATATATATCCATTCCCTTAGAAATGTATTAGGGAAAAACTGTGAAGTTATCAATTATACCAGGGCAAACGCATCTAAATAAATTTTAAACAATAAGTTTTCTCGCACTCCGTTTTAGAAAGAAAACGGAGTTATGAATAATCTCATTAGTTATTTTAGTAATTTACCAGATCCACGAGTAGATCGTACAAAAGAGCACT
>JAVBLA010000021.1:0-133933 GCA_031553775.1 Bacteroidales bacterium
TAATCCCCCGCTGGGGGGCAGGGGGACAATACCTTGCTGTCGAAAAGCTGTCTGAGGGAGAGAGCGCAGCGAGCGAACGAGTTCTTTTCGACAAAGCGCCTTTTTTTGGTACCTTTTTTTGGCGCAGCAAAAAAAGATACAGAAAGTATTTTATTCAAAATGTTTTACACAAAAAACATTCTCTCACCCCCTAATTAAATTATTCCAAACCCCAAAAAATAACTACCTTTGCTCTCTATGTGGAGCCTCTTTTTGAGCAATATAAATAAGATCATCCGGCAGTGTATGGAAAGATTCGGAAAACTTCGTCTCAGGACAAAGCTGATTATCTATATCATTGCCATTCTGCTTATTGCCTATTATTTCTGTCTTCCCCGGAAATTATTCCAAACTCCTTATGCTACGGTAGTAGCCGACCGGAATAACGAATTACTCGGCGCCCGGATTGCCGACGATGGACAATGGAGGTTTCCTCCGTCGGATACGGTTCCCGATAAATTCAAAAAATGTATTATTGAGTTTGAAGACCGGCATTTTTATGCCCATTGGGGAGTCAATCCTCTGGCGATTGGGCGGGCGATCCGGCAAAACCTGAAAGAAAAACGGACGGTGAGCGGGGGAAGCACCATCACCATGCAAACGATTCGTTTGGCTCGTAATAATCCGCGGACAGTAGGGGAAAAGTTGATCGAAATGATCTGGGCCACCCGGTTGGAATTCCGTTATTCCAAGGAAGAAATATTGGGTTTGTATGCATCACATGCTCCTTTCGGAGGGAATGTCGTAGGCTTGGAAGCTGCTTCCTGGCGGTATTTCGGGCATGCAGCACATCATCTGTCATGGGCGGAAGCAGCTACCTTGGCTGTTCTTCCGAATGCACCTTCCATGCTTCACCTGGCTAAAAACCGGGAGGCACTGGCCCAAAAAAGGAATCGATTGCTGAAACGGCTGTTGGATCAGGAGATTATAGATTCGTCTACTTATGAGCTGGCTTTAGCGGAAGTGTTACCTTCCGAACCTTTGCCTTTGCCGCAAATTGCTCCGCATTGGGTGACAAATTTCTATAAAAATCATAAAGGAGAGTATATCACTTCTTCCGTTGATAAAGACTTGCAGATACAGGTAGAAAATCTGCTTGATCGCTGGAATGAAGAGTTTTTACGGAGCGATATCCGGAATATTGCAGCAATTGTATTCGATGTCAGGGCAGACGAAGTGCTGGCTTATTGCGGAAATGTCCATTTTGAGAACAAATCGTCGGGAAATCAGGTAGACGTGATCCGGGCCCCGAGAAGTACGGGAAGCATTTTGAAACCATTCCTGTATGCTACAATGTTGCAGGAAGGAGATATCTTACCACATACCCTGCTTCCGGATATTCCTGTCAATATCAATGGCTTTACCCCGCAGAATTTCAATCTTCAGTTCGATGGCGCCGTTCCGGCGTCGGAAGCCCTGGCCCGTTCGCTGAATATCCCTGCCGTTCAAATGTTACGGACGTACAGTGTTCCTAAATTTTACGATTTTCTCAAAAAAATGGGCCTCAGTACCTTGAATAAATCGGCTTCTCACTATGGTTTGTCTCTTATTCTGGGAGGTGCAGAAGCCACTTTGTGGGATGTGTCGGGTGCTTATAAAAACATGGGCAGGGTGCTACAGGAACTGGATGCTCCCTGTCCGCTGACCCGTGCATCGATCTGGCAGACTTTTGAAGCCATTACTGAAGTGAACCGTCCTGAAGAAATCGACTGGCATTCTATCCCTTCCATGCAGACCATTGCCTGGAAAACAGGAACAAGTTATGGATTCCGTGATGGCTGGGCTGTAGGAGTCACTCCCCGTTTTGTGGTGGGTGTCTGGGTCGGTAATGCCGGAGGAGAAGGAAAGCCTGGATTGACCGGTGCCCGTACGGCCGGTCCGGTGATGTTCGATATATTCAACCTGTTGCCCGTGTCCCATTGGTTTGAATTGCCCTATGGAGATATGATCGAAGCAGAAGTGTGCCGGATTTCCGGTCACCTGAAATCTCCCTTTTGCGAAGAAACAGATTCCGTGCTGATTTGCCCTGCCGGCCTGAAAACCAATACCTGTCCGTATCATATTGAAGTGAATGTAACGGAAGATGAAAGTCACCGGGTATATGAGAATTGTTCCGGAAATGCCGGAATTATGCGGAAAAACTGGTTTGTCCTGCCTCCTGCCTGGGAATGGTATTATAAACAACACCATCCTTCATACAAGCCGCTTCCCCCATTCAAAGCAGGTTGTGGAAATGACGGCACTTATTTACCGATGCAGTTTATTTATCCGCAGGGTAATACCCGTATATTTCTTCCTAAGCAATTGGATGGTAGTAAAGGAAAAATTGTATTCAATCTGGCACATAGTAACAGCGGTGCGGTTGTGTACTGGCATTTGGATGATAAATATGTGACTTCCACCCGGAATATCCATCAACTGGCGCTATCGCCCGAACCCGGAAAACATTCGGTAACCGTAGTGGATAATGAAGGAAATACTCTGTCTATTGTGGTATGGATAGATACACAATAGTATTAAAAAACTTTCTGCGACATTTGATGTTTTATTTTTGTGACTTATTAATACATGAAGCAAGTAAAACAAAGACCCCGGAGTGAAACGATGGAAGATGTGCTTTCGCGCATCATGGAAACATCTTTCTTCGATAGAGAAAACAGTATACGTCTTCTGGTTGACCTATTCCGGAAAATCCGTCCGCCGTATTACGAAAATTATCGGTTTGCCGAGCAAAACCTGCAGCGATTGATTGAAATCCTGAAAACGGATAAACGAATCCGTTTTTGTTTTTACAGGCTTTTCGGCGAAGTGTTCAAAACTGCTGAAATTATAGAGATATTTACGGAAAGCGGGATTGATGACGATAGTGGTTTTTTCCAGGAGTTCAGGCAACGCATCAAATATAAAATCCTTCCGGCGGCTCGTCCACCGGGAAGTTTGCTACATGCCATGGATCAGGTTTTTTACAAATCGACAGATTATATCTGGATCAGGAATGTCAATAAGAAAATCTGGTTCGATCTTTTCTCTATCCTGCGGTTTAATATCACCCGGTCTGATCAGTTCCGGCTGAAGCTTTCCCAATCTTTACACATCGTTTCGTCGCGGATTACGGCTTTGAGTGCTAAAAGAGATATCAAACGGTCCATCGACAACCGGGAATTATCTTTTTTTATCGAACAAAACCGCTTGTCGATGGAGCTGAGTAATTTTGAAGAACATTCTTCTGTAATTCAGGAAAAGTACCGGATTATTGAGGAAGACCTGAGAAAAACGCTCCGGTCTTGCGAAGAAATCATTTCCAGATTACAAGTTGAATCGGTTTCCCTGGGAACCAGCATTCAGCAAACGTATTTACTCCGCCGTATCAGGCAGTTGATATCCAGAATGGCAGCTATTCTGGATATTGCAGCTCATGAACAGTCTGCCGATTTGTGGCAACTGATCAATATCTTTTATACGATCGTAAGGAATGAAAATACTAAAAATAGTCTTAAGAGACTGTTTAGAAGTAATATACAGGTACTCGCTTTCAGGATTACCGAACATGAGAGGGATACAGGAGAGCATTATATAACCAGTGGCAGAAAAGACTTCTGGCATATGTTCAGGTCGGCTATGGGAGGAGGATTGATTGCCGGGATCGTTGCCGTAATTAAATGTATATTGCACAATATTAAAATGGCTCCGTTTTGGCAGGGGTTTGCTTATAGTGTCAATTATGCTACAGGATTTGTACTGATACATACTACCGGCTCCACCCTGGCTACCAAACAGCCGGCGATGACAGCTTCGGCCATTGCCAGTGCAATAGATGAGAAAAAAAATGATGCCGCTCCCAATATGTCTTCCCTTGCCATCTTGATTTCCAAAGTCTGGAGAAGTCAGTCGGCCTCCTTTGCCGGAAACTTATTGATTGCTTTTCCGGTGGCGCTTCTGATCGCCTTTGTATGGCATCTGGTATCGGGACATAACATTATGAGTCCTGAACATTCTCAAGAGTTGTTAGATATGCAGAATCCATTGAAGTCCGCTTGCTTGTTGTATGCCTGTAACACCGGATTCTTTCTTTATCTTTCCGGAATTATTACCGGTTACTTCGATAATAAAGTTTTGCATGATAAAATCCCGCAGCGTCTGATAGAGCATCCTTTTCTCAAACGTACCTTTCCGGAAACATTTGTGAATCGCCTGGCATCATATACGACGAAAAATCTGGGGCCGATTATCGGAAATGTATGCCTTGGTTTCTTTCTGGGGATGGCTGCCTTTTTCGGTGAAATTTTCGGGATAAACTTTGATATCAGGCATATCACCATTTCCACCGGACAATTTGCTGTAGGTTTGCAGGGACTTTCCTATCATGTGGGTCTGTTTGATTTATTTTGTACGATTGCCGGTATTCTGTTGATCGGATTCTTAAATTTTTTGGTAAGTTTTTCCCTGGCTTTTTTTACCGCATCCATTGCCCGTGGGTTGAAATTCGACCAGTATAAATATTTTTTCAGGTACCTCAGGAGATTATTTTTCAGGTATCCGTTCGATTTTGTATTTCCTCCTAAGGAACCCCGACAGGAAAAAGATTTGGCTGCGAGAAAAAAACAAACTAATTTTGCAGAAATATCCAATTAAATTATCGCAATATGAAATGTCTATGTATATTTCAATTCACCGAAGAATCCGAAAATAACATGTCATTTTCAATTGTCAATTGTCAACTCTCAATTATTTACGTATGAAAAAGCAGTTTCTTCTTTTGTTAAGTATTATGCTTGTAACATCATTGATTATGATTAGTTGTAAAGAAACCAGGAAAGAAATACCTCTGATTCCGATGGAGGATTTCTTTAAAAACCCGGAAAGGGCCGGATATCAGATCTCTCCGGACGGAAAGTACTTTTCTTATTTAGCTCCTTATGAACACCGGATGAATATCTTCGTGCAGGAAATCGGAAAAGATTCGGCGATCAGAATAACTTCTGAAACCGAACGCAATCTTTCCGGATACTTCTGGGGAAATAACAACCGCCTTCTTTTTGTAAAAGATACCGGCGGAGATGAAAATTTCCAATTGTACGGTGTGAATGCCGACGGAAGCAACCTGATAGCATTGACTGCTTTCAAGGGTGTGCGCACCACTATTATTGATGATCTTCCCGATATAGAACAGGAAGTAATCGTAGGTCTGAATAAACGCAATCCTGAAATATTCGATCCGTATCGTCTGAATATCGAAACAGGAGAGTTGACTCTGTTAGCCGAAAATCCGGGAAATATCCAGGGGTGGATGACTGATCACGACGGAAAACTGAGGGTTGCTTTTACATTGGATGGTGTTAACACCAGTCTGCTGTATCGCGACACGGAAAAAGAACCGTTCCGTACGGTAATTACCACCAGCTTCAAAGAATCGTTGTCTCCTTATTTCTTTACATTCGATAATCAGCGTTTATTTGCCGGGTCGAATCTGGGACGGGACAAGAGTGTGCTGGTTGAATTCGATCCTAAAACAGGGAAAGAAACAGCGGTATTATATGAAAATGATACATACGATATCAGTGGTGCCAGTTATTCCCGTAAAGATAAAAAACTACAGGGAGTTTCTTTTATCGGCCATCAAAAGAGGGAACGTCACTTCTTCGATGAGGATTTCAAAAAGGTGTTTGACAAACTGAATGCACACCTGCCGAGTGTGGAATTCGGAATTGCCGATGGTACGAAAGACGAAATGAAGTATATTGTTGTATCTTACAGTGATAAAGCACAAGCTACCTATTATGTTTATGATGTAGCTACCGATAACCTGACAAAAATTGCAGATGTTACTCCCTGGCTGAATGAAAATGAAATGGCGGCCATGAATTGTGTGGAATATCAGTCGCGCGACGGTTTAAGAATTGAAGCTTATCTGACCTTACCTGTTGGCTATACAATGGAAACAGCTAAAAATCTTCCGGTGGTAGTTAATCCGCATGGTGGCCCATGGGCCCGTGATACCTGGGGATTCAATCCGGAAGTACAGTTCCTGGCCAATCGCGGATATGCCGTATTCCAGATGAATTTCAGGGGATCTACCGGTTACGGTAAAAAATTCTGGGAGGCATCTTTCAAAGAGTGGGGTAAAAAAATGCAGGATGATATTACCGATGGTGTTAACTGGTTGGTAGAAAAGAAAATCGCAGATCCCAAACGGGTTGCTATTTATGGCGGAAGCTATGGCGGATATGCTACTTTAGCCGGTTTAACCTTCACTCCCGATCTGTATAACTGCGGAATCGATTATGTGGGAGTTTCCAATCTCTTCACATTTATGAAAACCATTCCTCCTTACTGGAAACCAATGCTCGATATGATGTATGAAATGGTTGGAGATCCGAAAGCCGACAGTACGATGCTGGCTGCAACTTCTCCTGTTTTCCATGCAGATAAGATCCGGGTTCCGTTGTTTGTTGCCCAGGGAGCTAACGATCCGCGCGTCAACAAAGATGAATCCGACCAGATGGTGGCAGCGCTTAAAAACCGGGGCATTGAAGTTGAATATATGGTAAAAGACAATGAAGGACATGGTTTTCACAACGAAGAGAACCGTTTTGACTTCTATCGTGCCATGGAGAAATTCCTGGAACAACATATGAAATAATAGTATTAAGATATTAACAGTAGATCATGGCAACACCCCCATTTAAATACCAGGAACCATTTCCCCTGGGTAAGGACCATACGGAATATTATCTTCTGACACAGGAGGGAGTTTCGGTTTCTTCATTTGAAGGAAAAGAAATGTTGAAAGTAACCCCGGAGGCGTTGACCCGCCTGGCCAATGCCTGTTTTCACGATTGTTCGTTTTTCCTGCGTCCGGAACATCAAAAACAAGTGTCTAAAATCCTTTCCGATCCGGAAGCAAGCGATAACGATAAATATGTGGCGCTGACGATGCTTCGTAATGCGGAAATTTCAGCTAAGGGAAAACTTCCTTTCTGCCAGGATACCGGAACAGCAACGATTATTGCTAAAAAAGGGCAGCAGGTGTGGACCGGAGGTGGCGACGAAGAAGCTCTTTCCTTAGGTGTTTACAAAACATATACGGAAGAAAACCTGCGTTATTCGCAGACCATTCCACTGGATATGTATACAGAAAAAAATTCAGGATGTAACCTGCCAGCTCAAATAGACATACAGGCAGTCGACGGAGACGAATACAAGTTTTTGTGTATTGCCAAAGGAGGAGGGTCTGCCAATAAAACGTATCTTTTTCAGGAAACGAAAGCCTTGTTGAATCCGCAGACGTTGGAAAAATTTTTAACGGAAAAGATGGCTTCATTAGGTACTGCAGCTTGTCCTCCTTACCATATTGCTTTTGTAATCGGAGGTACTTCGGCTGATGCCTGCCTGAAAACAGTTAAACTGGCATCGACTAAATATTACGACAGTCTCCCGACCCAGGGAAATGAAGGCGGACAAGCTTTCAGGGATATTGAGTTGGAAGAAAGAATACTTCAGGCTGCCCATAAAATCGGATTAGGAGCACAGTTTGGGGGTAAATATCTGGCGCATGATATCCGGATTGTCCGGCTACCCCGTCATGGAGCCTCCTGTCCGGTAGGCATGGCAGTCTCCTGCTCCGCCGACAGGAATATCAAGGCGAAAATCAATAAAGACGGAGTCTGGATTGAAAAGATGGAAACCAATCCCGGCAAATACATTCCGGAAGAATTACGGAATGCCGGAGAGGGCGATGCCGTTAAGATCGATCTGAACCGTCCCATGAAGGAAATTCTGGCTGAATTGACCAAATATCCGGTGGCTACCCGCTTATCTTTGAATGGTACGATCATTGTAGGACGAGATATTGCACATGCCAAACTGAAAGAACGTTTGGACAGGGGGGAAGGACTTCCGGAATATGTTAAAGACCATCCGATTTATTATGCCGGACCGGCAAAAACGCCGGAGGGTATGGCTTGTGGTTCCATGGGACCGACTACTGCCGGGCGTATGGATTCATACGTAGATTTATTCCAAAGCCATGGAGGAAGCCTGATTATGCTGGCCAAAGGAAACCGCAGTCAGCAGGTAACCGATGCCTGTAAGAAGTACGGCGGTTTTTATCTGGGATCTATTGGAGGTCCGGCTGCTATTCTGGCACAAAACAATATCAAAAGTATCGAATGTGTTGAATATCCGGAATTGGGAATGGAAGCCATATGGAAAATAGAGGTAGTCGATTTTCCTGCATTCATTCTCGTGGATGATAAAGGAAACGACTTTTTTAAACAGATCAAACCGGTCTGTTAATCTCCAATATTAGAATGGAAGTGGTGCGGATTTTTACAGTATCCGCACCACTTTGTTTTTTAAATCAGTGTCCTGGTCTCCATCTTTCCTGGAACTCCTGTTTCTGAATAAGAAATAAGGATATTTTATATCTCTTGCAGAAGTAAGGAAATTCTCTTGGATTTGTAAAAAAATCCGACGTTTATTTTGTTGATAAAAAGCACTTTACGTTTCATGTCAAATTCTCCACATATTCCGTTGAATTCTCCACATTGTTTTGTAAATCCCGTTGTATGTTTGCATCATGAAAACATGTCAACAAAAATAATATCAACAATTTAATTTTTATTTATCATGAAAAAAACGTTACTACTTCTTGTCTTGGTCGGATCATGGATCACATGGACTGCAAAAGCGGTTGAATGGCCTGATGCTTCTTTTAATTTTGTTACTTTTAATGGCCCTGCTAATAGTTCTCTTGCTAATGGAGATAAAGTGGATGGATGTACTATTAATCTTACCAGCGATGGAGCTGTTTCTGTTACCGGTAGTTCTGCAGGTACTAAATTTCAGAATGGTAGTGGTGCTGCCGACTCTGTCAGAACATATTTCCGTATAAACCTCGGAGGCGCTGAAACATCTACAAAAATTCAAAGTATTACTCTGCCTACTTTTACTTTAACAAAAGATGGTAGTGTTACTGTATATGCTGCTCCGACCGGTGTTCCAAGTGCTGATACAGGAAGAGGAATTACTGTTTCTACCTCTGCTGGGAAAGTATCAGCTACAGGCGATTGGAAGAAAACTGAAAGGTACACTCTGATAGGTGTTAAATTAGAACTGCCGGCCGGTACTTACAGTGATGTAAGAGTTGTAGCCAAAGGTGGTGGAATGCTTATTTATGGAGTAGATAAATCAGAAGGATCTACAGGTGGAGGTGATACTGATGAGACTATCGTTACCTTCTATGATTCGAAAATGTTGTCTGCAAATGCAAGTTTTATAGCTCCGGATTGGATGCGTGCAAATGGAAATACATCGGATTCTGTAGCTGTTATCGCTGCTAAAAAAGTTACTGTTGCCGAAGCTAAAGCCGCTGCTTTTTATGGCGCCTTGAATTTAACTTCTACATTAGCAGAGTTTACTGTTTATGGAATCAAGATCGCTCAGAATGACGATCGGACCAGCTATATGACTCTTGATCTCCAGAGTTGTGAGAGTGTAACCGTGACTTATTGGGGAACCGGTGGCCGTGGTATGCTGATAGAGAATGATGCAAATGCTTCTACTGTAACAACTTCTGCTGCAAGTTATGTGGTAGGAACTGCTTCTCTGGATGTAAAATCTACAGGTCCGGTAAAAGTAAAATTAACCCCCAGAAACGATAAAGGAGCAGCTAGTACAGGCGATACCTTTATCAACCAGATCATTATTACCCAGAAATCAAAAACAAATTCGGCAATTGTAGCTCCTTCCAATGTAGACAAAGGTGAACCGATTGCTGTAGAATATTATGATATTACAGGAAGAAAAGCCCTCCCGCAAGCCAAAGGCGTACTGATCAAAAAGTCGACCTTCTCCGATGGTTCTGTGGAAACAGGAAAGATCTACCTTAAATAACCTCATGTAGTTAATTAACCTCACAATAAATTTTATCCATGTTTTATTCCCGGTTTTCAATACAGTGATTATTACATTCAGACAATTGAAATCCGGGAATAGTTATAATAAAAAAAACCATGAAAAGAATAATTTTAATTTTACTGATAGTTGTTTCGGCCGGGAAACTGAGCGCCTTAACATTGACTCAACAAGCCGGTTGGTTCGAAACCTGCTATGTAACCTGGGAACCTGTGACAGATGCTGTAAGCTATAACGTATACTACACCGGAGGTGATGCGACTGATAAAAAAATCGACAGTCAATTGATTCGCCAATACAAGGAGTATTATCGTGCGGATATTTTAGGATTAAAAGCCGGAAGTTATAAGATAACAGTGAAAGCTGTAAATGAAGCCGGAACTGAATTTGAAACTGCAACTGCTTCCGGAATAACGGTAAAGGCACACGACCGTGGCGGATTTGCTCATTTTAATTATTCCGATATTGGAGCGTATAAAAACGACGGTACACTGAAATCGGGTGCCAGAGTGCTTTATGTATCTGCTAAAACAGCTAAAACTGTGACTTGTACGGTAGGTTCTGCTACTTGTACAGGGCTGCAGGCAATTATTGATGCTTACCAAAAAGGGACCGACAATACTCCGTTGAGTGTCCGGATTATCGGGACAATCGAAGCAGGAGATATGGATAGTTTTTCCAGTAGTGCCGAAGGCTTGCAAATTAAAGGAAAGAATGCCGCTAGTGTGATGAATATCACTATGGAAGGAGTAGGCAACGATGCTGCAATACGTGGATTCGGTATCTTAATGAGAAACTGCAAAAGCGTGGAACTGAGAAACTTTGCCGTTATGCTTTGTATGGACGATTGCATTTCTATCGATACGGATAACAGCAATTGCTGGGTACACCACATTGATTTTTTCTACGGAAAAACAGGAGGTGATTCCGATCAGGCAAAAGGCGACGGATCTTTGGATTGTAAAGGCGATTCCAAATACCTGACTTTTTCTTATAACCATTTTTGGGATTCAGGAAAAATGTCTCTTTGTGGTATGACTTCCGAAAGCGGTGAAAATTTTATTTCTTATCATCATAACTGGTTCGACCACTCTGACTCTCGTCATCCCCGTGTACGCACAATGACCGTACATGTGTATAATAATTATTTTGACGGGATTGCCAAATATGGCGTCGGTGCAACCACGGGTTCTAATGTATTTGTTGAAAACAACTATTTCCGTAATACCAATAAGCCGATGATGATTTCTTTGCAAGGTACGGATATTTCCAATGGAGTTGCCAATGGTACATTTTCCGGGGAAAGCGGTGGCATGATTAAGGCTTATGGCAATTTTTACGCAGAACAATCTCCGAACTTCAAGTTGATCACTCACAAAATTTCTGTTACTAATTTTGATTGCTATGAAGCTGATGCAAGAAATGAGGCTGTTCCTGCTTCTTATAAAACTCTCGTCGGTGCTACATCGTACAACAATTTTGATACCGACAATACAAAAATGTACACATACACGGCAGATGCGGCAGCCGATGTTCCGGCAATCGTAACCGGACAGTATGGAGCCGGTCGTATGCAACAAGGCGATTTCAAATGGACTTTTGATAATGCTGTGGATGATGCTTCTTCCGATGTAAATACTCCTCTGAAAAATGCGATTACGAATTACAAATCATTATTGGTTGCCATACAGGGTGAAGGTACCGTTGGCGGCGGTGGTGATGATGGTGGCGGTGATGAAGGCGGTACTACAGTAACCGGCGATATTATTTGTACTTTTACTGCACAGGGAGGAACAAATTCAGCTTTTACGATCAAAGGATCTGTTTCTAATAGTAAAGGAACGGTAACAGTTAACGGAACGACTTATACCTATTGTCTGAAAATAGAAAGTTCGACAGAAATTTCATTTACAATTGCCAATCCGATGACAATGATATTGATATTCGGCGAAAGCAATAAAAAAGTAAAGATCGACAATGTGGATCGTACAACCGATGCAACCGGTAAAGTAACTCTGGAACTTGCGGCCGGAACGCATAAGATTACAAAAACAGATACAATGAATCTTTTCTATATTTCTTTGTCTGGAGCACCGGTAGCAACAGGTATCGATGCCGCTTCTTTGGATCAGGAAGAAATTGTATCGGTTCAATATTTTACAATTACCGGAGTTCAGGTTAGAGAACCTTCTACCGGAGTTTTTGTAAAGAAAATAAACTATAAAAACGGAATAAGTAATACTGAAAAAGTTCGTTTGCGGTAAACCGTTGTTTTGTTGCTTTGCATATTCCGGTAAATTCCTGACAAGTTTGGTTTGGTATATCTTTTTTCATATCTTTGCATCTTTATTTTTTTATTAATTATAATCCTATTTGCATTATGAAAAAGATGTTATTTGCACTGGTATGTGCAGTTGTTATGTTCTCGTCCTGCGGAGATGATGCCGGAAAAGTGAACGATGTGATCGTTGGCCGTGTGGATGCTATTCAGGAAACGGTACAAAAAGTTACTAATTTTGTACAGGGAGAAAAGTACGACGATGCGAAAGCTTATCTGGATTCTCTGTCGGTACAGACCACCAAAGCTACTGAAATAATCGGTAAACTGGATAATAAATCGGCTGCCGATTTCAAACAGTCTGCCTTGGATTTCGTTAGCATGGTCGGAGCAGAAACTGCTCCTGTTTTCAATCAGGCTATTGGCTTGCTGCAAACTGATGGTGGATCTTCCCAGGCTAATGAAGCAATAGACATGATCAACAACTTTATCGACAAGGTTCAGAAACAACATGATGTTTTATCGGAAAAACAAAAAGAGTTCGCCGATAAGAATAACATTACCTTGTATTAATTTTTTTTTTGAGCAACTGGCTGTCCGGAAAGAAGTGTACCGCTTTTTTCCGGACAGTTTATTTTAAAAAATGTTAATGTTTGCAGCACTTTTTCTTTCTATGCATTTTATATATAGACACCAGATGTTTCACATTTAAAAATGAATAGTTTATGAAAAAGTTTTTTTTGCTGCCATTTCTCTTTGCCTTGACTTTGGGCTTTATTTCCTGTTCGGATGATGACGATAAAAGCCCTGTTTGGTATTTTTATGATGAGCCGGCCATTGTAAAATCTGTATCTGCCGGAACCGGAAGCCCGGAGGTAATCATTCAAACAGCTTACGGGAACTTCTCCGTACCTGAATTATCCGGATCGTTAGCCGAGGGTCAATGCTTGTGGACTGCGTTTACCTATGACATGAACAACCAGCCTTCTCCGGGAGTTATGACTGCTACTGCTTTCCGCTATAAAGAGATCGATAGTACCAAGGTACTTATGCCGGCCGATAAGCCAGCCTTTGATACATATCTGGAAGATAGTTATTCCGATTCCATTAAAGCTTCTGTTTTATATCTCAGTTATGTAAATAAGGTATTGTTTTTCGGATTTTCCATGCATGATTCGAAATCATATGGCTATGAGTTGATTTGCAATCCTGACCTGGACGAGGGGAGTACTTATCCTACTTTATATATCAGAGCGAGACCATTCATTAGTAATATAAAATACAATTCATTACAAACCGATGAAAAAAATACGGTGCACTATGGTTTTGATATGACCGGATTTCTTGACAAATATATGACTTCCGGTAATTCCGTAACATTCAATCTTAAATATAAGACTGGCACCAAGGATGGAAAAGACGTGTATAAATCATTCAAAGACAACCCAATCACCTGGTCTTTTAAATAATAATTTGGAAATAAACTGTTTAATCCTTTTATTTGTTAGAAAATTAAACAGTTGAGACCGATATGCCTGCCGGCAATGAAATAAACGAACAGAAAATTGTATGGGGCTGCCGGCGCGGAGAAAATGATTCGCGCCGGCAACTATATGATATCTATGCCCGGCAGATGATGAAGATTTGTTACCGGTACACCGGGGATATGCCGGTTTCTGAAGATCTTTTACACGATGGTTTTCTCAAAGTTTTTGAATCGATCGATTCTTTCGAATACCGGGGGGCCGATTCTCTGAAAGCCTGGATGAGTAAGATTTTTGTGAATATAGTTCTTCAGTATTTAAGAAAGAACAGTCTCCGGGAAGAAATTTCCATAGACGAATGGGAAGAGCCGGAAACTGTCCCCGAAGAGACTTACGACCTGATTCCCACTGATGTACTGATGCAGATGATCCGGGAGCTTCCGGTTAAGTACAGAACGGTATTCAACCTGTACACGTTTGAAGATTATTCGCATAGGGAAATTGCTGCCCGGCTGGATATGAACGAAAGTACGTCGAGGTCACAACTAACCCGCGCCAGAGCTATGCTACTGAAAAAAATAAATGCTTATACCCATCAGCATGGATGAAGAAAAAGACATATTGAGCCGGAAATTCCGTGAACGCCTGGAAAATTACGAGATCCCCTTAAACAAGGATATCTGGGCAGGAATTGAAGCTGATCTTCCAAAGAAGCGTAACATACCAACGCAGTCTCTTTGGATGAAGAGATGTGCTGTGGCTGCCATGCTTGTGTTGGTTTTACTTTCCGGGTGGTATTTGAAACAACGGAGTGATCAGGCAGGAGTAAAATTTGCCGGATCTCTTTTTCCTCTTCATAACGATTTTCCTGATACAACCAGCCTGTTTCCTTCCGCTATTCTACTCCCCGGTGCCGGATATCAGACAGGAGTCGTCCGGAAAGTACCTGCCTCGCAATCGAAAGATTCCGGATCGTTACCTGTTTCCCGGAGGAAAGATACATTGTCTGAAGAAGTCCTTCCGGATCCTGTTTCCGGAAGACAGACGGAAGTTGCCGAAACGGAACCTCCTGCCCAGGCAAAACAGCCGGATTCTAAAGATGATCTTCCGGATTTATGGGAGTATCCCGCTAAAAGCATTCCTTCTGCAAAGAAGAAAAAGCAAGGAAATCTTTCTCTGGCACTGGCCTATGGAAGCCAGGGAACATCGCCCGCTTCTCCGGATGTCTATGCTCCGGATGTCTATGCCGATGCATTTCCAACAGTTTACCAATTGAACTCAAATGCAATTCCTTCCAGTCCCGCAACTTCCGACATCAGCTATAAAATGCCTTTATCTTTCAGCTTGTTAGTCAGGAAATCTCTTTCTTCCGGTTGGGCTCTGGAAACGGGTCTTACTTATACTTACCTGGAATCGACGGAAACCCTGATACATGCCGATAAAAAGTTGTCTTCTTCCGAAATACAATTACACTATCTTGGGATTCCTTTGAAGACTGTCTTTACGGTTTTTCAGCGCGACAGACTTTCCATATATGTGTCAGCCGGTGGAATGCTTGAGAAATGTGTCTATGGCAAAGAGATTTTTTCTAAAGACCTGCCTGATCATTCGTTGGATATTCCGGAACTGCAATGGTCTTTGTCCGGAGGAGCCGGATTGAATTACCGCCTGGCGGGTCAGTGGGCTTTATTTGCAGAACCGGGTGTTGCTTATTATTTCGACGATCACAGCGATGTTATGACCATCCGGAAAGACAAACCCTGGAATTTCAACATACAGGCGGGGGTGCGGGTGACCTATTGATATTTTAAGGATCGATTTTTTCAAGTTTCTTCAAGTCGAAGCCTTTCAAAGCAGCTTCCACCATTCCTGTCTGTTTCGTCATAGACGGCAGCCAATGCAGCATCGGCGTTGGGAGCTAAGAGTTCAATGTTTTTATTATTAATGTTCATTGGCGAAGAAGGATAAAATCATAAAAGATTTCTTCCCACAAACTTACGGGAAAAATGCGTGTAATATCAACATTTCCTGCAAAAAAACAGAGATTATGGATGTTGAATAGTATATTTTATATAAATTTGCAACATACTTATAAACACAAATGGTTACCATTTAAAAAATGTACTATGAATGATTCTTATGAAAAAATACTCGAAGCGAGAAATATCAAGCCGACCGCCATGCGAATATTGGTTCTAAAGGCTCTTTCCGGGCAGGATCATGCAATCGATTTGAATGAGTTAGAATTCCTGTTTGACCAGGCTGACCGGGTAACACTTTACCGGACATTAAAAACCTTTCTTTCTAAAAAACTGATTCACCATATCGATGACGGTACCGGTAGTATCAAATATGCTTTATGTCGTGAGGACTGCGACTGCGGGCCGGAAGATACCCATGTGCATTTCCATTGTAATTATTGCGGAAATACTTATTGCATGGATTATGTCAGGGTACCGCCTTTATTGTTGCCTGAAAAATTCTATGTTGAAGAAATAAGTATCGTCTTGAAAGGAAAATGTGAACATTGCAATTGAGTTGCAGCAAAATCCTTTCTATCTTTGTTGCATGATTTTGAAACAGTAATATTTTATGCAACACCCTTCCTATTCGTTGAAATTTTATCTGAAAGCTCTTTTCCCGGCCTTCTTCAGTTTGATCCTGTTGGCAACAGGAATGGTATGGGATCATTTTCAGGCCTCCTTTTTTTCGGGATATTTTCGTCTTGCCTGGTATGTAACGGCTTATCTTCCTGTAGCCTTTCCTGTAATCGGGGAAGCCTTGAAGTATATACTGAAAGGTAATATTTTTACCGAATTTTTCCTGATGGCAGTCGCTACTGCCGGTGCTTTTGCTATCGGAGAATATCCGGAGGCTGTAGGGGTTATGTTGTTTTATGCGGTAGGTGAATTTTTTCAGGAACTGGCGGTAGACAGGGCACAGGCAAATATCAAGGGGTTAATTGACCAGCGTCCGGATACTGTTTCTGTATTGGAAAATGGGGCAACCGGAACTGCATTGGCAAAGGAAGTCCCGGTTGGAACGGTAATCCGCCTGAAGCCGGGAGAAAAAGTAGCATTAGACGGAATATTGCTTTCCGGTTATGCGTCTTTCAATACGGCAGCCCTGACCGGCGAAAGTAAGCCGGATACCAAAACAAAAGGAGAAAGTGTGCTGGCAGGAATGATCAATCTGAATTCTCCGGCCGATGTAAAGGTTACTGCATTATATGAAGACAGTAAGCTTTCCCGGATACTGGAACTCGTGCAACAGGCTACGGAACAGAAGGCGCCGACAGAGCTTTTTATCCGGAAATTTGCCCGTTACTATACACCGGCGGTGGTAGCTGCTGCTTTGCTCATCTGCCTGGCACCCGCTCTTATTGTAGAACCTTACATCTTCTCAGACTGGTTATATCGGGCCCTGGTATTCCTGGTGATATCTTGTCCCTGTGCCCTGGTAATTTCTATTCCTTTGAGTTATTTCGGAGGGATCGGTGCTGCTTCCCGGCATGGTATTTTATTTAAAGGAAGCAATTACCTGGATCTGATGGCCTCTGTGAAGCATATTGTGATGGATAAAACAGGAACGTTGACCGAAGGTGTTTTCCAGGTGAAACGGGTGGTCGTGGAGCCTGCATTCGATACAGACGGGTTAATACGCCTGGTCAATGTATTGGAAAGCCACTCAACTCATCCTGTGGCGACAGCTATTGCCGCCTATGCAGGAGTTCCCGATCCGTCATTACAAGCCAGCGATGTGGAAGAAATTCCCGGCCGGGGTTTGAAAGGAACGATTGCAGGCAAAACGATACTGGCCGGCAATACCCGTTTGCTGGATTCATTTGAAATTCCATATACCATTCACGCTCAGGATTTGGACGATACGGTGATTGCTGTGGCGATAGAAGGTGTTTTTGCCGGTTATCTTACCATTGCGGATCAAATAAAGCCGGATGCCAAAAATGCAGTAGATGCCTTGAAACGCATGAATATCCGGGTAATGATGTTGAGTGGCGACAAAGAAACTGTTGTGAGGCAGGTGGCCGGAGAACTCGGAATCGATGATGCATACGGAAATTTACTTCCTGAAGATAAAGTTTCTCATATCCAGGAAATAAAACAGAAAAACGAATCTGTCGTGTTTGTTGGCGACGGGGTGAACGATGCTCCTGTTATTGCAATCAGTGATGCCGGTATTGCCATGGGTGGCCTGGGAAGCGATGCTGCCATCGAAATCGCGGATATCGTCATTCAGGACGATGAACCTTCCAAAATCCCGATGGCTGTACGCATTGGAAAAGAAACCAAAAAGATCGTAAAACAGAATATTATCTTTGCTTTTGCTATTAAGCTGGCAGTACTGATTCTCGGAGCAGAAGGCATTGCCACCCTATGGGAAGCCGTTTTTGCCGATGTAGGGGTTGCCTTGTTAGCCATATTGAATGCCATGCGCATTCAAAGGAAAAATTTTGAGCCCTGAAAGGATTCCACTACATCAGGTTTTAAATATCATCTTACCAGATCGATAATTTTTTCGATACCTGTATTTCCGGAGAGGAGAAATAAACAATATAATGCCCTTTTTCCGGAATTGTATAGGGCGTGATGCCGCGCTCAACCTGTTCAGATACGATATTCATCCCTGCGAGGTTGTATATCTGCATTTTTCCCGCGGATTCGGAGGATACGATCAACTGTTTTTCTTGCACTGAAATGCTGAAGCCGGTGTTATTTTTTGCGGAGCCTATGGCTGATCCGTCTCTGGTGAATCTCAACATAACAGCGTGCAGGGGGTTGATGGTGAATTTGAATATTCCCTGGCCTGAGGGGGTTACTGCAACTTCAGTTTCTTTCAGTGTAATGGGAAAAGTAGTCTGGTTCGGATAATAAGAAAAAGCATCTTTGAATGCCGCATCTGCAGTTCCTATTTCCAGGGTGATGTCTGCAGCAGTGGTGGTAAGACCGCGTCCGGTTACGAAAACCGTAAGTTGCGAACCGTCATCGGAGGCATAAGTATAAATCTGGTTATCGGAACTTGTGCATTTCAATAAGTTCCCTTTCAGGTTTCCTGCCATCATTTTGAATATCTGGAAAGGATATATTTCGGTTTTGCCGGTCATGCTTAAAATGCTCCGGCTTTCTTTATCTATTCCATTTCTCAGGGGCCAGAAATTAGCCATATCCACGCCTGCTTCCAGGAAACGTCCGATACCGTCAAAAAATCCGGCGATTCGTAAATCAGCAGTCGTATGGTTACAATTATATTCGGTCATAGCCATCAGGAAGTTTTTTCCCGGATATTTCTTTTTGAACACATTTTCCACTTCCTGCAGGGAGGTACATTGCTTTGCCTGGTTATTGCTTCCCGTATAATACCAGTGGATAACGATCATATCGATGTATTCGCCACAGATATTGGCAATTTCGTTCCACCATTTGATAGTTCCGTCTGTAGTGTTCTCGTTTTCATAACTATCGGCATATTCGTCTGCTGCTTTGGTTTCTTCCCGGCTATTGATATTCAGGTACATCTGACGGATAGTTTCCCATTGTGAGGGATCGGTACGTTCTTTGGTCCCTACAAAGTCTACATTGTTATGTCCGTTAGCGCCTATCAGTATATCCGGATCTTCCGCTTTCATGGCCTGTGCATAAGTCTTAACCACATTAGCATATTCTGTTGCCGTCATAAAGGGATGCCAGTAGGTTTCATTTCCGATTTCCCAGTACCTGACTTTATATCCTTTGGTTTTACAATATTTCACCCAGTCTGCTGCTTCTCTGGCTCCTCCTTCCACATCTTGTCTGATAAACCAGGACTCCGTATTGACTACCAGGATTGCTTCAGCGCCGATCCTGGAGCAAAACGCCATAAATTCATCGAAATCGGTTTCAGTTTCACCCTCTTCATATGGAAAACGGTTGTTGTTATCCAATAAATTGGTTTTCCAGTGGAAATTATCTGCCACTGTACCACCCGGATACCGAAGGAATTTGCAGGGTATTTCTTTCAATTTTGTTTCGATAACCCCGTCTTGTAATGCTTCATCGTCTTCTACCCAGAAAAGGAAGTTTGTGCCCCACATCAGCGGACTGACGGTTCCGATCACTTCCTGTGGAAATACTTTGGTCTGTTTCACTACGGCTACGGAACTTCTCAAATTTCCCTGAGCCCGGACATTCCCGGTCCCTGCTATAGCCAGCAATAATATTCCGGCAAGAATCAAGTGTTTTTTCATATGTAAATGCCTTTAGTCTATCTTTTGATATTATTGAACAACCTCCACAATTCCCAGGTCGAATACCTGGTTTCCTCTTTTGGCTTTACTGTTATTCGTACAATAAACCGCAATGGTATTTTTTCCTTTTTTCAAGATACCTTTTTCTATCGGTTGATAACCATGGTGTCCGTAGTGTGCGATCCTTCCGTTCATATATAACACTTTCTTGCCGTTGATATATACTTCGGCAGTATCGTCATACCAGATCTTCAGTAATGGCCGGGAGGGAACATCGTTTAGTTCTATTTCCTTACGGACCCATAATTCGTCGGTATTCCAGATCGTTTTAGGCTGATGGGCAAAGGCCTTGCGTTCATCTACCGGATATCCCAGCTGGAATGCCGGGTTATTATAGCCGAAAGAAGCTTTTCCGGATGGCCATTTACTATCGTTGAAACCTGGCTGATTCCAATTTTTATCAGGTTGTTGGAACGTATATTTCCAGGTCTGCGATTCTTTTTCCGAATCCGGAAGATATACTTTTAACTGTGTTTTTCCTGTCCACAGTTTCCGGTGCATCTGATTCAGGTCGGTTGCCGGTATTTTTTCTATTTTCCGGTCGTATGTCAGGAATCCGTTGGTTTCTATTTCCACATCGGTTGTTTGGGTATAGATAGCCGCGCTTAGCCCGAGGTCGATCAGCAGGTCCAGCTCGAACACCATTTGTTCATAGTCCTTGCGGTAGCTTGCGCGATCCGAATAAGTGGTATATCCCCAGTTTTTATCATTTTCAATCCAGGTATGTCCTTTTATGGGCAGTCCGAGTCCTCCGAATTCACCCACTACGAAAGCCCGGTTTTTGCCGCTGTTCTCGATTCTTCCGGGACCCGGATACCTGTGTACATCGCAAACATCGCCATTGCCCATGTCTACCCATCCGCTTACGCTGACTAACCGGGAGGGGTCGTACGATCGGGTCCAGTCGATCAGCGATTTGCCCCCAAACTGTCCCCAACCTTCATTGAATACTACCCACAATACAATACAGGGATAGTTCCGGATCCGGTCTACCATCTGTTTCAGTTCGAATTCGAATTGTTTGGCCGAGCGGGGGTTCTTACCGGGATCTCCGTCTTTCAGGTTGAATTCACTGCTGCAAACCGCATCCTGCCAGACAAGAACACCCATTTTATCACAGTGGTAGTAAAACCTTTCCGGTTCAATTTTGATATGTTTCCGAATGGTGTTGAATCCGGCTTTTTTAGTGAATTCGATATCGTATTTCAGGGCTTCATCGCTGGGGGGAGTCAGCAGTCCGTCGGGCCACCATCCCTGATCCAGCATGCCATACTGGAATACGAATTTGTTATTGAGCATCATCCTTGTGAATCCTTCTTTATCTTTGGCGATAGAAATTTTGCGCATGGCAAAGTAAGAATCGACCACATCTACAGTCCCGTTGTTTTTGATCAATTCTATTTTCAGATCGTACAGGTAAGGATTATCAGGACTCCACCATTGTGCATGGTCTATCTTCAGGTTGAATTTACTTCGGATATTTCCTTCCTGTGAAGCAATGGCTTTCCCTTTGTCATAAGCTGTTATTTTGACATGTTCGTCACCGGAAGTGTTGCGTCCCTGTACCTGGACGGTAAAAATTCCCTGATCAATATCGGGCACACCGGTAAATCTTTCTATGGATTGAGAAGAAACAGGTTCCAGCCAAACCGTTTTCCAGATGCCGGAAACGGCTGTGTACTTGATTCCTCGGGGTTTCAGGGTCTGTTTTCCGATGGGTTGCGGAGTCGTATCCGTTGAGTCGGTTACAGAAACGATGATTTCCTGGTTGGCTCCTTTTTTCAGGAAAGAAGTGATATCGAAAACAAATGCGTCTGAACTGCCTTCGTGCGACCCGATTTTTTTTCCATTGATCCATACATCGGATGCAAAGTCGACACCATCGAAATGTAGCAGGATATTTTTCCCATTCCAGCTTTCCGGAATAGAGAAAGTCCTTTTATACCAAAGCATATCTTTGGGAAGAAATTCCCGTTGTACTCCCGACAGGGCTGATTCTATGGCAAAAGGGACCAGTATCTTTCCTTCATTGATATTTTGTGGAATACGGGTCTGATGTGTTGTTACACGGTAATCCCACAAACCATTCAGGTTTTTCCAGTCCTTCCGTTGCATAATGGGACGCGGATATTCCTGCCAGGCGTTTTCAGGAGTCACTTTTAAAGCAAAATCGGAAATAATTTTTTTCCGTTGCAACTCCCAGGCATCCGCTGATAATACCGAGATAATGCAGAGGGCTGTTAAGAAGATTCGTTTCATGATAATTGAAAATTGATAATTGAAAATTGAAAATGGCATGTTGTTTTCATGATACATACTATTTCATATTTTCATTGTTGTTTCTTTTTCTTTTTTGTCTGGTTATTGCCGGTATTTCCGGATTCTTCCTTTTGATTCTTGTTTTCGTCGAGTGCCGAATGTTTCAGTGCATCCATTTCGGTTGCCTGCCCCAGGTCTCCTTGGTTTTTCATCCAGGCCTGCAATTGTTTCTTCAGGTCTTCTTTGATTTTTTTACAGGCAGGATCATTGGCCAGGTTATTCATCTCATAGGGATCTTTTTCTACATCGTACAACTCTTCAGCGGGACGGTACAAATACTTCTGTACCAGCACGTCGGCCTCCGGATCGGTTTTCGCTTTTGCTTTCCAGGAAGTGAACGGCTGGTTATTGATCGTGATGTTTTTAAATTGTGCTTCAGGGGTGAGGTTGAGAATAAACCTGTATTTTTCCGATCGTACGGTACGGCTGCCGTAATAATCCGGTCCCCCGAAAATTCCCCGTGAAGTCTGTAGCCCGAATACATAATTTTTATGTTTATCGGTTTTGCCCTTTAGCACGGGCAGAAAGCTTTTTCCATCCAATGCTTTGTCGGGAGTTCCTCCGGCAACTTCCACAAAGGTGGGTACCACATCGCAATATTCTATCATGGCATTACTTTTGCTACCGGCTTTGATCATATCGGCGTAGCGGACGATAAATCCTGTTTGCAGTCCGTTCCCGTAGCAGGTCCACTTGGCAAAAGGTAGATCATTTCCCTGCTCGCTGGTAAAAACGACCAGTGTATTTTCGTCTAAATTGTACTTTTTCAATAGTTCGAGGCATTGGCCGAATTGCCAGTCCATATAAGCCACCTCTGCCAGATACCTCGAGTATTCATCGCGGGTTTCGTCCGTATCGACCCAATAGGGAGGTAAAATCAGTTTATCTTTTGGAAAGTCGGCGGCATTTCCTTTGTTATGGGGAGAATGAGGCTCGTGTGAGCACGCGAACAGGCAGAAATTTTTATCGCCCGACTGATATTGGGATAAAAACTGATCCATTAATTTGAAATCCATTTCTCCTTGGGCTTTTCCTATATAATTGAAAGGATAAACACTTTCGGGTGTAATATGCCGTTTCCCGAGCAAGGCAACATCGTATCCCAAAGGCTTCAGGTAATGCACAATGCTTTTTATTCCCGGGTTGGTTTTACAATGATTGGGATAGGCTCCGCTTTTTACCGGATAAATACCTGTGTATAGATTAGACCGGGTAGGGGCGCTCATGGGGGCTGCCTGGAAGGCCCGGTTGAAAAGCATCCCTTCGGTTGCAAAACGGTCGATATTCGGTGTTTTGGAGTTTTTGCCTCCATAGCAGGCAATATCGTGATAGGTACAATCGTCGGCAATGAACAGCAGAATGTTCGGTGTCTGCTTTTTCTTCTGCATCTGTGCGTTATTCTTCCCGGCGGTGCAGGTACAGGCGGCAGCCAGTCCGGCTCCTAAGAGCAATGTTTCTTTCAGTTTCATGATAATAAGTTGTAAGTAATAGTATTCAGTCCTTAAAAATTCACATCCATTGCTGTGCCTTTGTCGCCTTGTTGTTTCATCCACTGTTTCAACTCGGCTTCCATGGTAGCTATCCTGGAGGCGTATTGTTTGTCGTTGACCAGGTTTTTCAGTTCCCAGGGATCGTTTTTCAGATCATAAAACTCCATGGGTGGGCGTTTTTCAAAGCGGTCGACCAGTGCCTTGGCGGCAGGATCTTTTTCCGCACTTTCCAACCAACAGGCCCAAACCTGTTCCCGGTCATTGATATTCATCATGTGTTTTTCGAAATATTTGGCTTCGGGAGTAAGGTTGACAATCAGTTTATACCGTTTATCCTGGATGCTCCTGATCGGGTAAGCGGTTCCTTCCGGGATATTGTTATGGATTCCATACGACCATTCGCGATGTTCTTTTTTCTTTCCATACAACACCTGCAGGTAACTTTTCCCGTCGATTCCTTCGATCGGTTTCCCTCCTGCGAATTCTATCAGTGTGGGCAGGATGTCTTCGTATTGTACGATGGCATCCGAAACAGAGCCCGCTTTGATATTTTTGGGATAACGTACAGTCAATGCGCTGTGTTGTCCGTAATACCAGCAGGTCCATTTTCCTCCGGGAAACTGGGGTCCCTGTTCTCCGAGGAACATCACCAGGGTATTGTCTAATTGTTTGGTTTCTTCCAATGCCTGCAATACAGCGCCGACTTCATCGTCCAGGGCGCCTATTTCCGCCAGGAAATTCCGGTATAATTCCCGGGTTTCCCTGTTGTCTACAGAGTTGGGAGGAAGTGTCAGCTTGTCGGGATCTATTTTACTCCGGTCGCCTTCCGTCCAGGGTACATGGGGATTCGTACTGCATACGAACAGGCAATAAGGATCGTTGTTCCGGGTCATGAATTCTTTGATACCACAAGTGGTATAAGTGGCCGACGGGTATACACAATCGGTTTCAAACCCGGGTATTTCCTCGAACCGGTAAACCGAACGGGGTTGTGTGTGGCGTTTGCCGGTCCGTCCTACCCTGTAACCGGCTTCCGGCATATAATGGGTAATACTTTTAATATTGGGATACGAACTTTTATGATTTTGATAAGAACCGTGTCTTGCAGGATATAATCCGGTATACATGGAGGCCCGGATGGGGACACTCATGGTGCAGGATGCATAGTTATTCGTAAAAAGCATGCCTTCGCGGGCAATTCTGTCTATATGGGGAGTCGCTACATTTTTTCCGCCATAACATCCGATCTCGTTAGATGCCAGGTCGTCGGCAATAATTACAACAATATTGGGCTTATCGGCTGCAGCGTTTGCTAAAGGTATCAGGGGTAAAGCCCAGGAAACTGTTTTCAAAAAATTATTTTTCATGCTTTGTAATGGACTTAGCTGTTGAATGATTATTTGTAAATAATTTAACCATACGAAGATACGGTAAAAATACCGATAATTTGCAGCATTATTTTTCTTAATTCAAGCATCATTGTGCAAAAATAAAAAAAATGAACAATGATGCTATGTTTGTGAACAATAGTACGATAAATCTCCTGATCCTTATACTATCTTCGTCCCATCTTCATAAAAAAGCAAAATCTTCAAAAAATCATTTTTAATTTTCAATTATCATGAATTATCCGATAAAATTCTACTCCCTCTTAGCCGCCGGAGCCACAATCGCTCCCACAGTCTACTCTCAGCATGCTGTTGAAAAGAAAAATCCGGCCGGGCAGCCTAATATCATTATCATTCTGACCGATGATATGGGATACAGTGATATCAGTACATACGGCGGTAATTTCGTGTCTACCCCGCATATCGATCGTTTGGCGGAAGAAGGTGTCAAATTCACCCAGTATTACAGTGCGGCTCCTATCAGTTCGCCATCACGTGCAGGCCTGCTTACAGGTATTTACCCGTATCAGTGGAATATCCGCACTTATCTGCAATCCAGGAAAGGAAACCGGGAGGCTAACCAGGCTGATTTTCTCGTGTCGTCGGCACCGACCCTGCCCCGTATCCTGCAAACTGCCGGATATAAGACCGGGCATTTCGGTAAATGGCATTTAGGCGGTGGACGGGATGTGGATAATGCACCTTCCATTACTGACTATGGATATGATGAATATAACAGTACCTGGGAAAGTCCGGATCCCGATCCTTTACTCACAGCTACCGATTGGATCTGGTCGGAAAAAGATTCGATACAACGCTGGAACCGGACCGCCTATTTCGTGGACAAAACCCTGGATTTTCTGAAACGTAACCAGGGACAGCCCTGTTTTGTCAATCTTTGGCCGGACGATGTACATACTCCCTGGATCGGAAGTATAGACGAACTGAAACTGGCTCCAAAAGGAGAGAAAGAGGAGAAAAATTTCAAAACGGTACTCAGGGAATTCGATGTGCAGATCGGGCGTTTGATGGACGGGCTCCGGGAATTGGGTATCGCAGAAAATACAATTGTGATCTTTACCAGCGATAACGGTCCTTCTCCCAGTTTCCGGGGGAGCCGGGCTGCCGGTTTAAGGGGACAGAAAGGTTCGCTTTTTGAAGGAGGCATCCGTATGCCGTTTATCGCTTGGAATGCCGGAGTCAATATCCCTCAGGGAAAAATCGATGAAACTTCCGTGATTACCGCAACCGATCTCCTGCCCAGTCTTTGCCGGATGGCCGGAGTCTCCCTGCCGGAAACTTACCGGGGTAGCGGGGAAGATATGAGTGCCGCTTTATGGGGACATCCGAAAAAACGGACCCAACCGGTTATCTGGGCTTTCAAAAGCCCGAGGGACAAGAAAGGGAATGAGGCAATCAGCCCGGGAATCGCTGTCAGGGAAGGCGACTGGAAACTATTAGTGAATGAAGACGGATCGGATATGATGCTTTTCAATCTGAAAAGAGATTTACACGAAACTACAGACGTGAAGAAGGATAACGAGGATGTTGCGGAACGGTTGGGGAAGGTTGCTTTGGAGTGGTATGGGGATTTAAAATTGAAAATTGAGAATTGAAGGATGAAATTTGAGCTCATCAGCCATTTATTAACGATATCCGAAGCCTTTTGCTTGTAGCAACAGGATAGGGCAATGCCCTGTTATGTGTGTTATTATCCTATTCGATTGGACTTGCCGGTTTTCAGGCAGGTGGTAAAGTTTTGTGTTTTTCGTGTTCTAAAACATCGATCTAAAAAAGTTTTCCTGATTTAAACAATACTTGCTCTATAATTTTATCCATATCATAATACTTGTACTCGGCTAATCTGCCGCCAAAAATAACATTGAGTTCCTTATCTGTCAGTTTTTTATACTGTAGATATAATATATTGTTTCGTTCATCATTCACCGGATAAAACGGCTCATGATCTTCTTGCCACTCCGCCGGGAATTCTCTTGAAATAACCGTTTTAGCTTGTGTCCCGAATTCGAAATGCTTATGTTCTATGATACGGGTATAGGGGATCTCCCGTTCCGTATAGTTGACAACCGCATTGCCCTGGAAATTTTCACAATCCAACAATTCTGTCTCAAAACGGAGCGTACGGTAATCTAATTTACCAAACCGATAATTGTAATATTCATCTATCTTTCCGGTGAAAACGATTGTATCGGCAAGTCGTTCAAAATATTCCCTGTCAGCAAAAAAATCCGTATTACATCTTGTTTCTATACCAGCTAATAATTCGTTTATCAATTGATTGTAACCTCCGACAGGGATTCCCTGATATACATCGTTAAAATAGTTATTGTCAAATGTGAACCGTATGGGCAGGCGTTTAATAATAAATGCCGGTAATTCGGTACATTTTCGTCCCCATTGTTTTTCCGTATATCCCTTAATCAAAATTTCGTAAATGTCTTTTCCAACCATTGAAATAGCTTGTTCTTCCAAATTGCAGGGTTGGGTTATACCGGCTTCTTTTCGCTGTTCTTCTATTTTCGCCTGGGCTTCTTCCGGTGTTTTTATGCCCCAAAGGGCGTAAAAAGTATTCATATTGAATGGCAGGTTATACAATTTTCCTTTATAATGGGCTAAAGGAGAATTGGTAAAACGGTTAAATTCAACAAATGAATTGACAAAATCCCACACTTGTTGATTGGAGGTATGAAAAATATGCGCTCCATATTTATGAATGTTGATTCCTTCCATCGTTTCACAATAGAGGTTTCCGCCCAAATGAGGACGTTTCTCTATCACCAAACATTTCTTTCCCTGCTGCCTGGCAATGTATGCATAAGCAGAGCCGTAAAGTCCGGCGCCAACGATGAGATAATCGTATTGTTTCATATACTTTCTGTCAGTATCTTTTTTATCGGTAAAATAAAGCGTTCCAACAGTGAAATATCTTCCGTGATAATATCGGCTTGTCCCTGCATATTCGGCAGCCAGGGCAATTCTTTCTTGTAGGTGGTCAACAGCCTGTCCGGCAAGTTAATTTCTACCATATAATAAGCCATTTCGCCGGTTTGAGCCGGAACTAATGATATGTTGCTCACTATTCCTCGAAGGACACCGTATTCGTTTTCGGGGAAATTTTGTAGCCGGATGTTGACTTTCTGCCCAATTTCTACTTTACCCGAACGGGCAATGGGAAGCATGGCTTTACCTACAATTTCATAGGAACCGCCTGGCACAACAGTAAATACAGTTGCGCCCGCCTGTACGTTTTGATTCTCTACCCAGTAGCCGGTAAAGGTAATTGTTCCGACGACCGGCGACTGTAATACATAATTCAACTCCCAGGATTGGATTTCCGCTTCCAGTTGGGTGGTCAATGAGCGAATCCGGGACCGCAGATCATTGCCTTTTTCCGTATCCTGTTGATGCATATCGAACAGGGATTCCTTCAACTGTGCTATCTGAATCCGCATATTACCCAGTGTCGAACGCATATTTTCTATCGACATCAGGGATTGCAGGTAAACACTTTTGGAATTTTCCAGCTCCTTGACGGATATCCCTCCGCGTATGAACATTGACGAATCGCGGCGAAACTGACTTTGAACCAGGGTAAATTGTTCTTCTGTAAGCCGTTGCTGGTTTTGCAGGATTGCATACTGCTCTTCGTACCGGACAATCCGTTCTTCGGCGAGCACTGTTTTTTGCGGATAGTATGAGAGCCTTTTGTATTCCATATAATCGAAAAGGACGGCATGAAGCGAGGCATAGAGCGATTGCAGGGAACCTACCTGCAAACCACCCTTAATCCCTCTGAAGGATAAGTCCTTCCCTAACTCCTCGAAGGGGAGGAGCTGTTCTCCCCCTTTGGTAGGCTTAAAGAGGGCCAAACTATCTAAATAGTTTTTCAAAAACAAAATATCTTCCGTGTTTGCCGGGTTGTCGATAACGGCTAAGTATTCGCCGTCTTTTACTGTTTGGTTATCCTTCACATATAATTCCCTGAGTTTTCCCGAAGTACGGGAAACAACAGACGCAGGAGGCATCGAACCTGTCAACTCCACCTGCGACGAAAGCACATCAGGGTATTTGATAATGGCGCTGCCGATCAGTAAAATAATAATAACAAAAGCCAATACGGTAATTCCCCACCGGAGAATCCAATGTGGAACAGCACCCAGTATTTCCTGAAATTCCTCGCTGCGTAATTCTATTTTTTCTTCTTCTTTTATCATGGTTCAGACACCCAACTCCAATTGATTCTTTACCAAAGTATAATACGCCTCCTTTTTTTCTACCAACTCCTTGTGTGTCCCTTCCTCTATCACTTTTCCTTTTTTGAGTACGATGATTTTATCTGCATGCTGGACTGTACTTAATCGATGCGCCACCACTACCACTGTTTTTCCCTTGTAAAATTCCTGTAGCTTGTCCATGATTGCTTTTTCGTTGTTGGCATCTAATGCGTTAGTCGCCTCGTCGAAAAACAGAAAATCAGGATTTTTATATACGGCACGAGCGATGAGCAGGCGTTGCCGTTGTCCCTGACTCACTCCATTACCTTCCATTCCGATTTTGGAATTGTATTTCAAGGGTCGCGATTCGATAAATCTTTGAATGTTTGCCGTTTTTACAGCGAAGAGTAAACGCTTTTTATCTATTTCCTCTTCGCCGGCGGCTATATTATTGGCGATAGTATCCGAAAAAATGAATCCATCCTGCATGACTGCGCCACACTGCTGTCGCCACAGGTGCGGGTTGATTTCGTTTAATGGTATCCCGCCCACCGTAATTTTTCCTTTGATCGGTGGGTAAAAACCCAATAATAATTTGATGATAGTTGTTTTTCCGCTGCCACTACCACCTACAATGGCTGTTACCTTGTTCTCCGGAATTTCCAGGTTCAGGTTTTCAAGCACATAATCACGTTCTGCTCCATCGTAGTTGAAACAAACATCTTCCATTTGAATCGTCCGGTTGTCTGGTAATTGATTGATTTTGTTTTCAATATTGAGTTCTTCATCTTCCCTGTTATGCACTTCATTCAAGCGTTCGAGACTGATTTTCGCATCCTGAAGCGATTGGGAAAAACCGATCACCTGGCCAATGGGACCTGACAACTGCCCGATAATGTAACTGATCGACATCATCATTCCCAATGTAATATTCCCCTCCACCACCGCTTTTGCCGAGAGGAAAGAAATAAGCAGGCTGGTAGTTTGGTTAAAGAAGATAGAACCAATTTGCTGGTATTGTCCTAACGCCATTCCTTGAACGCTTATCTTGAACAATTTTACCCGTATCCTCTCCCATTTCCAACGTTGTTGTTTTTCGCAGTTATTCAGCTTTATTTCCTGCATGCCGGTAATGATCTGTATGGTATTGCTTTGATTGGCTGCAGATTGAGTGAAACGTTTCTGGTCTAATTTTTTCCGGTAACGCATAAACGATAAAATCCAGGCTACATATAAAGTATTTCCGATTAAGAAGACAAGTAATATGGTCATATTATAGTAAGCCATAATACCGGCAAAAACAAAAAAGTTGACAAAAGAAAACAAGGTGGTAAGAGTGGTTCCCGACATAAAATCCTGGATGCGCCCGTGATCGCCGATACGCTGCATAATATCGCCGACATTCCTGGCATCGAAGAAACGGATGGGCAGTTTCATCAGCTTAGCAAAAAAATCGGAAATCAGGGAGATGCTGATCCGGGTATTGGTGTGCAAGATGATCCAGCTCCGGATAAAACTCATGCCCATTTGAGTAATAGACAAGACCAATTGTGCAATCAAAATCAAGGTGATAAACGGTAGATTATTATTACCGATTCCCTGATCAACAACAGCTTGTGTGAGAAAAGGCGCAATCAATGACAGCACCATGCCGATAATCATTCCGACAATGATTTGAGCATATTGTGATTTGTAGGGTAGCAGATAACGGAAATAATAACTCAGGTTTTTTTCCTGTTTGGCTTTATCGTCTTCGTAGGTATAAAAGTCAGGTGTTGGTTGTAACAACAGGGCAGTTCCGGTGTCTTTCTCTGCTTTTTTGGAACTAAGCCAGCAATGGCAAAATTCTTCGCTGTTCATTACGTATTTCTGTCCGGTGGGGTCAGCAATTTGAATCTTATAATCGTCACTACGAGTAGAACGAAGCAGTCCATGGCGTTTCCGTTTAATACCATAACAAACTACAAAATGATTCTGATTCCAATGCAGAATACAGGGTAATGGTGTGTCTTTCAGCAATTGCTCCAATGTAACTCTTACCCCCTGCGTGTGCATGCCGATGCTTTCAGCGGCATCGCTTATTCCCAACATACTCACTCCTTCGCGGGTGATGAAAGACTTTTCCTTCAGAGTTTGCAGGGTGTAACTGCGACCGTAGTACTTGGCAATCATACGAAGGCAGGTAGGACCGCAGTCCATCTTGTCTAATTGTTGATAATGAGGGAATATTTTACACATTATTTTTGATGATATTTTCGTTTCGCTATTTCACTGATATAATACCGGCGTATAAAATCGTATAAAACCAACTCATGCATTCGATTTTTCGAACGAAAAAGTCTGTTAAGCATCATGTGAATATAACCCTGTAATAATATATTTAATTCAATAATTTGAGGAGATTTTATTTTGATTTGTTCAATAATAGGTGTTAATTTTTTGGTCCGTTTTTTAATAGGCTGATATAATGAAATAAATTCTTTTTCTCGGAAAGAGTTGTTCAATACGGACTCAACTATCTTTTTATTTTCTCTGAATTTAGCATTAAATTGTTTGGAATTAAATTCATTAAATCCAAATTCAATTTTATATGATTTACTTACATTTTCCATCAGTTTTTGTTTTTCTTCTATACTCAAACCAAAATCAGATAATAGTTCATCAATTAATTTTAACGCAATCATCCAACGATAATTTTCATTATCATTCAGATTTTTTATAATGGATAAAATACATTCACTGTCTGCATGAAAGACAGATTCTGCTTCTTCAATCAAGTTTTTTCCATACCGCTCTAACTCTCTTTTATAGGTATCGCACTGTATGTTCCATACAAGATCAGTGTTGACAATTGGAAGAAAATATTCAAAAAAGCGATTAAAAATATAAGTAAACTCTTTTGTTTTTTTTAGATGAAGTCGTAATCGTATATGAAAATCTGGGTCAGCATAACGAATAAAGAAGTATTTGTCAATAATGCTATTTTCTAACATTTCTTTGATATATTCATACAATTCGTTTTTTAGGATTGTATCGGCAGTTTTTGTGCCTGTATACAATTTAAAATAAACCCATTCGCTACCAGGTATAAATGTTTGGTATTCCATAATAATTATTCTTTTTTCGTCATAGATTCCCTATAAAAAGAAAAAATAAACTCATTGGTAAAAACACCATTAGGGCCATGAACAACAGCTGTTTCCGGATCGAAAATAAACTCTTCTAATTGAAATGAAGGACGTTTTTTTACTACTGACAACCAAGCTCGAATGCTTGACAGATTGTTCATATCAATATACAATTCATTATCGCCATCGACAAGTAGAACTTTGTTAGGAATATTCCTATATTCCTGCCATTCTTTCACTTTTTGCCGGAGCTCGTCATTTTCTTTTATTCCTGCAAAAGGCTCTACATCTTTTCCTCTCACTTTCCAGTTTGCTTTTGACAATATACAGTTTTTGTATATTATTCTTGGCAGGTAATCAAGCTGTTGGACGGCTTCATCCCAGCGAAACCACAGTCCTGCGCGTCCGTTCTGATGCTGCAGATCGCACAGAAAATGATATACCGGCATAGATGTTATTCCGCTATAATTGTGCGCTGTGCTCATTCGTGGAACAATTTCCTTATTTAATCGTTTGGAACGTAGTACAATGCGGTTGTTTTTCACAGAAATATACAGATCATATGGAACAAGTTCAAATTCTTTGGGAACACCTGATTTTGAAAGATAGGGGATTTCATACGGACGAAGAATTGGACGGAGCAAGATATTTCCAGTTCGTGATTCGGGTAAATGTACTATTTCTGCAAATATTACTCCAGGATTTATTTGTACTTCTTTTTCAGTGATAGTAAGCGTGTGATTAAAAATTTGTTCGTCTAAATGACAAAAACGTCCCAGCAGGTTAGTTGCGCTACAACCTCCTACCATTTTAATATAAATGGAACGCTGTTGATCATCGTCCTGCAATATTTGACACATCACTGAAAAAGTAGGAGGTAAATCATCCCAAAAAGGTTCAATACCATTCACATCTTCATCGGTCAATTCGATGACTTTTTGAGAAAATTGTTGATGTTTTTGCATCAGAACAGATTGTATAGGTGATCGAAAAACATTGGATGATGAATATCCACGTAGTATTTCCAAATCATCCACTAAAGGACTAATATCACCAGACGTATTGCCTGCATATCCGATTCCCAATTCATTATCTAATACAAACAGTAAAGGCATTTCACGTTCTTCGTATCGTTTGACAAAGTTTTCTTTGAACTGTGAAAGATTATTTTTTCCAGTAGAAAGTGGGGTTATTCTGCTAAGAAATATCAACACCTGTTGTATGTCTTGTATCAAATGTCGGCTTACGGTTGCATGTTGTACCGGTTTGAATAAATCTGTTTGAAACAGATATTTGATTTCTGCCGCTACCTTTATTTTTTCAATATTTTTGATAATAATTGGGTAAATTGTATTAGTGTTGCCTATGGATTGCGAATCAATATTGGAGAGTTGCATTTCAATTTCGGACAAAATACCTGTAATTTGTTCGTCAGCAATTGACAATTCGTTTAATTTCTCAATTAATGCGGTTAATGGTTTTACATTGGTCACTGCCGGTTCCAATTCGCTGACCAATATTTGTGCATCAATCAATTCATGGATAAATTCAGCAGCCTCTTGTTCTGTTATGTCATCGTCAATTAGTACAGCTTCCAATTCAGCAAATAGAGCACCTGTTCTCGTAATATCCAATATCCGTCGCAGGTATTCCGAATTTTCCACTTGTTTAATTTGGTGTATCCGGCGCATTTTTCGGTAATGATATTCAATATAACGAAGATGGCAACCCACAGTATATATGCTACTGTTGGGATAATAATTCAACTGTCTGCGTATATTTCTATCTCGCTCAATCTGTTGGATCAACGCACAGATATAGTTCATATCCAATCGCGTGACACGTTTATATTCTTTCTGTTCTGACAGCTTTATATCTGTGTGCTCTCCGACTGTTCCGATAGAACATCCAGCGAAAAGTCCAAATGGTGTAGGGCGGGTGCAAGCACGTTGATAATAACGGTATGTGGAAAATTGCACTCTGTCTTCATCTTTGTCCATACTTTCGCTCAAATCGGGTGAAGCAATAAGTAACGTTTCCGCAAAAACCTTATTATTGATCAATTCTTCTTCCTTTAGAAGATAATTAAAAGGAAATAACGGAGTCCGGAATACAAAATACTCAAAAGGTTTGTAAGACATTATTTTTCTCATATCCAATCAATTTGAGTTGAGGTAGGTAATGGCTGCTTCAAACACTTCATCTCTGCCGGCCATAATATCGTCCATTGTGGGATACACTTCAATGTCGGGGATAACTCCTTTTCGCTGGGTTTGTTCTCCGTTTGGGAAATAAAATCCTAAACCAGAGTAACAAACATTAATGTCTCCCGGTAAGGAAAAACGAGTTACATTCCCATTTGCTCCCGCCGTTGGGGTACCAACTAACGTAATTCCGAGTGTTCTGAAATCCATAGCCAATGTTTCTGCTGCACTCATAGTTGCTTCATTGATTAACACAGCTATCTTACCAGTATATTTGCTACATTCTTGCCATAGTTCATCTGAACATTTTGTTATACATTCACTCTCGTAAAATGCACCTAAATGAGCCCAGTCAACATAGGTTGCTAAAGCATAACTATATTCTTGCGTTTTAATCAAATGACGTAAAAGCTCCCAGTGGGTGAATTTTATCGGATAATTTCTCAAATCAAAAACAACTCCTCTGTAATTCTTCAAACTATCAATCATATTAGGAATATCTATCGCGTGTAATTTGTCCAAATTTATGTAATAGTTATCCGGTGAAATAGGATAACGAGGAAGAGGGGACTCAGTGGGTCTTTGTTTTGGATGTTCGCATAGGGTTATCTCTTGTTGGTTCCTCATTACAGTCAATACACAGCCATTCATAATAGATATATAGATGTAACCGTTTACGGCATTATCAGTAAAACGGCTGTTGGATGAAGGGATCAAAGGCGAAATACTGTCTCTTAATGATTTGATATTTTTTTCGTCTATACTCAAAATAATATCTCCTCTTTCCAGCAAACTTCCTTTAGGAGGGTTTCTGATAACTGTCGATGAGTCAATTAATGTTATGCATTGAAATTTGAATGGGTCATAAATTGGACTTATTGTTGAATAACCATGCCCGTCATTCAATCGTGTTACCAATTGTTGTACAGCTTTATGATAGGATGAGACATCGAAAGCTGTCAAGAATTGAGGAATAAATACCGACAACGTTACATCCCATGATTGATCCATCAGGTATTTATAAGGAAAAAAATAGTAAATCACATTCCAGTATCTAAATAGAGACAACAATCGGTATTCATATAGACCGATCACATCTTTGTCATAATCTTTTTCATTAGGAATAGGAGCTTTCGATCTTTCTCCCATTTTAAGATAATACGAAGGTCTCAAGGTAGCCAAGCATGCTATTTCTCTAAGTGCCTGCCTAATGGTATCATTAACAAATGAATGATCCAACCAGCAAAGATTTACATTCATATTCAGGGAGTCATTCCATGTATGGTCTTTTAGATATTCAAATTTTCCCGCAATCCGTATCATCTGCATCAGCTCGGCATTGACCTTTTCGGATGTTTCAGCTTCATTAATTTTAACTAATCTGTCTATTAAGACTTTGTCCCAGTCCAATTTGCCGGCGGTTACATTTGGATGGAAATACTTCAAAAGTCCCCACACACGACAAGTAACAGCCCATTTAGTAGTGTCATTGAACGGATAGTCACAGACAGCAACTATAGGTTTTACAAAATAGGATTTGGGGACATCATCATTTTCAGAATGGCAAAATGGATGAAAAATCAGCAGTAGTGTAATAGTAATTATAAACTGTTTCATACGCAAATATAATATATAAATCACTCATAATGAGCAATAGATTAACAATTCAAGCCACTTTTAGCCTTTTCAGCCAAGTTATTTTTTTGCAACATCATCACGACTGACAACACCTGCATCAATGAACTGTTGAACTAATCTGTAAAATTACTTTCCTTGCTATATTGACAAATTCTTATTGAATCTAAAAGTAAATTCATCTAAATAATACGGCAGATATTTTGGAAATACTTTACCTTGAGGAGTCCCTTTTATCCATCTTTTAACAAAGAAACAACCAAATGAACGTGCGATAAAAGTTCGTAAGCTCATTCCTAGCACCTGAAATATTCTTTACTTGATGTTTAAATTCAGTCATCTGTTGCAATGGTTTGTAACCGCTCGCTCTACCCATTTGTAACAACTGTATTTCCTTCATTTATATTGTCTTCTGTAAACGGGATTAATTATCTGCGCTTACTTCATCTATACACTGAAAACGAATTCTACCAATTTGTTTCCCATACTTTCAGTATTGACAATTACCAGCATTTTTGTTTCTGCTCCTCCGCCTTGTTTGCCTTTGTTGACTCCCATTCCTTCAATATATTTCTCATCAACCTACACAATCCTGTTAATTTGTCTCTGACTACCAGTACCATAGTACAGCGTAATTTCTACAACTAACAACAAACCGTTTCATAAGAGCCAAAAACCCATAAATCCATCATATTGCTTACAGTTACAGCTGTTTCTTGAACAATAACCCACCACATAATGAGAAATCACACTAACAAAGGATTTCAAGTTCAGTGAAATATTGTTCCTAATTGTCAAAAAACTTTGGTGTCCGCAAGCACTGCAATGTATTATACACTTAGCTTCAGTACTACTTCGGATAAACATAACCGTGAGAAATCATTGTATATCGAATAAATATTGCCTACAAGCGTCTTTACCCTCGAATTGGGCAAGGAACTCATGAAGATCTTTCGGATATACTTCTTCTATATTTATTATATTTATCCAGCAAATGTACAAAATTATTTCTTACTTGACCGAAGGAGATAAGTAGTTAAATCAGATTCAAAAAGACAAAATTAAAAAGCATTCATAAAAAACAAATCTGCGGTTATTACAATAATACAAACAGCAGACAAGGAAATTAAAATTTGATACATGTGCTCTCATGTTTCAATCTTTGTAGCTATTTTTCATTAAGTACATCGGCTAGATAACTTTATACTATTTTTATTTATAAAAGAACTTGCATTCATCACATACAACATACAAGATTGATTTACAGTATTTCTCCACATTGCTTTGCTATTGCTCGCAATGATACGCTACGCTTGTGAGATACATCATTGCAAGGGACGAAGTAATCCAAAAATCATTGAATTTCAGTTATATAATCCTTTATTGTATATAATATTAAAGTATCAAACAAAATTTACAGCAAAATAATATAAACTAATTTTGAGGATATACTTATAATACCTCTTTGTTGGATATGAAACACCAAATACATTAACATTCTGATTACAGAAAACTCCATAACTGGAATTGTTGTTTTAATATGACCTCACTATCGATAAATATTGCTTCACACTCAATCTAATTTTACTCAAATTTAGTGATATCTGACATTTTTTTAACCACAAGTCTCACATGAATTGCCGACTTTGGATTCAGGACAAGTATCCATACTATAGCAATCAGTATCAAGTCTTGTATCCTTTGGAGGAGGACATGTACATGAGTTACAACCTTCTGTATCGCAGAGAGTCCAGGCAAATAATGACACAACGCAGTCTATATAATATTTAGAGACCTCACCACCCATGATCACACCTTGTTCAAACTTGGAAAGATTTGATATTGTTTCCTTTTTTAGCATTAATTTTTTCAATTTTCTCTTTTCCATTGTAATATAATTTAATTAATAAATAATAAAAATACATAAATTATAATTTTTAAGATAACATTAAACATTCATCCCAAGCTACTTCGCTGCATTCCAAATGGGTTAGTAAAAATAAACCTATACCTGAAATGCCATCAAGAAGAGTGGTTGAGTTTTTAGGACCTCCGATATCTTCTCTTCTCCAAGTCTTAAATCCAGCTAATCCGTCAACATATTTAGCCATTTGCATAGTAATTTGGAACCAATAATCTGTCGTTGCTCTAAATTGTTGCAGTCCTGTATGTAAAAACAAATTCCAATAGATATGAGCTACCCCACTACTACCATGGCACAGCCCGGCATCATTAATGGCATTTATTTGTAAATCGCGTCGATTAGCGTTGTGGTGTAATATCCGTATTGCAATAATTTCTAATTCCTTGTTTTTTATAATAATAGCTGCTTGCCATAGTATATGAGCAATACCTAAATCGCCATAGCACCAACCTAACCTGCTGTAATGATTTTCTGAATTATTTTCTTTTGAATACGATGGAAAGTATGATATACTGCCTTCCTTATAAGTAATCTGGTCAAGAATATACATGATTATTCTGTTAAGTAATTTATCGACTCTTTCCGTATTAAAATTCAATTTATGAAGTTGAATTAAAAATGCGGCAATACTCGACATGCCATGTGATAAGCTAATGTTATATCCTTTTTCCCCTGTTTCTTCATTCAGTACCGACATCCATTTTACAGCTCCATTCTCGCAGGGGATTTCGTTTTTCTCAAGTTCATCAAGCAATTTTTCCAAACATATGGAGATATCTTTTTTATCAAAGCGAGAAAGAAAATAAGTAGCTACGCCGAGTGCACCGTGTAGAAAATCATAGTTTCCCTGTTGAATGTCAACTATCATCATCTTATATAGATAGGAATCAATTTCATCCAAAAACTCTATTTCCTCTCTTCTCAATATCCCAAGTTTTCTCAAATGCTCGCAAAGCCATCCAAAACCACTAATTCCATTACAGATAGTATGTATCCGATACCCAGAATCAATACATTTGATATTATACTCCAATATATCCATAATTTTGGGGTTGACATCGTTTTTTTTATGAATGATACGGTCGTAATAAGCAAGAAACAGCGCAATACCGGATGTCCCACCATGCAATCCTATATTTCTAGAGAATTCAGAAATCATCAATTCTTGATAGATGTTCTCAATGACTTGCATATCATTTGAATTTGTATTCATTTTTTTCTAATATTTTCGCAACAAATGATGTAATATGGTTTTTTAAGTAAAAGTTATAACATTTGTTAGTGCATTAATAACTATCTCTGAATGTTGAACATAAATCGCAGGGGTCATATCGCAAGCATTCGATTGGTAGTCATTGCTTTAAATGTACGGTTTCTTTCGGTTCTTTCCAGATGATTTGCGATTTATTTTACTATTAATCAGTTGTTTATTAGTATTTTGAACGAACTATTATTATAATGAACTCCATAAAAATAAACTTTTGATAAAGATAACATATAACAGTCGATAGTTTATTATTATTTAATAACAAAATCATTTGTTATCACGCAAAAAATCAACAGTTTACATAATGATTAATAACAATTTAATCAAATAGTTCGATTTTTTTCTTATATACGCTCATATATATCCGAATCGCAGGATATAAAAGTCGTTTTAATACAATTTAAGCAGCCATAAGGTAAGAATATTCTGACAAAAACATTGAATAAAATTGAGTTGAAAAAATTGATTGGTTTTGCCAAGTTTTCATCTTCCAAATTTTCAAATACTTCAGCAGCAAACAATTCACCTTTAACCGAATCGAACGCTCAACAGACCAACAGAGGAATACAGCAAATTAAACTGGTTTTTATTTGGTAATTTATCCCATTATTGTCCACTTAAAAAAGCTGATTGACAGCTGTTTATAATTTTTCTCTTTGAAATGTTGACTATCTATTTTGTTAAACAGTTCTTTTACAGGCGTCTTGTCTAATAGTGAAATTCCTAAAACTTGTAAAATTTCATACGTTGAGCGGTCAATTTTCAGGTCATGCCCGACAATGGTCACCAAACAATAAGAAATTATTGCCGAGTATGTATATTTGGATTCTACCAGCATTTTCAGTTGTTCCCCAAAAAAATTGATTTTCAGGTGCTGTTCTATCCTTTTAAAGAATACATTGACTATTGCTTCCGTAATGTGAAAAAACAGGTATTTGAGTAACAATATCGGAAAAAGTATGGAGTTTTATCCCCTGCTTTGGTTTTTCTGAACTTTGCCTACCAGAATACAGATAAATATAAATCAATGGAGGAAGGATCGAAGGCATAAATTTTGCTTTTTATCTCAAAATCATCATTGGTAAATTTTTTTGAGCTACACCAATGAGGTAATATGCAAAATTCCCCGAAGATTCTACTTTCACGCCTTTCATTGGCTTTTGACAAATTACTACGTGCTACATTCTTTCCGAATCCCAAATGATAGCTTTTCCTGCTGTGCGCTTCAATAGCTACAATTATATCTCGAAGAGAATCTCCGGTAGTAAGTTGCCCGAAAATCATCACGAGAAGTTGATTCCAACAAGTGAAGTGTTTTACATATTTATTACCTTCATACTTTTCTGCGATGCCATCGAAAATACGCTGTGGTAAGAACTCTATGATTTGTGCAAAAACATATTTGCCGTAATTCATTGCTTGTGGGTTTATGTCAAGCAAAGTTCTCAATTCAAATCGTCACGCACAAAAGGTACTCGTAACTTATAGATTATCAACTATTTCAAAAGAACTATTTTCGTTTTTTAGTGGACACTAATGAAAGATCATGTCAAATAGAAAATCACATTTTGTTTCCTTCATTTTCTTTTTGATGCGATATTTTCGTTGATTTATTGTTTGTTTGCTAACACTCCCCATACAACGACCAATCACCAAGGTTTCTAAACCTAATTTCACTAAACAGCAAAATATAACATCTTCACCTGTCAAATTCGGACAAGTCTCTTTAATCGTCTTAATCAGCCGTGTAAAAACATAATGAATGTCTAAATTTAACCGTTGTCTTTCGTCCGAATTGAGACATTTTTTATTACATTTTTGTTCTATTAAACGATAACTATCCATCTTCATAAATAGTTTACACTCCAGTTGAAAGAAATCGTGAATCAGCTCATTGTACTCCATGAAATTCATTAAATGAAAATTTAGGCATTAAATTCAATCCCACGACACTCAGTTTTTCAATATCTTCAAATTTTTCATTCGTCATAAATTCTATTAAGTTTATTTTTTTTTCTTTAATATAAGTTTTAGCACTGGAATACAGTATATTTTGCCAAAGCAATTGTGAATAGTCTTCCAATGATGTATGCGCTTCTCTCGTATGAGTTAGTTCAATAGAAGAAATTTTTTCACACACCTTCCTCTCTATATTCCGTTTTATCTGTTTTTCATATGTTAAAGATTGAATAAAGTACAAAACCGAATGATAAAAACTTGCAGATAAATGAGCACTATCGTGCTTTAATAGTTTATCAATGCCATTCAACATTATCTTTAATATCTTTGTTTTTTCTCGGCTTAATATTCGATTCTTCTCCCGAGAAAGAAAGTACAATCCATGCCCAAACAAATGAAGATTTGATGAAAGTAAAGAAAAAACATTTTCTTTGCTGATATTATTAAAAATACACTCATCTACCTCAGATAGAATATTATCAGCATCTCCCTTCACGAATTTATTATCCAACAGATATTGAAATCCCCAGCCTATACCGGTCAAACCAGTTTCGAAATCCACAGGTCCGTCAGAACTTAATGAATCGCTTATCTCATCTATTAAATCATCGGCGACATCAGAATAGACGGTAATACCACTGTATTGTGTATAATGGTAAAGAAAAATGACGATTCCCATTTTACCATTGAATAATCCTTGATTGTCAATATTCTGAATATTAAGTAACAATGTATTGGCTATTTTCTGTAATAATAAATCCTTCATATCTGGCTTATTTTTAGTTTTTAGTTTTTAGTTTTTTATTCTCAATCACTTGCCGAAAAAAATCGATTAGACTGGTTACATGATCATCGAAACAGAATTTTTTTCGATGTAGTTTTACATTATTTCTCAATTCCTGCATTCGAGTTCTATTCTGTAGTTGCGCTCCCAATGAGGCAAAATTTTTCATAAAAATTCCAATATCCAACTCTTTTATATGCGATTGCATTACCACGAGATGTTGAGAGTTATCCCATTGAATCATGGGCAGACCTGCTGCTGCCAAGGTATTGATTCGAGCTGGAAGATTCAAATCATCCCATGTCGCTTTTTTCAAGTCTCCGTAATTCTCACTTTTGAAAAGATGTAACCACCCAGCATCATATCGAGAAAATTCCTTGACCCAATGAATATAAGGACAATTCGGATGAATATGAAAATGATGGGGCGCTACCGATTGAAAGATTTTATTCTCTTGATTATGGCGATCATGATAACTTTCGGAATACAAGTGAATATGAATGTTTTGAGAGGCAATGCTTGCCATATCCTCGGGAGTAATTCCAACAATTCTTCCGGTGATCACCGTGTGTATAGCTCCATCCGTATCCGAAAGTAGGGGAGAAAAATCATTCGTAAAATAATTTCCTTTGGGTAAATCTCCATCCAAAATATGAGAAAGCCCTGCGTCATGGATAAATTGTCCATACCAATTTTTAACGTCGGGATTCAGGTAAATTTTCCCATCTGCCCGGCTATACAATTCCACTAATTGTTCCCATGTCCCGTTATTCATACTAACAGAAGGTCCTTCCTTGAAGTGCCATACAAAAGGAATTTCTGGGACGCCTCGCATCACCTCGTACGCCAAAGGGATAGCACATTCATTTAGTAAGGCATAAATAATATCTGGTTTGATTTTTTTTACTTTTTGTTTCCAATTGCCGTCATAAGGAATATCTTCCACATGCCCAAAAGGAAGGGAACCTACGGTAGAAAAAGTATATCTTGGCTGTTTGATCCACAGCCCATACAATTGATGCCCCTGTTCTTCGAAGGCGTAGATTCGTTCCGGATTGTAGGCTAATTCTCCGACCAACAAAATTTTCAAGGAATCTTTTGCCGGTGGGATGGCTTTCCTGCAGTACGCATACAGTTGTTCCTCATCAATATATTTCAGGCGATTGACTTTTATTTTAATAGGCTCTTTTACCCGGTAGTAACTCCTATAGTAATTGATGCCACCGAAGCCATATTTTTCCGCCATTATCTTATGCCGCTGGTGTAGATGACTCGTCCAATGACAGGTGATAGATCGGGTGGGATAAAATATGCCTTTACCGGTTAACTGATTCCAAAACATTTTGAACAAATCTTCAGAAACCCATTCGCTTCTTTCCACCCAGCGATCTGTTGTTTTTTTATGGGCCGCTTGTACCAATTGCAAGCAGTATCCTTGTCGAATGGTTTTCGTCTTTATTTTTTGATAGCGAAACCGAAACATGGAGTCATTATTTTCATACCTGACACCGGAAAAAACCAGCACTACATCAGCCGATGTTTCAAATGCCTTTTTCATTTCTTCCAAATGATTTTCATAATAAAAATCATCGGAAGGCAAATAGGCAATATGCTCATACTTCGCTTGCGCTAATCCCCGATTCAAGGCTTTTCCAAGTCCCTGGTTGCTCTCATGCTTGATACACACAATCCGTTCATCCGGTAGAAAATCAGACAGGAACATTTCTGTATCATCCGTACAACCATCATTGATAATAATCAGTTCCCAGGTCGGATAGGTCTGGGAAAACAGACTCAAAATGGCTCTCCGGATGAAAGCGCATTGATTATAGGTAGGCATTATAACTGAAAAACCATTCATGTAAATTTGTATAAAAGTTAAACAGATACTAAAGGAATAAACAGATGATTTGTAAACAGATATACGGTAGAATCATCGGTAAAGAACGCTGCATTATCGTTGCTATTTACAAACTCAGAATCCTTTCCCAAAGCAGGAAAGTTTGTGATTAACTTTGTTATATTATTTTCTTGTTCTCTCAATGAGTCTTTAAGATCGTTAACCAACAAGCATAAATATTTCCAATTTTGAAGAGTTGGTTGCCCTTTTTCACCCATTAACAGTTGCAAAAAATGCCGAATCAATCTATCCGTCCGGTAATAAAAAACGCCGGTTTGATAACATTGAATCAAGACATATAAGCTTCTGAGCAATACGTGGTCTGCTGCAAAAAAGGAATTAAGTTCTTGCGCGTACATAGACAAGACTTCCGGAGGAGTTCGTTTCACAAGAACATCGAATCGCAACAGGAGTGTCAATAAATCATGTTTCAGTTTTTTTTGAACCGAAGTAAATTCGCTACGCTCTTCATTTAAATAACGATAAATAAAATATAACCCAAAATCAGAAAAATAATTAAGATTGAAATCCGTCTGTGATATGGCTATTCGAGTCTGGAAGTCCACTTCTTCAAGGATTTCGTTCGCTTCTCCCGACACAAATTCGTGCCGCAACAGATGAGCTATCGACCAGCCTATTCCCGTAAGTCCGTTTTCAAACCTGAACGATTGGATTGAGTGGATGTTTTCAACTGTATTATCAAGCAGTTTGTCGGCTGTTTTCTCATATTGTTTTATCTGGGTCTTACGGTGTATCCAATAATAAAAGAGGCATTGCCCCATCATTCCTCCCGACAAGCCCAAATTTTCAGGTGGCGGAGAAACAATTAATCGATTGGCGATTGATTTACATTCTTCGATTGATAATTTATTCATAATCGTCATCCTCAATTGTTTTTTACCGTTACTACCTTGATACCCTGCCTCGCTAATTCCCTGCAAAGTATATCGACTATTTCATAATTTTCTTTCCGGATATTCAACTCGGGAAGATTCAATACCGCATCTTGTTGTTTTCCGTTTCCCGGATCAATAGGCCAGCCTTCCGTAATCATCCCTACCGCCGAAGTATTATTTGATACGGGATCGATCAGGATAAAAGCGCCCGACAGTTTATTGCAATCGTACCTGTCAAATATCAACGGACGCCCGGTGGTCACGCTCACGCTTCCAATCTCGTTCATCGACAGGAAAGTTGCAGGACTTTGCTCCATGGTATTTACATCAAACCGGTAAGCTACTTTATCGATTTTTGCGCGGGTGAGATGGGTAGTATGTTTGAGCAGATACGATTTGTTCCTGTCCATCGGCTGTTCGTCCATCCATACCATCGTTGCATCGAATTGATTGCCGACAACAGGCAGATGCTGTTTACCGACAATCATTTCTCCCCGGGAAATATCAATTTCATCTTCTAAAACAACAGTTATACATTGGCTCGGATAGGCTTCTTTACACGTTTGTCCATATATTTCAATCCGTTTTATCCGGGAAGAAATTCCGGAGGGTAGAGCCGTGATTCCATCTCCCATGCGTAAAGTTCCGGAAAGGATTTTTCCGCAAAATCCTCTATAATTGTGCTCGTGCCGGATCACATATTGTACAGGAAAACGTAACTCTTCCGTATTGTATTCTTTTTCTATGGCCACCGATTCTAAATATTCCATCAATGTTTTTCCACCATACCAGGGCATTTGGATCGATCGCTCCACCACGTTATCTCCATGCAAAGCGGAAATGGGGATATAGCATATTTCGGAAAAATTCAGTGAGCCGGAAAATACTTTGTATGCTGTTACAATCTCATCAAAAACAGTAGACCGGTATCCGGTTAAATCCATTTTATTGATTGCCAGTACTATCTTTCTGATACCCAATAGTGAGGCTATGAATGTATGTCGCCGGGTCTGACGGGAGATTCCTTTAGTGGCATCGACTAAGATAATTGCCAAGTTTGCCGTAGAGCCTCCGGTAACCATATTCCGGGTATATTGTTCGTGTCCGGGAGTATCGGCAATGATGAATTTCCGGTTATTGGTGGAGAAATAGCGATAAGCTACATCAATGGTGATTCCCTGTTCCCGTTCGGCTTTCAATCCGTCTAACAACAAGGCGTAGTCAATCATTTCTCCTGCTTTGCCGATTCGCTGGCTGTCGCGTACTAAGGCACTGAGATGATCTTCGTATATTTTCTTACTGTCGTAAAGTAGACGCCCGATTAGCGTTGATTTACCATCATCGACAGAGCCGGCAGTCAGAAAGCGCAACATATCTTTTTTCTGATCCTGCTCCAAAAATGATTGTATGTCCAATTCGTTATTTGTCATTGTTTAAAAATATCCTTCTATCTTTTTCTGTTCCATACTCCCCTCCTGGTCAAAATCAATAACCCGGGTAGTTCTTTCCGATTTGCAGACTAACATCACTTCCTCTACTATTTTTTCGATAGTATCCGCTTTGCTTTCAACAGCCCCCGTCAATGGATAACATCCCAAGGTACGGAACCTGACCGATTTCATTTCTTGTTGTTTACGGTAGTGTTCGGGCATACGGTCGTCATCTGCTAAAATCAGATTTCCATCGATGTTTACCACCGGGCGTTCCTTTGCAAAATACAGCGGTACAATGGGAATATTTTCCTTCCGGATATATTGCCAGACATCTAATTCCGTCCAGTTCGACAGCGGAAATACCCTGATGGATTCCCCCTTGTGGATCCGGGTGTTGTAAATATCCCATATTTCCGGACGTTGGTTTTTCGGATCCCAGTGGTGCTGTTTGTTCCTGAAGGAGAAAATGCGTTCTTTGGCTCTGGACTTTTCTTCATCCCGGCGGGCTCCTCCAAAAGCGGCATCGAACTTGTACTTATTCAGGGCATCCAATAATGCCTGCGTTTTCATCAAATCGGTATGGACTTTGCTTCCATGGGTAAATGGTCCCACTCCTTCTTCAAACGATTTTGTATTACTCTCCACAATCAGATTCCATCCCTGCCTGCGTACATACGCATCCCGAAATGCAATCATTTCCCTGAATTTCCACTTGGAATCGATGTGCATCAAAGGAAAAGGGGGTTTTGCCGGAGCAAAAGCTTTTTCGGCTAACCTGACCATTACGGAAGAATCTTTCCCAATGGAATACAGCATAACCGGATTTTCAAATTCGGCAGCAACTTCCCTGATAATATATATCGCTTCGGCTTCCAATGCTTCGAGATGGCTCATTTGATACATAGCTTTTCCTCCTGTGTTGTTAATGGGTTGATACGGGGTTTTATGAGACTCATTATTGCCGTTACACAGTCCCGGACTTCCCGGATGGAAGTATCCAACAACAAATCCGGATGTTGCGGATATTCAAACGGAGCGGAAATCCCGGTGAATTCTGTGATTTCACCGCTCCTCGCTTTCCTATAAAGTCCCTTCACATCCCTTGCTTCACAAATTTTGATGGGTGCATTTACAAATATTTCCACAAAATCATCTTTCCCGAATATGGAACGGGGAATCGCCCTGATTTTCTCTGTGGGACTGATGCAAGCCACCATCGTGATAATACCGCAAGCCACTAATAATTTACCTGTTTCTGCTATTCTGCGGATATTTTCCATACGGTCTTCTTCCGAAAATCCAAGATTAGAGTTGATTCCGGAGCGCATGTTATCTCCATCCAGTATACAAGTCAAATAACCTTTACCGAACAATTCCCGCTCCAATGCACCGGCGAGAGTTGTCTTTCCTGAACCGCTCAAACCCGTAAACCAGATTAACAGGCCTCTTTGTTGTAGCAGCGATTCTTTGTCGGAACGGTTCAACAGTTGATGATAAGAGGAGAATATGTTGTTTTGTTTCATATATTTCATTTTTAGAAAGAGAAAAATACCGGAATCAGCGTTACTGATAAGATAAACAGGATAATACTTAACGGTAATCCTGCCCTTACAAAATTTTTCAAATTGTGATCTCCCAGATGCATGGCAATCAAATTAGTCTGATAACTATGCGGAATGATAAAACTGGCAGATGCCGCTATACAAATCGCCACACAAAAAGGCTTAGGGTCTATGCCCATTCTGGCTGCCGTTGCCAATGCTATCGGAAACGTCATGGCTGCTGCTGCATTGTTGGGGACAATTTGAGTAAACAGATTGGTAATAAGGTAGATTACAGCCAAAATCAATACCGGATGGCAATCAGATGTCAGGTTTAAGATAAAGCCTGAAATGATATCGGCAATCCCACTGTTCCCAATTGCTTTGCTGATTGCAAATGCGCAGGCTATCGTAATCAGAATGTCCCAGTGGATGTATTTTGTATATTGCCTTGCAGGTATCAAGCCGGTAATAAACATACAGATCATCGTCAGGGAGGCAAATATAAACATGTCCGGTTTGTTTTTGACCGGAAGTTCAATCGCTTCCGAAAATCCGGCTCCAATCACCATGAATAACAAAAGAATGATTGCTGTTATCTCTTTTCTCCTGTTCCTGAAAAGTTTTTTTTCTCCGGTAATTTGATCCTGTTTATTAATAAATGTATTGTTCCCAGGAAGTATATGAGGTGAAAGGAAATACAAATAAAAGAATGTTGCCAAAGCACAGAAAATACCGACTTTCCCCAATTCAAACAAACTGAATCCGGCTATGCCTGATTCTAACATCAATGAATGTACTACTAAATTGGTAGATGTTCCGATGAGTGTACATAAGCCTCCTGCAATAGTTATAAAAGATACCGGAATCATAAACTTTGAGGCAGGTATATGCATAGATTCCGACCAGCGTTTAACAACGGGAGCCGCAATCATAACTACAGCTGTATTATTTAAAAAGGCAGAAATAAGAGCTATGAAAGGCAGTACTTTCATCTGTACTGATCGAATACTGTTTTTTCCTGATGAAAGAAAATGCGAAATTAAATGGTCAAAAACATTGCTATTCTTGATTCCTTCACTGATAACAAACAACACCGCAACAGTCAATACACCTTTGTTGCTGAAACCGTTCAATGCCTCTTCCGGAGTAATGATTCCACAAGTTAGGAATAAAATTGTGGCTGAGAAAAATATGATCCCGGAGCTGATCCTGTTATCTACCAGCAGTAGTAAAATACTGATGATTCCCAGAGTAACTATAATAAGTAAAAGCATTGTTTTTTGGTAAAAGATTATACAAATATTTTTGTGCATAAAACTTCTGAACAAAAATATTACATGATTTTTAATAATAATAGTAATAATATTAAATAATTATGCTGTATTCGCATAAAATTAGTCAAAATATGAATAATAGAGTTTGTATTGAATAATAGTTATATCGTTCTTTTACATACTTTTGTGATTCACAAAAAGATTCACTGATGAAAGACAACAAGGTTCGACGTAATGCGAAGCAATTATTATCACTGACTAACTTTATCCAAACAGAGTTTGAAGCATTTATCCCGACATTCGAATACCATTGGAATAGGTATTACAACTGTTTTACACTGAAAGGCAAGCCACGGGAACAGATATCTTATAATCGTAAAATGAGCCGGATACCAATGTCGGTAATATAAAAAGCGTTTTAGATATAGCAAGTCTATGTTAATAGCCTCCGGCTTCCATAATTTTTGAATGTTATTAGAAATGAATCATATATAATTTCATTGAATATAATGTCTGGTATAGGTTTCAATATTAGAAAGTTAAGAGAAAAAAAAGGTTTTTCTCAAGAGTATATTGCGGAAAAATTGGGTATTAATCAAAGCACATACGGCAAGCTTGAAAGAAATATCTCTAATATAACGTTGGATAGATTATATAAAATAGCCAACGTACTCGAAGAAGATATCATAACATTACTTAATATTAGCAGAGAAAGCACTTTTTTCAATCAGGCCAATCAAGGTAATGGGCATGTGGAAACCACTCAGAATGATTTTAAAATAATAATAGAGGAATTGAAACTGACTTATGAAAAAATGCTTGTGATAAAGGATGAACAAATAGATTTTTTAAAAAATATTTTAGAAAGCAAATAAACATATTGTGGAATGGAAGAACGAAGTAATAATAATAAAAATATCAATGTGACCGGAGAGAGGCACGTGACCAAGCAGGTAGTACTCCACATCGGCACTCCGAAGACCGGTACCTCGTATTTACAGGATGTCCTGTTCCACAACCGCAAATTCCTCGCCGAGCACAGAATCTTTTACCCAGCCGAGCGGTACGACAGTCAATTCTTTGCTGCGCTCGATTTGATGCAGCTTCAGTGGGGCGGGCTCGAGGCGGAGGCGGTCGGCACCTGGTCGCAATTGGCCGAGTCTGTCCGAGCAATTGAAGATGGTACAGTCATCATCAGCCATGAGATACTCGCCAAAGCGTCGCAGCAACAAGTTAAAGAGGCGATCGCCTCGCTCGGAAACGACTCCGAGATACACCTCGTCATCTCGGTACGCGACCTTGCTCGGCAAATCCCGGCAGAGTGGCAGGAAAAAGTTAAGCACCGCAGTATTCTCAATTACGCTCACTTCCTCGACCTGATCCGCGATCCGTTGCGTGTGAGCCGGGAGGGTGCATGGTTTTGGGGTGTTCAGGATCTCCCTGCAATTCTCGATCGCTGGGGCCACAACTTGCCACCCGAGCGCATCCATATAGTTACCGTGCCGCCTCCGGGGAGCGACCGTAACCTGCTGTGGAAGCGGTTTAGCCACGCCTTTGGTCTCGACGGAATCAATCTCGACTTGCGCGGAGCGCGAACTAACCCTTCGATGGGCGCGCCCGAGACCGCTCTGTTGCGCCAGATCAACCTGAAAGTCAATTCGGTGGTCGCCCCTGCTGACTACCGTCCACTCATACTCAATCTGCTTGCCCACCGCACCTTGGCTGCACGCACCGACTCTCCCCGCCTTACCTTGCGCCCCGACCTGCGGCCGTGGGTTGCAGAGTTGTCCCGGCAATGGGTCTGCGAACTAAAGTTCCGCGCATACAACGTGGTCGGCGACCTCAACGAACTGCTTGCCTCCGAACATGCGGACGGCCTACCATACGTCGATCCCGACCGTCCCTGCCCGCACCACGTTGCCTCAGCAGCAATCGATGTCATCGAGGTACTGCTGATCGAGAACGCCCGGCTCCGTTCCATCCGGGATTCCCTGCGTGTTGAGGCGGATGAGACTCTGGCAGTGATTGAACATGCATACGATGTGCTCGATCGTGCATACGACATGCTTGGCGGCCTTGACGAACTGATCGTCTCCGGGCACGCGGACGACTCGTGCGCCGATCCCGACCTTCCCCTCCACATCGTCTCAACAGCCATCGACATCATCAAAGCTCTATTGGTAGAAAACGTCCGGCTCCGTGCCGTCGAGGACTCCCTGCGCGCTTAGGTGGCGAAATTCGGTGTTATTTTTGTTTCAATACTCACGGAACCTTTAACAAATAACCTAAGCCATACGCCGATTCCAGGGAAATACTCGGGTCGGATGCCAGTTTCTTTTTCAGGCTGTTGATCGTGTTTTTCAACATCTGGTGGTTTCGTTTATTTTTATCCTTCCAGATGTACTTGAAGAAAAAGGGCAATTCCACCACCTGGTTTTTATGTTTCAATAAAATCGATAATACAGTTGTTTCTCTTTCTTTCAGGAGATGTTCGACAGAATCGACTATTAATATCTTGGAAGTCCTGTCTAATATGGAATTCCCGAATTTCCACTCAGCCCTCATGTGGAACATGGTGTTCAACAAGGCGTTGACCTGCATTAGTAATTCTTTGTGGGAAAACGGTTTGCGAATAAACGAAGTGGCTCCTTTTTCGAAACTCTCCACACAGTCGTCTTCACTCTGGTGGTATCCTGTCATAATAATGATGGGAGTATGGTTGTCTTTTAACCGGATATCGAACATTACTTCCAATCCATTTTTTACAGGCATGTCGATATCCATGAGGATCAGGTCTACCGAATGAGAGCGATATAATTCCAATGCCTCTTCTCCGTTGTTTGTAATCAGTACCCGGAAATCGTTGTCTTCAAACATATCATGCAAAGGATATGCTAAAGAAGGATCGTCTTCCGCAATCAGAATCAAGCATTTGTTCTTCATAAGCGTATAAGGTGTTAATGTGGGAAAATAAGAGTAAATTCGGTATATTCGTTTTCTTTGCTATTTACTTCAATATTGCCTCCGAGTATGCCTACCATTGTTTTTACATAGCTGAGTCCCAATCCAAAACCTTTCTGTTGTCTTTTAAGGTTGGATTCTCCCCTGTAAAATTTGTCGAATATATGGGGTATCTCAGAAGAGGGGATTCCCCATCCGTTATCCCGTACGGAAATAGAAATATGTTCTCCTTCTGTAGATGTATTCAGTTGGATCTGTACATTTTCTCCGGAATATTTGATTGCATTTTCCAGGAGGTTTTCCATGATATTCGAAAAGTGGAGTAAATCGGTGGATAAAACCGTTTCCTGGTTTCCCGAACAGGAAACCGAAACTATTTTCCCTTCTGTATTCTCATATTTTTCTTTTAACTTCCCGAAGTATGGGAGTAATATCAATGGTTCTTTGTGAATTTCTACAGCGCCGTCTTCTCCTTTGCTGATTTCCTGTATCTTCTGCGTGTACAAATTCAGTTTTTTTAATTCAAAACTGGAATTGAGGATATATTTCCTGACGGATTCCAGTTGGTTATTCTCTAATTTCTCTTCAGCATAACCCAGCATAAACAAAGCTGAACTGATAGGTTTCCTGAATTCATGGGTCATTGTATTGACAAAGTCGTTGCGGATTTGCTCTATTTTCCTTTGCCGGACAATGGTGTATAATAAACGGGATATTCCCAGAAAGGCGAAGATGATCAGGATGGCTGATAGGGCTAGTTGGAAGGCCATTTTCTTCAAGACAGCAAAATGAGAATCATCGGTGAAGGCCTGAATACCTATTGTGTCTAATACGTCTAATGATTTGATTGGACTTGCATATAAATTCGAACGTTTATTCTCAGGCCTGTTGGATTCTATTATCTTCTTGGTTTTTAAATTCAAGTAATCAATGTATGTTTCTTTGGCAGGGAAACGGCTTTCTTTAAGCCTTTGGTGAAAAATACTATCTAATGCCTCTACTTTGATGGGAGAATATGATTTGAATAAGTACTGGTCCACCCTGGATTGAGAAAAAGGATCAAGTCTATTAATATTTACATAAACAGTGGTGTCTTCAACAGTCAGCTTTCGTGTTATTATTACCGGGGAGTCATTATTGCGGGGAACAAATCTATACACAAAAGATTGTTCAAGGTGGCGCATGGATAATTCAACCTCAATGGCCTGGTTTAATGCCTGTTCTACGGTGTGTTTGTATTCGGAGTCATATGACCGGTACATACTGTATAACCAAACAGTTTGTAATACGATAATTACAAGAAGGGTTAAAATAGTAACGATTTTAATATATTTTAAGTTCATTGATTTCAGATTTTTCGAATGAAACAAAGGTATGTAATAAAAATAATTTTTCCAAAACGAAAAAAAGTTATTTTTTAGTTACTTTTCGTTGGTAGTTATCTAAATTTTTTGTATTTACTTTGTAGCGTCAAATCCAGACTGTCATGAAAAAGATTAAATTATTTATTGTATTTGTGTTGGTTGGAATTGCTGTATGTAATATCCAACTGAGTGTGAAAAAGGACAAGGCCGTGTTATCGCTTCAGAACACTGAAGCTTTGGCTACCGAATATCCCAACGATATAAAGTGCGGGGGAAACGGGAGCATTTCTTGTCTTGGCTATAGCGTAGCATGGATGATGAGCCGTTAATGAAAAGAATACTACCATATTTCTTTTTATTACTGTTGGTTTATTCCTGCAGGGACAAAGATTCCAGGCACACACACTTTCCGGAAACCATTCAGCTCTCGTCCCTGCAGTATGAAGTAGATGGCGTATACATCCAATACCCCTTTCGTGTGGCGTTGTTAGATTCGACTTTGTATGTTACGGATCTGCATGCTACGGATTATTGTTGTCATGCCTTTGCCTATCCCTCGATGACCTATAAGATGTCGTTCGGGAAGCGGGGTGAAGGTCCGTTAGAAATTATGAGTGCGCAGAATGTCCGGATAGATGCCCACAAACGTGTGTGGCTGTTAGATTCAACCCGGGAGAAATTTTTGTGCTACAACCCTGATTCGTCGGATATTTTCAGCCGGCAGGTGCTCTTGTCCAAAGAGTTGGTGCGGACTTTAGATTTCGATGTATATAACGATTCATTATATGTGGTCCCCGATTATACAGGCAAACACCGGTATCACCTGATCAACCGGAGAGGCTTACCTGTTGCGTCGAGAGCTGCGCTCCCCGAAGAAAAAGAGGAGGCAGCCCAGATGGCGGTGTCTCAAGCCTGGCGGGCATTTATCAGCTATAACCAGACGAACGGTATCCTGGCAATGGTTACCCAGTTGGGCGAAGTCATGGAATTATACGATGTCCCTGCCGATACGATCATCAAAATCGTTTACGGAGCGGAAGGAGCTCCGAGGTATAAACACAAAAGCGGATATGCTATCCCAACAGGAATTATGGGTTATGGCGACGTTCATGTGTATGATTCCGAAATTTACGCCCTCTTTTGGGGTCATTCGTTCAATGATATTATGAATCAAAAGATAAAAATTCAGGGAGGAAACATGATCCAGGTTTTCGACCTGAAAGGAAATCCGGTCAGGCAATATGTCCTGGATAGAAATATTACCGGGTTTTGTTTGGACGAGAACAAGCGTGTGATCGTCGGGCTGGATGTTAATAACAACGAGCAGATTGCAGTGTTTGACCTAAATGCTCCGCTTGCTCTTTAACCTGAATTACGAGGCATATGTGTTCACATCCTGAATATACACTCATTTTTAGTTTTTCAATATAAGTTACAAACTGTTTTAATTACCGGGGAATGCAACAATCTGACATGTTAATACCTGCTTTGTGGGTGTTCCATTTGCTTTTCCCTGTAAGTGTATTGGCGTATTAGCCGGCAAATCGGATTTTGGTTTCTAAAGAAGTATCTTCCATTCCTGGAAATGCACTCCCTCGGGTAGACATTGTTTTTGCAATTGTTTGCCCGAGGTTTTTTAAATTGAATTTGTTAATGAAGAATAGAATTCCGACTTTTGTAAAATCATGAAAAAAATCAGTTTATTCTTTTCTATAGTCATATTCATCGGTTGCCTGTCCTGTTCAGATCAGACAGCTCTCGATCATGCCCTGCACTTATCCGGTAATAACAGAACCGAATTGGAAAAGGTATTGGAATATTACAGTAAAGATGAAAAAGATTCTTTAAAGCTGAAAGCAGCTATTTTCCTGATAGAGAATATGCCGTTTCATCATTACCTGGAACTTTCCGAAAAAGAACTGCTGTATCAGAAAGAATTATATCCTTTAACAACTGAAGGGGCATTGGGACCTTCCCAGGCCATGGATTCACTGGAGAAAAAATACGGACGGATGAACAACCCGATGACTGATTATAAAAACGATCTGGAAACCATCACTGCAGAATACCTGATCGCCAATATCGAGTATGCCTTCAGGGCCTGGGAGAGGGCGCCCTGGAAAAAATATATTTCATTCCGGCAATTTTGTGAAGAGATCCTGCCTTACCGGGTAAGCTCCGAACCTTTGGATGCCTGGCGGGAAACTTATTATAACTATTTCAGTCCTATACTGGACTCTCTTTTAATGGACGACGATCCGGTATCGGCCGCTAATATCATATACGATGTTCTTCTGCAAAAACGGTGGATCCTGAACCGGAAGGCGGAAGAAATGCCTTTATCGGGTGCTAACTATCTTCTGAATGGCAGGTTCGGTACCTGCATGGATGCCTGTAATTTGGTGGCGTGTGCCCTGCGGTCGGTAGCGATACCCAGCGGTGTAGACCTTTTCCTGAAAAATCCCAGCAGGGGCAATAATACTCATTCCTGGAATTACATGAAAGATACTACGGGGAGAAGTCTGGAGTTATCCCTGCTTAGCGATTTTTTGCGTCCCAGCCTGGCTTCCAAAGGCGATACGACCCGGAAAAAAGGGATTATTTACCGGCTTTATTATGATGCACGGAAAGAATCGTTACCGGTATCACATCCGGGGAAAGAAATACCGGCCTCTTTGAAGAATCCGTTTATCCTGGATGTTACGAATGTTTATTTTCCCGGCACTCAATTAAAAATTCCGGTCGATGAAAAATCCCGGAAAGATGATTTATTGTATCTGGGAGTATTTCATGCAAATGTCTGGGAACCTGTAGCCTGGGCGGAAATCGATCATGGCGAGGCTCTTTTCCGGGGGATGGAACCGGGTGTGATTTTCTGCCCGCTTTATTACAAAAACGGAAAAATAATACCGGCTTCAGCACCTTTTATTTTGCAGGAAAACAATGAACTTCGTTATTTTGTCGCAGATACGGACCATCCTTTAGATTCCATGGTTGTCAGGCGGAAATATCTCTTGTTGCCGGTACTCGAAGAATTACGGAGACGGTCCCTGAACGGCCGCTTTGAAGGAGCCAACCGTCCGGATTTCAAAGATGCGGTTACTTTATATACGATCAGGGAATATCCGGAATTAATTTATCAGGATATTTGTATCGATCCGCCATCAATGTTCAGATATATGCGTTACTATCCGGATCAAACGAGTAGAAGCCGGTGCAACATGGCCGAAATAGAATTCTTCGGTGACAGGCAGGAGGAATTATCAGGGGAAATCATCGGAGTGGAAGGAAGCTTCAAAGATTTGAAAGACCGTACCAAGCAAAAGGCTTTCGATAAAGATCCTCTTACATTTTTTGAAGCAAACGGAAATACCGAAGGATGGATAGGCCTGGATTTCGGTCGGGCTCAGCCGGTAAGCCGGATCCGTTACCTATACAGGAACGACGACAATAACATCCGGGAAGGAGACCGGTACGAATTATTTTATTATGCAAAAGACCGGTGGGTTTCTTTGGGCTCGCAAACAGGAGACAAGGGACAACGATTGGTTTACTATCACGTGCCGGATCGTGCCCTTTACTGGTTGAGGAATTATACGCGGGGGAGGGAAGAAAGTGTGTTTACTTATGAAAATGGGATACAGGTTTTTTGGTGATTTTAATAACAAGAGATGAAAAACAAGCTATTAAAAGAAACTTTTCGAATTTCCAGAATTATTGGCGCAGCCATCTTGTTTGCCGTATGTTTGCGTGTGTTTTTCTTTGCCTCGTTTAAAATTCCTACTCCCTCCATGCGTCCGGCCATCCTGTCCGGCGATTATATATTGGTCAATAAGTTAATAGTAGGTCCCCGTGTGTATAAAAATGCAAACTTTCTAAAAGGAGGAAAAATAGAATATTTTCGGTTGAAAGGTCTTCGGGAGATCAGGAAGAACGATGTGCTGGTGTTCAATTACCCGTATTCTGATCCGGATAAGCTGGAGCCTGACCCGGAAGTGTTTTATGTGAAACGTTGCCTGGCGGTTCCGGGAGATACCTTGTCTGTAGTGAACGGGTTTTACCGGGTGAATGATAGTACCGATACCCTGGGCTGTTACGCTTTTCAATTGAAATTATCGGAAAGAGCCGACAGTGCTTTCCGGGACGATGTTTTTCATTGTTTTCCGTATGATACCCTCCACCAATGGACGGTGAAGAATTTCGGGCCGTTGTATGTTCCCGGTAAGGACGATACCCTGCCGCTTACCCGGCAGAATCTGAGTTTGTATGGAAAGTTGGTTGAATATGAAACCGGGCAACCTGTAAGCGCCCGGAATGATACCGTATATGTAGGAAAAGAAATTGTGAAATATTATACTTTCCGCCAGAACTATTATTTTATGGCCGGCGATTTTGCCACGGACTCCCGGGATTCCCGGTATTGGGGACTGTTACCGGAAGATCATGTAGTAGGGAAAGCCGTGCTGATCTGGAAATCACAAAAGATGCGGACCGGGGAATACCGGTGGGATCGTTTTTTCAAAATTATTCAATAGTTGATCGATGGACAAGCTTCGGAATTATACCGGTTTTTTGTGGTGGATACCTTTCCTGTTGGTATTCTGTACTGTTTTTGCCACAGGTAATGCCCTGGATAACGGGGTTGTTTCCGGAAAATATTTCTGGTTTTACGGTTCAATGGCACCGGTGGCGCTTGTTTGCGCCATTCTTCCCTGGTATCCGGCTTGCTCTTTCCGTTTCCGGTGGGGCGATTGGGCTGTTGTTTCGTTTGCTTTGCTGGTGTATGCTTCTGCTTTTCTTTTCAACCAAGCACCATTGAACCGGAATAAACTGATGATATTTACCTTGCTACTTGCTTTGTATTTTGCCTTCCGGCTGGTCCTGAGCGCCCGTATCCGGTATACGGAACAGGTATTTTGCTTTATATTTGTCCTGACAGGATTGGGACAGGCTGTGGCGGGCTTGTTGCAATTATACGGATTTACCGTCTCCAATCATAGTTTATTCCGGATAACAGGCTCTTTTTATAATCCCGGCCCTTATGCCGGTTACCTTTCGGTGATTTTTCCGATGGCATTGTCTCTGGGTTTGACGATCAGGGGAAAAGATATTGTTTCCCGGTTTTTGCAGATCGGCGGATGGATAACGGTAGTTGCGATCTTGCTGGTACTCCCGGCCGCCATGAGCAGAGCCTCCTGGATTGCTGCTGTTTCCGGAAGCCTGGTTGTAGTTTTTATTTTTCTGTCCGGAAAATATCATTTCGGGGAATATCTTCATAAATATAAAAAAACAATCATTTTTGCATTATCAGCGTTGCTTATCCTTTGTTGTTTTTTATCGGCAGGAATGTATTATTTGAAAAAAGACTCTGCCGACGGGAGGTTCCTGATGTGGAAAGTATCGGCAGGTGCTGTGGGAAAACATCCGTTAGGTGTAGGACTTGGCAATTTTTCGGGCGCTTATGGCGATGCCCAGGCAGACTATCTGTCTGGAGAACAAGCTTCCGAAACGGAACGGACAGTTGCCGGAAGTCCGGAATATGCTTTCAACGAATATCTGCAGATAGCCGTTGAATCGGGTATCGCGGCCACCCTGTTATTTGTATCTATTTTGCTTCTGAATATCCGGTATGCTCTTCAAAAGAAAAAAACAGGGATATTGGGGTCTTTAACAGCAATATCTGTTTTCTCTTTATTCTCGTATCCTTTCAGTGTCCTGCCTTTTTTAATTGTCCTGTTTTTCTTGCTGGCAACCTGTACCACAGGAGAAACACAAGAGAAAAAATCTTCCAGGAAGATATCTTCCGGAATATCAGCCGTTATTGTTCTGCTTACTGTTTATTGCCTGGCAGACCGGGTGCCGACCTATAATTCTTATAAAAAATGGAATGAAGTAAAGGTTTATTATAATGTAGGAATGTACCGGGAAGCATCAGCGCATTATTCGGCTATCTATCCCGGTCTGTGCGATCAGGTGACATTTCTTTTCGAATATGCACAATCTTTGTCTAAGTCCGGCCGTTACCAAGAAAGCAATGAGATCGTACAACATGCCCTGCACATGAGCTGCGATCCGATGTTTTACAATATCATGGGGAGGAATGAACAGGCATTGAAAGCTTACGACCGGGCGGAAGCTGCATATATCCGGGCGGCCCGGATTGTTCCCAACAGGCTATACCCGCATTATCTGTTAGCTAAATTGTATGAGGAAACGGGACAAACTGTGAAAGCGTTACAAGAAGCTGAAATTGTGCAAACGAAGGAACCCCGGGTGGAATCGATGGCAATAGAGGAGATGAGGCAGGAAATGGAAAAAATAATACAACCAAAATCAACGTTTTAAGTAGCGAGAGCAAAGGACAAACTTGTTTGGAATTTGCCGAGTCACGAAAAACGACTAAATTTATTGAACTATCGGTACACCCTGATTTTAAATAATTTAATAATCATAATCATTTAAAATAACATACTATTTTCAATTTTCAATTTTCAATTCTCAATTATTTAAGTATGAAACCAAGAAACAAAATGCTCCAAAAAACATTCATTCTTCCGCTGGTATTACTGCTTGTTGCCTGTTCCTGTAAGGAGAGTAAAAAATCGGAAGCAGAGAAAATAGTCAACACCTGGACGGGAAAGGAAATTATTTTTCCCGGAGATATTCCCTGTAATATACTAAGCAGGGATACGGTTTGTCCGGATCTTTCATCCTGGCGGTATAAGGTATTATTGTATGTTGATTCAATGGGTTGCGGCGCTTGTAAGTTGAAGCAATTACAGGAATGGAAAACTTTGATACAGGCTTCTGATTCCCTTTTCAACGGACAGCTGGGGTTTTTCCTGTATTTTCATCCCAAAGACCGGAAAGAACTGAATTATTTAGTGAAGCTGCACCGGTTTAATTATCCGGTATTCTTTGATGAAAAAAATAGTTTGAATAACCTGAATCATTTCCCGGAAGATCCGTCATACCAGTGTTTCTTGCTGGATGCAGACAACAAAGTGTTGATTATTGGGAATCCGGCGGTAAATACCAAAATTTTAGATTTGTACAAGCAGCAGATTACAGGAGAAATATCTTCGCCGGCGGAGAAAAATCTGACTTTTGTAGAAATATCCGAGGCGGTCAAGGATTTCGGAACCGTTCGCGTCAAAAGCAAAAACAAGGCTGTTTTTGAACTCAGGAATACCGGCGATTGTCCCTTGGTTATTAACCGGGTGCTGACTTCCTGCGGATGTACTGTCGCAGAATGGGAGAAAAGTCCGGTACTTGTCGGGAAAACTACGGAAATCAAAGTTGAAATGCAACCCGAAACAGCGGGGTATTTCAGAAAAACGATCGAAGTTTTCTGCAATGTAGGGGAAAGTCCGCTGCAATTACAGGTTTCCGGAACGGCACAATAGCCTGTTTTTATAGTTCTTTACAGAACTTTCCTTAATTCTGAACAATAAGTCCCTTTTTTTGAACATTTGTGAATGGCATAAAACTTTGCCTATTGTACTTTTGTCTGGAATAAAACCAAAAAGCATCATGAAACAACAAGCAGTATTATTTCCGGTACTATTGGCCGGGGTCCCTATGATTTCTTACGGTACTACTCATCATAACGAGGAAAGCCAGGAACAAAAACCGAATATTGTAATCATACTTACCGATGATATGGGATTTGGAGATGTTGGTGTATATGGAGGAAAATTTGTTCCCACCCCCAATATCGACCGGATGGCTGAAGAAGGTCTCCGTTTTACACAATATTATAGCGCGGCACCTATCAGTTCGGCTTCCCGTGCGGGAATCCTGACGGGCATCCATCCGGGGAACTGGAGTATTACCAGCTATCTGCAATTCCGGGACGGAAATAAAGCTGCCGAAATGGCCGATTTCCTGGATCCTGCGGCTCCTACCTTGCCCCATACCCTGAAAGCGGCCGGATATAAAACAGGACATTTCGGTAAATGGCACTTAGGTGGCGGCCGGGACGTGTATAATGCACCTTCCATTAAATCGTATGGCTACGACGAATATATCAGTACCTACGAGAGTCCTGATCCCGATCCTTTACTCACGGCTACCGATTGGATCTGGTCTGAAAAAGACAGCATCAAGCGCTGGGACCGTACCGCTTATTTCGTGGATAAAACGCTGGAATTCATGAAAAAGAACAAAGGAGCTCCTTGTTTTGTCAATTTATGGCCGGATGATATGCATACGCCCTGGATCGGAAACTTAGAGGAACAACAGATATTTCCCGAAGGACAGGAAACTGAAAAGCAGTTCCGGACCGTTTTGATTGAATATGACCGGCAGATCGGGCGGTTTTTAAAAGGATTGAAAGACCTGGGGTTAGATAAAAATACAATCGTTATTTTCACCAGTGATAACGGACCCGCCCCCAGTTTCCGCGGAAGTCGCGCCGGTAATTACAGGGGTTGTAAAGCCTCTCTGTTTGAAGGAGGCATGCGGATGCCCTTCATTATCTGGAGTCCGGATCATCTGATCCCTAAAGGAAAACTGGATGAGACTTCTGTGGTCAGTGCCCTCGATTTACACCAGAGTTTATGTAAAATAGCCAATGTATCGCTTCCGAAGAATTATAAAAGCGATGGCAAGGATATGAGCAAAGCCTTACTGGGAACTCCCCAGAAACGGGATAAAGCCATCTATTTTGAATATCGCCGGAATGATGATAAAGCATTTCCGAAACCAGCCGATAAAGATTTCAGCCCCAATGTGGCTGTCAGGGAAGATAATTGGAAATTGTTGGTGAATGCAGATGGTTCCGATGTACAGTTATACGATTTGTCCCAGGACCAGCGGGAAACTCTGAACGTGAGCGAAAAATATCCGGAAAAAACCAAAGCGCTTAAAGAAAAAGCCCTGCAATGGCGTCGTTCTTTGCCGGTTTTGAAGTGAACTGATCACACTTTTAATATTAAGAAAAATAACAATGAAAAGAAAAATCCTGTTTTTGGGAATTGTATTGATTGCATTACCCGTTTTTTCGCAATGGAAACCCGCCGGAGATAAAATAAAAACTCAATGGGCAGAAAAAATAGATATCAACAATGTGCTTCCGGAATACCCCCGGCCTATCATGGAACGGACAGACTGGGTCAACCTGAATGGCTTGTGGGATTATGCTATTGTTCCTGTAGGTAAACATTTCCAACAAGCCGATGGAAAAATCCTGGTTCCTTTTGCCGTGGAGTCCAGCTTGTCGGGTGTGCAAAAAACACTTGGAATCGATAATGACCTGTGGTATAGCCGGAAATTTACCGTTCCTTCTTCCTGGAAATCACAAAGGGTGATCCTGCACTTCGGAGCCGTAGATTGGAAAGCGGATGTATGGGTTAATGATATCAAGATAGGAGAACATACCGGTGGATATACGCCCTTTTCTTTCGATATAACTCCGGCATTACAAAAAGGCGATAATAAGTTAGTTGTCAAAGTATGGGATCCTACCGACGAAGGATTTCAGGCGAGAGGGAAACAGGCAAATACTCCCAAGGGAATCTGGTATACACCTGTCAGTGGAATCTGGCAGACTGTCTGGATGGAACCGGTGGCCGATTATCATATCACTTCTTTGAAAATAACGCCGGACATCGACCGGAAAGTATTGCAGGTCAAAGCAGAAACCAGTCAATCAAATTTTCCGGGTATCCTGGAAGTTTCTGTAATGGACGGTAGCAAAGTGGTAGCTAGCGGTAAATCATTGAGTGAGAAGGCCGTTGAAATTGCTCTGCCGGATGCTAGATTGTGGTCGCCCGATTCTCCTTTCCTTTATGATCTGAAAGTTTCATTGCTGAGTAACGGAAAAGTTTCGGATGAGGTAAAAAGTTATGCTGCCATGCGTAAATTCTCCACTCAACGGGACGAAGATGGGATTGTGCGCCTGCAGTTGAATAACAAGGACTTGTTTCAGTTCGGTCCTCTGGACCAGGGATGGTGGCCCGATGGATTATATACGGCTCCTACCGATGAAGCCCTGGTATACGATATTATCAAAACCAAGGATTTCGGTTATAATATGATCCGGAAGCATGTGAAGGTGGAACCTGCCCGTTGGTACACGCATTGCGACAAACTGGGTATCATTGTATGGCAGGATATGCCGAATGGAGATAAATCTCCGCAATGGCAGAATAAAAAATATTTCGAAGGTGCGGAAATCCTCCGTTCTATCGAGTCGGAACAACACTACCGGAAAGAATGGAAAGAAATCATGGATTATCTTTATTCTTATCCTTGTATCGGTACATGGGTGCCTTTCAATGAAGCCTGGGGACAGTTCAAAACTTCGGAAATTGTTGCCTGGACGAAATCGTACGACCCTTCCCGTTTAGTTAATCCCGCCAGCGGAGGAAATCATTACACCTGTGGCGATATGCTCGATTTGCATAATTATCCCGGACCGGAGATGTATCTTTACGATGCACAAAGATCGACTGTTTTAGGTGAATATGGAGGTATTGGTCTCGTAATTAAAGATCATCTCTGGGAACCGGATCGTCGTAACTGGGGTTATGTACAATTCACCACTTCCAAAGAAGCTACCGATGAATACCTGAAGTTTGCGTCGCAATTGAAAAATATGATAAAGAAAGGTTTCTCTGCTGCTGTATATACACAGACTACCGATGTGGAAATTGAAGTCAACGGTTTAATGACATACGACAGGAAGGTGATTAAACTGGATGAGAAGCAGGTCCGGGAGGCTAATCAGGGGATTTGTACGGCACTGGATTGAAAATAGTTAAGAGTTAAGAATACTCAGTATATAACGTAAAGAAATCCCAACCTGTTCAGAACGAATCGGTTGGGATTTTTTATATTCTGAATTAAGAACCGTTACTCCCGAAGCCCCGGAACCCAATTCTTAACTCTTAACTCTTAACTTAACTTCGCAAGCGCTTCTTTGACTCTTTTGAGTGCCTCAACAAGATTTTCATCTGAAGTTGCGTAAGAGAAACGGAGGCATTTGGGGGCTCCGAAAGCGGTACCGCCTACGCATGCCACATGGCCTGTTTCCAGCAGGTACATGGCCAGCTCGCCCGCATCGGTAATGGTTTTTCCTTCCGGGCTTTTTTTCCCGAAATAATAATCGGCTTCCGGGAAAATATAGAATGCTCCGTCGGGGTTATTGACTTTCAGTCCCGGTATTTTTTTAGCTAATCCAACCACCAGGTTTTTACGGCGTTCGAATGCTTGGCGCATGGTTTCTACACAGGATTGATCGCCGGTATAAGCGGCTTCCGATGCTTTTTGCGCTACCGAACAAGGTCCGGAAGTATATTGTCCCTGTAATTTATTACATGCCGAGGCGATCCATTGGGGAGCAGCAATCCATCCGATGCGCCATCCGGTCATAGCATAGCCTTTGGAAACCCCGTTAATAATAACAACTCTGTCGCGGATATTTTCGAACTGGGCAATACTTTCATGTTTTCCCAGATAGTTGATGTGTTCGTAGATTTCGTCGGCAATTACAATGATATTGGGATATTTGGCCAGGACATCTGCCAGGCTTTTCAGTTCTTCTTTCGAGTAAACACTTCCGGTGGGGTTAGACGGAGAGCAAAGGATCAGGGCTTTGGTTTTCGGAGTAATGGCTGCTTCCAACTGAGCGGCAGTCATTTTGAAATCCTGTTCGATGCCGGCTTCCACAATCACATTAGTACCTTCTGCCAGCTTCACCATTTCTACGTAGCTTACCCAATACGGAGCGGGAACGATAACTTCATCTCCCTTATCGATAATGCACATGATTACATTGCATACCGATTGTTTGGCTCCATTTGAGCAGACAATCTGTTCCGGTTTGTAGTCCAGGTTGTTTTCTTTTTTCAATTTGGCAACAATGGCGTTACGTAATGCCGGATATCCCGGTACGGGAGAATAGAATGAATAATTATCTTTAATGGCCTGTTCGGCTGCCGCCTTGATATGATCGGGCGTAAAAAAATCAGGTTCACCCACACTTAAATTGATTACATCGATTCCTTGTGCTTTCAGTTCATTACTCTTCTGAGACATGGCTAATGTTTCCGAAGGAGATAAGCTTGCCAAACGTGCTGAAACTTGAGACATACAAATACTTTTTGACAGTTAATACTTGATTTAGATTGCAAAAGTAATACTATTTGTGGATATTTATAACAAAAGTTGTTATTTTTAAATGATTATCCGCAAATTTCCCCTAAGGCCAAAGGCCTTTGAGCAATAGTACAGGCTAACAGCCTATGAGAAAAATGTTTCTTTTTTCAAAGGCTCAAACGGTGCCCCATCCTGCTTTTTTTCGTTTTCATATAGAATTCGTTGTAGGGATTGGGATCGACTTCTAACGATATATTTTCCACGATTTCAAGTCCGTATGCTTCCAGTCCGATCCGTTTTACAGGATTGTTGGTCATCAGTTTCATTTTGTGGATACCGATAGAGCGGAGTATTTGTGCGCCTACACCGTAATCTCTTTCATCGGCGCGGTAACCCAGGTGAAGGTTGGCATCTACTGTATCCAGTCCCTGTTCCTGGAGCTTGTAAGCTTTCATTTTGTCCATCAATCCGATACCCCTGCCTTCCTGGTTCAGATAAACAATCGCCCCTTTTCCTTCTTTTTCTATCAATTCCATGGACTTATGCAGCTGTTCCCCGCATTCGCATCGTCTGGATCCGAAAATATCGCCGGTGGCGCAGGATGAATGTACCCGTACCAGTACCGGTTCGTCGGGAGTCCAGGATCCTTTGATCAATGCAATATGTTCGAAATTATTGGATATCTGGCGGAAAGGGATCAGGTGGAAATGCCCGTATAAGGTAGGCATGTCTACTTCTTCTCCTTTTTCGATCAAAGACTCCGTTTGCAGGCGGTAGGCTATCAGGTCGCGGATGCTTATGATCTTGATGCCGAATCTTTCGGAAACTTTCATCAAGTCGGGTAACCGGGCCATGGTACCGTCTTCATTGATAATTTCAATCAGGGCGCCTGCCGGGTACAAGCCGGCTAACCGGGCCAGGTCGACGGTTGCTTCGGTATGTCCTGCCCGGCGAAGAACTCCCCGGTTCCGTGCGCGCAGGGGAGAAATGTGTCCGGGGCGTGCCAGATCGGTAACTTTTGTTTCCGGATTGGCTAATGCCTTGATGGTTTCCGAACGGTCGTACATGGAGACACCGGTAGTACATCCTCCTCCGATCTTGTCTACGGTAATGGTGAAAGGGGTATCGTAGGCCGAGGTATTGCTGGTGGTTTGCATTTCCATGTCCAATTCCGCACAGCGGTCTTCAGTAACCGGAGCACAGAGCAGGCCGCGGCCATAAGTCATCATAAAATTGATCTTTTCCGGAGTTACCTTTTCGGCTGCAATAATAAAATCTCCTTCATTTTCACGGTCTTCATCGTCTACCACGATCAGAAATTTTCCTTCCCGGAAATCTTCAATAGCTTCTTCTATCGTGTTTAATTGATAATTGTTCATATTTTGTTTTTTACTTTTTTACATGATTATGCGTTCGATCTCAGTCCGCAAGTCCTGGTTGACTTTCCTGATAGAATGCATGTCTTCCATTCTTCTTTTTCGTTTATGACGTCCTATAAAATAGAAACACAGGCCTAAAGGGAAGAAGATTTTGCAGGTATTCCGGATATAGTTGTTGCTCAGGAATTCGGAATGGATAATAGTCAGTATAGGATAATCCATCAGTTTGCCCACAATGATATTTCTGTCGGAATTGCATAATTCCTCAATCAGGTCTTCCTGGTACCGGATAATCTGTTTCAATTCCGTTTGATTGAAATCCATCTTCCAGAAAGAGAAATAATCGGGTATTTTCTGTTGGTTTTTAAGATATTGTTCGCACATCAGATCGAGTTCTTCCAGTTTATTCAAACAGTCGGGATAATCAGGGTATTGCATAATGATTTCCTTCACGGAATAATTCCGGGTTTCCCTTTTTCCGAATATGCGCCGGAAAGCATTGACATAAGCATCCGGATTGAATATGATGGAATCGTTAACCGATTTATAAGTCAGGAATACACCCAGTGGAAAAAGTACGATCGAACTGAGCCACATGCCCTGCCAGGCAGGCCAGATGCCCTGTCGGGCCATTTTTACCCCGAATGTGTCGATAGTATAATAGAAAAGGAAGAAAAATACGGAAATTACCACAGGCATTCCTAATCCTCCTTTCCGGATGATAGCCCCCAGGGGAGCTCCGATAAAGAGGAAGATCAGGCAGGCAAAAGACAAGGTGTATTTCCGGTTCCATTCCATTTCGTGTTGCCGGATACTACTCATCTGCTCGTCCTGGTTGATCGCCTTGAACATATATTCGTTTTTAATATTTTCAGCTTTGGATCTGGCATTTACAGCAACTGAAAGCTGACCGGAAAGTGGTAATCCGTCAAAATAAACGTTGAAATTCTTCATTTTGAACGTGTCCGGTTCATGTTGTGCAGGGGGTCCGTAGTATCCCCGGTTGTTTTTCATGCTTTGCATGTAGCCGTATTGTCTCAGGTTAGAGGCATACATGGCATTGGTACTGTCGCTTACAACAGTAACAGAGTCGATATAATGAGAGAGTTCCTGCCTGTTTTTGCCGATATATTTTCCTTGCATGACCGATTCGTCCATCATATTGAAATTGGAGTTGTAATCGATCAGGACTTCTTTTTTACTGAATGTTTCCCTGCGGTAGGCAATATTTTTATTCTGACGGTTTTCTTGCTGTTCCCGGAGGTTCTCAAAAGACTCCCCACTGTGAAGCGTGAGTACCAGGTTCATTTTATCTGCGAGCATTTTCAGTTTTCCGGAGTCGGCTACAATCACGGTTGCATTTTCAAACCCTTTGGAAAAATCGTAGATCATCATATCGTACATCATCCCACTGACTTTATCTTTCTTTTTTACATACAGGTTATATCCCGGGATTTCCTTATAGAAACTTCCTTCCGGAATGTCTAATTCCGGCGATTTTTGTTTCATGGAATTCATCAGGGTCCATAGCTTTACCTGCGATATGGGCATGATATTGTTTTGGAAGAAATAAGCGCCGACCGCAATCATAGAGATGCAGATAATGATTGGCTTCATTGTTTTGAGCAGGGATACGCCGGAGGCCTTGATGGCTGTCAGCTCGAAACTTTCTCCCAGGTTCCCGAAAGTCATCAGGGAGGCCAGCAGGATGGAAAGCGGAAGCGACATGGGCACCAATGAAAGTCCTGCATAAAAAAACATTTCCAGTAAAAGGTCTAATTCCAGTCCTTTACCAACCATATCGTCGACGTATTTCCAAAGGAATTGCATCAGAACGATAAACAAACAAATACCGAATGTCATCAGGAACAACGGTATAAATGTTTGCAGGATAAAAGTATACAGCCTCTTGATTTGTAACATAAATGGAATCTGACTCCGGTTTGAGGCAGCAAAGATAAGTATTCGCAAACGAATTTGCTTAATTTTAGCGGAAAAACATTGGAGCTATATGCCTAATATTCTTTTCAATACTTTAATTTCCGTATCCCACAGATTGATTGAGTCCTGTTTTTCCGCAGGCTCTACAAAATCGGTGATTTGCAGAACAGTTGCCCCGGTAATTTCCGCCGTTTCCATACGGAATTCAAAATAAGCGTGTTCGTCTTCGTCGTCCAGCCACCTGAAGCGGATATAGGTATGATTGGAGGCGATACGTTCTGCTTTTTGTGAAAATTTATTCCAGGTAAAAATGAAAATTTTATTATTGATGGAAACATCGTCGGCAAACCATTCCGAGAGTCCTGTAGGGGTAGTCAGATAGGTCCAAAGTATATTTTTCGATACATTATCGAACACATACTCCATGTGAATTTTTTCTTTTTTCATTCTAAATACAAATAATAGCAAACAACGATATTTGGCACAAGATACATAATTTTGCCGGAAAAACAAGAAAATGGAATAATATTAACAAATAAAAATCCGTTCCCATAAAATCTTTACAGTTTTATTTGGTTGGTATCGGAAAATATTCTACTTTTGCACCACCAAAAAGTTGGCGGGATAGCTCAGATGGTTAGAGCGCATGATTCATAATCATGAGGTCGCGAGTTCAATTCTCGCTCCCGCTACTTGAAAATCAGCACTTTACGGTGCTGATTTTTTTGTTTTTTTACGAGTTATTGTAAAATTACGGTTATTCGCCCATTTATTAAAATAAGGCATGTCAGCCTATTCCCAATCAGTACAACAAGCCACTTTTTTGCATTCTAAGGGACAGTAATAGGGATTCAAAAATATCAGGTCAACTTAGTGAATACAGAACGGCCAATTTGGTGAATGAAAAACAGCCAACCTGGTGAATGTATCTTTGTGAGTTATTAGAAAACAAAGGAAAATCGTTTTCAATCCAATAAATAAGGCATATTATAAACAATAACAAAAATTCGTTGTTTATTCTGTAACTAATAGATTTTTTACGCTCTTTATTTTATAAAATAGTGCAAATTGTTTCGAAAATAGATAAAGTTTGTGTTGATTGCCTCTAATTTTTACATAAAAAGATAATCTGTTTGATTTTTAAATACATTTGCACGTTAATTTTCAATTTTATGTATAGCCAACTAAATGATAAGTTGATACACGCCATGCGTGATCGTTTGCCGGAAGGAGAGAACCTTGCACATGTTCTGATGGACATTCTTTCTCTGGGAAAAGAAGCGGCCTACAGGAGGCTTCGGGGTGATATCATGTTCACTTTTGAAGATGTGGCGAAAATTTCCCGGAAATTCGGATTTTCTTTAGATAAAATCATCGGAGAAGGTTTGGTGTTGGACAACAACAAATGGGCATTCATAGATATGGATGCTTTTTATACTTCCACTGGATATGCGGATCAATACAAACAAAAAATGAAACTGTTTGCGGATATTTTTCAAAACTTGTCGAATCATCCGCAGTCGATAGCAAGAATGGCTCTGAAACGCTTACCTTATTTTTTCACTTTGCCGTACAAGAATTTGACATTATTCAGACACTATAAAAGAACATATCTTTCTTTCGGATTGAATCCGGGATTCCGGTTTGCAGATTTTGTAATGTTTCAGGATATGGAGGATGAAGAACTTCAATTGTTGAAAAAAAGTATGTCAATTCCTAAAAACCTGCTGATCCTGGAACGGGATGTTTTTTCTAATATGATGAAGGATATCAACTATTTTTATCTTCGGAAATTAATAAACCAGGAAGAATTTGCACAACTTAAAGGAGAACTGTTAGAGGTCTTGTCCGATTTGGAAAATATTACGGCAACCGGGGCATTTGCTTCCGGATCTGAAATCTCGGTATATTTGCTGGATGTCGCTTTAGATGCTTCATATACTCATTTTGAAACCCGCAATTTCGAGTGTGCAATACAATACACTTACTTTGTCGATACTTTAAGTTTTTATAATCCTAAGATATGCCAGATGCAAAAAAACTGGATCGAATCGTTGAAGAGATATTCCACCCTGATTTCTCAAACAGGAGAAATGCAACGAATGGAATTCTTCAATGAGCAGAAAAAGATGATGCAGGCTTTTTGATAGTTATATATCTCTTCGTTGCCAGACAATTTTTTGCGAATAGAGATTGCGTTTTAAAATAAAACAAGGGTGTGACAGAACAGGATCCTAAAGAGCCTTCTGCCACACCCTTTCTTAAATAAGTGATTGTATATTTGAATGATCAGAATTGGGTATTAAACCCAACAAATGTCTGGAATTTAGCTTGTCCCTCTCCTTTTGCCAATACTGAAAACTGGGGTTCGGCAAAAATATTAAATACCACGCCACCCACTTTTATTACCTTACCCACACCCAGACCGAGTGGGATATTGTAGTTCCCGTTTGTCAGGTCGAACGACCAGATACCCGTACTACGCAGGTAAGTACCTCCTCCAATTTGCCAGATACCGAATATCTGTGCCGTAAGCAGGTCAATGTCTTTGGCGTTGGAACTTCCTGCAAAATCGGTTTGCCATTGTAGCAAAGTACCGGTTTGCAGCAGCGGATTATTGGCCAGAAAAGCCAATGCGGCTACCCCTGCCTGCCATTTGTCGGAACTGAATCCATTGGTTCCCGAGGGTGCTGTGATCAATGGTCCCACACCGAATTTATTCCCGTTTTTTTCTACTGCATAGATTGCAAAGAGATTGAAGTCTCCCAGTCCCGATTCAGGACTAATATCAGGTCCGGATGAAGTTTGTACAGGTAAAGTTCCCCTTAAGAGAAATTTTCCTATAGGTTGTGCATACCTGAATAATAACTGGTTGCCTCCATAATCGGGCATGCCGTAAAGGTCACTTACAATGTAGTTATGTAAGTTGAATGCCTTGGTGTGCGCCATCGGATCATTCGCTTTTTTCAGGGTTTCTGCATCCAATCCTCCCTGTTGGGCTTGTAAACCTGTTGCCGTGCAAAACATCAGGAAGCCGATCATTAAGTAAGTTCTCGATAATTTGTTCATATTGCTTGTGTCTTAATAAGGAATAATATATTTTGCATTGAAAATCATATTTTTATATATAGGAACAAATATTTTTTCGTTTGGTTTATAAAAGTGTAAATTTTAATAGAGGAGGCTTCTGGTTTTTGTTTTGCAAATATGTATCTAAAATCTCCCGGATGCTTCGGGATAATGGATTTTTGAGTAAGTTTGTCCTCAAAAAAAAGATGAATCACCTGACAAAATCGATTATCTACTTGTTTGTTGTAATAATGGCCCTGTTCGTCGGATTTTTCATGCTTGTGATTGTGGCTTTTTCAGGGGAAGAAAAGTTTTATGTCCCTTATATACTGATAGGAGGTGCTTTATTTTTAATCTTGTTATTTTTACAGATGTTCCGATTGAAAAAAAATAAAAAACGAATGAGAACGATATGGATTATTTTTATTGTAGTCATGGTAACTTCCTGTGCCGTATATGAAGGAAAAAATGCCTATGACAGAAGTATTCCCCGGGTTCGGGAAGGAAATGTAGACCTGAGCCTGTATGAACCTTTCGGAGAAGGTACGAAAGCTGTGGATTTGGGCGAACCGTCTACCTTAAAAATGGAAGATGATCTTCCCTTGTTGGATGGGGCAACAGCGCTATATCCTCTGTATGCTGCTTTCGCCCGGGCTGTTTATCCTGCAAAAGAATACATATATTATAACAGTGAAGTGGCTTGCCGCAATACCATCCGTGCCTATCAACTGCTGATCGATCAAAAAGTCGATATTATTTTTGCAGCTCCTCCTTCGGAAGACCAGATCAAAAGAGCACGCGAAGCCGGAATTGCATTCAATTATACCCCTATTGGGAAAGAGGCGTTCGTGTTTTTTGTGAATGCCCACAATCCGGTGGAGAGTCTGACGGCGGAGCAGATACAGAAGATTTATTCCGGAAAAATAACGTCCTGGAAAGAAATTGGAGGAAAAGACGAGCCTATCCGTCCTTTCCAGCGAAATGAAAATAGTGGAAGCCAGACCGCTTTTCAATATTTTATGAAGGGCCATACCATTATGAAACCCGAACGTGAAGATGTGGTAGGTGGTATGGGAGGCATTATTTCCCAAACTGCCGATTATGTCAATTACAGTAATGCGATCGGTTTTTCTTTTCGGTATTATGCCCTGTCGATGGTGGGGAATTCCGGTATTCGTTTGTTAAAGGTGAACAATATTGCTCCTGAGTTGGAAACGATCGGTAATGGAACTTATCCCTTGTCTTCTTCTTTTTATGCGATAACATTGGCGGATAATGCCAAACCGAATGTGGCTAAACTGCTGGAATGGCTTCTGTCGGAACAGGGACAGGAATTGGTGGAGAAGACGGGGTACTGTAGAGTCAATTAAGAGTTAAGAATTAAAAATTGGGTGTAATTGGGAGAGTGGAGTGCGTTTTTTTGTTGAATGCTTATGAAGGTTTATTTTTTGTCGGGGATGTGTGTGAATTGCCGGGTGTTTGATCAGATCCGGCTTCCGGAGGGATATGAGAAACGGTATATCGAGTGGCATATTCCACGCGAGGATGAGACATTGGATGAGTATACACGGAAGATGGCGGAAGAGATCGATACATCCGAGCCGTTTATTCTTGTCGGCTATTCTTTGGGTGGGATTATTATGCAGGAAATGAATCGTTTTTTACGGCCGGAGAAGAATATTCTGATCTCTTCGATGAAACGGACAGAGGAAATTCCCCGGTTATTCCGTGTGGCAAAGGAAATCCGTTTCTCGGAGCGTTTTCCGAAAAGTTTGTATTCCGTAAATAAAGCGATCACCCTTTTGTTTACCCGCCTGGTTTATGATATGTCGGCCGAGTTTATCGAGCGCTGCGTTACCTATACTTCTCCCGAATATATGCATTGGACAACTCATCAGATTACGCATTGGGAGCCGGTAGAGCCCTGTCCTAATCTCTATCATATCCATGGGACAAAAGATCAGGTTTTTCCCTCTAAGCAGATACAGGATGCTTATAAGATAGAGGAAGGAGACCATGTAATGGTAATGAAAAAAGCGGAAGAAGTAAACAGGTTAATCAATGAGATAATTATTTCGGATGTTTCATGATTTATTGTTTTTCCATAAATGCCTGATGGCCGCTACCGGCCGGTAGAATAGCATCCGGGGACCGGAAAATCTCATGACTTCTTTGACCGTTTCTTTATACGCCGGTTTATAACAGTGTACAGTGCATTTTTTGCACGAAGGTTTGTCTTCTCCGAACGGGCAACGTTCCAACCTCTCATGAGCATAATTTTCCAGTTCCAGGCAGTCGGCACAAAGTATTTCTTTATGCTTATGCCTGGAACGGCAATAAATATGGATCATTCCGGAAACTGTTTGTTTCTCCCGGTTGTTCATTTTTCAACTTTTGCCCGCATGGAATCCCAGGTCAGGTAGGCGATCAGTCCGATATAAACGGCTAAGGCCAGTACCTGCGACCAGCGGTTTTCCAGCCAGGCTTCATTCACAAAATTCAATCCTCCGAATCGCATGGATGCGCTGATCACACCCATCAAAGCTCCTCCGGCAATGAATCCGGATGCCAGTAAGGTTCCGCGTTCTACCCGGGCTTTGTTCAGGGCTTGGTCTTTGGAACGGCTGCCTACATACCAGCTGATCAATCCGCCGATTAATAAGGGGGTGTTCAGGTCCAATGGGATGAACATTCCTAAAGCGAAGGCTAATGCGGGTATTTTGAAGAAGGTTAGTACGATAGCGATAAGGGCTCCGATACCGTATAACAGCCAGGGGGCTCCGGTTCCTGTCATCAAGGGTTCGATCACGGCGGCCATGGCGTTTGCTTGTGGGGCGGCTAATTGTCCGCTGGTAAATCCGTATGTATCGTTCAGAATGAGAATCACGATTCCTACCGTTGCTGCTGAAACTATGGTTCCCAGGAATTTCCATTTTTCCTGTTTGGCAGGGGTGCTTCCTAACCAGTAACCGATTTTCAGGTCGGTGATAAATCCGCCGGCCATAGACAAGGCGGTGCAGACTACTCCTCCCATAATCAGTGCGGCGGCCATCCCGGAGGGACCTTTCAATCCGGCGGCAACCATCACGATGGAAGCGAGAATCAATGTCATCAGTGTCATTCCCGATACGGGATTCGTTCCTACGATGGCGATGGCATTGGCGGCTACGGTGGTAAAGAGGAAAGCGATGATCATTACTACCAGCAGGGCGATGATGGCATGGAAAAGGTTTCCCATGATTCCGAGCCAAAAGAAAACGAAAATAAGGAGTAGGGTGCAGATACTTCCGATGGCGATGATTTTCATCGAGAGATCGCGTTGGGTGCGAAGCATTTTTTTCTCCGCGTCACTGCCTTTGTTTTTAAATTCTTTGGATGCCAGTCCCACGGCGCTTTTGATAATGCCCCACGATTTGATGATACCGATAATCCCGGCTACTGCAATCCCTCCGATCCCGATATGGCGGGCGTAGGTTTTGAAGATCATTTCGGCCGGCATTTCACCTACAGGAATAATGATGTTGGGATCCCATTGGTTCAGCACCTGGTCGCCCCAGATGGCCGACATCAACGGAACGATGATGAACCAGACTAAGAACGATCCGGTACAAATGATGAAAGAATACCGCAATCCCACAATATATCCCAATCCCAAAACGGCCGATCCTGTATTGACCTTGAACAACAGTTTGGATTTTTCCGCCAGCATTTCTCCCCATCCGACCATCCGGGTGGAGATGGTTTCGTTCCACCAACCGAAAGTTGCAATGATAAAATCGTATAATCCACCGATCAATCCGGCCAATATCAAAGGTTTGGCCTGGTTTCCTCCTTTTTCGCCCGAAACCAGTACCTGGGTGGTTGCTGTTGCTTCCGGGAAGGGGAATTTGCCATGCATATCGGATACGAAATATTTCCGGAAAGGAATCAGGAACAAAATTCCAAGGAATCCACCCAATAGGGAGCTGAAAAAGACTTCGATAAAGTCGACGGATAATTCCGGGTATTTGGCCTGTAAAATATACAAAGCCGGCAGGGTAAAGATCGCTCCGGCCACAATCACGCCCGAACTGGCGCCGATCGACTGGATAATCACATTTTCTCCCAGGGCATTTTTCCGTCCGAAAGCACCCGATAACCCGACGGCAATAATGGCAATCGGAATCGCGGCTTCGAAAACCTGTCCTACTTTCAATCCGAGGTAGGCGGCAGCTGCAGAGAACAATACTGCCATAATCAATCCCCAGGTAACCGACCAGGGGGTGACTTCCTTATAGGTTTTTTTAGGCGACATCAGGGGTTTGAATTCTTCCCCTTCTTTTAATTCACGAAAAGCATTTTCAGGCAGGCCTGAGATTTTTTCATTTTCGGTATTCATTCTTGTGTTTTGTTGATTTTTTGCAAAAATAGTGTTTTTGGTGGTTTAATTTTTGTTTTTGGGGAGAAAACTGGTTAGGTGATAATAAAACCCGCTATTCTTTTGTTGGGAATTGCGGGTTTTATTAAAATTTACTGTGCTGAAATGATGTTATTATTTATTTGAAAACTGAGTTATGCAACGAGCACTCCGAAACGTCCACGAACGGGGAGCATAAGCATGTATAATCCATTTTTTAACATCTCAGTTTAACATAACGCTTTTATTCTACAATTTTTATTTCAATAACACATTTTGAAATTGCTCCTGTCATATCTGTTGGTCGTTTGTATTTTTGTTCTACATAAATTAATTCAATATTTTTTCCAGTTTTATATGCTTCGTCAATACCTTCTCTTGTCCACGTTGTTTTACTATCACTACTTTCAATCTCAAATTCCGGATAATCATTATGCCCCGACATATATACTCGAGAAATAACACCCTTAACTATGTGCTTAGGAATTATGCCCTGTTCTATTGCATTAAACCAGTCTCTTGTTCCAAACAATAAACTGTTTTCTGTCTTATATCCAGCATATGATTTTTTATCAAGTGATGCTTCTTGAACCATTCTGATTCGCATAAAATCATCCTTAAGATTATATATCTCTTTAAATATCATAGGTTCTTCATCTTAATGGTTGCCAATTAATAAGCCTTACTTTTACCGGGTCTAAAGTCATAAACTCAGAGCCACCTCCAATCATTCTATTTAATGGTGTTACTTTAGTCCCATTTCTTAAAAATGTCGGATTATTTAATATATCAAACTCAACTCTTAAGGCAGGAGAACTACCTAATGATAATCTAGACTGTGCCTTTGTTGCAGATTTGTACAAGTCTTTAGTGAAATAAGTTTCTCCAGACCAACCTCCCCTTAGATAACCAGTTTCTTGTATAGCTTTTAATTCAGCCTGTGACATATATCTAAAACCTGTGGTTCCTATCTTAGGAGCAACTCTCCCAGGCGCACTAGCCATACTTCCAGTACCCATCAAAAAAGCGCCGGTTAAAGTACTCATTCCTGCATTCAGATATTCATCTCCGAATGTAAAATCGCCATCCAAATGCATTGCTCCTTCTCTGCCCTTTACTAACCCTGTAGCTAAGATCCAAGAATCGTCAAATCCGGAATAAATTAAACGGGTAAATAGAGACAACTCCTGAAACCACTCCCATAAATTATACCCTCTGCCATAAGCCGGATTCGAACTTTGATTAGACTTAAATATGCTAAAAGGCATTTCCTCTAAAGAGCGCAAATTTTGTGTAGAAGTTACACCCAATCCTAAAGCGGCATTAAATGTTAATGCAACGCCATAATCGGTACCCCATCCGGCACTCATATAAACATTTCCTGTATTGGAAGTATAACCTACGGCATAAGTAGCACTTTTCCAATCCCATTTAAAAGGATTCCATTCTTTCCCGTTAGCGTCGTATCCATCGGAATATACTTTACCAAGACAAATCACTGTAGCTAAAACAGAGGCAAACAGTATTGGATTTTCTCCATCCGGATCCGTAAAATGCATCGGGTTGTTATAACAATAGCTATACCTGTCATAACCCAGTAATGAAGCAGGATCAGGAATAAGATTATCCGGACTCAGCATCCGACCGATTACAGGGTCATACATCCGGCCATTCATATTAATCAACCCGACACGATCTAAATGCTCATGTCCGGTATAACCGCGGCTCAGGAAATTACTTTCGGGAACATTGTAATCATTCCAGTTATCGGGGTTTACTCTTCTTCCCCACGGATCGTAAGCGAAACGTTCTCTAACATTTCCTAATTGGTCTGCAACAGTAGTAACACTACCAAGATGATCCTTGCAAAGGTAGTATAAATTTCCTGCACTTCCGGTTTCTTTCCGGAAGATAGCTGTGGTTCCCGAAGGAGTCGGAATATAGTGTGTTTCCCTGATTTGATTACCCCGAATTTCCCGTTCATAGTTGAGGGCATACGTTTTTTCCATTGTCAGGATATCATTTTCATAGGCAAGCATTTTTGAACGTTCATTATTCACATCGTATGCAATACTATATTTGTAATTCCCTTCAGTGATAGAGGCCGGTTTATTGAAAGCATTAAATACAATATGTTGTTGCGCTGGCGAAATAAGCCCTGCATCATTAGATATATTTTTAACCGCATGGGGTTTATCCGGATGGTATTGGAATAACCCTACTCCTGATTTGAATTGTGGACTTCCATTGACATTATATGCAACAGATAAAGGATCCGGGTTTCCATTGACCTGGCTCTGAAGTAATTGATCCTGATTGTCATACTGGAATGTTTCCGTAATGTTTCTCAGTCTGTCATGGCGGGCTGATATCAATTGCCGTTCCGGAGATTCCGTGTCGTATTCCAAATGCTGTACATTGCCGGTTTTTATCCCTGCCAGATTCTTATATTCATCATAGTTATATTCAGTTCTCAAACCGTTTCCATTCATTATTTTGAGAGCATTTCCAAATGCATCGGTTTCTTCCAGTTTCCAAATGGAGACAGAATTGGTAACATCCCTTACTTCATATAAATACCCGGCTTTGTTATATTTATTCTCGATGGTGTAACCATAAGGGTACGATACCATTATATTATGGCCCCATTGGTTGTATCCGTATTTTGTTTTCAGTGCTTCTCCGAGAATATTATCAGTAAATGTAAGCACTCTACCCTGGCGATCGTATTCATATTGCTGTCCCATATTATCCGGACCGGATATGGACACTAACTGTCCGTTAGATGCATCATTTCCAGTGGAATACTGATATAAATAAGCCCCATTAGGTGCATCTTTTCTTACGATTCTACCGTATTTATCGTACTTTAATTCAAAAACATGACCGAGTGCATCCTGCTGTCGTGTAAGTTGCCCGTAAGCATTATATTGGTACTGCATAATACCCGCATCGGCATCTTTCATGGAAACCTGCTGCCCATACTCATCATATGACATTTCCATCAATACCTGGCTACCGGACTTGACTTGTCGTAGTTTTCCGGATGGGTGATACTGATAATCCAGCCTATTCCCTTCCGGATCGATTATATATGCTGTTTCTCCTCTCGTATTCAGGACTTGTACGGTAGATCTTCCTGCCGGATCTGTGGTGGTTGTTTTCGTTTTTTCATAGTTATAGGTAGTTACCAGATCGCGATATTGAGTAGTTTTTATTCTCCCATATTGGTCGTAAGTATACGATGTAAAAGCTTTTTGTTCATTTTCCTTATATGGATCACTCACGGAAGCTAATTGTCCTTTAGCATTATAGGTATAATCAGCAGAAATACGGGAATCATAACCTTGTGTTTCTGTTCTGAGTTTTCTCCCTAAAATATCATAGTATACTTTTTGATAGGGTTGCCCCTGTGTCTCAGTCAGAACATAATATCTGGCATTGGGCACTATAGTATTGGAAACTTTTTTCGTCTGTATTTTAGTGGAAATACCATCGGCAGAAACTGTTTCCGTTAATTGTCCCGCATGATTATAGGTATTAGTCTGAGTTAAACCTGTTGTAAGGTTAGTTGAAGACAACCGGTTTCCTGTAGTATGGTCGTACAATATGCTTAATTGTTGCCCTAAATCATTCTGGCAGGAGGTAATGAAACGTTTCTTATCATCAAATCCGAATGATTTGGTCCGGGGTTCCTCATTGATACTCAAAAGAGATTCTGTGAGAGGTATCCCGTAATCATTATAGGTGTAAATTTTTGTTATTGATTTTTGCTTACTGGGATCTGTGGTAGCTGAAAGAAGGTTTCCTTTGTAATCATATCTATATTCTGTTTTTCTTTCGTACGTTTCCGTACCATCTGTTATTTTTTGAGAAGTACGGATGATTTTGTTTGGCACCCAGGATCCATATTTTCCATAATCATTTGAAGTCTTGCTAGTATAATCTTCGGTTTTTTCTTCTTCCGATAGCAGATTTCCTGACAAATCATACACATAATCTGTTGTCTTTTTCAGAGAAGATAAGTAATTTAGTGACTGTACATTAGACAATACATTGTAGCCGTAAGCAAAAAAACTCGCAGGCATCATATATTGATATTTCATTTGAGAATGGAAGATTATATCTCCATTCAAAGCAGATACAATTTTCTCAATTGGTACCCAGGCTTTCACTGGAGTATTCAGTTCTGAAAAAACGGTTGTTTCCTTCATCGCCTGGGTAACATCGGTGATTGTCGTACTCTTAAATCCAAGGAAACCCAATCCCTGCCGATGTAATGTTAGTCCTGAGTAACGATATTGTATCTTATTTTGACCACCCAAACCATCAGGAACTCGGACTTCACTCACAAGCCAAAGAGGTCCAGCGTGATCATTATAAGGGAAGACTGACCCAGATCCTTTTCCATGTACTGATTTATTGGTCGATCTGGCATAGCTTATTTCAATTTTCTTTTCGAGGGAATTTTCTTCGATTGAGGCGACAATATTTTCTGAGGATGTATTTTCGTTAAAAAATGAATATATTTCATTTTTTCCTATGCTCAGCAAATCGAGATTTCCATCTCCGTTGAAATCTCCGATATTATCAATTGAAACGATTTCAAATAAATCCCTCGTTTTAATTTTACCTCCGGATTCTCTCAATATCATTTCTGTTTTTCTAAGAGAATAATATTCGTTATTTAGCGGGTTTCTAAGGGCATTAAGAATCTCATACGTTAATATTTCAAGAATATCGGTTTTACCATCTCCATTAAAATCCTGTACTATAATATTTTTATTTTTTATTAATCTATCACATGTAGCATAGATAGTTGGTGAAAAAATATCAGCAGGATCTGCACTTCCGTATTGATCCCGTTTCCATTTATCGATAAATCCAGAATCGCAATCTTTAAACTGAGAGATATGAACGGTATTTCCAAAAGTCATTTTATTATCGACAAATTTTCCAATATTATAATAGGTTCTACCACTATTAATATTAATAATATGAGATCCTTCATCAAATACCATCAGTTCGCTTTTTCCATCTCCATTTATATCTGCGACATAAATAACCCCAGGGTAATAAAAATCACACATAAGATTTAAATTTTTTTCTTTCAAAGAATATATTTTCATCTTATCGGCTTCATAAACCAGAAATTCCATTATCCCATCACCATCTATATCTAAGATTTGTTCTTTTTTATCTTTAAGAGTCATTTCTATAGAAGGGAGACTGGATGTCCATTTTTTTGTAGTAAAGGACGTCTGTAGTAAAGTTGATAATTCATAAAGATCAAATTGAGTATAATTTTCTGTCTCCCAAAGAGGATATACTTTTTTTGTATATTTAGAAACAAACAACAAATCTACTTTTCCATTTCCGGTAAAATCACCTACTAAAGGACAAACTCCAGCTAAGGTAGTTCCCCTTCCTGAGATATTCGAATCATCCTTAAATATGAAATCTTTGGAATGCTCAAAAAAATTGCCTTTAGATAAATACAATTTATATGTTTTTTGGTGCTCAAGTATAATATTTGAAACTTGTAACAACAAATCGTCTTTTCCATCTCCATCAAAATCTGCAACCAGGAAATCCTCCGTATTGGACAATGAAGTCATTGTAGGAAATCCACTTAGTTTGAATCTTCTGCCATCAGTAAAAATTAATTTCACATCAATAAATGGAATGCCTGAGAAAACAAGAAAATCAGTAATCCCATCTCCATCAAAATCGCCAGTGCAGTAAGCATAGTGTATGGAGGAGTCATTCAACTCCTTAAAATACGAAATTGAATTTCCAATTTTTCCCTGAGATGTGCTACCCCAATTTATTTTAAGAGAAGTAAATTCTTCCTCAGTATTTTTTTCTATTATCCGGATCAATCTGGATGCGGATGTTTCTTCTGCATATTCAAAGCTATATTCTTTGAATGCAGAATTCTCGCAATAAATCACTACTGAAGTTAGTATATGAGATTGAGAAACTACGCCTTTAGACAATTCCTGATAATTAATATCCATTCGTTGTTTATAATTGAATACTATAGAATTATAAGGAAGAGACATTCTCTGATCATTGCCTGTATAATTAATTTGTTTCAACAGAGATTCTCCATTAAAAATATCATAAATGTATTCGATATAATTTCCATTGGTATCTGTAAGCCGGTTTAATCTCCAAACCAAAGGCGTAAAAGGTGTATCTTCGGAAACAGATACTCGTGAATTTATTGTTTTTCCATATTCCATCACCGAACCATCTTTGTTTTCCACTTTAAACCATCCGTTTTGTAAGGTTCCTACCAATGTGATTTTTGAAAAAGACTCATGATAAGTCATAAAAGATCCGTCATTTCGACGGATCAATCGTTGTCCATCGAATATCAATGCATCTTCTTCCGAAAATGAAATGCCAGCTTTCTTATCATCAAAAAAGATATTTTTATTTGTTCTCGAAATAGCAGATAAACCACCGATGCTCCATTTAACTCCTAACAATCCGTTTCCTGACTGGCTATTGTAAACAATAGAAATATTTGGCTGTACACTTGCAGTTCCGGGAGGAACTGTCAGCGGAATCGTATAGATGGCACCTCCTAATTGATTAACATCTATATTTCCGGAAATACTTCCTACATAATCAGGGTCTGAGCTAACATTACCTCTAAAAGCATCATTATAATAAGGCAAATCATTATTCCCTCCATTCTGACGATTAATCCTTCCGATAAAAGTTTCCCCCACACTCGATTTGTAAGAGAATCCTGGAAGAAGTCTTACCGATTTCGTCGCCTCACGAATCATATTCCCTGTTTCAGGAGTATTCAGGTTTAAATCCGATACCTGGGCAGAAACTGTTACAGACAATAAAACAGCAACAAGCAGTAAGTGTATATTTCTCATGGTTATTGTTTTTTAATGATTTTCCATTCTGTGTTGACCTCACCGATATATATTTTCAGGATATAGTTTCCTGCCGGATGATTGCTGATATCAATTTCCGTAAACTCCTGAACTTTACTTTTTTCCAGGATAAGTTTCCCGGAAAGATCAAAAAGAAAAAGATTTACCTGTTGTCCGGAAGGGAGGTTTGACAATTCTACTTTCAGGAGTCCGTTTGTAGGATTAGGATAGATACGGATCTCCATATTCCGGATGACTTCGGAATAGACATCTTCCTTCAATATTTCTTCTTGTTCATCGACACGCAGCTGTGCAAGAACGATTACCCTGCTGATTCGATTCCCAGCCGCATCGTATCCATAAGATACCGCTTGTGCCTGCAATCCGGTATTTATTATCAGGATAAGACTTAAAAATAAGGTAATTTGAATGAATATTCTCATGGTATTTAGTTATTTACTGGATTTTAGACTCTTAACTTCTTCTTTTAACCCATCAATTTTCTTCTGCTGTTGAATCATATAATGCGTCATTTCTTCAATTTTTTGTAACAGTTTGGCATTTATCTCTCCCAAACTAACCCCTTCTTTTGCCACTTCCTCCGCAGAAGGAATACCCGGTAAATGCTGGTGAGTCTCAATATGACGCTCTACCTCTGGAAGACTGAGAAGCTGATATCTTCCTGAAATTAACGGTGTTTAAAAACCATTTTCCATGTTTAATACGACACATAACCGCTTCCGATTTGTAGATCTGATACATATATTACGATTATAATCAAAAAGATACTGATTAGAATTGACTTTTTCATAAAGTAAAACTTTTAAGTGATAAAATTATAGTTAGCCATTAAATTATGTATACATGTATTGCCAATCTAAAGTGAACAATTTGCTTAAAACAAAATAATTTTGAGTTATTCTGCAAATATATGCTATGAAATAAGTAAAAACAAATTATTTTTTATGTTATACAACATGAAAAATTGTGCAGATTATAAAATTAATAAAAATGAGGAAAGTACAAATCCGGATTAGAAGGATAATATAAATAAAAAAAGCCTTCATTCCGAAGGCTTTTTTCCCATTGTTCAAATTTTGTTTTTCAAAAAGTGTGTAGTAAAATATTCAAAAAAGCTGTTTATATGTAAAGTTTATGATTCTGAGTTTCATCTGATTTTTCAGTTACCGGTTTTGAAGAGTATTTTCTGTGATGTTATTTTTCCTGTTTCATCTGTAATCCGTATAATGTACAATCCTGTACGATTCAGAGGAATAGAAATCTCTCCGGCATTGCCGCTGAAAGATTGTACCGGAATGCCGTTTGCGTAATATACCGTAATTGTCTCACAGCCTTTCAGCCCTTTTACGAAGATCCCGTTGGTATTGTTTCCTACGATATATTGTTCCGTACTTACATCGGAAATCGCACTATCCGGATTTTTGGGGATCTTTCCCTGCCGGAAAAATATTTTTTCCATAGACGGATCGTATTGATAGGCGGTAATTAATATCATACTGTCGTTCAGGTTGATCATAGCCGAATAAAACGACGAGCGGTCGCCAAAGGGACGAGCCACTTCCACCGGGTTTTTGGCATAAGAATCGGCTACCCAGCAGTAAATCCTTTTGTTATGATTGTAGCTGAACGCAATTTTCCCGTTAGGCAGGTTCAGGGCAAAAGGAGCGCCTCCCCATTCACGGGTAGTCAGTGCCCAGCGGACGGTAGTAGACAAAGGGTATACGTTATTGTTATTTGTTCCGTCGTAATCGACCGATTGCCACGTTCCCTGAAAATGGAAGGAGTCGAAATCATGGTCACCCTCGGGAGCCACTACGATCCAGGGGGATGTTTTCCGTTCGATACTTTCGGCGATGAACCCGATACGACCATCGGCTGTGACGAATGGAGTGGGCATTCCGCCTCCGCTTCCGGAATAGTTATTCGCTGCTTTGTCTTCATTATAATCTCTCAGGATCATCCGGGCGCCGTAACGCTGGTTACTCCAGTTGGTCCAGGTGGACCCATTGTCATACGAGGCTACAAAAGCCACACATCTTCCTCCCAATTCATTTGATTGCAGGCATTCGTCTTCTGCCAGCCAGGTAGGATAGATATCCTGCAGGGTAAAAAAGATGTAGATTCCGTGATCGGTCTCGATCGGCATCGGCTCCCAGTTTCCTCCCTGGAAGACCTCTTCTTCGGCCGACCAGGTCTCTCCTCCGTCGGTACTGTATTTTACACAGACATACCGGTCTCTTCCGGTGTACTGGTTATTATCCACCCGTTTTTGGTAGGTCATCAGTAAGCGGCCGTCTTTCAATTCGATAATATTACAATTGGCGTAAGTCCAATCGGTATTTTTTTTAAGTACATTACTTTTGGCCGACCAGGTTTTCCCCCCATCGGAACTATACCGCTTTACAATTACACGCCCATGATCGTATTCCTGATAGGTCAGCAGGATCTGTCCTGCCTTGGGACCCTGTTTCATCAGCACCATCCGGGAGTATTTTCCGGGACCTTCCAGTTCGATTACATCGTCTAACCATTGGATTTCCTGGGAGAGGAGGGTGGTGGGGAGGAGGAATAATAGAATTAAAAATTGAAAATTGAAAATTGAAAATTGAAAATTAAAAATTGAGAATTGGGAATTGAAAATTGAGAATTGGCGGCGGCTGATTTTCGATTGAGGATCAGCGGGAACCAATGGGTGGTTAATTGAATTTTTTTTGAAATATGCCGATGTACTTGATTTTTTCATATCATTGAAAATCTTAATTTATGTAAGGGCAAAATTACAGTACTATCTTCCGGCAGGCAAGCATTATTGTTCTCAAAGTATCCAATTTTGTTCACTCGGTGGATTTTCTATTCTGTTTTTTAAGAAACCTTTTTATCTTTGTTCCGGAAAGACCGAATATGTCTAACAATCAAATATTTAATTTAATGAGGACAACAATCAGCTTCTTCTTATTGCTGTTACTGGTGATATCGTGCGGCAATAAAAAACAAACAGAATCTGCTCAATTGCAGCAAATCACTTATCAGAATCCGTTGCCGGTAGCATTCGGTGATCCCTTTATCCTGCATGCTTCCGACGGAAAATTTTACATGTACGGAACTTCAGGGAGCCAGGGATTCAAAGCATATTCTTCGGATAGCCTGACAAATTGGAAAGACGAAGGAATGATTTACCGGGGGGCCACCGACAGCTCCTGGACCGTAGATTGCTTTTGGGCGCCGGAGGTATATGAAAGGGAAGGAAAATATTACCTGTGGTATAGCGCCAATTGGAAGCACAATCCTACAAATGAAGGTGAAAATTTCCGTATCGGAGTGGCTGTTTCCGATAAGCCTACCGGACCGTTTGTAGAAATGAATGGTGGTCCGGTGTTCGATCCCGGCTATCCCGTCATCGATGCCAATTTGTACTTTGACGATGAGAATGGAAAGGTTTACCTGTATTATTCCCGCTGTTGTTACAAGAATCCGGTGAAAAGCGAAGTTGCCGATTGGGCGAAAAAGCAAGGTTGGTACAACGAAATTGAAGAAAGCTGGGTATACGGAGTGGAATTGAAACCGGATTTCTCGGGTGTTATAGGAGAACCGGTGCTATTATTGGCTCCTCCTTCCAAAATGGACGACAAACAGGCGGAATGGGAAAGCCGTTCGGTAACTTCTCATGAGGTAAACCGCCGGTGGACCGAAGGATCTTATATGATCAAAAAAGACAGTACCTATTATATGATGTATTCTGCCAATTTCTTCGGAGGTGCGAATTATGCGGTAGGTTATGCTACTTCTAAAAATCCTTTGGGTCCGTTTGAAAAAGCCGCTAACAATCCTGTATTGCAAAAAAATGTGGAGCAGGGAGGTAAAGTTACCGGAACAGGCCATTGTATGGCTCTGACATTGCCCGGCGGACAGATGCTCTGTGTCTATCACGGACGCACACAGGATACCGGTAAACAACGGGTGGTATTTATGGATAAGATGGAAATCACTCCGGAGGGTCAATTAGTTGTTCATGGGCCGACTACCGATTCCCAGACCATTGATATAAAATAATCCTCAGTTTTCTATCTGATAAAAGAATAGCCCCGGACTTTGCTATGATCAGCAAAGTCCGGGGCTATTCTTTTATCATCAAGAGATTGTTGCCATTATTCTTTTTGCTTTGTGGCATATTCGTTCGGAGACATCCCGAATAATTTTTTGAAACAGCGTGAATAATAGTTTGGCGATGAAAATCCCGTACCATAAGCAGCCTCGGAAACATTTCCACCGGCTAACAGTATTTTCAGTGATTCTTTTAACCGGACGTTATTGATAAATTCGGTAGCCGATAATCCTACGATGTTTTTCAGTTTTACATGTAATAAGGTGCGCCCGATACCCAGTTCTTTCAGGATATCGTTTACAGAGAACTGGTCGTTATCGAGGTTCTTCTTAATCAACTCTTCTATATTGGATATCAACTTTTTATCCCGGTCGTTCAGAACCACATCTTTCAATTCTATTTTATTTTTAAGATATAGCTTTTTCTGATTTTCTTTTGTGGATATCAGGTTGGAAATCTGTCTCCGGATCAATGCCGGATGAAATGGTTTTTCCACATACAAATCTGCTCCGCAATTGTATCCTTCTAATTGGGCATCTTCTCCTGTTTTGGCTGTGAGCAAGATAAACGGAATATGACAGGTTTCTACTTTCGACTTGATTTTCCTGCAAAAGTCAAAACCGTTGATTCCCGGCATCATTACATCGCTGAGAATCATATCCGGCATCAGGTCGCAGGCCTTTTGGAATCCTTCATCCCCATCTCCGGCAGTCTGCACGGTATAGGTATCGCTGAACATTTCCTTGTAAAAATTCAGTAACTCCCGGTTGTCTTCCACTACGAGTATGGAATATTGTTTACCGTTTTGATTTTCATCCGGAGAGTTCCCCTTATTTTCTCCCGGTTCTTCTTCCTGTACTGAAAGAAATTTATAACCCTCCATGAAACGGGCATCGGCATCTTTATCTGAAATTTCATCTGAGGCAAAAGCTTCTTTGGAAACATTGATCCTTATGGTGAAAGTGCTGCCTTTTCCCAATTCGCTTTCTACATTAATAAATCCTTTATGCAGGCTTACCAATTCTCTGGTTAGTGCCAGCCCGATCCCGAATCCGGTTTTCTTACTCTTTACAAAATCGTTTACCTGATAGTAATTTTCAAATATTTTTTTCATTTCATCGGAAGCGATTCCTACACCTGTATCTGTGATGGCAAGGCGGAAATAAGTAAAATCGGCTTCATGTTCCAGGTTGGCAAGTACAGATATATGTCCCTGTTCTGTATATTTGAAAGCGTTTGAAAGCAGATTGTAAACAATTTTCTCTACTTTGACGGGAGCGAACCAGACATTTTCCCGATCAGACGGGATCTGGATGGAGTAAGCGATTTCTTTTTCTTCAGCCAGCAAGGTAAAACCTTCGCAGATATTCCGGGTGAATCCCAGCAGATCGCCTTTTTTGACCCTTATTTTTTCCTTTTTGGTTTCAACTTTGGTGAACAACATGAGCTCTTCCACCAGATTGTTCATCCTGCGGGCATTGTATGCCACCGATTCCATCTTCGGACGCATTTCGGGGCGGAAAGACTGTTTGTCCAGGTACGACTGGATGGGAATCAGTATCAGGCTGAGCGGAGTCCGGAGTTCATGCGAGATATTGGTAAAGAAATTCAGTTTCAGGTCATTGATCTCCTTTATTTTTTCCTTTTCCAGACGCTCGGACAAAATCAGGTTTTTTTCCCGCTGCCTGTTTTGCAGGAATAGTAAGAGAGCAATGATAATTCCTCCGAGGCCAATGAGGTAAATGAAGTAAGCTATGGATGATTGCCAGAAAGGAGGGGAAATGATGATCCGTATGGATTTTATAAATTCGTCGCCTTCCCATTTATTATTAAATGCAGCTTTTACCATTAACAGATATTCTCCCGGAGGAAGGTTGGCGAAAGTTACATGACTTTGCGAGCCGATATAACTCCAGTCTTTATCTTTCTCGAATTTGATTGCATAATAGGTATTGGTGGGATGAGTCAGTGTAGGAACCGTGAAATCGAAAGTGAACGATTTGGCCTGTTCATTATTCAGTTTAATTTCTCTGACCTCTTCTATATTTTTTGTCAATGGTGAGTTGTTATCTTCCGGTTTGATACTTTTTCCGAAAATTTTGAAATCGGTGAATTCCACCTGGGCAGTACTTTCCACAGGTTGCAGGTTCTCCGGTTGGAACGCAATCATTCCATTGATTGTGCCGAAATAAAGTGTCCCTTTGCTGTCTTTGTAAACAGAGTTGTAATTAAATTGTTTGTTCGGCAATCCTTCTCCCACTGAATAATTGGTGAAATATCCTTCTTTTACATTCAGGCAACTCAATCCGTTGTTTGTGCTGACCCAGATATTTCCGGAATTACTTTCCACGATGCCGAAAATGGTATTGGAAGGCAAACCGTCTTTGTCGGTATAACAGGTAAATTGCTCGGTTTTCTTATTGAATTTGGCAAGTCCCCCGTCATGTGTCCCGATCCAGATATTCTGCTGACTGTCTTGAAAAATGTAGTTGATAAAATTATCACAGATTCCCTTCCCGTCAGGTCTGTAGGAAAAATTCTGGAGATTTTTCATTGCCTTGTTATAACAATACAAGCCTTTGGAACGGGTAGCGATCCAGATATCCCCGTCGGAATCTTCATAGATATTATCTACACTTTGAGATCCGAATGTTTGAGGTTCGAACCTCCGGAAATTGTTATGTTCCGGATTATAGACGGAAAGCCCATTCGTGGTTCCTATCCAGATGTTCCCTTCCCGGTCTTCCATCAGGGAAAAAATATTGTCTACATACAGGTCCGGGTAATCGGTGGAAGTATAGTGGGTAAATTGCCGGGTACGGATGTCGTATTTGTTCAGCCCCCCGAGATAAGTTCCGATCCACAAATTGTTTTTCTTATCCATCAGGAGGGAGTGGACATTGTGGTAAGAGATACTGTTCCGGGAACGATCCGGCCTGAAATGTTCGAATCTTTCTTTGGAAGCATCATAATAGTTCAAACCTCCGTCTTCTGTCGCAATCCATAAATTTCCGGATTTATCGCCGAGTATCTGCCGCACCACTTTGCCCGAAAGATACTGGTCGGAATAACCGTAATCATAATAAGAGAACTGCCGGAATGCATAGGGCTGGATATTGATTCCACCGAAATAGGTCCCGATCAGCATGTTATTTTCCCGGTCCCTGAAAATGGCGTAAATGGCATTATCGTCAAGAGAGTACTTGTCATTGTAATCCTGCCGGCTTCTTGTCAAACTTCCTGTTTCCGGGGAATAAATATACAATCCGTTTTCCGATCCTATCCAGATGTTCCCTTCCGAATCTTCTTCGAATGCGCGTACACATGTGCTGGGAAAATCGGGTACGGAGAGAAATTTTTTACGGATATCGTCATAATAGCAAATGCCTTTATCTTCTGTTCCTATCCACACCCTGCCTTTACTGTCTCTGTACAGGGCGAAGATCTTGTTTGAAATCAGCGATTGATCGTTCTCCTGGTTGTTCCGGAAACGGCTGATTTTCCCATTTTTCTTGTCTATGCAAATTAATCCGCCGAACATGGTGCCGGCCCAGAGCTGCCCGTTTTTATCGGATGTGAGCGAGGTAATGTTTCCTTTGACTCCTTTTTCGGAATCTACTACTAAGGTTTCAAATTGTTTGGTTTTTTCATTGAAGATGGAAACGCCGTGTCCGCCGGCTGAGTATACATTTCCATCGTCATCCTGGTATATTATCCGGGAAAAGTAGGTCAGGGAATCTTTGTTAGGTGTGATAAATGAGTCTTTATTCCTGTCATACAGGCTTGTTCCTGATAATGTAGCAACCCAGAGGCGGTGTTGTTTGTCTTCGTATACATACCGGATCTGGTTGTTGGGGATACTGTTTCGAGATCCCATATCGTGGGTATAAACGGAGATATTGATTCCGTCGTATTTACAAAGGCCGCTCTTTGTGGCGATCCATATAAATCCTTTATGATCCTGGCAGATGGAGTATACGGTGTTGTTCGGTAGACCATTGTCATTCGTGAGATGTGTGAAGCGGATCGACCGGTTATTTTTTGCTGCGACCGGGGTAAGGAAGCCTTGAAATATAAGGATGAAAAATACCGGTAATAAAAATCTGAATGACAGAATACGAATCATGGTTAGACTATTTTTTAGACAAAGTTACAGCATTTTTTTTTGCTTGTGCAAGCTCCTTTAGTTAAAAGGAAAGGGAATGTCGATATTTTGAACAATCGTCTTTGAAAAAAGAACAATAATGCGTATGTTTTCCATAGGGAGCCTGTAATTTTGTGCATCGAAATATCTGTAGTTGAAAAACATCATGAATAGTGCATCTTTTTCAGGTTTTATAATTTCCTCGCTGGCTTTGATTCCTGCAGGAAATCTCCTGGCTGCCAAGCCTGCCAAGACAGAAAAAATGAATATTGTAATTATCCTGGCCGACGACCTGGGCTGGGGTAATGTAGGTTTCCACGGAAGTAATATCCGAACCCCTCATTTGGACCAGTTGGCCAAAGAGGGTATCCAACTTGACCGTTTTTATACGGCGCCTGTAAGCTCGCCTACCCGGGCGGGCCTGATGACCGGCCGTTATCCGAACCGTTTCGGAATCAGGGAAACCGTGATTCCACCCTGGCGGGATTTCGGCCTCGATCCTGAAGAAGAAACTCTTGCGGCCATGCTGGGCAAGGCAGGTTATCCCAACCGTGCGATTATCGGTAAATGGCACCTCGGACATTCCCGGAAAGCCTATTATCCCCTTTCTATGGGATTTACCCATTTCTACGGGCACCTGAACGGTGCGATCGACTATTTTACCCATGAACGGGAAGGAGAACTCGACTGGCATCGTGATTGGGAAACATCGTACGATAAAGGTTATTCAACCGACCTGATCTCGGATGAGGCGGTAAAGTGTATCAATGAATATTCGGGTAAAGACCCATTCTTCCTTTATGTGGCATATAATGCTCCACATGGTCCTTTGCAGGCCAAACCGGAAGATATCGCCCTGTATACCGATGATATTCAAAAACTGTCGGGACAGGAGAAAAAACAAGTTACTTATGCAGCCATGGTTACCTGTATGGACCGGGGTATCGGGGAAATACTGAAAACCATTAAGGAAAAAGGTATAGAGAATAATACGCTGGTACTTTTTTTCAGCGATAACGGAGCCGAACCGAACGGAGGAGGCAGCAACCTGCCGCTACGGGGCAGCAAATTCCAGGAATGGGATGGCGGCGTACGTGTTCCTGCAGTAATCCGTTATCCCGATAAATTGAAAGGGAAGCGTCAGATCGACCAGGTAATGGGTTTCGTGGATGTAATGCCTACGATCCGTGCAATGCTGAATATTCAGGGTGCTCCTCATCGTCCCTTCGACGGAATCGATGTGGCCAGGGTTCTGACAGGCGAAGTAAAAACAATCGATCGCGATTTCTATTTGGGTTGCGGAGCGATGGTAAATAATGATTATAAACTGGTACTTCCGGGTAAAAATCCGAAGATCAAAATAACGGAACCTTTCCTTTCTTATTATCCTGCCGACCCTTATGAAGGTAAAAATGTAGCAGGATCTTATCCGCAGGTAGTAGAACGGATGAAAAAACTGACCGAGCAATATGATGCGGTCGAACCTCCTTTCAAAGTATTGCCTTATGATGAAGGCAAAGATGAATTCAAAGCTCCGTTCGAATGGAAAGTCGCTAATGATTAATGTATAACCAATGAAAGAAAAAATCTGTCTGCTGTTGTTGCTTGGCATTTTTACCTTTTCTCATAGTGTACAATCGCAAAAAAAAGCCGTATTGGCCCCTGCTCCTCCTATGGGATGGAACAGTTGGAATTGGTTCGGGAAAAAAGATATCGATGAGAAAACGGTGAAAGAAGTGATCGATGCCATGGTGGATGAAGGCCTGGTTGCTGCCGGATATAATTATCTGGTGGTCGATGGCGGTTGGAGAGATTCTTCTCTTACAGCAGATGGTTATCTGAAACCTCATCCGGTCAAGTTCCCTTCGGGTATTAAGGCTTTGTCAGATTATGCACATGCCCGGGGACTGAAATTCGGCTTACATACCGTTCCGGGTGTTTTTGATTGCGGGAACGACCGGGTCGGTGCTTTCGGACAGGAAGAAAAGCACATCAGCCAGTTTGTGGGTTGGGAACTCGATTTTATCAAAGTAGACCGTTGTAAAATGGATATTACGGTCAAAGAAGGACACCGCGGATGGACGCCTGATGTGGAAAAACCGACTTATGAAAAATGGAGCCGGCTATTAGCAAACTGTGGAAGAGATATTACTTTCAGTATCAGTGCATACCGTTTTGAAAAATGGTATCCGGAAGTTTGTAATATGGCCAGAACTACCGGTGATATGCCTTGCAAAAGCAACAGCAAAGCCCGGTTCGATAAGAATTCCAAGAAACCCCTTTCCATCATGCAGATAGCCGATACAAATAATAAATGGGCGGAATTTGCCGGCAACGGATACTGGAACGACCCGGATATTATGGCACTTGGGAATCAGGGGCTGACGGTAGATGAACAGAAAACACACTTTGCCCTCTGGTGTATTATGACGGCGCCCTTGTTCCTTGGAAATGATCCGCGCCACATGACTAAAGAAGAAAAAGAAATCATACTTAATAAAGAATGTATCGCCGTGAACCAGGATCCTTCGGAACAGGGTAAACGGGTAATTAAAGAAGAAAACGGACGGGAGGTTTGGGTCAAGAATCTTTCCGGAAACCGGAAAGCGGTTTTATTGTTAAACCGTGGGGATCAGGTTTCTGAAATATCTTTCACGGCTGCGGAAATCGGATTGAAAGGGAAAGCCTCCCTCAGGGATTTGTACGCAAAAGCCGATCTCGGTAAATTCTCCGGTACATATACCCGGAAACTTGAACCGCATGCCTGTGTTTTCCTGATACTGAAATCTTAAATTATTTTCCTTACATACAAATGCAGATAGGCAGCGACAGTCTGCCGGATTGTTTTTGTAACTAACATAAAAACTGATTAAACTTTTCACATACCCCTTCATTAAATAGATATATCAGATATTTTCCTGCATTCGTCCTTGAACAAAAATGCTAATATCGGGAACAATAGTGCAAAGCCGGATAAAACCCGGGTATTATATTTGCAACATGAACCAAGTGGTCTGCTTTTAGTCGAATTACTTTTTAATATTATACTAGCATGAAGAAATTAATGCTTTCATTATTCCTCCTGGCACAGTTAACAGTTTGGGCACAAGACAGATATTCAAACCCTGTTATTACCCCCAACGATTTCTCTTCCATTAACTCGGCTGCCGATCCGTTTGTTTTCAAAGATACCGATGGAACCTATTATTGTTATGTTACAGGCGCGGGGTATCCTACGTTTGCTTCCAAAGACCTGGTAAACTGGACTTATAAGGGAACCGCTTTCCCAAAAAAAAATCGTAAATGGGCTACCCAAAGTTTTTGGGCACCGGAAGTGGTGAAAATGGGAGATATGTATTACCTGCATTATACCGCAGCTATAGCAGACGATATTAAAAAAATCGGTATCGCTCGCTCTTCTTCTCCTGCCGGTCCGTTTGAAGATATTTTAGACGCACCTCTGATCGACCGCGGAGAAAAAGGGAGTATCGACTCTCATATATTTTTCGATGATGATGGAAAAGTATATATGTATTTTTCCAACGCCATGTCGAACAATATCGATCCGGTTTCTAAAAAGGGAATGAGCGAGGTCTGGGTGGTAGAACTGGAACCGGATCTTACTGCTCTGAAAGGCGATTATAAATTCCTGATCAAACCTACCCAGACAAACTGGGAATACAGATCTTCAGCCGCTTCATACTGGAATGAAGGCGCCGTGGTATTGAAACACAATGATCGGTATTATCTGATGTATTCGGCGAATTGTTATTGTAACGGCGATTATGCAGTAGGATATGCTACTTCTTATTCTCCGACAGGACCTTTTATCAAATATGCGGGAAATCCGATCTTATCGAACGACTGTTGCAAATCGCAGATATCAGGACCCGGGCACCATTCCGTTACCTGGTCGCCCGATGGCACGGAAATGATCTGTGTATATCACTCTCATGTGGATCTGGTAGCCAAGGGAGGTGTGCGTCAGGTAAATATCGACCGGATGGGCTTTAATGAAGACGGTACGATCTATGTGCAGGGACCGAGTGTTACTCCGCAGCTTTATCCTTCGTCGGGAGGATCGAATATAGGTTTTGTTCCCTCTGCCGACCGACCGACCCTGAAGGTAACTCCGAACCCGGCTAAAAATGAAATTGTTGTGACTTTTCCGGAAACAGCTACTCAACTTTCGGCATACAATCAGACCGGACAGCTGTGTTTTACTGCAAAAGTCCCGCTGGATGTCAACCAATTTACTATTCCGGTCTCATCCTGGCCAACCGGTATTTACAATATAGCATCGTCTACCGGAGGGAAGGTAATTACCAGCGCAAAATTTATCAAAGAATAAATATTGATGAGCTGCCGTACACCTTTTAAATTCAGGTATTGGGGAATTTCGTTAGCCGCTCTGCCCGCGTTGTCGGCAGTGGCCGAAAAGCCGAATATCATTCTGATTATGGCAGATGATATGGGCTTTTCAGATCTTGGTTGCTATGGAAGCGAAATTACTACTCCCAACCTGGATGGTCTGGCTCAAAACGGAATACGTTATACTAATTTTTATAATGGTGCCAGAAGCTGTCCTACAAGAGCCGCTTTGATGACGGGTTTGTATGCGCATCAGGCCGGTATGGGCTGGATGACTGCCGCCTATGAAGGAGACGGCCCTTACCAGGGCGACCTGAGCCGTAACGCCGTAACTATCGCCGAATATCTGAAAGGGGGAGGTTATAAGACCTATATGACGGGGAAATGGCATCTTTCCAATCACAGGAATGTGAATGAGAAAATAGCCGATAACTGGCCCTGCCAACGCGGATTCGACCGGTATTTCGGAATTGTGGGAGGTGCAGCCAATTATTTTACTCCTACGATTAACAGCGATAATAAATCTTATAAAGCTCCGGCTGATTTTTATCTGACAGATGCTATCAGTGATTCCACGGTGGCTTTTATCGGGCAACAGAACGAATCGCAGCCGTTCTTTATGTATGTTGCTTATAATGCGCCGCATTGGCCACTACAGGCTCGCCCGGCAGATATTGCCAAATACGATGGGAAATATGATATAGGATGGGATGTTCTTCGTGCGAATCGCCTGCAAAAACAAAAAGGGATGGGTCTGATCGACGACCGGTATACGCTGACTCCCCGTGATAAGCAGGTCAATGCCTGGACCGCCGAAACGAAGAAAGCAGAATTTGCCAAGCGGATGCAGATCTATGCGGCTCAGATAGAGGTAATGGACCAGGGGATCGGAAGGATCGTACAGGCTTTGCGGGACAAAGGTATGCTGGAAAATACCATCATCATGTTTTTGAGTGACAATGGCGCCTGTGCGGAAATGCAGAGCAGTGGAGCCAGCAAAGAGGTAACCGGAGCCGAAGATACTTATGAAAGCTACCGCCGTCACTGGGCGAACGCCAGTAATACGCCTTACCGGGAATACAAACATTTTGCCCACGAAGGAGGAATCAAAACGCCTTTTATTGTTCACTGGCCCGGAGGTATAACCAGAACAACCGGAGGATATGAACAAAGCACGGGACACCTGATCGATGTGTTCCGTACCATCGAAGATATTACGGGTATTGCTTATCCCGATATTTATAACGGGAATACGATCATTCCCCTGCAGGGACAAAGTATGTTGCCGCATTTCAAGGGCATTCCCACTCAACGGGAGCCGGTTTTTTGGGAACATGAGGGAAATATTGCCGTCCGCCAGGGCGACTGGAAACTGGTTTCCATGCCGGGAACCGGTGCAGAGGCTCCCGGGAAACTGGAATTGTACAACCTGGCAAACGATCCTACGGAATTGAACGATCTGGCCAATAGCAATCCGCAAAAAAAGCAGGAACTATGGGATATGTGGCTCAACTGGGCGGAAGAAAAAGATGTATACCCCCTGAATACGATCAAACAGGCTACCCGCGAAGACCAGGAATGGCGCTATCTGAACGGGGAATTCAATGCAGGTATGTCCGGATGGACATTTAAAACAACGGGAACCGGCAGTGCCGGTTGTAACCTGAATAAGTCGAATGAAATATCGGGTACTTATTCGGCTCAAATCAATGTGACCCAGACTGGCGAAAAACCGAATAATATCATCTTTTTCTGGCCTTTGGACCTGCAGTCGGGCGAACGTTGCAAAATCCGCTTCAAGGCGAAATCCGATCGACCGGTTGCAATGTTATTGCGCCTCGAAAAAAACAGCGGCAATTATTCGAAAGTCATCGATGAATCGATAGATATTACGGAACAGATAACAACCTATGAGTATGATTCCAGCGTAGTTCCCGCCGGGGAAGAATACCGGATCGGATTTTATTTCGGCTCGTCTGTGCCTTCCACGGTTTGGTTGGATGCTGTAGAACTGATATTTATCAATGAACCGGCGCTTTCTCCTACCTGGGATTTCAAATCTATTGCCGGTGCATCTTATGCAGTGACATTCAAGGGGTCTGCCGCACAGTTGAAAACTCCGGTGACCGTTTCTCTGAAAAAGGCAGGTAATCCGCAGGAAGTCTGTTTCTCACAGGTGGTTAACCTCAGGAAAACCAAACAGGATTTCCGGTTGGAACTTCCGTCTCCCGCCGGCGATGAAAAAATGTTCATCCAGTTCGAATATCCGGTATATGCTACCCAGGATTGTCTGATTGAACAGTTGAACCTTGAAGTAAATGAAGGCTCCTCTCTGGAAGATACCGGGTTAGCTGCTTTATACCGGATCGAAAAAACCGGATATCAAACTGTCCGCATTATTGCTATCGGTTCCGACCGGTTGTTCCGGGCAGAGTTATTCGATTTGAATGGAAACAGGATCGACGATCGTAACGGACAAGCCGGTGCAATCACTCTGTATGCCTTTGCTTCAGGTACTTATATCGTCCGGATTTCGGAAGAAAAAGAAATCATTTCAGTGAAAAAAATAGTGTTGTAAATTCTAATAAAAAAAAGTGGAATCAAAAGGAAATTTTTTACTTTTCGTTTTTCACTTTCAAATGGTTAAATTTTAAATGAATAAAAAATGAAAAAGATTTACTTGGTTTTAGTGGTGTTTTTTAGTGTTGTTTTTTTGAACTTGAGTGCTCAGACAGGGGAGATTTTGTATGATATGGATTTCTCTTCGACAGAATGTTTAGATGCTTTTCAAACGGCAATATCCAAATATGATCCTATTCCTGATGTAACAGATATAAGATCAATTGCTACTGGAAGTTCCCTTGAAGTAAAAGCAGGTACAGTAGTAAATGATTTTAAATTCAGCGGGACTATTCATACCTGTAATGAATATTTGACATCAGGGCTATGGACATCAGCGTCATTTACCTCTGTTTGCGGAAGAGAGTTCAGTTATGATTTCCGGTTGCGGAATGGCAATGACACGTATATTGAATCTCCGAATGTTTCGGATTCCGTAATCGTTTATGTTTATGCCCGAAACGTACATGCTACTACGACTAGTGCTCTTAATCTCGATGTAAATGACGGAACAGGTTGGACTACTTTGAACACTTGGTCCGTACCTGGATATACTAAGGTAACAACTACAGATACTCTATTGACTTATAATATATACAAGGAAGGAGATTATTCTTTAAGATTATTTAGAAAAGAATCCAGATTTATGAATATTTTCCGGATTGTAATTGAAAAATATGAGAAGGATGATTCTTCCATTGGAATAGCAAACAGCAATAAAATGATTATCCTTGGTGGCAAACAATCCATCCGTATTGAATCTGATTCTCAGGAAATGATGAATGTACAGGTGATGGATTTACTGGGAAAAACAATACTCAAAACCCAAACGGCAGAAAATCATATCTCTTTACCGGCTGTTACTCCAGGAGTTTATTTAGTTAAATTGAAAACTTCTGAAGGGGAATTTGTGCAAAAAGTAATGATCAAATAAACAGTTTTAGGAATAAATAATTTTTTGATTAAAATAAACAGGAGTTTGGTTTCCTGTTTATTGACTGATGCAGACAGTAGCAAAGATTTGTTGCTGTCTGTATTATTTTTATGATTATCCGCCTCTACTGTATATCAATCGTTTTATCTCCTGAACATCCGTGCTATAAATGCGAAAAATAGTACCTGCCTCTCATAGAATCTCATCGTATCTTTATCCCGTAAATTTTAAACGCCATGAGATGAAGAACACAATACCTAATTATTTGAAAACGGTAGCAGGTCTGGTAACATTAATTCCTTCCGTTACCCTGGCCAATCCTGCAGATACAAAACCCAATGTTTTACTGATCGTTATGGACGACATGTGCGATTGGCACCATTATTTAGGCGGCCATAGCCAGGTGATTACTCCCAATCTGGACCGTTTGTCCAAACGAGGAGTGTTTTTTTCAAACGCTTATTGCGGAGCCCCGCTGTCTAATCCTTCGCGGGCTTCGATGCTTACAAATCTGCCTCCATATGTGACGGGAATCTACAATAACGAAAATAACTGGCAGGATTCTCCGCAGGCAAGCAGCGCACTGGCTATGCCGGATCAATTCAAACAAAACGGTTATACTACCTATGTGGCCGGAAAATTGTATCATACCAAGCCGACGAATGCCAAGCTGAACCAGGTGTGGGACGATTGGACCAATCTTGATGGGGGATACGGTCCCTGGCCTACCACCAATACCTATCCGGGTCGTACCGGCAAATGGGAAAATATCCAGGAATGGACCGGTCCGGACTCGGATCATCCGGATATCCGGAACTCTCAGAAAATTTTGGATTTTGTGAAGAAACCGTACAGTAAACCATTTTTTTGTGCCATGGGTTTTTACCGCCCGCATACTCCCTATAATGCTCCTAAACGGTATTACGATCTGTATGATGCAGATACTATCAAAGTGCCGGAAACGATTCCCGACGATCTGGACGATATACCCAAGTATGGATACGACAAGTTTATCAAGGCGAATGTTTCTTTCCAGCAGTTGCTCGGGTCTGGCGATCAGCACTTGTGGCGCGAACGGGTAAAAGCCTATATGGCTTGTGTGAGTTTTGCCGACGACCGGATCGGAATGATCCTCGATGCGCTCGATAATTCTCCGAATGCAGATAATACAATTATTGTTGTGGTAGGAGACAACGGATTTCATCACGGAGAAAAACAACGCTGGGGAAAATCGGCCCTCTGGAGAGAAGCCAGTCATGTTCCGATGATGGTAGTAGGGCCTAAGAACGGAAGTTTCCTGCAGGGAGGTCGTTGTGATGCCATTGTCAGTCTCCTGGATGTGTATCCTACTTTGAACGATCTGTGCGGATTATCGGAAGTTACTACACAGAAAATGTATGGAAAATCGGTTCGCTCTCTATTGGAAGATCCGCAACAGCCATGGGACAAACCCGTAGTCGTTTCTTATCTTCCGGGCAATTTTGCCGTACATTCCAACGATTGGTCCTATATCCAGTATGCCGATGGTTCCGAAGAGTTGTATGCCACTTCCGATGAAAACGAATATTACAATCTGGCCGGCAATTTGCAATACGCTTCGGTCAAGGCGAATATGAAAAGCTATCTTCCGGAAAATAAACAACGGATTATCTATGTTAAGCCGAATGGCACCAGTAACGGAGATTCATGGAACGATGCGGCCAACCTGACCGATGGAATTTCTATAGCCAACCAGTCTGAAAATATGACGAATCACCAGCTTTGGCTGGCTAAAGGTACCTATGCGGTAAATGCGACTATTGATTTTGATAATCTTCAGATATATGGTGGTTTTGCCGGAACAGAAATCAAACAGGAAGAACGTAACTGGTATATTAATTCCACAATACTGGATGGTGGCGGTGCCATTTCCCTGATAAGGACAAAGGGTGCCGGTAACGCCTTAGCCGACGGTATTGTCATCCAGAATGGATCGTCTGCTGAGAATGGAGGCGCAGCAGCCATCTCCAAAAACAGCACCTTGAAAAATTGTATCATCCGAAACAATAAAACCACCGGATCTGCACACGGAGGAGGCATTAGTGTGGGAAACGGCACCAATATCATTGAAAATTGCCTGATTATTAATAATACTTCGGCCGGAAACGGAGGTGGAGTGCAGTTAGGTGGTGGTTCAACTGCCGTAATTATTAACTCGACAATTGCACAGAATGTGGCTAACAATACACATAAAGGCGCCGGTATTGGTATTGCATCTCCTGTTAGTTTCGGAAATACTACAACATTGAGTCTATATAATTCTATTATTCATAATAATAAAACAGTCGGTGGCGATTTTATCGGCATTGCCCGCAACCAGGGTGATGTCAATCTGATTAACCTGGAAGATCCTGCCAATCCGGGCTCTTTCAAAACGATCGATGCGGATTGCTCCAATTCGGCTGTGGAGACCACTACCAATAAATTCACTTTCGATCATTTTACCGGAAACATCCAATTGAACCAGTCGACAGAAACACCGATGTTCACATCTCCTTCAACGGTTTTCGGCCAGGTGCTTGCAACAAATGCCACCGCCTATAACGATATGCTGAATGCTTCTTATGCCCTTCGTTCCAATTCACCCTGTATAGATAAGGGTAACAATGAATACTCGTCGGAAATATACGACTTGGCCTGTACTCCCAGAATTAATGGGACCATCGATATGGGAGCTTACGAATATTCCGACGGTTCGGGCTTCACTCCTGCAAAGAGAAACGGAGAACTGACGGCTTTCCGGCGTGGCGACCGGCTGATGGTTATCGGTACCAAACCCGGTGAAACGATCCGGGTATATACTGCCTCCGGAATAATGCTTAAAGAAGTACCGGCAGAAGCCGGGGCTACCTCTGCTGTTGTCCCGCAAATGGGAATATTGCTGATAGAAACACCTTCCGGACAGGTGAAGGTAAAATAATGTTGTACCATAGCGAACATATATGCGAATTCTTCGAACAATGGTGAATGTCGAAGTCTGTATATCACATTACATTTGATTCCTGTTTAATTTTTAAATGATAATATTATGAATAAAAAATTACTTATTCCGTTTGTGATTGCTTTTTTCTCATTTTCTGCAGCTTTTGCTCAGGAGGTTTGGTTTGAAGAAGATTTTTCTTCTGATACGTGGCAAAGTGCCTTTAGTGATAAATTGTTAGATACCAGTCAAAATCCTTTGCCGGGTCTTCCTGGACCGGGAGAGAACAGAGGCTTCCCAACTGGTGAAGAATTCAATGGTTTTAAATTCGATGGAGCTTTGGTTCAGGTTAGTGTCGCAGAAAGTTCTCTGCCTTGTGTAGACAATCCCAACGATTATCACACATATGCTTTTAGATTGAGGAGTTCGGGTACCAGCTATATAGAGTTTCCTACCCAGGAAAATGCTGGTACGATTTATATACATACCCGTTGTGGAAATGCTACTAACACCGGATCCTTTTATCTGGATAAGAAAAATTCATTGGATGCCTGGGAAAACTTGCAAAGTTTTACGGTACAACCAAGCAATGATTTGAAAGATAATGATGGAAATATAGTTCTGGATGAAGTTATTTCTTATAGTTTCAATATCAGTGAACCGGTTACACTCAGGATTAGCCGGAACAACCGCTTTGTTTCCATCTATAAAATCCGCTTGGAGAAGTATACGGAAAACAGTATTTCCTCTACCTTTGCCGACAATGTAAATGCCTATGTCAGCAATAAAACGGCATACATTTCAGGAGGATACACAGATCTGGATTTAACATTAACCGACCTGTCCGGCCGGAACATATTCCAGGCTAAAGTAAACGGAAACCAGGTAAACTTACCGGAAAACCTGCAAAAAGGAGTATATGTTTTGCAGTTATCCGGAACGGATGGAAAACTTACCAAAAAGATAATCATTGAATAACAATAACAACTTTTATCATGAAAAAAATTCTGTTATTTTTACTTACAGGCTTATTTCCTCTGCTCACACAAGCTGCAGAGTTACTTTTTGATGTCGATTTTACGCGCGATTCCACTGTTTGGAATACTGCTTTTCCGGAAACAACAGGCTCTCCCGATAAGATTGTCAAAGTAACCGGTTTGTCTATCGATTATTGTTTGTTTTCGGGTACTTACGGAAAATTTAACCCGGGCACCTCTGTTTGCGCGCAACCGATCAGTAACGCCGTGCAACCCATGTATAACAATGCGAATCAACTGGTGTACCGCCGCTGGGCTTTCCGGATAGACCGGAATGATCCGGGAGTGAATTCTTCCCTCGAATTGCCGCAATTCGGCAGTGTGGGAAAAGTAACCATATACTGCAAAAACGGAAATGCCGGGAATGAAGCGAGTTTCCTGATCCAGAAAAAAAGCGGAGATACCTGGGAAACGGTAAGAACTATTTATGTACCTCCTCATTATGAGCAAAATCTGGAATACCAGGTGGAAGAATACCTGAATATTGAGGGGCCGGTAGTCTTACGGATTGCCGAAGCCACCCGGAATATCCATGTTTACCAGGTGAAAGTACATGCATACGATCCGGCAGAACCGAAAGAAAAACCTTTCCGAGTGCTGATTGTTCCGGATACACAGTCGCTGGCCAATCGTCCGGAATGGAATCCAATGTACGGCGCTTTGGGTATATGGATCACCAACCAGGCCGATAGTCTCTTATTCGTTCTTCATGAAGGGGATATCACTCAAACGAACAAAGACGACCAGTGGAAAATGGCTGCCGGTTCTTTCACGGCATTCAACGGAAAAAAGCTGCCGTTTGCATTTGTTTCCGGAAATCATGACCTCGGGTCGAATTCGAATTCCCGTGTTTCTACGAAAATGAATACTTACATGCCTTATTCCCGCTATATCAGGAACGGGCATATAGGAGGAGTGTTCGAAGCGAACAAGATCGACAATGCCTGGCACACTTTTGAAAAAGACGGATATAAATTTCTGGTCCTTTCTTTGGAATTTGCTCCGAGAAATAAGGTGGTAGAATGGGCGAAAACCGTTGTCCAGGAACATCCCAAGCATAATGTAATCCTCCTGACACATGCTTATATGAGTAATGGAAGCGCTCGTTTGTCAGGACCTTTTGACTCTTATGGAATTTCAAATGATACAGGTGATGATGCCATCAATAACGGAGAAGATCTTTGGAATAAGTTGGTGAGGCTTTATCCGAACAGTATGTTCGTATTCAGCGGACACGTAACGGGTAAAGGTTATGGATATCGTATGGATGAAGGATTTTACGGAAATAAGATCTATCAGTTTATGGCCAATTACCAGGGAGGAGTAGACGATATCACCAATACGAACAACTGCTATGTGCGTATCATGGAACTCGATCCTGCTAATCATAAAATGTCTCTTCGGACTTATTCTCCTTATTTTAACCGCTATAACAACATCACCGGACAAAAATTCGATTTCAATGATATTCAGTTTATCAAAGATGATACCCCGGTAAAAAAAATGCAGGCCGATGATAAAGTTCAATATTCGGTCGAAGGAAATAACCTGAAGGTGAAAAATCATTCCGGGAAAAAAGTAACGGTATCCGTCTACAATCTTCAGGGAGTAAAAATCAAACAAACTTCCGGATTTGAAATCAAAGATCTCAGTATTCCGAACCAGGGATGCTATCTGGTCTCTATCGATGGCCCCAATACCCCGGTAAGAGGCAAAATCTTAATCCCATAAAATTTTCAATTTTCAATTTTTAATTTTCAATTCTCCATGAAACATATCTGTTTATTATCAATACTATTACTCTGCTGTATTTCTTCAAGACTTGCAGCACAAGAAATCTGGGTAGATGAAGACTTTTCTTCTGATGAATGGACCCGTGAATTTGAAGATGCCGGGATGACCAACCCTGGAACCGGCGTAGTGGAAATCTCAGCCGCATATGTGAATCATCTTTTCAAAAAAGGAGAATATGGGGGTATTCCGGGCGAACAGGGATACCGGATTGCAAAGGCTTACTGGTCCGGAGCATTTATCGAAAATCCGACAAAGGGTATCGATGGAAGGGAGATAACTCATGCGGTACGAATGACCAATGCTGCTGAAGATTCATACATTGAGCTTCCGGCTTTAAAAAATGCAGGAAAGATATTTATTTATGTAAGGAATTCCAATAGCAACACCGCTACCCGGTTTGATCTTCAAAAACAGGCTCCTTCGGGCTCCGGTTGGGAAGATATTACTTCTTTTTCTGCTGTAGGAGCGAATCAGCTGACAGAATCTCTGGATGAGTTACATTCATATGAACTGAATACAGACCAGCCGGTAAAACTTCGCATTTACCGGAATAAATTAGACCGGAATATCAATATTTTCAGGATCAAGATTGAAAAATATGGTGTGGATAATGCCATACAATCTGCTACTCTGGATGCTACCGATGTGTGGTGTGATGGTAAAACCATTCATCTTGCATCCCTTCTGAAAGACTCTCAATTGTATCTGTATGATCTTTCCGGTAGGAAAATCTTACAATCGCCTGTAGACAGTAATCTGTTTACATTGCCGGATGCACTAAATAAAGGTATTTATATCTTGCAGATATTTTCGAATGAAGGGAGCGTAAGTAAGAAGGTTGTGGTTCGGTAACTTTCTCAAAGATAAAAATTTATAAAAATAATTCAAATGAAAAAGATCCCATCCGTATGCGCCTGCCTGCTGGGAGTTTCCTGTGGCCAGTTATCTGTCGCATCCGGAAATGTTTTGCCGAATGTTTTGCTGATTATTGCAGATGATTGTTCTTATTACGACATCGGTTGCTTTGGAGCAGTTAACAACCAAACACCGAATATCGACAAATTGGCGGAAGAAGGCCTGAAATTCAACAATGCTTTCAATTCGGTTTCCATGAGTGTGCCTACACGTCATTGTATGTACACAGGGATGTATCCTATTAAACATGGAGGGTATCCTAATCACAGTTCGGTAAAACCGGGAACGAAAAGTATGCCTCATTTTCTGAAAGAATATGGCTACCGGGTGGGATTGTCCGGGAAATATCATGTAAGCCCGGCTTCCTGTTTCCCTTTTGAACGGGTTCCGGGCTTCCAGGAAAATTGCGTGGCTAAAGATGTTTCCTATACCTTAGACGGAGTGACGGAATTTATCGGGCGGAACCCCAAAGAACCTTTTTGCCTGGTATTGGGGTCGGTTAATCCGCATGCGCCGTGGACGGCAGGAGATCCTTCCCGTTATGATCTTTCCCAATTAAAGTTGCCTCCTAACTGGGTAGATACGAAAGAAACCCGTCAGGCGTATGCTAATTACCTGGCGGAAGTTTCTGTCTTGGATCAGGAGGTAGGCGATATTGTCAGGGTACTGAAAGAGCAGAAACAATTCGATAAAACCCTGATCATTTTTGTATCCGAGCAGGGTAGTCAGTTTGCCGGGGCTAAATGGACTTTGTGGACTCCCGGTACCAAATCGGCCATGATTGCTTCCTGGAAAGGAAAAATCAAACCCGGTTCACAAACACAGGCTATCGTACAATACGAAGATATCCTGCCTACGATCATCGATATTGCAGGAGGAAAAATTCCTTCGCATATGGATGGAAAGAGTATACAAAATGTTTTGTACGGGAAAACCGACAAGCACCGGGATTACGCTTTCGGTGTGCATGCCAATATTCCCGAAGGGCCGGCATACCCTATCCGTTCCGTCAACGATGGAACCTATAAACTGATCTGGAACTTGTTGCCGGATTCCACCTATACGGAAAAACATATTGAAAAAGCGCCCTGGTATCTTTCCTGGAAGAAAAAAGACACAGACCAGGCCCGGTTCATTATGAAAAGATACAAGCACCGTCCGGAATTTGAACTTTACAATATCCGGGAAGATATTTTTGAGTTAAATAATCTGGCGGATGACCCTCAATATGCCTCCAAAATTTCTTCCATGAAAACTGTTTTGCAAAAATGGATGAAATCTCAGGGTGATAAGGGAATTTCTACCGATAAACCCAGGAAAAAGAAAGCTGCAGAAGAAGAATAGCACGTTTTCTCTTTCTGTTTCAGAAAAAATACTATGAAAAAGAACTGTTATTCCGCCTTTCGGAACCTGAAGGCCGCTGTAAGGATGATCGTTCTGGCATATTTCGTACAGCCGCTTTTTTGCCAGGAAGTCTGGTTTGAAGGGAATTTTTCTTCACCACAATGGCAACAGGCATTTACTTCTGCCGGACTACCTACAGAGGCTTCGGCTGCTGTTAACATAGAGGATATTACAGGAGTAGATGGAATCAAAGTAAACGGACATTATTGCTATACAGACGATTTGTTATGCCCTTGCCTGGAAAACCAGCAGGAGTTTTATCCTTATGCTTTCCGGTTCAGGTATGCCAACGGTGCCAATACCTATATCGAGTTTCCGGAAGTAGATGGAGCGGGAACATTATATTTGCATGTGCGGAATGTCAGTCCGGAAACGGCTACGCGTTTTATCGTTCAACGCTGGGATGAAACCGGCTGGGCTTCGGTGGAAACTTTTTCTTCCAGACCCAGCCAGGAGTTGGATGCATTCGGTACGGCCGATGAATTGTTCTCCTACAATTTTAATGTTCCGGAAGGAACTCCTGCACGAATCAGAGTTACCAAATATCCTTCCGATGTGCGTTTCCTTTACATCTTTAAATACAGGCTCGAAAGATACAGTGAAGGGAGCGATATCCATTCCGTTTTTACTGATCATATAAACGCATATGTCAGTGGGAGAATAGTATATATTTCTTCATTTAAGAAAGGTATCCGGATAGAACTTACCGATTTATCGGGAAGAACTGTTTTTGTAACAGAACCTGATGCAGATCGTATATCCCTTCCGGACAATCTCCAAAAAGGGATCTATTTGCTGAAGTTATCTTCCGGCACGGAATACCTGATCAAAAAAGTAAGAATTGAGTGATTGTAATCCATTCGTTCCTAATTTTCAATTTTCAATTCCCAATCAGTTTGCCTATGAATCAAAATAACAAAAAAACAGCTATTTTGTCTGTCCTCTTTATCTTTTGTTGCCTGTTTTCTTTCTCCCGGATGCCGGAAAAGATTTACCGGCTGGAAAAAATATGGGACCAGGCTCCCCACAATGCGTTTACCGATCTGATCAAATATGATGGAAAGTTCTATTGTACGTTCAGGGAAGGAACGGCTCATATTCCTGCAGCCGATAATACGGGGAACGGACAAATACGTATACTGGTATCTGAGGATGGAAGCGCCTGGGAATCTGCCGGTTTGCTTTCGAAAGAAGGAATCGACCTGAGGGATCCTAAATTATCTGTGCATCCCAACGGGAGCCTGATGGTATCGATCGGTGGAAGTGTATATAATGCAGGCAAGGTGCTTAGCCGGGCACCTTATGTTTCTTTTTTCCGGACAGGAGAAGCCTTCTCAGATCCCAGGGCCGTATTGCTCGATCCTTCCATCCGTTCGAGCAACGATTGGCTGTGGCGGGTAACCTGGAACGGGAATACCGGCTATGGGGTTGTTTATCAGAGTAAAAGCGACTCCGACTGGAAAGTCTGGCTGGTTAAAACTGCAGACGGGATCGACTATCAGCTTGTTACTGCACTCGATATCAAAGGACAACCGAACGAATCGACCATTGAAGTGATGCAAAACGGGGAAATGCGGATAATTGTCAGGCGGGAAGGATCCTATCCTCCCAATCATTCGGGTTGCCTGGGATACAGTTCATCTCCGTTTACCGACTGGACCTGGTACGATCTGGGTACCAGGCTGGGCGGACCGGATATCATCACCTTGCCCGGTGGAAAAACAATCATCGGCAGTCGCTCTTTCAAAGACAATAAAACCTGTACTTCTCTTTTTGGACTGAACGGTAAGGGGAAAGCAGTTCAGTTACTGGACTTTCCAAGTGGTGGAGACACCAGCTATCCCGGCATGCTTATCGAAGGAAATGAGTTATGGATGTCGTACTATTCCACACATGAAGGAAAAACAGCGGTCTATCTTGCGAAAACAGATTACGGGCGCTTATGCTATCCCCGTTCGGCAGTTCCGGATAACCGGGAGAATTATGAAAAAGTCGTGAATGGAGAACTGACCGTCATTTCGTTTAATATCCGTCAAAGTAATGCGGATGTCAACTCTGAAAATAAATGGGACAACCGGAAGGAAGCCTGTAAGAAAATGATCAATGAACTCAAGCCTGATCTTTTCGGCCTTCAGGAAGCACAACCGGCGCAGGTAAATTATATGACTTCCAGTCTCCCTGCTTACGGGTGTGTAACGGCCGGCCGTGATAATGGACTCAGTCCCGGGAAAGGAGAGAATATGTCGGTCTTCTACCTGAAAGAACGCTTCACATTGCTCGATAGTGGCCATTTCTGGCTCAGTGAAACCCCGGACGAGGTTTCCAGGGGATGGGACGGGCAATGCAACCGGATGACAACATGGGTTAAGCTCCAGGATAAGAAGTCGGATAAAATATTTTTCATGTTTAATACCCACATAGATCATGCAGGTGCGGATGCCAAGAAATACGGTGTTCAGTTAGTTGCAGCCAGGGCAAAAGAAATAGCAGGGAACAGTACGCTTTTTATTACAGGCGATTTTAATATGTCGAAAGATAATGCGAAAATAAACCCGATGTTCAATAATTTTTCTTCTGTAAGGGATACGGCTCCTGTTGCAGACCAGTTCGGCACTACCAATAATTTTCAGAATGCCAATTCAACGAATATTATTGACTATATTTTCTATAAAAATGCAACTCCTTTGTATTATCGTACAGTGAAAGATGATTTTGGCGTTACATGGATATCGGATCATTATCCGGTTATGGGTATTTTTAATCTTCCGTAAGTCATATATTTCGTGAAGGGTATTCAAAAGAGAAAAGATTCCTTCATTGCGATTAAAATCGGCTTTTGATGTGTCTTCCGTTGATATTCCAACATCCCTCAAACAAGAGGTTGTCTAAAAAGTCGCTTATTCGTCCATGAGAATCGAATATTTGATTTCAACCTCAGATAGGGATACAAAGAAAAGAGGGTGCCAAATGCTTTTTGGACACCCTCTTGTTTGTTGATGCGGAGGATTAAAATTCCTGCTGTTATTTAGTTCCCGAAGGTACTGGTTGTTTGATCGTTGTAGGTTGTGCTTCTCCGAAATCCGGGGATCCGTCGGCCCGGTAGGTAAACCGTTGTAAGCGGATATCCCGGTTCCATCCGGGTTTATCTTTTTCCTTTTTGGAATGATAGATGATCCAGTTTTCCGTACCGTCGGGTGAAGTGGCGAAACTGGCATGCCCTACGCCATATACGTTTTCGTTACCTGTGAATACGGGTCCCGACTTGATCCAGTTCTGAGGGTTCAACGGATCTGCCAACGGGTCTTTCAGCCGGAGTTGTGCCATTTTATAAGAAGGAAGCCAGGACTGTCCGCAGGAGTAGATAACAAACAGATTGTTACCGTATTTCAGTATTTCCGGTCCTTCCAGCAGAGCTAACGGCCCTTTGGTTTCCCAGGGTTGGTCAGGAATGGAGAGTAATGTCCGGTTTGTAGAAATAGTCCACGGGTTCTCCATTTCCGCAATATAAAGGTTTTGTGCTGTTTTATCGGTGGAGGCCAGGTTTTCCCATCCCGACCAGACAGCGTATAATTTGCCGTTCCATTCGAAAACAGTCATATCGATTGCCCAGCGGTTCGTTGCAGGATCGTCTTTCCGGGAAATATCGACACCGGTATAGATCATTCCTTTGTCTACATAAGCTCCTTGCGGATCCTGGGTAACAGATTCCAGTACTCCTGTACGCTGATAGGTGTACGGAGGACCGGATTCGCCGGCTGCATAATAAATGTACCATTTCCCGCGTATATAATGTAATTCGGGCGCCCAGATGCATGACTTGTTCCATCCGCTTTCGGGTGCTTTCCATACCTGGATGCCGTTGCCCATTTCCTGCAATTTTTTGGTTTTGGAAACTCCAAGACCTCTTCCTTGAGTAAAACAATAAAAATAGCAGGTATCTGTACGGAAAACCCAGGGATCTGCCCCATTGCGAATCGGGTTACTGAATAATTCAGGAGTAATGGGAAGCCTGACATCGTCGATCCAGCAGGTGCCTTTCATGGATCCCAAATAGAATACCAACTGATAGTTGCCGTTTTCTTCAATGGCAATGTGATCGAAAGTGTAAGTTTTAACTTGTGGGGTCAGCTTAACCTCCTGGTCCAGCGCTTTCTTCTGGATATCGTCAACTTTTTCCAGGCGGACAAAGAAGCTGGCCTGTCCGTTGGATTTCGCTTTGAAACTGAGGTTGATAGATTCTCCTTTTTTCAGTCCGAGAACCCATTTCATTTGAACGGATGCCGGTTTTTCTCCTGGTTTTGATACATCGATCCGGGCTGTCTTCTTTCCTGAAATAGGATTTTTTGTTTCGATGGAGAATTCGGCTTTGGCATCCGGTCTGCAAATGGTATTCCAGTCGCCGAAGTTATCATTGAACTCTCCATTGATAACATTCCGTTTATAATCTCTCTGGCGGGTGCCGTAATCGCGTGTGTCCAGAGGAAATGCCCCTATTTCTTTTGCCCAGTTATTCCAGGATGCGAACATTTTTGCGGTTCTTTCCGGATAGGTTTTCGACAGGTCGTTCATTTCTGTCGGGTCGACTTCCATATCGTATAATTTCACGGATGTCGGGTCAAATTGTTCTCCTTCCACCGTTTTGGTTACGATTTTCCATTTCCCGTCGCGCATGGCAATGTTGGCTTCGTGTTCCCAATAAGTTACAGTTCTTTTAGTGTGTTGCCCGGAAAAATTCGGGACCAGGCTGACTCCCTGCATCGGGATGATCGGGTTCCCCTTGAATGTTTTCGGATAAGTAGCCTTGCCTAATTCTACGCAAGTAGCCATCAGGTCGGTCAGGTGACCGTATTCGTCAATAAAAGTATTATTAAACTTTTTGTTGATCCCTTTGGGATAGTGAATCACTAATGGAGTGGCAATTCCACCTTCGTTGGTATGGTGTTTATATTCCCGGTAAGGCGTACTGCTCAGGTTGGCCCAGTTGCGGCGGTAACTTTCGTAAGTATCTTCTTTACCGTCTACCTCTTTTCTTTTCCCACTGCTGATAAATTCGGCACAGGCGCCATTATCGCTCAGTACCATGATGATGGTGTTGTTCAGTTGTCCCCGTTCTTCCAGTTTTTTGACCAAATGGCCGATACCCTGGTCCATGGCGTCGATCTGAGCTGCGTAAATGGCCATGCGTTGTACGAATTCGTCCTGTTCTTTAGTGTTGAGTTTGTCCCAGGCGATAACTGTTTTATCCCGGGGTGAGAGTACTGCATTTTTGGCAAACAGGCCCATTTGCTGCTGTCGTGCAAAACGTTCCCGGCGGAGCTGGTCCCATCCGGCTTTGTATCGTTCCACATATTTATCGATATCTTTCTGAAGAGCATGCAAGGGCCAGTGAGGCGCCGTATAGGCCAGATACAGGAATAAAGGCTCCTTGTTGTAGTTGTGCCGGCCTACGAAGGCTGTTGCGCTGTCGCTGATAGCATGGGTATAGTAGAAGTTCCCGTCGTCGGGTGATTCATGCTGCTCATTGTCGTTCGTGTAAGTCATCTTGAAATAATTTGCAGCACCTTCCACACATCCGTAATAGCGGTTGAATCCGCGCTGGAGCGGCCAGTTGTCTTTGACTTTCCCTTTGTTCTGGCGGTCGCTGCTTACGTGCCATTTTCCGCTCATATAGGTTTTGTATCCTGCAGTTTGCAGAACTTCTCCAATGGTAACGCATTGATTGTTCAGGTAACCCTGGTATTCAGGGCGTTGCAGGTCGGCTGCAGCCATCCATCCCATCCCTGCCTGGTGGGGGTATAAACCCGTTAGAAGAGAAGCCCGGGTGGGACAACTTCTGGCGCAATTATAAAACTGCCGGTAACGGATCCCGTTTTGAGCCAACCGGTCGATATTGGGCGTTTCGATTTCTCCTCCGTAGCAACCGATGTCGGAATAACCCATATCGTCGGCCAGGATAATGATAATATTAGGTTTATCTGCCCCCTGCGCCATTGCTGCGATCCCTGCTATCGGCAATGCCAGATACCTGAATTTGAATGCTGTATATTTCATAGTTGAAAAAAAATAAAAATTGATGATAAAAGATTAACAACAAATCATTTTTTGTTGTATCTTGGTCCCGTCGATTTATTATCAGATTATATAAGCAAAGATAGAATAAAACAAGAAACAGGGCCATCACACATGTTCTTTTTAAATACACTTATGTTCATATAGTTGAAAATCAATTGTTTATTTGCGGTATTAAGAAATGGTTTCATTTACATTTGTTCAGGAATAAGAACATAAATGCTACTATTGAGAACAATAATACATGTTCAGGGGGTGTGTAATATATACCTTTGCTACGTGGAGTTTCCACCTTCTTTTTTTGAAAAGATGTTAACTAAAATAAAATTCACAATGAAAGGACACGAAAACAAAAAACTGAAAGACATTCGATGGATTTGGTTTTTCTTCTTCTGCCTGATGTTTACTCCAAACATTTTTGCTCAGCAATCAGTAGAAAGAAGAGATTCTTTGAAATTGGATTATGAAACGGTGAACGTTGACAAGTACAATGGTTCTGTTTTTACTATTAATGGAGATGCGATTAGAAATCTTCCGGTTTCTCACCTTTCGAATACATTGGGTGGCTTGATTCCCGGATTTTATTCCCGTCAGGGAGCCGGAGGAGTGGCAAATGAAGCATCCAATTATTGGATCAGGGGAAGGAGAACCGAAGGAGAAGGAGTGTTGACTTTGGTAGATGGCCAGGAAAGGGCCTTCGGCACGCTCTCTCCACATGAAATCGAGAGCATCACGGTTTTAAAAGATGCAGCGGCTACAGCATTATATGGAATGCGGGGAGCTAATGGGGTGATCCTGGTAAATACACGTCAGGGAAATATAGGAAAACCCCAGGTTGAGTTTACGGCGGAATTGATCAATCAGGAACCACTGCGTTTATTGAAGCCTCTGGGATCTGCAGATTATGCCAGATATTATAATGAGGCACTCGCGAATGATGGTAAGGATTTTATATATTCGCAATCAGATATAAATATGTATCGCAATGGCTCGGATCCCGAAAAATATCCGGATGTTCACTGGCTGGACGATTATTACAAAAAATACACCTGGATGCAGCGCTATAACCTGAACATTTCAGGAGGAAACAAATTAACCCGTTATTTTGTCAATGCCGGTTTCCTTACCCAAAGCGGGATGTATAATACGGATAGTGATAATGATTATAGTTACAATACGAACAATCGGATCGATCGTTACAACGTCCGTTCTAATATTGAATTTGATGTAACTCCGACCACATTGGTTTCTCTGGACTTATATGGTTGGTACGAAAGCCAGAATCGTCCGGGAGGAGATACTTATGCTGCTTATTGGACCGCTTTGATTACTCCACCGAATGTTTTTCCTGCATATTATGCCGATAATGGTAATTATGTAGATGATGGCGGAAATAAGATTGTGGGAGAGAATGGAAAAATAGTTGCCGGAAATAAAGATTATGCAAATGCCTGGGCGTTGATTAACCGGGCGGGATTTAGTAGCTTTAAGAATGTTTACGGTTCTTACCGTGCTCAGATCAAACAAGATCTTTCCATGCTGTTACCCGGGCTTAAAGCCAGAGCTTTGATCTCGATGGACTCCCGCTCTCAGGTAGCAGTAGATCGTACAAGAACATATGCTTACTATGAATTAACTACGGATCCCAACGTGTTGAAGAAAACGGGAACTGATGGAGTAATCGGCTCTGATCAGACGAATAAAAACTCTCCGAGATCAAATAATATCGAGTTGCAATTATCCTGGGCAAATACTTTTGATAAGCATGAATTGTCTGCTTCTGCTTTTTACAACCAATATGAATCGACCAATGATGTCAGTATTCCCGCCCGCTTTCAGAGTGTGAACGGATGGGCCAACTACCTTTTTGATAAAAGGTACGGACTGGATTTTTTATTGAGTTATGCCGGATGTTATAAGTTTGAAAAAGGAAATCGTTTCGGCCTTTTTCCTACGGTTGCGGCAGGGTGGACCATTTCCAACGAATCTTTCTTTGAAGGGATTAAGAACATTGTTCCTTATCTGAAACTGAAAGGTTCCTGGGGAAAATTAGGAAATCACCGGGGAGTGGATGCGTTTTACTATGAAAGCCGCATGGTTTCGCCTTCAGGGGTTTATAACTTTGGAAATTCTATGGGCGCTGTGGCCGGGTATACTCAGGATGTTATTGCCAATCCGAATCTTACCTGGGAAAAATCCGAATTATTAAATGTGGCTCTGGAAACCCGTTTATTGAATAACCAACTCACGCTGGGTGGCGAGTATTTCAAGGATAAAAGAACGGATATTTATACCAGCAACGGAAGGGTCAGCAGTCTATACGGATTTGACCTTACTGTATATGAGAATCTGGGAAAAGTGAATACCCAGGGGTACGAATTATATGGAAACTGGAACTCTTCCTTCGGTGATTTCAAATATGCTGTCGGCGGAACTTTTTCTTATTCGGCCAGTGAGATTATCGACCTGGGACAAGTAGATCAGCCTTATCCGTGGATGAGTAATGTGGGTTACCCGATTGGATCGAAAACAGGCTTGATAGCAGACGGCTTCTTTAATTCGTATGATGACATTGTAATGGCGCCTGTTCATACTTACAGCCAGCTACAACCCGGAGATATCAGGTATAAAGATTTGAATGGCGACGGATTGGTAGACAATAACGATATTGCCCGGATAGGCTATGCCGATTGTCCACAGATTTTTTACGGAATAACATTAGGTGTTTCTTATAAAGGATTAGGTGTTTCTGTATTACTGCAGGGTGCTGAACGGACCGATATTACATTGAGTTCGATTGTCGCCACTCCTTTTTTTGGCAACTTTAACATGTATGAGCATCAGCAAAACAGATGGACCCCTGAAAATAAAAATGCAGAATTCCCCCGTCTCTCAACTATTTATGACAATTCCAATAACGTGAGAAATTCTTCTCTTTGGATTCGCGATGCGAGTTATCTAAGGCTGAAAACAATGGAAGTTTATTATGAGTTTCCCCGGTCGTTGTTGAAAAAATCTTTTATCAAAGGTGCAAAAATTTTTGCAACCGGATACGATCTGTACTCTTGGGATAATGTTAAAATTATCGATCCGGAATATGATGGCGGCGCCGGCTCCATGCCGATCACGCGTAATGTCAGTTTAGGATGTTCTATTAAATTTTAATGCTCTATGAAAAATCTATTTATTATAACATTTGTCGCATCATTTATCTTTTTTGTACCGGCATGCGATTATATGGATGAAACTCCTTACGATTGGGCCCAACCGAAAGACGTGTTCAGTATGGAGAATCAGTATATGAAACCGGTTCATCAGACTTACAGCTATATAAATTCCGGGTTTAACCGGGTTGATGACGCTTTCCTGGATGCAGCTACCGACGATGGGATGTGTACGAAAACGAACTCCACTATACATAAGATATCTCAGGGTTTTACCTCTTCTTCCAGTCCGGTTGAAAATTGCTGGGGTTCTTCCTATAAAGGAATCAGACAAGCTATTTTTACGGAAAAGTACCTGAAAGAGATACCGTTATTCCTGAACGGGCAAACACCGGAACAGGTTGAAGCTATCAAACAAGGTTTGTATGGTGAACTTTGGGCGCTTCGGGCTTTATTTGAATTTAATTTATTGAAACATTACGGCGGATATGCGATTGAAGATCAACTCTATGAATTAGGCGATCCGGCAATTCAAAATATGCAGCGGAGCAGTTTTGCCGATTGTGTCGAGCATATCGTAAATTTGTGCGATTCGGCGGCTAAATATCTCGATGTTGAGCCTGCATCCGGTTCCTTTGGCCGTATGCCCAAAGGAGCTGCTTTAGCAATTAAAGCTAAAACGTTGATTTTCGCAGCCAGTCCTTTATATAACCAGCCGGAGAATGTAAATCCTTTACTGGGTTATGTGGGATCTTCTCCTGCTGATGTGGAGCAAAGGTGGAAAAACGCAGCTATGGCTTGTGCGGAAGTAATCTCACTTAAAAAAGCAAACGGTAAGGAAAAGTATACACTTTATACCAATAGCTTTGATAAATTATTTACTACCTGTCCGAACGACGAATATATCGTTTTTTGTGGGGCTGCTGCATCTAATGGCTTGGAAAATAGACAATTTCCTCCGACATTATCCCGGATTTCGGGGGGAGGAACCGTTCCTACACAGGAATTTGTAAATGCATTTACAAATGCGGATGGAACTGATTTTACAGGGAATACCTTGTCTCCCGATCAATATCAGAACCGTGACCCACGTTTAAATCTGTCAATCATTTATAATGGTGCTACATTCGGCACCAGGGGCAAAATTTACACAAAACTGGGAGAAGGATCTGATAAAAATGGTTTGAATGTTTCAATCAATTACTCCACCAATACCGGTTATTATTTGCGAAAATTCCTGGAGCCTACGATCGATTTCAGTAAAACTCCTTATGGCAATGCATATCATCTTTTCCCGATCATCCGCTTATCCGATATCTATTTATGTTATGCGGAAGCTGTGAATGAAGCTTTTGGACCGGATGTCGACCCTGCATACGGCTTGGGATTAACAGCCCGGGCTGCGGTTCTGAAAGTTCGTAAAGACAGGGCTAAATTTACGACCGATAAGTATCTGGATAATGTAACTACAGCCATACAGATGCGGGAAAAAATTAAAGGAGAACGTCGGATTGAACTTAGCTTTGAAGAACACCGCTATTTTGACTTGCGTCGTTGGATGGATGGAGAAAAATTGAATGTTCCCGTACATGGAGTACGGATAGAAACCACCGGAGGTGTCGACAATTATTCAAGGATAGTTGTAGATGAACGCAGAAAGTTTGAACCCAAAATGTATTATCACCCGATTCCTCTGAATGAGATTAAAACCACTCCGAGCATTCAACAGAACCCAGGATGGTAAAGACTAAATAAAGGTATATCAATAAATAAAAAATGTAAATATGAAAAACATAATTCTGATATGTATCTTGTTTTTTTGTTCTTTTCCCCTGATGGCTCAAACAACGGTCACGGGTAAAGTAATGGATGCTGCCGGAGAGGAAGTAATCGGAGCAACTGTTCTTCAGAAAGGAACATCTAACGGAACAATAACTAATGTATCGGGACAATTTACCCTTGTTCTGAAAAATGAGGTCCCCGCTATACTTCAGATTTCCATGATCAGTTACAAACGGCAAGACGTCGATGTAAAAGGGAAAAAAGAGGTGATAGTTGTGCTTGCTGAAGAAAATTTTGATTTGGAAGAAGTGGTCGTGGTAGGATATGGTACCCAAACGAAAGCTTCCATTACCGGAGCCATTTCCAATATTGGAAACAAACAACTTAAAGATGTTCCGGTTTCCAGTGCAACGAATGCCCTGATGGGCCGAGTCTCTGGTTTGGTAACACGCCAGGAAAGCGGCCGGCCGGGAGGTGATGCCTCCAAAATTTTTATCAGGGGACGTGCAACGCCCAATGGAGCTGAACCATTGGTGTTAGTGGATGGTGTGGAGCGCGATTTCAGTCAGATCGACCAGGAAGATATCCAAAGTATCTCTGTTTTGAAAGATGCCTCTGCAACAGCTGTGTACGGGGTGCGTGGAGCCAATGGTGTTATATTGGTCACCACCAAACGAGGTGATTCGGGCAGCAAGCCTAAAATTTCTCTGTCTGCAGAGTATGGTGTTACTCATTTTAACCGGATTCCGGAACAAATGAATGCGGAAACCACTTCTATCCTGCAACGGGAAGGGGCAATCAATGTACAACGGGATCCTTCCGACAAGGCCAGTACCAATAACTATGGAACCTCCGAGTATGATAATTATTTGTACAGAACACAGCTGAGTCCGTTTACCCATCCGGACAACGATTATGTAGATATTTTTACTAAAGCGGGAAGTCAACAAAAATATAATCTCAGTATATCGGGCGGAAATAAGGTTGTCAGCTATTTTGTATCGGTGGGATATTTTACCCAGGATGGTATGTTTCAGACTGACGTTAATGAGCTGAGGAAGCATCCCACATTCAAACGGCTGATTCAGGAATCTCCGGAAGTGGATGCGGCATTAAAAAATCCGGATTCGTATAATCCCGGGTACATGTATGACAGGTTGAATGCACGCTCCAATATCGATATTGCCATCACCAATGAAATTAAATTGGGAATAGATATGTCTTATCGTTTCAAAAAGCAGAATCGTCCTGCAGCCTATTCAATCATCGATGCGAACAGTGATGGTGAAGGTATGCGTCTTTTTGCCCAGTTTATCAGGAATGCACCGCAGTCATTCCCTCTGATGAACCCGAACGGAAGTTTATCGGCTTCCGCAAACCGTTGGAGGCAAAACCCCTTAACTACAATGGCTTATACAGGATTCCGGACTAACTATGATAATGAACTGGAAAGTTCTTTTACATTGAAAGTTGACCTGAAAAGATTATTGAAAGGATTGAGCACAGAGGCCAAATATTCATTTGACCCGGATTGGGCAAACTGGAGAGGAATGGGATGGCGTCCATATGTATATGCATATAATCCGGCAAATGGCAGCTATAATCAGGGACTTCCCGGTTTTTTGCCAAAATCTGATTCCGGCAGAACATCACCTACCTATAAACAGTATGCTGAGTTAGCCTTTCGCTATAAAAATACATTTAACAAGAAGCATGCGGTTTCAGGAGTCGTTTTAGGAAATTTCCGTTCTGTTTCCCGCCCATTCAAAGCTGATTCGGATATTACCAAACCAGATAATACCAAATATACATACATTCCACACGTATATCTCGGTTTTGTAGGAAGGGCCAATTATGAGTACGATTCCCGGTATCTGTTTGAAGTTAACATGGGATATAACGGATCGAACCGTTTTGCAGAGGGGCATCGTTATCAGCTTTTCCCCGCTGCTTCAGTCGGATGGGTTATCTCCAACGAACATTTTATGCCTAAAAATGAAATTTTGACTTATGCGAAATTGCGTGGATCTTTTGGACAGGTGGGGAATGATAACCTGGGCCCAGATTTCAGTTATTATTATAAGTCAACTTTTGAAGATGGAAAAGGATATTCTTTTGGAACCAATCCTCCTGTTGGAGTGTCCGGTTTAACGGAGGGAAGGCAGGCCAATATGCTTGTAACGTGGGAAACAGCCACTAAATATAATGTCGGTTTTGATTCTAAATGGTTACATTCCAATCTTTCGCTCAATATGGATTTCTTTAAAGAGAGAAGGGAAGATATTCTGAGAAAACTACAGCGGTATACAATTTTTTCAGGAGTAAGAGAGGCTATGCTTCCTCCATATAATATCGGAATCGTGGAAAATAAAGGTTGTGAATTTGAATTAGGATGGGAGCAACGGATCAACGATTTCTCTTATTATGCCAAGGCGATTTATTCATACGCCCGGAATGAATGGATTGAGAATGGAGAAAGTCTGAAGTTGTATGACTATCAACGTACGGTAGGACATCCTATCGATCAATTTTTCGGATATGAGTTTGCCGGATTTTATAATTCGTATGACGATATAGCGAGTTCTCCCCAACAATTCGGTTCTTCAGCCTTCCGTCCCGGAGATATGAAATATATAGATATAAACGGAGATGGTTATGTCGATACAAACGACCAGCATGCCATTGGTTATTCTGATGTGCCCGAAATTACTTATTCTTTTCAACTGGGAGCGGAATTCAAAGGATTCGATATGAGTATTATGCTCCAGGGAGCAGCTCACAGTTCTGTTTACCTGAGGAGTGATGTGGGATGGGATAATACGTTTGGTTCCTATTTCGAGAAGCATCTGGACAGGTGGACTCCGGAAACGGCAGCGACAGCTACTTATCCCCGCTTGCATGGTGAAGCATCCGGTACTGATCCGAACTATTACTTATCGGACTTCTGGTTGTTAGACGGAAGTTATTTACGGATTAAAAATGCTCAGATCGGGTATACAATTCCTAAAAAAATATTAAAAAAGACACCCTTTGCTTCTGTACGTTTCTACCTCACAGGATTCAACCTGTATACCTGGGATAAAGTGAAAATTCTTGACCCGGAACAGGATCCGAAAAAGAATGACGGCTATATTTACCCGCAGCAAAAAGTGTACAATGCAGGAGTAAATGTCACCTTTTAATAGTAAAACTAAGATAATATGAAAAAGATAATAATATATATATTCGGATGTATCCTGTTATTTGGATGTAATGCAGATGGCTTGCTGGATGAAATGGAAACAGGAGGAGACGATTTAGAAAGTACTTATTCGAATGTGGAAAGTACCAGAAAGGCTTTGAACGACCTCTATGGACGGATGAGAGAAACTACTAATGCCAATAGCGGTAGCTTTTCCCGGTTGATGGATATGGGGACAACAGTAGCCATGCTGGATAATGCAACCGATGATGGTGGAGGAAATACCACTCGCCCGCAAGGGGTTCCGGGGATTGCGAAATTTCTTAATTCGGGGATACTTGCAACTACTAATCCGGTAACGAACACCCATCCGTGGACCTTCTATTATAACGCGATCCGGAATGCTAATATTTTTATGGAAAATGTAGATTATTCTCCCATGACTTCCGAAGAGAAATATTATAGTAAAAATCAGGCTCGTTTCCTGCGTGCCTATTACTATCATGAATTGTTCCGCTGGTTTGGAGCACTGGTTATCTCGGAAAAAGTGGAAAGTCCCATGTCTTTTGATGCCCAAAGGGAATCAATCGAAAGAACGGTACGGTACATCGCGAGCGAGTTTGATGCACTGGCACAGCCGGGAATGCTGCCTGATACGGAATGGTCGGATCCGGTAGATTATGGACGTGTAACAAGAGCGGCTGCTCTTGCTTACAAAGCAAGAACCTTGCTATATGGAGCCAGTCCGTTGCACCAGGAATCCGGAGTTACCTGGGCAGAGGCTGCAAAGGCTGCAGAAGACCTGATCGGAAAAAATTGGTTCCAGTTATATACTGATTCGGATGAACCGGCTAAAAGCTACTCCCGCTTATTCAATACCCGGGTCAATTCGGAAACAATTCTTGCTTATCAAAGAGGATATAACAATGATCTTTATAATCTAATGCCGGGATTCGGTCCCTGGAACCTTAACAAGGAGGTAACGACCGCCCCTACCCAATGGTTGGTGGATTGTTATGATATGATCGACGGAACGGAACCGATTATCGGCTATGTATCGAATACTACTCCCATTATCAATCCGGCGGCAACCACCTATGATGAACAGAATCCATATACAGGCAGAGATCCGAGGTTGAACCAAACTATTTTGCATGATGGCAGTATCTGGCCGAAAATTAATAATACTTCCAATGTGAAAATGGATATCTCTACTCCTAATGCATGGGGAATGGGTTACTTCCTGGCTAAATATTTAGATGATAGGATAGATCACCGCTTAAGCGCCCAGAATACTTCGCAGAATTTCCAGTTGATTCGTTATGCAGAAGTGCTTCTGAATTATGCCGAGGCAATCAACGAAGCGGAAAATTCTGCCGCTGCAAGAGCTAAGGCTGTCGATAAACTGAACCAGATCCGCAGCCGGGCCGGAATTACGGGCACCCTTGATGCTAATAACTTTACGCAGGAAACACTCCGTAAACGGATATGGAAGGAAAGAAGAGTGGAACTTTGTTTTGAAGAACATCGTTTTTTTGATATTCGTCGCTGGAAAATAGCCAAAGATGTAATGGCTTTGCCGGCTGTAGGTATTGTGAAAGAAAACGGATTATATGTGAGGAAAGAGCGGGATACCCGGAGTTATAACGAGAAACTGAACTTAATGCCGATTCCGGATGCAGATGTCAAAAACTGCCCCGGTATCAAACAAAATCCCGGATATTAATTTAAAAATATAACAATAAAATACTATTCTTATGAAAAAGATTATCAGAAATTTACTTGTATTGCCTGTTTTAATGCTGGCTTGTTTCGCTTGCGAAGACGATACTTTCGAAAACGATTATGTTTCCCCTGTGACAATCGGATTTCAGAACCTGGAAACGAATATGGTTACGCTAGGCAAGGGTGTGCTTACATATACAGTGTCTATTACCGCAACTGCTACCAATCGGGGAATTACCGGTTTTGATATTTATTCGGTAAACTCGAAAACAGGAGATAAAGGAGCTATTATTCCGGGAACAACTGAGTCATTTGATCCTGCGGTCGGTTCTTATTCGATGAATTATGAGTTTACTGGTCTTACCGAGGACAAATGTATCAAAGTTGTTGTAACTGATTTTGACGGAAAAACGTATGAACGTAATTTGCTGGTTAAGGTTACCCCATCTGTATTATTCTCCGATGCTGCCCCTATCAGAACTATAAACATCGAAACGGCCGACGATTATTATGGCTCCTATTATGCAACATGGTTAGGCGGACGGGTATATCTTCAGAGCAACGGCGCTCAATACGCTGCTGAAGTGGATCTTTCCCTGGGGCAGGTAGATATTGGAGGTACCATCGTTTCCGCATTGGTTTCTCCTGCAAAAAGAGCTGAATTCGGTTTGCCTACAATGAGCGGTTTACAGGATACAAAGTATGCTTTGACTACCTTGACAGCGGCTCAGTATAATGCAATCACGGCAGTAGATCCTACTACTATTGCTTCATTGGCAGATCCTACGGAAGACAAAGTTCAAGTAGCAAGCGGAAAAGTGTATTTGTTTAAGACTGCTAATGGTAAAAAGGGACTGATGCATGTCTCTGGGTTAGCTGCTAAAACGGGAACCATTCAAAATGCTAATGGAGATTGGGTTTCGACAAGTTACAGTAGACTGGCTATATCTACAAAAACCCTGATACCATAAATTGATACAATAATCATAATTTTAGTTTGAAAGCGAGTCTAAAAAACTCGCTTTCAATTTTTTGATGAAGCAGATACTATATGATCAATATTGAAGAGTTCTGAATATAAGTCAGCTAAAATAAAAGTTTAACAAAATGAAAAAAATCTGGACAATCGCAGCTCTTATATGCTGCTGTGCCACTGCCTTTTCCCAGGGCATAGTAAAAGGTTATGTCTATGAAGACATCAACCGTAACGGGAAAAAAGACGGGAAAGAAAAAGGAATTTCCCAGGTAGCCGTAACCAACGGAGTGGATGTTACTCTAACCGATGCCAAAGGTTTTTATCAACTTCCTTTAGGAAACGACAATCCTGTTTTTGTGATCAAGCCTGCCGGATACCAGGTGCCGCTTAACAGCAAAGGCTTGCCGCAGTATTTCTATATTTACAAGCCTTTGGGCTCTCCGAATAAAGGAGAATTTAAAGGAACGGATCCTACCGGTAAATTGCCGAAATCGGTTGATTTCGGATTATATCCGGCACCGGATAACGATCAGTTCAAAGCGTTGATATTCGGAGACCCGCAGCCTTATTCTTTGCAGGAGATCGAATATTTCAATAAAAGCATTGTTTCTGAGTTAAAAGGAGTACAGGGCGTTAGTTTCGGCATCAGCCTGGGTGATATTGCCGGCAATAACCTGGACCTGCATGCTCCGTATATAGAAGTGATGAAACAACTCAACCTTCCCTGGTACAATGTTATGGGAAATCACGACCGGAATTTTGAAGCGGAGGAAGATTCTCAATCGGATGAATCTTTTGAAGCACATTTTGGCCCGGTCAATACGGCTTTCAATTACGGGAAAGCCCATTTTATTATCCTGGACGATATCCTGGCTCCCGACCCGAGAAATAACAAAAAGGCTGATGGCTATTGGGCCGGTTTCCGGAAGGATCAATTGGATTTTGTGGAAAACGATCTGAAATATGTTCCCAAAGACCACCTGATTGTGATCTCTGTTCATATTCCTTTGGATAATCCGAAAGGAAAACTGAGTGCTTTCCGGGAAGCTGACCGGCATCGCCTGTTCGACCTGATAAAAGATTATCCCAATATACTGGTACTTTCTGCTCATACACATGTGCAGCAGCAATTTTTTTATGGAAAAGCTTCCGGTTGGATGAAAGAAAAACCTTTGTATGAGTATAATGCCGGAACAACCTGCGGTAGCTGGTATTCCGGAGAAATCAACGAACGGGGAGTCCCCGATGCTACGATGGCCGACGGTACACCGAGCGGGTATGCATTCCTGAATGTGAACGGAAACCAGTATACTATCGATTATAAAGTGGCCGGTAAACCGAAAGACTACCAGATGACTATCTACAATCCGAAAGTGCTTGCCCGTAATAAAAAAACATCGGCCTCCATCTATGTAAACTTCTTTATGGGAAGTGGTAATGATAAAGTGCAGGTTCGGGTAGACAAAGGTGACTGGAAAAAGATGACAAATGTAGACGCTTACGATCCTTCTTACCTGGAAATTCTATACAAATGGGATTCTACGGACAAAGTACTGCCGGGCCGCCGTCCGGGTGCTCCCGTATCTTGTACCCATCTCTGGAAAGCGCCGGTACCGACCGATTTGCCGGTGGGAGTGCATGAAATAGAAGTGAAGGCGACAGACATGTTTGGAAGATCTTTTACTCAAAAAAGTACATATACGATCAAATAAAACGATAGATACGGATCTGTTTAGGTTGGGAGTTAAGGGCGCTTGTGGAACAGGTACTCTTAACTCCCAATTTTTTTATAATTATATCTGCATGTTTTTCCCTTAAGGCAGACATGCGAATGATCATATTTTTTAATTCTATAGATTTTCTTAATATAAAAAAACCACTACCTTTGCGAATCCTGTTTTAATCAGGAAAATTGATCCATAAACGAATAATTTATCCGATGACTTTCCTGCATTCGTTGAGTTTTAGTACAGCCATAGAGTTTCTGGCTATGTTTGCGTTCACTATTTCCGGCATACGTTTGGCTTCTGCCAAGCAGTTCGATTGGTTCGGAGCATTTGTGGTTGGCCTGGTTACGGCAGTAGGAGGAGGAACTATCCGTGATTTAATGCTGAACCTGACCCCATTCTGGATGGTCGACAGTTTTTATATCGTCAGCTCTTTCTTAGCCCTGATCGTTGTGGTAATTTACCAGAAGATACTTGTCCGTTTGAATTATACCTTTTTTACTTTCGATACGATTGGCCTGGCCTTGTATGTAGTTGTAGGTATTGAAAAGACCCTGCAATGCGGATTTCCCATTTGGGTTGCCATTATTATGGGGATGATTACCGGTTCGGCCGGTGGAGTGATCCGGGACATCCTGATCAACGAAGTACCCCTGATCTTCCGGAAAGAAATTTATGCACTGGCCTGCCTGATCGGCGGCATTTTTTATTGGTTGAGCGACCTGGCCGGCTTACCGCTTCAAATCACTCAGATCATAGCTGTGATTTCTATTATTGTTACCCGGGTGATTGCCGTTAAATATCAGATTTCACTACCTGCTTTGAAGGGGGATATCAAGGATATTGATTCGGGGAAGTTGTAGTTTAGATCTTGACCGTCATTGCGAAGGCAAAGCCTGAAGCAATCTCCTGCCAATCGCCAGGAGATTGCTTCAGGCTTTGCCTTCGCAATGACGTTTATATCCTTTCAGGGAGAAACTTGCGGATAATCAATATAATTTATTTGGAATAATCCTTTTTTACAAAATCTGCATTCAACAGATAATCCAAACTTCTTTTTACACTTTCCTCCGGAGAGTAATTATATTTTTCCACTTCCACGATCAGGTATTTGGTGCCTGCTTTGTCGATGTGGTTGAATATGGCATCGAAACCTACCATACCACTCTGTCCGAGTTCTTTGTGATCTTTAATATGGAGAATTTCAAATCGTCCCGGATATTTTTCAAAATATTCTACAGGACTTTCACCGCCTCTTACTACCCAGTATACGTCCATCTCGAAGAAAACCAGCGAAGGATCTGTATTTTCGATCAGATAATTGTACATCACCTGATCGTCTACTTTTTCGAATTCGAAGGAATGATTGTGATAGCCGAATTTTAATCCTTTGGCTTTACATTTTGCCCCGATTTTATTATAATAATCGCAATATGCCTTCAGTGTTTCGATATTTTTAAATTTATTCGCACGTGGCATAGAAGGAGCCGCAATATAGCTCATACCTGCTGCCTTATGGGCATCAATGCAGACATCCCACCATTGCCAGACTTCATTCCAGTCGATTTCTTCCATTTTTTCTACAGGAAGCGAATAACTGGTATGAGAAGAGAGAGCCGTCATTCCGGCAGCTTTTATTTTAGCCTTGAATACTTCAGGGCTTAGGCTATAGAATTTACCATTGTCGTAACTGGCAGCTTCCACATATTTATAACCCATTGATCCGACTGCTGTAACAGTTTTGTCAAAATCCTTCTTAATATCGTCCCTCAATGAATACAATTGGATACCGATATTTTTTTCTGCCTTTTTAGCCGGTTTTGAAAATGCGGGCAGGCAGATCATCATGGCAACCAGGATTAATACTCCTGGGGTGATTCGTGTTTGTTTCATACGTAATTAATTGAAAATTGAGAATTGAAAATTGAAAATAATATGTTGCGGAATGTCCGGTACATATCGATGAGTTTATCCTCTTACAATTTCTTCTTTATCTTTATCCCAGAACATTGTCCTGTTCTCCAGATAAGCGCGGGTACCCATGTGGGCAGTGATTGCTTCCTGGAATGCTTCCTCTATATTACAAGAGGGAGTCAGTCCCTGGCGGATACATTCCAACCATTCCCTCATATGAAGGAAGGTAGTGTTATATTTTTTACCGTTGATATAGGAATTCATCAATCCCCTCTTGGCAAAATAAAGTTCGGTGGCAGTTGCTACACCGTCGGTATCTTCTTTTCCGGGTGTATAGGTGTAAAAAGGAGCATCGGTTGAAATAATGCCTTGCCTTATTTTTTCTCCGTATCTTTCGGAACGTCCATCGGCTGTGACGGAAATAAGATTGGAGAGTTCCATGCAGGCATCTGTTCCCATGAATACTTTACCCCGGCTGTGCTGGCTGGCCAATGTAGCACTGTACAGCAATGTGAAATCTTTATCCGGAAATTCCATGCAGGTTTGCAGAACATCAGGAACAGTCCTTCCGTCTTTGAAGAAATAAATACCGCCGGAAGAGGTTACGGAATGAGGAATCCCCATCCGCATGATCTGGTTCACAGCATCATATTCATGTGTAAGCAGGTCTCCGCTCAGGCCGGTACTGTAATCCCACCAGCATCTCCAGCGAAAAAAGCGTTCCAGACTGAATTTTCCCCGGTCGTCCGGACCGATATACCGTTCCAGTCCGTATTTTTTCATATATTCGGTATATTCCCTGACTTGCTGGTCGGGGCCTTCGAATTGTTTCCAGTCGATAGTGTCCGGATTGGAACCGTCGATGATATCGTATACCCATGCTCCATTCGGATCATTTCTGTTGGTGGTCATTTCCACTAAGGAAATGTGGCCTAATAATCCGTTATCTACAATTTCTTTGGCTTTAATATAGCTGTCGGTCTGCCTTCCCTGGTGTCCCAGTTGGAAAACAATGCCGGCTTGCCGGATAACATCCCTTATCCGGTATGTTTCTTCCAAAGTCCACGACATCGGCTTTTCCAGGTAAACATGTTTGCCTGCCAAAGCTGCATCCATCGCCATTTGCGAATGCCAGTGGTCCGGAGCTGCAATTACTACCGCATCCACATCATCTGCTGCGATTAGTTCTTTGTAATTGCGGTATCTTTTGGGTGCTTTGCCCGTTTTTCCTCCGGTACCTTCACGGTACACATTCGATCCGGCCAGTACGGCCGCATCTCCATATACATCGAAGATATCGCATACGGCGGTAATTTCTACATTCAGGTCGTCCTGCTCTATAAAATCCCGGTATCCCGTAAATTTAGGATTTTCTTTTTCTCTTTTTTTCAGGTTATCTATATAAGAGGGTTCGGCAAAACCTACTGCCTGCATCAGGTGCTTTCCCCGGATACCGAATCCGATGTGCCCCAGGCGAATTTTTTTTCCTCCTGATTGGGCTCCCATGATAGCCGGTTTCTGGTTTAGTTTGAAAACATCGCTGATATCCCGGTGCATCCGGTCGTATTTTCTTTTTTTGTAAATACCGTATGCCATGGCTCCCAGCACAGGAGCTGCCACTAAAGATTTCAGGATAGTCCTTCTTCCCTGAGATGCAGGTTGTCCTGATGGTGTTTGATTGGTGGAGGGTATTTCTTTTTCTGTTTTCATCTTTTTTCTTTCACTTTAAATATATATCTGTCCAAGCCGAATACCCGGGAAGTAGGAAATACCAATAATACTCCCAATGCCGCCATTTCTATCAGGTTTTTGTCTATCCACAGGTAAGACCCTTCGGAAGGCATCATATAAGTAGCGCCGATAAACGGACAATGGGAAAGATAGTAGAAACCCAGAAGAACCATACCGGCAACAGAAGCCACCCGCATCAAACATCCGGCAATCAGGCCCAGCCCGATACACACCAATCCCCATTCATTCAGAAAATTGGCAACAGAGAGCGTGGCCGCATTATTGGCCATCGAAACAAAACAGGATGAAAGCCACCCTTTCGAATCTATCAGGTAACCGAATGAAGTCCACTGTGGATTCAATACTTTAACAAGACCTTCATACAAAAAATGCCACCCTACCAGCATCCGTAAAGTGACAAGCCAAAAGGTTTGTGATTTGGAATAGTTTGTCATTGGATCATAAAACTGAAAACCGAGGATCGTTTATTCTAAATTTGCCACGAATTTTACGAAAGGAAAGCAAATATTTCTGGTTCACATTTCGTAAAATCCGTGGCAGTTATATACCTTACAATAGATCAGCTATCGTCCGGTTTTCAGATTAATTTAAAATTAATCTTCTAATACTTTAATTTTGATATTTTTGAACCAAACATCATCACCATGGTCTTGCAAACCGATATAGCCTTCATGATTTTCTCCACCGCAGTTGTTCAGCAATTCGAAAGCCAACGGCCATTTTTTCTGGCTGAATTTACTGGCTTGCAGCATTTCTGTCCATTGCGGAGTCCACAGATGATATTCCAGTACATTCGTCCCGTTTTGTCCGTGAACAACCGTTCCTTTATAAACCATGATCGTAGTGGTATTCCATTCGCCGAAAGGTTTGGAATTTTGAGGAACAGCCGGAATCATATCGTATAAAGAAGACGACTGGCGGTTACCGTCTTTGCCTAATTTGGCGTCCGGATGGTTTGCATTATCCAGTACCTGGCTTTCGGGAGCAGAGATATAGATAGGTTGATCTTTTACTTCCTGTGCCAGATAAAAAATTCCGGAATGAGCTCCTTTGGCAACTTTCCATTCGACGGTCAGTTCGAAATTTTTGAATTTATGAGCGAAAATCAGATCTCCGCCGTCTTTTGACTGTGCTTCGCCGGCGCCACCTCCGTTGATTTTGATTGCTCCGTTATCTATAGTCCATTTACCAGGAACATCTTCCCGTCCGTATCCTCTCCAACCGGTAAATGTTTTTCCGTCGAAAAGCGTAATATAACCATCTTTGTCAGCCTTGTAAGTAGAAATATCTACTTGCGGCATATCCAATACGGTATATTCCGGAACTGCCGGTACACTATCTTTTACAGGAGCAGCTTCTTCTGCCTGTTTCTTGTTTCCTCCACATGCACTGATTGTCGATGCCAAAAGCACAGCACTAAATAAATATACTATTTTTTTCATAAGATTCAATATTTTAAGATTCTAACTTTTAGTTTTTAGTTATTAGCTTTTAGTTATTACGGCATTGCCGGTAAATTCCATCCCGTCCTATAATTGTGTTTAATCAACCCTTCCGCATAAGCCAAAGCATTGACCGGATCCGTAAATGTTTTATTGAATGAGGGGTGACCGTCTTTGATGGAGAATCCATCCTTAATAACAGTTCTGAGTTTGGCATCAGCAGGTATGTTGGTGAATTTCATATTGATTCCGTCCCATTCCAGTTCCTGGTTCAAAGCCTGCAGGCGGATAGCCAGCACACCCATTACCACCATTTCATTGAACGGACCGGCTTCGCTGAACGGAGAAGCGGTTTCAACTCTGTTGGAAGCATTTTCTTTAGCAGCACGGACAAAATCCATGTAGTGAGATTCTTTCACTTCGCGTAATACTTTGGGTGCGCTCGGTACACGTCCGGATAATAACCATGGGTCTTTTCCGTAGCAACCGCAAATCAAAGTATCTTTTGTTCCGTGAAAAATAACGCCGCCACCATTGTCATTCAGAGATTTATTGGCTGGCATGCCTTTCGGACGCATGGGCTGTATTCCTCCATCATACCAGAATACTTCTACTTCAGGCATAGAAACCTTCGGCATATTATCTCTGGCCGGGAAAGTAAAACGAACGGTTTGTGCGGTAGGAGCACAGTCGGTCAGCAACAAGGTAGAGCTACCTTGCACTTTCGTAGGATAGCCTAATTTCAAACCTTTGAAAACAGGATGCAGGATATGGCAAGCCATATCACCAAGGGCTCCGGTTCCGAAATCCCACCATCCGCGCCAGTTCCATGGGGTGTAAATATGATTGAAAGGGCGTTCATTGGCCGGGCCTATAAATAAATCCCATTTCAGGGTAGATGGTATTTTATCTACTGTTTCGGGACGGTTCAATCCCTGCGGCCAGATCGGACGGTCGGTGAAAGCTTCTACTTTGGTTACTTCGCCGATTTCTCCGTTCCATATCCATTCGCAGACATTCCGGACTCCGATTTCCGAGGATCCCTGGTTACCCATTTGGGTGGCTAATTTGTGCTTCGCAGCTAATTTTGTTAATAATCGGGATTCGTATACACTGTGAGTCAATGGTTTTTCAACATAGACATGTTTTCCCATTGTCATTGCGTCTGCAGCAATCAATGCGTGTGTATGGTCGGCAGAAGCTACCATAACGGCATCGATCGATTTTCCCAGTTCATCGTACATCTTACGATAGTCGTAATAAGTTTTTGCCTTGGGGAAATATTTGAACGTTTTGTCACTGTACTTCCAGTCTACGTCGCAAAGCCCGACGATATTCTGGCTTTCCATTCCCTTAAGTACTGCAAAACCCCGTCCACCGACGCCGACTCCTGCAATATTCAATTTGTCACTAGGGGCAGTATACCCGTGAGATTTTCCCAGGATAGTACTGGGCACAACAGTTAATCCAATTGCAGCAATACTGCCTTTTTGCAAAAAGGATCTCCTCGAAATAGTGTTTGACATAAGTTTATAAAATTTTGTGGTTATAGGCCTTATACAATGAACGACCCAAAGTTATGGCTATTTTTTCATGCTATAACCGTTTTTAGCGTAAAATGTTATTTTTATTTGTTAAATTTGATTACCGGACGGAAAAATGCCAGATAGAAGATGAAGATGAAATATTAGTGTGTGATTATCAGATATTTAATATTCAATCCGGCATTTCTAAACATTCCAAATCCAGGCGATAAGTTTGTCTGACTGTTTTTTCAAATAACCGGAAGGCTTCATTTTGCTTGGGTAATTTTTCAGAGAGTCCGAAAAACATTACAATCAATCCTTGTTTTTTATAAATCTTGGTGTCGGTTCCTAAGGCTCCGCCATGCCCCATATAATTATTTCCGGTTGCCCAGCCGAGTCCATAGTTGTAATCTGTCCGTTCTCCGGGTTCGGCAGACAACGGAGTCAATAACTTCCATCCGGGAATTTTCTTCTGTTTCTGTCTGACGGTTGCAGGATGAAGACAGGGTAGTGCAGATGAAGGAAAAAAATAAAATGCAGCTTGTAATTTTATTCATGAATTTTAGATTTTAATTGATGACAGATATACTCTGGTTTTTTAATACCTGGTATTTTCTGAAGGCAAAGGAAGCGTATAAATGGCGAAAATACATTTGATTTTGTACACAAGTTATTGAGAAATGTACAACCTTGCATTTTTTATTTGATAATGGGGGAACTATCCCAGGGCAAACGCATCTAAATAAATTTTAAACAATAAGTTTTCTCGCACTCCGTTTTAGAAAGAAAACGGAGTTATGAATAATCTCATTAGTTATTTTAGTAATTTACCAGATCCACGAGTAGATCGTACAAAAGAGCACT
>JAVBLA010000013.1:0-100830 GCA_031553775.1 Bacteroidales bacterium
TAACTCATCTTTTGCAGGATTTACAACAGCGATAAATATTTCATCTTTATTTTTGAAATAGTTATAGATATTGCTTAGTCCCACATGAGATTCCTTGGAAATAGTACGCATAGAGGCATCCTTAAACCCGCACCGGATGAATTCCCGACGGGCATAATGCAGAATGGAATTATATTTATCGTCTTTCAGAATTCTCATGGGAATAGAGAACGTTGTTCTTTCAAAAGTGCAAAATAACGGTTATTTTTTTTGTTGTACAATCCCTATTTCTTGGTATTTTTTCTGAAAAGACTGACATTATTTTATTATCGGCGTTGATATCTCACTTCCAACACGCCATTACCGTAAGCTTTGCTTTCCAATAGTTTCCATTCGGAATCTTTGAATGTATCAGGAAACAGTTGTATTTGGAACGATTGCCCCGTTCTAATTCCGTGTTATCAAGGTAATTACCTTCCGCCATAAGGATATAAGGTTCTCCTGTTTTCTTATCAATCCATAGATAGCAAAATATATTTCTTTTGTAAAGGAAGCAGGGCATACCATATTTCTGGTTTCAGAAACAAGGTAAACGGAATAGCCAAAGGCGGTGTTCCGGCACTGAACAATACCGCCTATTTCATCGTGCTTGCCGAGAAGAAAGAATTTCCACCTGTCGAAAAAAGTCGATGGCGCATGCGTTCGAAAACATGTGGTTGACTGCAAAGGATTTGGGATTGGGTTTTCAACTGGTATCGGCTACCAATACGCTATCGGGCAACAAGGATTTCCTGACGTTGCTCTGCCTCAAAAAAGGTGAATATGCATTGGACGGATGTGTAGTAGGCTATCCTAAAAGCAACACTGAAAAAATGAAAGATTTTGATGTTGAAAAATTTGTGAAGCTGATGAAGTAGCCACTCCCTTTATAATATATTCGTAACTTCATATCCAAATAAAGGAATAAATCGAAAAAAAAAGTAACTTTGCATCAACATTTGGTTCTCGTAGTTACAATCAAACGTAATAGAGATTAAAAGGGAATCCTGTGAAAATCAGGGACTATCCCCGTAGCTGTAAGTTTCGCCAAAGGAGTGCATCCTTACGCCACTGTCAATTCGATGGGAAGGCGCACTGCCCGAAACAAGTCAGAAGACCTGCCTGATGTTGCACACCGGGGCTTTCGGGTGAAAGGCGACACGGGACGGGTTTCAAGCTATTCTTATAAAATATTTGAAGCACCACACCCCACTTTTTGTATCCCCTTTCCTGTTATGTCCTGTTTTGATAGTAATATTATTTAACAGGTTGTATTATGGAATTATTCATTGTAAAAAGAGACGGAAAAAAAGAAGTTTTTTCCATTGAAAAAATCAAAAGCGCCATATCGAAGGCGTTTTTGTCTGTCGGCAGTTTTGCCACGCAGGATGTTATCAGCAATATCCTCTGCCGTGTAAATATCACGAACGATATTACCGTAGAAGAAGCACAAAATCAGGTAGAAATTGCCTTGATGGCTGAAAGATACTATGCCGTAGCCAAAGCCTACATGCTTTACAGGCAAAAACATTTGGAAGACCGTGAAGTGCGCGACAAGCTCAAATTCCTGATGGATTACTGCGATGCCTCGAATGCCGCTTCGGGCAGTAAGTTCGATGCCAACGCCAATGTGGAAAACAAGAACATGGCCACGCTTATTGGCGAATTACCTAAATCCAATTTTATAAGGCTCAACCGCCGGATGCTCACCGACCGCATAAAAGAAATGTTCGGAAAAGAAGTGGCCGACAAATATGTTGACCTGCTCAACAATCACTACATCTATAAAAACGATGAAACCAGTTTGGCCAACTATTGCGCCAGTATTACCATGTACCCTTGGTTAATTGGCGGAACAAACTCTATCGGTGGAAATTCAAAAGCGCCTACCAATCTTCGTTCATTCTGTGGCGGATTTGTGAACATGGTCTTTATGGTTTCCAGTATGTTAAGCGGAGCTTGTGCCACACCTGAATTTCTAATGTACATGAATTATTTCATAGGCTTGGAATATGGGGAAGATTATTATTTACATGCAGATAAAGTTGTCGATTTATCAAAACGACAACGCACGATAGACAAAGTTATTACCGACCACTTCGAGCAAATTGTTTACTCTATCAATCAACCTACGGGTGCAAGAAATTTTCAGGCAGTATTTTGGAATATTTCCTATTATGACCAATACTACTTTGAAAGCCTGTTCGAAAACTTCGTGTTTCCTAATGGAAGTAAACCCGATTGGAACTCGCTTAGTTGGTTGCAAAAACGCTTTATGAAATGGTTTAACCGCGAACGAACCCGCTCTGTCCTCACCTTCCCTGTGGAAACAATGGCTTTGCTAACGGAAAAAGGCGAACCCAAAGACAAGGAATATGGCGATTTTACTGCCGAAATGTATTCGGAAGGACATTCGTTCTTTACTTATATGAGCGACAACGCCGATTCTTTAAGTAGTTGTTGCCGACTTCGGAACGAAATTCAAGATAACGGATTTAGTTACACATTGGGTGCAGGTGGTGTTTCCACAGGCTCAAAAAGTGTATTAACAATCAATTTGAACCGTTGCATACAACATGCTATGCGCAAAGGAACACTTTTCCCGTTTTTCCTTGAAGAAATTGTTGATTTGGTGCATAAAGTACAACTATCGTACAACGAAAACCTGAAATACATGCAGGAAAAAGGCATGTTGCCGTTGTTCGATGCCGGATACATTAATTTGAGCCGTCAATACCTGACTATCGGCGTAAATGGTTTGGTAGAGGCAGCCGAATCTTTAGGGATAGAAATAAACGACAATTCTAAGTACGAAGAATTTGTTCAACAAATACTTGGGATTATCGAACGATACAACAAAAAGTACCGGACAAAAGAAGTGATGTTCAACTGTGAAATGATTCCTGCCGAAAATGTAGGCGTGAAACATGCCAAATGGGACAGGCGCGATGGATACACGGTAAACCGCGATTGTTACAACAGTTATTTCTATATCGTGGAAGACGAATCGTTGAACATCATCGACAAATTCCGCCTGCATGGAAAGAAATACATCGAACACCTGACAGGAGGTTCTGCCCTGCATCTGAATTTAGATGAACATTTAAGCAAAGAACAGTACAAACAATTGCTCCGTGTAGCCACACAGGAAGGTTGTAACTATTTCACTTTCAATATTCCCAATACGGTCTGTAACGATTGCGGACACATCGACAAACGTAACCTGAAAAAATGCCCTTCCTGCAAAGGTCAAAACTTGGATTACCTAACCCGCATTATTGGCTATATGAAACGTGTCAGCAACTTTTCACAACCCCGGCAAGAGGAGGCCGAACGTCGTCATTATGCTACGGTTTCACAATTATGATATAGTGTTTCAGGAAGTACCGGACGAAGTAACCTTGGCTATCAATATTTCCAACTGCCCCAATGGCTGCAAAGGCTGTCACAGCCCCTACCTGATGAAAGACACGGGCGAACTGTTGGATGAAAATGTATTGACAGGATTACTTGAAAAATATGGAAGTTCCATTACCTGTATGTGCTTTATGGGTGGCGATGTTGCACCGCAAAAAGTAGAACAACTTTCTATTTTCTTGCGTAAAACGACAAATAGCCGCATTAAAACGGCATGGTATTCGGGCAAACAGTATTTCCCTGAAAGCTGCTCTGTAAGACATTTTGATTACATCAAATTAGGCCCTTATATAGAGCATTTAGGCGGATTAAATTGTACATCCACCAACCAACGGTTTTACCGTATTGAAAATGAAAATATGATTGATATCACAGAAATATTTCATAAAAAGTAAACACATGAAAGGATATATTCAAATTTATACAGGAAACGGAAAAGGCAAGACCACTGCGGCACTCGGATTAACATTAAGAGCCACAGGAGCAGGAAAAAAAGTGTTTTTTGCCCAATTTGTAAAAGGACAAATCTATTCGGAAGTGAAAGCGCTACAGCAATACCTTCCTTCGGTAGAAATCAAACAGTATGGCTTGAATTGCTTCATCCGAAACGAACCTACACAAGCCGATATAGATTCAGCAAAAAAAGGCTTTCAGGAAGTAGCCGACATTATCCTTTCCGGCAAATACGATGTTGTTGTTCTTGATGAAGCCAACATTGCCATTTATTACGGACTTTTTTCAGCAAATGAATTAATTGAGGTTCTGAAGAAAAAACCGGAAGAAACCGAAATCATCATAACAGGAAGGTATGCTGTTCCTGAACTGGTCGATTTTGCCGACTTGGTAACAGAAATGAAAGAAGTGAAACATTATTACAATCAGGGTGTGCAAGCCTGCACAGGAATTGAATGCTGATGTATAAAGTTGCTCATCACATAGCCAAAATAAATATTGAAGATTACATTGCAAACTATCGTGATGCGGAAAAATTTATAACCTACTGCAAGGAATGCGGCAGGTATAACACTTGTTGGGCTTGTCCGCCGTTTAGTTTCGATAAGGAAGAATATATTTCGTCTCACAAAATAGCCTATATAATTGGAACAAAAATCGTTATAAATGCTGATGTAATCAAAGAAAACACAGGTTGGAAACTTTGTACGAAAGTAAGTTACAGCATGATTGAAGAAGTTCGTTTGGAATTAGATAATAAACTATTGGAATTGGAAACAACCTTTCCCGGGAGCAAGGCTTTCTTTGCCGGAACGTGCCATATATGTCCTGCCGAAAAATGTACACGGATAAAGAGAAAACCATGTATCGCACCCGATAAGATTCGTCCATCGCTCGAATCCTTTGGTTTTGATATTTCCAAGACTTCTGCCGAATTGTTAAATATAGAAATGAAGTGGAGCCTTAATGGTGTTCTTCCTGAATACTTTACACTTGTTAGTGGTTTCTTTTCAGGTGACGAAGTTCCATTATTTCTTTCACGTTTTAATTAAAATTTGTATCTTTGCACTCGCATTGGTTCAGATACTTTTTCAAAGTATTTGATGAAGAGGGAATCAGGTGAAAATCCTGAACAGACCCGCTACTGTAAGTCCTATGCAACGTTTTGACAAATACTCAAGCCACTGAGAAGTGGAGAATAGAGAACGGAGAATGGAGAATTAAATAAAATAATTCTCAACTCTCAACTCTCAATTCTCAATTGCTTTTTGGGAAGGCAGTCAAAACGGGGATAAGTCAGGAGACCTGCCAACGCATTATAATTTCAAGCTTTCGAGGAATAGAGCTTTGAAACCAAATGCAAATCGGCATAATTTCATTTGATTTCACTTTTTCCAAGAGGCTATTTGATAACGTCAAATAGTTTTTTTATGTTGTTCTGTAAACACACTAGTTTACGGGTAAGGGAAGGTATGCTCTTTGGGATAATATTGCTGCTGAATATTTATCCGTTAATGGCTCAGAATAAGACTGATACGATAAAGGCAATAGAGTTGAACGAAGTTGTTGTTGTCGATACGAAAAGTTTCAAAGAAGTAATCCCTTCACAAAAGCTTTCGGGCGAAGATTTGCAACGATTGAACAGCCATTCCGTTGCAGATGCTATCCGTTATTTTTCAGGTGTCCAAATTAAAGACTACGGCGGCATCGGCGGCTTGAAAACCGTGGATATCCGTAGTATGGGAACCAACCACATGGGCGTGTTCTACGATGGTATTCAGTTAGGCAATGCGCAGAACGGTCAGGTGGATTTAGGAAAATATTCATTGGACAACATTGAAGAGGTTTCGCTCTACAACGGCCAGAAAAGTGAGATTTTCCAACCAGCCAAAGACTTTGGTTCTGCCGGAACAATTTACCTGCGAACACGCCGCCCTCGTTTCACCGACGATAAAAAGTTCAATTTTCGGGCGCTTTTCCGTACCGGTTCTTTCGACCTGATTAACCCTTCCCTTTTGTGGGAACAAAAAATCACTTCAAACCTTTCTTCTTCCTTCAATGCCGAATACCTCAATTCTTCGGGGAAATATAAATTCCGCTATCGTAAAATACTTCCTGACGGCACTATGGCTTGGGACACAACAGCCGTCCGTCAGAATGGCGATATTGAAGCCTTTCGTTTAGAAGGCGGTTTTCACGGACATTTTAACAATGCTTTATGGAATGTGAAAGCCTATTATTATAATTCGGAAAAAGGGATTCCGGGCGCTATTGTCAATAATGTATGGAAACGTTCGCAACGCCAATGGGACAGAAATTTCTTTGCACAAGGCTCATTAAGCAAAGAGGTCAATAAATGGTATCGTTTTTTGGTTAATGTGAAGTACGCCAACGATTACATGCGATATCTGAACCCCGATACGACTTTAATGTATATCGACAACGAATTTACCCAACAGGAAGTATATGCTTCGTTGGCCAATAAATTCGCTATTCTTCCGAAATGGGATGTTTCTTTTGCTACCGATTTCCAATGGAATACCTTGGATGCCAGTTTGCAGAATTTTGTTTATCCGACACGATACACCACATTAGCCGTATTGGCAACAGCTTTTGAAGTTTGGAAATTCAAAGCGCAGGCCTGTTTGTTAGGTACTTTCGTCAATGAGAAAGCCGAATGGGAAGGTATTCCCAACCTTTTACCCGAAGAACAGACGTCGGCTGCACCCAATAAACAGGAATACACCCCTGCGGTCTTTCTTTCCTACAAACCTTTCAAAAAACAGGATTTCAATATCCGCGCTTTTTATAAGAAAATTTTCAGAATGCCTACGTTCAACGATTTGTATTACACCGACATCGGTAATGTATCGCTACGTCCCGAATATACCACGCAATACGATGTAGGAATGCAGTATACCAAAAATTTCAAAAAAGGAATTTTGAAAACAGCAACCATTCAGGCAGATGCTTATTACAACGAAGTAACCGATAAAATAGTGGCGGTTCCCAAAGGTAACGGGCAATACCGTTGGATGATGATGAACATTGGTTATGTGGAAATCAGGGGGATTGATGCAAAGGCGCAATTCAGTTGGAAACTGCCCCATGATATTACGATACAAACGAACCTGAACTATACTTATCAAAAAGCGCAGGATTTTTCCGACCCTACGGATAATGACCCAAAAGCCGGAACTTGGGGTAGTCAAATTGCTTATATCCCTTGGCACAACGGTTCTTTTTCCCTGTTGGGAAACTATAAAACATGGGAATTTAACTACAGTCTGATTTATGTGGGCGAACGCTACCACAATTCTTCCAATATCCGTGAAAACTATGAACAACCTTGGTACACAAGCGATGTGTCGTTCGGAAAAAGTTTTCTTTTCAAAAAATGGAATTTCAAAATCTCGGCAGAAGTGAACAACCTATTCAATCAACAATATGATGTAGTGTTGAATTATCCCATGCCGGGAACTAACTATAAAATCATATTAAAAACAGAATTATGAAGTACAAAATCCTTTTCATGCTGACATTGATTGTCGTTTGCCTTTCAGGCTGCCGCGAAGACGATGAAATCTTTGAGCCTGAAATCGAAGGGTTGGATATTCCTGAATACACTTCCATTCAGGGATTTTATTTGCTGAACGAAGGGAATATGGGAAGCAATAAATCTACGCTCGACTATTACGATTACGAAACAGGCATGTATCACCGGAATATTTATGCAAGTGTCAATCCGACAGTTCCCAAAGAAATGGGCGATGTGGGAAACGATATTGCCATTTACGGCAGTAAGTTGTATGCCGTTATCAACTGTTCCAACAAAATAGAAGTAATGGATGCCAAAACGGCGAAGCGTATAGGGCAAATCAATATCCCGAATTGTCGTTATATCAAGTTCCATCAAGGATATGCTTATGTTACTTCCTACGCAGGCCCTGTAGAATTAAACCCAAATTATGAACAGCGCGGCTATGTTGCCAAAGTAGATACGGCAAGCCTGCAAGTCATTTCGCAATGTATTGTTGGTTTTCAACCCGACGAATTGGAAATTATCAACAGTAAAATCTATGTGGCCAATTCGGGCGGCTACATGTTTCCCAATTATGAAAATACGGTTTCGGTCATTGACATCAATTCTTTTACCGAAACCAAACGCATTGAAGTCGCTATCAACCTACACCGTCTTTGTGCCGACCGTTACGGCAATCTTTGGGTTAGTTCGCGTGGCGATTATTACCATACACCGTCACGGCTGTATTGGATTGATACCCAAAAAGACCAATTGGTTGATTCGATTAATATGGCCGTTTCCAATTTTCATTTAGATGATGACAACCTGTATATCTACAGTGTGGAATGGTCTTATATCAGCATGTCTAACGAAATTACTTATGGCATTGTAGATGTGAAGAACAAACAAGTCGTTACCCGAAATTTCATTACCGATGGAACCGATGCCAACATTAAAATTCCTTACGGTATTATGGTAAACCCCATAACCAAAGATATTTATGTAACCGATGCGAAAAACTATGTTTCGCCCGGTACTTTATACTGTTTCGATAAAAACGGCAAACAAAAATGGAATGTCCGTACAGGCGATATTCCTGCACACTTTGTATTTCTTGGAGAATTAAAACAATAAAAATAAATGATATGAGAACAATTACCCTATTTCTATTAAGTCTGTGTATCAGCATTTCTGCTTTTGCACAAAACAAATCACCGTACATCAGTAAGGTATTCGATTTTCGTCCGGCACCCGGACAATTTATCAACAAGCTTCCCGAATACGAAGCAGGCGATACCCACGAAGATATGATTCGAAAAGTAGAAGAATGTATCGTGGGTGATGAAAAAATATTGGTATCGCTTGGTGGTTACGGAGGATATGTCTTATTTGGTTTCGATCACATGATTGAAAACGTTCCGGGAAAATACGATTTCCGGATTTTAGGCAACGCCTTTTATGCCAATGCCAATCCGAATCCCGATGCACCAAAGGAAGGTGGAAGTTGCGAACCCGGCATCGTGATGGTTTCGTATGATGCCAATGAAAATGGATTGCCCGACGACCCTTGGTATGAATTGGCAGGAAGCGAATATCATAAACCGGAAACTGTCAAAAAATATCAGCTTACATACTATAAACCGGATGAAAATAAGGTTCGAACACCCAATCCCGGTTATCCGTTTCTGAACGACACAAGTTATATCAAATGGACAAGCAATCAGGGCAATTCAGGTTATGTGGCACGCAATACTTTTCATTCCCAATCTTATTATCCGCTATGGCTTAATGATGAAACCATAACTTTTGAAGGAACCAAATTGGCCGACAATTATATAGACGAAAGCGGTACAGGTTCTTATTATGTACAATACGCTTACCGTTGGGGATATGCCGACAATCATCCGAACACCAACGACCGTTCCTGTTTCGATATCAATTGGGCTGTCGATGAAGACGGAAATCTGGTAAAATTGCCCGGTATCCATTTCGTAAAAGTATTTACAGGAGTAAATCAGTATTGTGGTTGGTTGGGTGAAACTTCTACCGAAATCATGGGTGCGGAAGACCTCCATTTATTGGGAAAAGACATCAATGTTCCTGCCTATATCGAAGGTGTGAAATTGAATCAGACATCGTTGGAACTCGACAAAGAAGAAAAAGCAAGACTTACGGCAACTGTTTTTTCATCTAATCCGGCGATTGAAGTAGTATCATGGGAAAGTTCCAATACTGCGATTGCTACGGTTGATGAAGATGGTTTGGTAACAGCTGTTGCTGCAGGAACAACAATAATCACCGCAACAACCGGAAACGGTAAATTTTCTGTAAACTGTACAATTATAGTAACCGACAATTCAACTGCTATAATACCGGTTAGACCGCTTTCTGAAGCAAAAGCATATTATTCACAAGGGGCCTTGCATTTAATCAATCTGGAAGATTATAGCTGTTCACTTATTACCATCAATGGGCAGATTACCGATACTTTCCATGTCATTTCAACAAATGATATGCGCAACTTGAACTTGCATCCGGGCATATACATCCTGAAAGCCCAAAAGCAAAATAAATTCAGAACATTTAAAATTATTGTTTTATAAATTCAAAAAACAGAAAAATGAGAAAAACAAACTTCTTAGTCCTGTTATGCCTCTTCCTGGCAAGTCAGGTGTTTGCGCAACAATCGCAATCGTTTCCCGAATATTGGTTTGGGATAAATAAGACGAAGGATGTACATAAAAGTACAAAAAAATCAATTCCTCAAAGAGCTTCTAAAGTCGGACTTCGTTCGGGAACTGCACATTCGAGTGGTACTATCACACTGGATTTGAGTCAGCCGACTAATCCGAGTTCCTTTAGCCTGGGCGCAGGTCGTGTCTGGTCAGGTACTTATAGTAACGAGATTCAATATCTTGAATTTAATAACAGTACCTTCATGCTTTCACATTTGATTGACGAAGATGGATTTGGCAACGAAAATCAATGGGGCTACTGGGATGGATTCACTTACAGTAAAAACGGAGAAAATACGAATTATGGCAATGGCGACAGTCAAGGTTGGGTTGCACACCAGTTTGGCAACATGGCTGGTGGAGGTATTAAAACCGATGCTGAAGGCAATGTTTTGAAAGAAAACGGAATTGTAGTTGCCGACCCTGAGGTACCATATCTGGTTAGCTATTGGGGATATTTCAAAAAAATGTTTGGATCATCCGAAAACGAGACATTACATATAGGCTTGAACGATATGTATCAAGCGGTGGGAATATACATTAATAATCACCCTTGGCCTTATTACGGAAACATTAGTGGAGATGGTTTTGCCAGACCGTTTGCAGAGGGAGATTATTTTAAACTTTTTATTCATGGTTTGGATGAAAATTATGAAGACAACGGCAAGGTGGTAGAATATACCTTAGCTGAATTTAAAAACGGTTCATTACAACAAAGCCCCAATTGGGAATGGGTAGATTTATCAGCTTTAGGAGAAATCGGTGGAATCTATTTTACAATGGAATCAACCGACAGCGACCCGATGTTTGGGATGAATACTGCCGCTTACTTCTGTATAGATAAGTTGCAGGTGGAAACCATACAGGAACCTGAACCGCCCTCCACTTTCGCTATTACCGTTCCTGAAGGTGCAAGCGTCTATGTAGGTTCTAAAGGCTCCCTGCATTATGTGCCTTTTACTGAAAAATCAGCAGTTTATGTAACAACAAGCGGAGGTAAAACAACTTATAAGTATAACATCACCGGTCAGCACAACTACCGCGTGAGCAAAGCAGGTGCACTGACTCAAGCCGGTTTATTTACGCCAAGTGCAAGTTCTACAAGTCTGGAAATCACAGACGAACAACTAAACTCACACAATCCTAAAGAAACCGACCATGATGTAAACAGCAACAGCGGTTATAATGTCGCTGATATTTTCTTGAATATCAATGAAAAAGGGCACTTAAAACTATCGGAGGGAGAAACTCATCAGTTGATTAATCTCCGGACCTGGCAATTGACAAACTCTACTGTCGGAAATTATTTCATCGAGCCGGATTTTCATTATACTGTGGTAAATGAAAGTGGAAATGCAGATAACAGCGTTGTTACCGTAGATAATAATGGAAAATTAAATGCTGTTGGAAATGGTACAGCCATTGTACTGGTAACTTATGATGCTATCAATGTACATTCCGCTCTGGCGGGTCCTTTCTACGGCGCATTATGGGCTGAAAATACAGGCGTATTTGTGGTTTCGGTCGGTACATCCGCATCAGGCATTTCTCCGAACATGACCATCAATGAAACATTGAATGCCTCGTCTACAAGCAAAATGGCAGGAACTGCGGTAGATGCTGAATTGGATGTTTTTTATTATCTTGCTGAAACAGGAGGCTATGACTACACATTTACTCCTTCAAATAGTGTAACATCCGTAACATTGGCACAACCCGAAATCATAGAAACAGGGAATACAGAGTCTTTGAAATATAACGGTTTTTCAGGTACAGGTATAACGGCTAATAATGACGGTAGTTATACGGTTCGCCTTGTGCATGGCCGCAACGTTGTAAAAATGATGTCATCAAGTGGAGCAGAATATCAGGTTTTAAGTGCAAAACCGGTAACTTACACAATCAGCAATCTCACAAATCCCGGCGAAAAATTCAATCCCGGTGATGAAGCATCTGTAAAATTCAATACACTTTACCATCCTGCCAATAAGATGTCGGGTGTCTACAATATGACCGCAGGTATACAATATTCCAATGGTGAAGCCAATTTTCCACTTATTCTCGGCCCCGGCCAATATACCTTTGCGAGTAAAGCTCAAGAAATCAAAATGACGATTCCACAGGATTTTACAGGCGAAAAATTCACACTTACAAGCGGTGTAATTAAAGTAAACGGCTATGGAAGTCCTTATGGGGACCATCGCAACATTACGCTTACAAGTGGTATAGCACCCAACCTGAATGCCCAGGTTAAAACCGCATGGTTTGGTGCATTGCCTGATATTTCACTTCAGATGACGAGTACTGCTACCGGAATTGAGCAAACTCAAATCAATAAAAATAAAGTGTATCCTACTGTAACCACCGGGCTTGTTCATATTGTTTTGCAAGGAAAAACGACCGAACTTGTTCAAGTTGTGGATATTCCAGGAAAAGTATTACAAACTATCCATTTGCAATCAACTGAAAACACAATAAACCTTAGTTCCTACAAATCTGGAATGTATCTGATAAGATTAGGAAACCAAACTGTAAAAATAATCAAACAATAATTTTAGTAAGGGTGTGGCTTAGAAACCACACCCTTATTTTTCTAAATCAAACTAAAATGAAATCGAGTAAAATAAATCTACGATTCAGTATCATTACGTTAATGATTCTGTTGGCGGCATTAAGCCGTCTTTTGACTGTAATTCGAAAACGTGAGATCTGACTATATTATAAGAATTTTCGATTTGATCTCTGATTTCGACTAATGATTTTGATTTTGCATTCTTCATTTTCCCCCAAACTTCTTCCGAGCAGGTGAACCCTGTGGAATAGCATTTCCTCACTCGCGCACGGGTAACTCTAATTCTTACCGGCCACTCATTGTTTGCCGCCGGACGTCTTTTATCTAATATTGTTGCGATAGTAATATCGTCTTTTGCACAATTAAACATATCTATTTGCATTATTAATGAAACAATATTGTACACACAGCGGTGAACACAGGGTGAACACAACTGCGGTACAAGGATAAAAATAAAGACAGGATTGTTCCAAACAGGTGGATAGATATGTCATCGTAAAGGTCTGATGTTACATCAGTTACGAAAATAGATAGAAATAGATAAAAATAGATAAAAATAGATCTTTCTTGACTGTAATGGACTCATAATCAGGGAGTCCTTGGTTCAAGCCCTGGTGGGACCACAATTAAAGCAAAAAATCCACTGAAAATCAATAGATTAACAGTGGTTTTTTTATTTTGGGTGTATTTTAGGATATATTTTTAACCCAAAACACATAAATTCATCATTGTCTAACCACTTGTGGCGGATAATACTGTCCTGATGTCACATCTGATGAAGGCCCGTAAAAGCGGAAAGTCAGGTTGTATTTTTGCCCTGCGATTGTCGGCAACCAGTTTTGTTGAGGATGATTTTTGGGCTGTTCGGGTGCAAATATCAATGTTAGTGAACCGTCGGCATTGAATTTAACCCCCGATTGTTTATTAAGCAGGTAACGTTTCAATGAATTTGGCAAAATATGGTATTGTGTACCATCGATAGCGATAACCGACCAGAAATATTTTGCTTTCGATTGAGGTAACGCATCTTTCGGGAAAGTCATCATATAAGTTGCACTTCCATCCAATCCTATGTTGGCAAAGTAAGATACTTCTTCTTTCGTATTTGCCCAAATGCCTGCAAAATTAACCATATCTCGAGCCCAATAATCATTTTCGTACTTACCATATACGGGAGGATGTGCCCAACCGTTTTGTGCTGGACCCGGATGATGTAACAAATCAATAAACGCAGTTTTAAACTGCTCCTGAATCACACTATCGACATGGCTTTTTGACAAAGTTTTTGTTTCCAGCAATTTCTCAATATCTTTAGCCTTGGTCTGTATGGAATCCATACCTGCATTGTCCGGTTCATTTGCCAACATTTCGGAAGTCATTTCAAGCATCTCGCTTCCGGGAATATTCAGTAGTTCAAACAACGGCATTTTAAGTTGTTCTGCCACCCTGGGCTGCCCCTGAGGTGTCAACTTGAAAAGGTGCTGCAATCTCACGGATTCTTTTTCGTTGCTACCCAATTCAACACGGGCTAAAACCCTCGATATTCTTGCTGGTATATCGACCCGTAGATAACCGGTAGGAATTTTAGGATTCCCACCTGTCAGACATAAAGCATATTTGCCAAAAGGTTGCTGTGGGAACATCCGCTCATTGATATTTAACAACGTTTCACCCCACGGATTAAGCACATGCCATGTATAATAAAGCCCCTTTATTTGTGGGATTTCCAATAGCACACAGGTGCTATCATCCAATGCAAGCCATGCTTCGGAATAAGCCACGTCCAGATTGGGATTCGGCCATGATACATCACCCGGCTTACGGTGAACCAACTGATTCCATTGAAATCCTTCTTCAAAATCGAGACGCTGTTGTCTTAAAATAAGGTCACGACCAAACATATAAGCATAGGCTTCAATAATATCCTTATCGGATACGGCAGACGTTTGTTTCTTACTTTGATTCCCGCCACAAGCTGCCAGCAACATCAGCGGAATGATTGCTAAAAATATTTTTTTCATATTCTATTAATCTATTTTTCAATACTCATTTGAAGATATTGCTTATTAAACAATTTCTATTTCAATAAAGTTTGACGGCTCTGTCTTTATTTTTGTAGAGACTAAACGTAACGGATGAAGGAAGATTATACAGGATAGCTAAAAAATGAATATATCATTTTTTGCACAATTAAACATTGCTATTTTCGTTGTTAATAAAACAATCATTGTACACAAAAAATGAACACAGAGATTGTACTTGATTGATTTGAGATTCAGGCCTGCCATACCCAAAACGAAGAATGGCTAAACTTAAAAATAATACAAAAATGAAAAAGTACATTCTTACAGTTTTAATTTCAATTTTGACAATTAATATTAATTGTCAGACGCAAAAGAATTATTCAATGTTCAATCTGGACTTTGAAAATGTACAAAATGGGAAACCGCAAAGCTGGTATGCTACCGGTCAATCCGGTTATTTGGTTTCTCTGGATTCAGTAAATGTTCAATCCGGGAAGTATTCTGTACTCGTAGAATCTACCGAAAAATCCACTGATTTTCAGCCGATAGCATTTAAACTTCCGGACAATTACGATGGGCAGAGAATAACTTTATCTGGTTACATTAAAACCGAAAATGTGACGGATGGATATGCCGGACTGTGGATGAGGATAGACCCCAAAATTGCTTTCGATAATATGGGACTGCGGGGAATTACAGGAACCACCGACTGGACAAAGTATGAGATAAGCTTACACTTGGATCCGGCTAAAACAACTCAAATTGTCTTTGGCGGATTATTGGTTGGGAAAGGTAGAATGTGGTTAGACAATTTAGCAGTTATTATTGACGGAAAAGATATTTCTGAAGCAAAAATTTTTGAAAGAGCACTTTTACCTGCTGACAAAGATAAGCAGTTTGACAGTGGCTCCAATATTACATTTCCTGTTATCAATAAAAAAGCAATTGATAACTTGGAGTTGTTGGGTAAGCTGTGGGGATTCTTAAAATATCATCATCCCGAAGTCGGAAAAGGAAATTATAATTGGGATTACGAACTGTTTCGGATTCTGCCTTCGTATTTGAAAGTAAAAAACAATAAAGACAGAGACAAAATACTTATCGATTGGATAAACAAATACGGCGAAATTCCTGCGTGCACAACTTGTAAAGAAACGCCTTCGGATGCTTATCTCAAACCCGATTTGTCGTGGGCGGAAAAAAACGATATGAATAGTGATTTAAAAAAGAAGATTCAAGAAATATATTTAAACAGACATCAAGGAAATCACTATTATATTCAAATGGCTCCTTCTATTGGCAATCCTAAGTTTTCAAACGAAAATCCATATTCCGATATGCCTTATCCCGACACAGGATTCCGTTTGTTGACTCTTTACAAATATTGGAATATGATAGAATACTTCTTTCCCAGTAAATATCTGACTGACAAAAATTGGGACAGTGTACTTAAAGAATACATTCCGATATTTATTTCAGCAAAAGACGAGTTGGAATATGAATTAGCAGCCATACAGATTATTGGCGATATTAACGATACTCATGCTAATTTACGGGCCGGCGGAAATAAGATACATCGTTTTAGAGGGAATTATTACGCACCTTTCAAGCTTCAATTTATTGAACAAAAATGGGTAGTAACAGATTATTACAATCCAGAATTTAAAGAAGTGTCTGGCTTAGAAATTGGCGATATTATCACACATATCAACGGGAAAACAGTTGAACTCATCATTGACAGTTTGAAAAAATATTATCCGGCATCTAATGAATCTGCAAGAATGCGAGATATTTCTATCGACTTATTACGTTCTAACAATAACAGCATAAATATTCAATATATCTCTTCGGGAGAGCCAAAACAAAAAGACTTGCCGCTTTATGAACGAAACCAATTGAATATGTATTATCAGCATAAAAATAAGAATGAAAAATGTTACAAATTTTTAAATGAAGACATCGGCTATGTAACATTGGCAAATATTAAAGATGAAGATATTCCGGTAATCAAAGAATCGTTTAAGAATACCAAGGGAATCATTATAGACATCCGCAATTATCCGTCTGCATTTACTCCATTTACTTTGGCTCCATATTTTGTTCCAGATACCACTCCATTTGTAAAATTCACAAAAGGGAATGCTGATAATCCGGGCGAATTTACATTTACCCCTCCTGTTAAAGTTCCAAAAACAGACGAAACCTATCAAGGCAAATTGGTAATAATTGTCAATGAAAACACCCAAAGTTCGGCAGAATATCAATCAATGGCTTTCATCGCAGGCGATAATACAACAGTTATCGGCAGTCAAACTGCCGGAGCCGATGGAAATGTATCCTCTATATTATTGCCGGGAGGATTATCAACATATATTTCAGGGATTGGTGTTTATTATCCTGACGGAACAAAAACACAACGAATCGGTATAGTTCCCGATATAAAAATTGAACCGACAATAAATGGAATAAAACAAGGGAAAGATGAAGTATTGGAAAAAGCGATTGAGATTGTAGAGAAACAATAGAAATCATCTTAACTTCTACCGATTTTTATTTATTTGTATGAACATTCAAAAATTATCATGTACATTTGCAATGAACTTTAATTACATGAAGAATATCTACAAAATCATTTTTGACCAATTGGCATAAATCAGCAACCAAATATTGAAAAACATTTATGATTACATTTTTTTTATCCATTATTCTCCTTATCGGTGGATATTTTATTTACGGAAAATTTATTGAGCGTGTTTTCGGAGCAGATAAAGACAGGCAAACGCCTGCATATACTCATGCCGATGGAGTCGATTATGTTCCGATGGGATGGGGAAAAATTTTCCTGATACAATTTTTGAATATTGCCGGTTTAGGCCCTATTTTCGGAGCTATTATGGGAGCCGTTTACGGTCCGGCAGCTTTCTTATGGATTGTTTTCGGAAGTATTTTTGGCGGAGCTGTTCATGATTACCTTTCGGGAATGATGTCGATACGGAATGAGGGAATGAGTTTACCCGAAATAGCAGGTAGATACATGGGGAAAGGCTTTAAACAATTTATGCGGGTTTTCACCCTTTTCCTGATGATCCTGGTGGGTACCGTATTCATTGCCGGACCTGCAAAATTATTGGCAAACCTTACTCCCGAACATCTTAATTTTATGTTCTGGTGCATTGTTATTTTTATCTATTATGTATTGGCCACATTGCTTCCAATAGACAAATTAATCGGTAAAATATATCCTGTTTTCGGTTTTGCACTTTTATTTATGGCAGTAGGTATTGGTATTTCTTTGGTATGGAACTGGGCACCCGTTCCGGAAGTTATTCCTGCCAACTTATACAATATGAATCCGGACCCTGACAAATTTCCTATTTTCCCTATGTTATTTATTTCCATAGCTTGTGGAGCTATTTCCGGATTTCATGCCACACAATCGCCTTTGATGGCCCGATGCCTGAAAAATGAGAAACAGGGACGCAAAGTTTTTTATGGCGCCATGATTGCCGAAGGAATAGTTGCCCTGATCTGGGCTGCTGCTGCCATGAGTTTTTTCGGTTCCACAGGTGATTTGCAAACTTTTCTGGCAGAAAACGGGAACAACGCCGCAGTTGTAGTAGATAAAATCGCCCATACATGGTTAGGCAAATTTGGCGGATTATTAGCAATCATCGGAGTAATTGCAGCTCCGATAACTTCCGGAGATACGGCGTTCCGTTCTGCCCGTCTCATTGTGGCCGACTTTATAGGCTATAGCCAAAAAGCATTTAAGAACAGAATTTTCATTTGTATTCCACTATTTATTGTCGGATTTCTTTTGTTGCAGGTTAACTTCGATATAATCTGGAGATATTTTGCGTGGTCGAACCAGACTTTAGCAGCCGCAACACTTTGGATGATTACTGTTTATTTAGCTCAATCGAAGAAAATCTATATCATAACATTGCTTCCTGCTTTATTCATGACAATGGTAACAACAACTTACATTGCAGTAGCTCCTGAAGGGTTTCAATTGTCGCATACTTTGGGATATATAATCGGAAGTACTTGCACTCTGATTACATTTGTTTTATTTATAATCTGGTTAAAAAAGCTGGTATCAAAAATCTAACCGCTCTTTGATTTAATTGTAAAAGGATATACATATTAACTTTTAGTACCTATATGAAGAATCATATACATTCGAAATCCGGACATTCGAAGTTTGTCTTCCTGTTTATTTGTTTATTTTTTTTCAACGCCGCCTTTAGTCAGGTAAATAAAAGAACCAAGTATTCCACACTTGTCAATTTTAATGCAAAAGGCTCGCAAATAACACGTTTTGATTCAATTGCCTCAGCTATTGATGCCCATGATGGAGAAATCGCTCTTTTCGACGGTATTTATTATTTATATGGAACCAGTTATGACTGCGGGTATGAGTGGGGAAAGCACAATGCTCCGTTCTGTGGTTTCAAGGTCTATTCCTCACGCGATCTGGTTAATTGGGTTGACAAAGGTTTTTTGTTTGACGCTCAAACTCAGATATGGCAAACCCGTTGTAATGGAAAAACCTACGGATGCTACCGTCCACATGTCATTTATAACGAAACCAATAAACAATATATATTGTGGATTAATGTTTACGACAACCGGATAGGTTTCCGGGTCTTTACCAGCTCTACACCGGTTGGCCCTTTTACAGAAGTGGCAGAGCCTATATTATCGGTCAATTTCGACGCTCCTGTTGCAGGGTTAAACAACGGCGATCACGATACATTTGTCGACGACGACGGCATTGCTTATATTGCCTATACCGACTGGCGCACGGGAGGTACCATCGTTATCGATCAATTAAACGCAGACTATACATCAGGAACAGGCAGGAATGTGAAAGCCGTCACTTCAGGGCAGACTGAAGCCCCTTCTTTAATTAAACGGAAGGATCAATATTATCTCCTGTATTCCGATCCCAATTGCGGTTATTGCGGAGGCACAGGAACTTCTTACAAAACAGCTGACTCTCCCCTTGGGCCCTGGTCGGAAGGAATCAAAATCAGTGACAATTCGTGCGGCGGACAACCGTCATTTGTTTCCGTATTCAAACTTGACAACGATACTATTTTCCTTTATGGAAGCGATCTATGGAATAATGCAGCCCCAAATGAAGCATTGGCCAATTATTACTGGGCTCCTCTTCAATTTGATAAATATGGAGCTATCGAGCCAATGGTTTGCCTGGAAAAAATTACACTTCCAATAGAAGAAGATGTAACAATTAAATCCATACCCGAAGATATCGATAACACTTCCGGTGTAGAGGGTTTTACCACCTACTGTGATATAAGCGGAAATTACCAGAGGGGGCAATCATTCATATCAACACGAACAGGAACTCTTGCAGCTGTTTCTTTTGCTACATCTAAGAGCGGATATCCTCAAGCTGGATTAACAATTGAAATATATAAAGCCGATAGTAATTTCCTACCTACAGGAAGTGCTTTAAGTTCTGCTCTTGTACCTAGTGATTCGATAGGCTGGTCTCCCAAATTTATTACCGTGCGGCCTAACATTCCGGTTGAATCCGGCATCCGATATACCATGATTGTGAAAACAGAGTCAACATCAGGCTGCTACGGGTTACAATACAACGATGATGAGCCCTATCCGGGAGGAGGTGCTATTTACAGTTCAAATAAAGGAGTTGGGTTTTCCCCTGAAAAAAACAGGACATTGATGTTTCGGACTCTTGTATATCCAGGTATCGAGTAGGATAAAAAAGTTATAAAAAAGCTTTTCAATGTCTGTAGTGTCCTATTTTTCAAGAATAATATTTACAGCATTCAAGCCTTTTTCTCCTCGTTCCAAATCAAACGCAACCAGGTCTCCTTCGGAAATGTTTGCCGGGGCATTGGATACATGGAAAAAATATTTATCCCCACTGGAAAGATTTTTGATAAAACCATAACCTTTGCCTGAGTTAAAATATTCCACACTGCCTTTCAATACGATTTCTACCATCTCTTCTTTTTTGGGAGTAGAAACGGATATATTATTTAAATCTACCTCCTGTTTTTTATCAGGATTGGGTGGTGTACTGGTAATTACTCCATTCTCATCCACGTAGGCAATCATATCATCAAATGATTTGCCACTGCCAGCTTTGCGCTCATCTTTACGTTGTTGTTTCTCTTTTCTCTTTTGTTGTTTGTTTTTTTCTACTTCTCTTTTGTTAAATGAATTTGATTTCGCCATTTAGTACTTTATGTTTTAGTTTTGAAAATCAATTAGTTGCAACCGACAACATTTTCCCTGTCAACTTCTGAATGTCTTTCAACATCACCCGTTCATCCTGCGCACAGAAGGTCAAGGCAGTGCCGGTATTCCCAGCTCTTCCTGTACGTCCGATACGGTGTACATAAGTTTCTGCCACATCCGGCAAATCATAGTTTATCACCAATTCCAACTGATCGATATCAATACCTCTGGCCGCAATATCCGTAGCGATAAGAGCCTGTATTTCACGTGATTTGAAATCGGATAAAGCTCTCTGTCTTGCATTCTGTGACTTATTTCCATGAATTGCAGCACTGCCTATTCCGGCTTTAGAAAGTATTCGCGCTATTTTATCTGCCCCGTGCTTTGTCCGGGAGAATATTAATGCCGGCTTCTCTTTGTCTTTCTTCAGTAAATTTATAAGCAAATCTTTCTTCTCCTGTTTTTCCACAAAATAGATATATTGCTCTATCGTATCTATGATCGATGAGGCAGGTGTAACTTCTACTTTAACCGGATTATACAGAATAGACTTTGCCAGATTGGCTATTGCCGGAGGCATCGTTGCAGAAAAAAACAAGGTCTGCTTCTGCTTCGGCAACATCGGCAAAAGGCGCTTGACGTCGTGTATAAAACCCATATCGAGCATTCTGTCGGCTTCATCCAGAATAAAATGGCGGATATTGGCAAGTGTAATGTGCTTTTGACCTATCAGGTCAAGTAATCGTCCGGGAGTGGCTATCAGAATATCGACTCCCTTTTTCAGTTTGTCGACCTGAGGATTTTGGTTTACACCTCCGAAAATTACCGTATGGCGCAAATCCGTATACCGGGCATAATCACTGAAACATTCTTCAATCTGGATTGCCAGCTCACGTGTCGGAGTCAGCACCAATGCTTTGATCTCCCGTTTTTGACCTTTAGGTTGTGGTAGATTTAATTTCTGAATGACAGGTATTGCAAAAGCTGCAGTTTTACCTGTCCCTGTCTGGGCTATTCCCAATAAATCCCGTCCTCTCAATGCGACGGGTATTGCCTGTTCCTGTATAGGAGTAGGCGTTTCATAATCTTTATTGATCAGAGCCTTCAATATCGGCTCTGAAATATTTAATTCTTTAAATGTCATGTTATATTTATTATTAAAAAGTAAGATGAGTAAAGTACGTCCAAACAACAAGCGACAAATAACGGAGAATGGATGTATTATTAATTTCTACATGAAACTTCCTTCGAGTTTCGCTCTGAGAAATTCAGTCTTTAGCCTGGAAATAACTTCTTTTACAGTCGATATTTTTTCAGACAGATGTACATTAATTCCTGTAAAAGCATAGCCTTTCTTCATATTTCCCCTCGCAGCCTGATAGAGACACTGGGCAATACAATAAGGACTTTTGGTATAATCGCAGGTTCTTATACAGTGAAAAGGACAGGTTTTAGGCTTCTCCAATCCTTTTTCCACACTTCGGATAAATTCACCATCGATAGCCCTGCCTGGCATCCCAACCGGACTTTGTATGATCTTTACATCTTCCTGCCTGGCATTCACATAGATATTTTTAAAAGTATCGGATGCGTCACATTCGGTGGTAGTAACAAAAATAGTACCCATTTGTACCCCTGAAGCCCCCATCTTGATGAAACGGTATATGTCTTCTCCGGAAGAAATACCTCCTGCCGCAATTACCGGAATATTTTTTTCATTTTTGTAGGAATTCACAATATCTACTACCTCGGGTATGAGTCGTTCCAAAGCGTATTGCTCATCGTCAAGTTGATTTATCTTGAACCCTAAATGTCCTCCTGCTTTCGGTCCCTCCACAACAATGGCATCAGGCAAATAACTATAATTATGTTTCCACTTGTCGCATATAATCCGGGCAGCACGCGAAGAAGATACGATAGGAACCAATTTTGTTTTACTATCCTTAGTCAGAAAGGAAGGCAGATCGAGAGGCAGTCCTGCTCCGGAAAAGATAACATCCACTTTTTCCGCTATCGCTGTTCTTGCCATGTCGGCATAGTTGTTCAGTACAACCATGATATTTACGCCAATGATACCTCCGCTTTTCTCTTTAGCTTTTCTGATTTCTTCTTTTAATCCGGAAATACTCCTGGTTAAAAAATCCCCCGGCGATTTATGGTAGATTAAAGCTAATCCGGCACAGGAAATAACACCTATGCCTCCTTCGTTTGCCACAGCCGAAGCTAATCCTGACAAGGAAACCCCTATTCCCATTCCTCCTTGAATAACAGGGAGCTTCACTTCCAAATTGCCTATAAAAAATGATTCCATCTGATATACAAATGTGTCACGACATTGTGCTGGACACCTTCGCGACTGTTGATACTAACAAAAGAAGCTGATTTTGAGGTCGATTTCGACGATGGGAAGGCCGCCTGAAAAGAACGGGACAAATCATTGTTGTTAAAGGATTCAATATTAACTCTATTGTTCAAGGCACAAAGGTATGAAAATAAATCGATTTGTTGATAACAGAGTAATATTAAAAAAAGTATATATTTACAATTCCTTATTACTATAATGAAATAGAATAATAAAAAACATTGATAACTTTGTCATTTTTCAAATCAAATACTTTCAAACCATGAATATTGAAAAAATCAAGAATTACAACCAGAAAATGCTGGCATTGATAAGTACATTGGGAGTTATCTTCTTACTGATCCTGATTATTATGTTGATTCCCGAATTTTTAAGAATTTTGCCGGACAGGTCATACAACGATAATCCTTCTGGACTTATCTCCGGGGAAAAAGCAGAAAATCTAAATCAGGAAAATCTAAGAAAACAGATCATTTCGTATGAATCGCCCTGGTTAATCGATACATTGAAATCGGAATATATTATTCCGGTATCCATTAAAACATTGAAAAAACCGGAAGAAATAGAGCAAACTGCGAATAGCGAAACACTGGATTTAATGGATGCTTACTCATCTACAAAAAGAGGAAAAGGTTATTATAATAGGCGGTATTTTGAAGGAAGTTATGCTAATTTAATTTTATACAAGCCATTCGAGAATAAAACTAAACCCTTATTCAAAGAACGGATTTTAATCGGCGATATTCAAGCCTACTATTTCAAAGATGATATTTTACTCGTTTTCTATTCCGCAGAAAAAGATACAGATAAAAACGGGATCATCGATTTGAATGACAACCTGAACCTCTGTATTTATTCTTTAGATACCGAAACAATAAGGAAAATAACCGGAAACGACAATTCCATTGAAGAATATAAATTTATAGAAAACTCCAAGGATTTACTGATTGAGTTCAAATTAGGCCAATATCAAAACAACCAATTCGACAACTACCAATCGCCCCGTAAGATCATGAAATATGAATTTGACACACAGATGTTGTCGGAAATCGTTCCTGCAGAAATTCAAAACGAAATGCAAAAACTGGTTGAAGGAAAATAATCATTGGATTTATGGACAGCAAAAAAGACTTCTAAGGACGATCCGGTTGTGAACGTCTTCAATCAGTGTTTCATATTACAATTCTTTATATGTCAATTTAGACTTTACTGACTCCAGCAAGTCTGCAGACACTTCCTCTTTTTCATTAAACATAAAGCCAATTGCTCCGGTTTCTTTATAAAAAAGCACCAAATAACCTTTATATATCGAATATGTCGAAAAAACGCTCCATTTATATTCAAATGCCTTCTCTGCGTCGCGGTACTTCAGCAAATCTGATGTAATCTCAAACCTGCAGTCCATTTTTAATTTTTCATAGGTTTCCGCAATATTCCTAATTCTTTTCAAATATCTATTTTTTACTACATACCTGAATAACAACAAAATAATTACAAGACAAGATAGCAAAAAACCAATAAGTAAATATGGATTTCCTGATCTCTCTTCAAGATTGACAATAAGACCTAAAAGCAGGAAAACGATGGAAGCAATTATTAAACGCTTCAATTGCTTGTTGGCTTTCAATAACTCCATTTGCCAACGGATTTTATACGAATGTATGAAATCTTCTTTATTAAAACGGGATTCAATTTTTATCTCTTTCATATCTTTAAGTATTGATTTACAAAAATACAGAAAAACAAATAAAATATAAAATATCTGCATTTTCGTACTACATAAAGCATTGTCTTCCTATATTTTTATAGCTTTGCGGTATTCAATAATGGTTCATTAATATGGACGAATGATGAAAATATTAATAAAATCTTATTTACTGACAATTTCCGGCTTCGTTTTCATTTCTTGCGCAATTCAGCAGCCCATAGAAAAAAAGAAACCTGAAAACAATGCTACTTATGAGGTTGAGTATCTTTTTGAACATGACGGTTGCAAAGTGTATCGATTCCTGGATAATGGTCATTACGTTTATTTTACCAATTGTAAGGGAAATGTAACCAGTATTGAAGGTGACAGTATAGCTACCCGGATCAACACAGTTACAAATCAAAGTTTAAAATAATCGTTTATAACCCTATACCCAATGATCTATCAGGAAGAGCTTGAAAAATTAGATTTCTCAGGAAACAGGTTAAAAAACAAGGAATATTCTCTTTGCCATTTTTCAAAATGTAATTTTTCAAGCAGTAACCTGTCTGAAATCGATTTTATAGATTGCAGCTTTGACCATTGCGATCTGAGTAACGCCATCCTGAGAAAAACAGGATTGAAATCCGTCAAATTTACTAATTGTAAACTGATTGGAGTTGATTTTGGTGTTTGCCGGGATTTTTTATTTTCCGTAAGTTTTGAAAAATGCCAATTAGATTACACTACCTTTTTCAAAAACAATCTGAAAAAAGCAATATTCGGCGACTGTTTGATCAGGGAAGCCAATTTTACCGGATGCGACCTGACGGAATCGATTTTTCATAACTGTGACCTTTCGCGAACTGTTTTTGAGGGAAATAACTTCGCTAAAACAGACTTCCGCACAGCTTTTGCTTATGCTATCGATCCGGATCTGAACAGAATGTCAAAAACCCAATTTTCTTACCCGGCGGTTCTTGGTCTTTTAGACAGGTTTGACATTGAAATTACGTGAACAGGCTTAAACTATCAGATAGGATCATCATTCCCGGACATATACTTAGCCAGGCCCCCCACGGAAGTTTCTTTATATAAACTAGGTAAATCGTGTCCCGTTTGTTTCATGGTCTGCATCACTTTATCGAAAGCAACCAGGTGTTTTCCATCCGACAGCATGGCAAACGAACAGGCGTCGAGGGCCCTGACCGCGGCAAAAGCATTACGTTCGATACAGGGAACCTGTACCAATCCGCACACCGGATCGCAGGTCAATCCTAAATGGTGCTCCAACCCCATTTCCGCAGCATATTCTATTTGGGCAGCCGATCCTCCGAATAATTGGGTAGCAGCAGCTGCTGCCATAGAACAAGCCACACCTATTTCTCCCTGGCAGCCGACTTGCGCTCCGGAAACGGAGGCATTTTTTTTCACTATATTGCCGACCAGTGCGGCGGTTGCCAAAGAACGGATGATTTTGGAATCACGGAATTCGTGTTTTGTCCGCAGATGGTACAACACAGCCGGTAAAACCCCGCAAGACCCACAAGTAGGCGCTGTAACGATAATCCCGCCTGCCGCATTTTCTTCTGAGACAGCCAAGGCATAAGCATAAATAAATGCCCGGCTACGCAACGATCCGGCATAACTTTTGGCCTTGGTAAAATACGAAGATGACTTTCGCTGCAGCCCGAGGTTTCCCGGCAATACTCCTTCGGTTTCAATCCCCCGGTTGATTGCTGCCATCATTGTATCCCATATTTCAGTTAAATAATCCCAAATATCCGGTCCTTCCGTTTCTTCCACATACTCCCAGAAAGTTTTTCCCGTTTTCTGACACCAATGGAGAATTTCGGACATAGAGTTCATTCCGTATATATCATTACCTGATTTTTCCGTTTGCCCCGCCTCTGCCAGATCTCCGCCCCCAATACTATAAACAGTCCAGTTTCCGATTTCTTTTCCCGACCGGATCGCTTCAAAATACATGGCATTGGCATGAAAATCATGAAACTCTTCAGGTTTCCAGACAAACTCCACCGGTTTTGGATGGAAAGCATTGATAATGGCTATATCCGTAAGGTGTCCCTTACCTGTTGCTGCCAGGCTTCCGAATAAAGTTACCCGGAACGATTCCGCTTCATGATACTTCTCAGCAAACTGTAATGCCGCTTTCTGGGGAGCCATCGTATGACTGCTCGAAGGTCCGTTTCCTACTTTGAATAAATTCCTGATACTTTCCATAATCTTCCGAATCAAGGCCGAAAGATAGTGGTTTTTATTCTAAACGGTTACCGGCGATTGAAAAAAAGTTCTACAGGAATTTTTAATTTTTCATTCTGGGCTGTATGACAATTAGTTACAGTAAAAGTCTCTGCTTTAGGTTTTTCCATAAGCACTGTTTTCTGTGCGGGAAAAAGATAGAGTTTACCATCGTCGGCAGTCATCCGGAAAGGAATATCTGAAATATTGGTTACTTCCAGCATTTTTTCCGTTGCCTGGTGTACTTTCAGGCAAGCCAGCACCAAAGGTTGCAGGTAAGTGGGATTTCCGGCCAGTTCTCCATAAAAGAAAGCCACAGTCCGTTTATCAAATAAGGCATCGCGGATTCCCTCTTCACTTTTTTCCTTTGCAAAAACCATTGTCAGCGGACGGATATTCGAACCATACTTACCGGCAACAACAGGATGGGCATCAGAATTAGCCATGAACGGCAGGTTATATTGATTACACCAATCGAACACCACCGGATAATACTCTATACTATTAAAAACTTCTACACCATCGATTTTCTTTTCGCGGATCAATTGCTCATGCACCGGATAAAAAGTCGATTTGTCATCAGGCCAACCCGGATGATTCCACATCACAAAGGCGCCCTGTTTTTTGGCTTCGTCGATCGCAACCAGCGGATCGGGTACATCTAAGGGAATCGCATCTTTTATGAATAGAGCATTCAGATGTCCCAAGGGCTTTTTACGTGTAATTTCCGTACCCTGGATAACAATAAATCCTATACCGTCTCCTGCTTTTTTAGCTATTTTGTACGATTCGTTCAGATCGCCGCTTAGTATATCCTTATTAGGACGGTATTCAATATGATCCGTAATAGCAATCGCATCCAGTCCCTGTTGCCAGGCCTCGGATACCCGTATATCCGGCCAGACTTTTCCGTCGGAAAAAACCGTATGTGTATGAAAATCACATTTCAAGGTTTGATAACCGCCAAAATCCGGAATATTAATTTCAGTCCGTACCCGATTCTGATCGAGTTCCGTTACTTCATAAACATCCTGATTCCGGAGTTGTGCCTGTAAGCTGAAAATACAGGCTGTGCATAAGAAAATTCCTAAAATTCTCATTGGATAACGATTAAAAGTTAATTTTACAAAGGTAATGAATTGACTATCACAGACAATAGATTCAAAAAAATTTAATTTTCTTCACACGGTATTCCGCTTTTCGGAATATTCTGTTTTCCAGAAACTATTTATTTCTGCTGAATAAAGATACGATACAAAGTAAAAGGATCGCACCGACAGTAGAACTAATCAAATTCCCGATAATACTGCCTTCATTTACACTTATTCCCATCAAGCCAAACAACCAGCCACCCAGAACACCTCCGATGATACCGACGATCAGGTTCAGAAAAAAACCCAGGCCTCTTCCTTTTGTCAGTTTTCCGGCTACATATCCTGCCAGGATACCGATGATAATGTACCAAATAAAATTCATAAATGTTTTTTTAGAATTAAATGAACAAACTGTTTATTACATATAAAACCCTGTTAAGGATCGATTGTTTGGAAACATTGTCAAAATGAATTACTTTTCATACAACAAACAATCATTCAATCAGAAATTTTTCCCGGTAAAAAATACAAAAACGGCCTGCAGTCAAATTAACTTATACCCTGCAAGCCGTTTTTTACAAATAAAAGGATACTCCCGCCAGAAAACGGGCGTCATTCCCAAATAACTATTTCAAAGGCAACATATTACTGATCTCACTGTTGATTTTGCGCAAGCGTGCCTCATCAACTTTGATTGCTTTCCGGTCGTAAGTGATTAATCCGTTCACTTCTCCTTCCACATCGGTAGTCTGTGTATACACGGCTCCCGAATAAGTAGTGCGGACCATATTTTTCAACTGTTCGGCATACTCGATGTATTGATCGGTCACTTCCTTTTCATTTTTGAACTGAACATAGCCCCAGTTTTTATCCGTTTGCCACAGGTGACCTTGCAAAGGCAATCCGATACCACCATATTCTCCCAATACATTGGCACGCTCAGCATCTGAGATGAAAATTTGGGGACCCGGATAATGGTGCATATCCAACATATCTCCTATTTGGTAATGGTTTCCTCCACTGGCCGGGTTTACTAAACGGGAAGGATCGTAAGCTTTGGTCCATTCCACAATTTCCACGGTTTTGAACTGTCCCCATGATTCGTTGAAAGGCACCCAGGTCACTACGGAAGGATTGCTGTAGAGATAATCGATAATGTCTTTCCATTCTTTTCTGAAGTTTGCTTCCGATTCCTCAGACCGGATCGCTTCGGTTCCTTTGAAATACTTGTGCATTTCCCAATGCGGTCCGCGGTCTCCACTCGGCATATCCTGCCATACCAGGATGCCCAACCGGTCGCAATGGGTATACCACCTGGCCGGCTCTACTTTCACATGCTTGCGGATCATATTGAAACCGAAATCTTTTGTTTTCCGGATATCGTATACCAAAGCCTCATCGGTGGGAGCGGTATATAAACCGTCGGGCCACCATCCCTGATCGAGCGGACCGAAATGGAAACAGTCTTTGTTATTCAATTGCATCCGCATCACTCCGTACCGATCCCTATTCAGGGAAACTTTACGCATCGCGCAATAGCTTTTCACCTGATCTACCACCTTTCCTTTGGAATACAAAATAATTTCCATGTCGTATAAGAACGGAGACTCAGGCGACCACAGCTTAGGATTTGCAATATTGAATTCCAGGCATTGTCCTGCAGCAGCTTTAGAAGCATTGACAACCGTTTTATTATCCAAAATTTTCACTTCAACCACATCCGCAGCATTTGTATTTTTTGTACAAACACTTACTTTGATCTTATTCTTATCAATATCGGAAATATTCTTCACATTAACAATATGCTTTTCGCTGACAGGTTCCAGCCATACTGTCTGCCAGATACCCGTAACAGGAGTATACCAGATTCCTTCCGGATTTTTCACCTGTTTCCCGCGGGGCTGATATCCCATGTCCGAAGGATCGAAAACCTTCACCACGAGTTTTTGTTCTCCGGATGTCAGGTAAGGAGTGATATCGAAACAGAATGGAGTATAGCCTCCCACATGCGTTCCTATTTTGATATCATTCACGAATACTTCTGTTTTCCAGTCTACTGCTCCAAAATGCAGGATCACATTTCTCCCTTTCCATTGGGAAGGAACTTTGAATGTTCTTTTATACCACAACTCATTTTCTTCTCCCACAGTTTTCATTACTCCCGACAAGCTGGATTCAACTGCAAAAGGAACCAGTATTTTTCCATCAAAAGCAGAAGGTTCATTTTGCCCCAAAGGTTTAATGGCATATTCCCAAAGCCCGTTCAGGTTCGTCCAATCCTGTCGCTCCATGATGGGACGCGGATATTCGGGCAAAGCCTTATTAGGGTCGAGTGTTTCCGCCCATTGGGTTTTAATTTTATCTCCGGCAGGTTTCCACTGCGCAAAAATTTGCATGGTAATACATACCATTCCAATCAATACAATAACTTTTTTCATTTTTAATCAGTTTAGCAATATGATAATCTAAAATTATTACTTCTTTTTGAGCGGATTCCGTTTAACGCCTTCAAAGGTCATTTTCACAGACTTGATAAATCCGTCTTTGTCAAAAACCATTTCATCGATACAAGTCACCCGGTGATTTCCATCGGTTTCTCCCAATGGCCTGCGGTGATACACAATATAATACTTATCCGTGCGGGGTTCATGGATCACGGAATGATGCCCGGCTCCATAACCCACTTCCGGATCCGGCTGTAGTATTTTGCCGATTCGTTTGAAAGGTCCGAACGGGCTGTCGGCTATCGCATAAGCTACCCAATAGTCAGGACCTGTCCATCCTCCCTCCGACCACATAAAATAATATTTACCATTTCTGATAAACATAAACGGCCCTTCCACATATCCTTCCGGAGTGATTTCCTTGAAGATCTCCCCGTCTTCAAAAGGAATGAAACCGGTAAAATCGTCTTTCAGCCTGGCTATATTGCAATGCCTCCATCCCCCGTAATATATATAATATTTTCCGTCTTTATCCTTGAAGACAAACTGATCGATGGGCTGGGCGCCATGATAGATCTGATCGATCAGGGGTTTACCGAGATAGTCTTTGTAGGGTCCTTCCGGCCGGTCTGCCACTGCCACACCGATTCCACCCGGCTCATTATTATTCTGGATATCATTCCCTCCGAAAAACAAAAAATAACGCCCGTCTTTTTCCACGACGGCAGGCGCCCACATGGCACGCCAAACCCAGGATACCGCCTGATTATCGAGTACCCGCTCGTGTTTAGTCCAGGTAACCAGATCAGGAGATGAAAAGGCATCCATAAAAATCTGTTCCTCATAGGGAGCCGAATAGGTAGGGAATATCCAATACTTATCACCGAAAACAACGGCTTCAGGATCGGCATACCAACCTGGAAGAATCGGATTGGAAGACACCTGTGGAAGCTTGTCTTTTTTGGGATTTTTCGCCAGAGAATCGGGCATTACCAGCAGGCAGGCAAACAGTAAAATAGATAGATTTTTCATTGGAATACTTTAAATATTTAATTTACTTTTCATACTTAAGGAGCTGGCACAACCATACAGCGTTCGGCCCATTCATTGTATTTTTTCACCATTTCATCTACTTTCCCAGGATAAGTATCCGAAAGATCTTTCAATTCCGTCCGGTCTGTTTTCAGGTTGTACAACTCCCATTGTGCATTTTTCCCTCCGGGGTGCACTATTTTCCATAAATCGCCCGTTATCAAGGCTTTTTCATTAAAATGCTCAAACCCGAGTTGCCCATGTCCTTTCCTTTTTCCGGATTTAAATACCGGCGCCAGACTCAAGCCTTCCAATGGTATAATTTCATTGCCGTTATATGCTTTGGGATATGTGGTTTTTGCCAGATCGACGCAGGTTGCCATAATATCCATGACATGCCCCATTTCTTCCGTAATTTTTCCTCTATTTTTTTTAATTCCTTTGGGCCAGTGAGCAACCATAGGGGTACAAATTCCCCCTTCATAAGCTTTGGCTTTCCAAAAACGGAAAGGTGTATTGGCCACATTGGCCCATACAGCTCCCAGTGAAGCATAAGTTGTTTCCGGTCCTGGCAATACTTCTTTTCTCTTCGGATAAACTATGATTTCCCCTGTGCGGGTCATATCCGGTCGATCGTTTTCTCCGCCACTGTAATTCTGGCATTCCTCATTACTACAGCCATTATCCGACATAAAAAGGATCAACGTATTATCCAGTTGACCGTTTTTTTTCAAGGCAGCAACCAATTGTCCGATTCCACGATCCATCCGGTCCACCATGGCCGCATGTACTGCCATGGCCCGGGCATCCCATTCTTTTGTATCATTCTCTTTCCAGGGTTGTTTGAAATGACGGGGAGAGAGATAATCAGTCAGGTTCCCGAATATTTTCTTGTCAAGCATACGTTGGTAACGAGTATTGCGGATGCTGTCCCATCCTGCCTTGTATGTATTTTCATACCTGGCGATATCTTCAGGTAAAGCATGCAGCGGCCAGTGTGGGGCCGTATGAGCCAGATACAGAAAAAACGGTTTTTCCGATCGGGCATATCTGTTTACATAAGATACCGCCGAGTCGGAAAAAGCTTGTGTAATATAATAATCTTTTGGCACTTCCTTCACGGGTTCTTCTCCATTCACCAGACTGAAAGGATCAAAATAATCGATTACGCCGTAAATGATCCCATAAAAATTCTGAAAACCCCGGTGGGTCGGATAACTCTCTTTCCGGGCAAAATCCTCATGATACACCTGATGTGCCAGCCATTGCCGTTGATCCGGTTTCAATTGCGTTTCAGAAACATGCCATTTGCCGATCATCCCGGTCTGATACCCTGCATTTTTAAGCACTTCGGCAATCGTTACCGCATTCGAAGATAATTCTCCCCGGTAACCAGGCAACTTATTGTTAAATGTCATACGCCCGATCCCTGCCTGATGCTGATATAAGCCAGTGAGAAGAGATGCGCGGGTAGGACAACTGCGGCTGGTATTGTAGAAACGGGAAAACCGAAGTCCGTTTTCAGCCAAACGGTCCAGACTGGGAGTCTGGATTTCCCCACCATAGCAGCCCATATCGGAATAACCCAGGTCGTCAGCCAAGATGACAATAATATTGGGGCGATCATCTCCTTTCGCCTGCGCTTGTAAAGCCACGGCCATCAAAAAACCAGCCGAAACATTTTTAGAGAGAGAATTTATTTTCATCACATTACACATTGTTGTTTTCATAAACTAATTTTCAAATATATTTAATGAATGGTTATTCAATGGATAAAAAGTGATCAGATTCTTAATTAATGCTTCATTTTTGATTTATTTTTATCATTTTTACGTATAAATCACAGTGCAGACAAAGATAGTGAATAATAGTGAACCGAAAAGATATCAATAAAAAAGAAATACCGGCCGTATCGTTAATTAAGATGTAATAAAAACAAAAAAACTAAACAAAAATGCGACCTCCTAATTTTTCCAGCAGAGCCATTCGCTGTTCCGTATCCGCAATAACACAAAGAGCCGTAGAAAGTACCTCTCCGATGGCAGGATCGGCTGTAATAACCGATATAGGGGAAAAGGGGTGTACATATTTTCCTGTTTCCGGTTGAATAATATGCAGATGATCCGGTGAATTTCCGGATGTAGTAAGGCATTCATCAAAAAGTGCACAGTCTACCTTCCAGCCTTTACCGGATGGGTGGTTACCCATAGCCATAATAGAACTGTTCCCGAAACTGACCAAAGCATCGGAAATCTGATAACGGAGGAGGATTTTTTTTACGGATCGCAAAGCATAGCCTTTGATATAACCGGACAGGTCTATTTGTACACCGGTATGCCGGTAATAAACAGATGGAACAGAAAGGTCGAGTTCAATCAATGAGATTGTATCTTTCAGGTTTTCGAGGGAGTTTACCGTAATATTGAAACACCCGTCAGTCAAGTGGTAGTAATCGATGCAATCACTGATAATACCGGATAATTCCCGGGAAATTGTTACCGGTAAGACGCTTGCATCCCGGTTGATTTTACTAAGCTCGCTCTGTGTATCAAAACGATTCGCCAAAAGTTCCAGTCTCTGTACCTCGTCCTTAATTTCATTGACTACCCATGATGATATTTCCGGATTTTCCATGCAAAGCAACAAATCCATCCGGGTATGCATTGCCATAAACCATGAATAATAAGGACGGAGTGCAGCAGAGCTCTGCATTATTTCTTACGTTTACAGAATATAAACCGGTATATCGATCGTATAAAGCCAAGAACAAGATAAAGAAAGAACGATAAGACAATAACATATCCCTGCATGGTCAGCAGCTCCATCCATGGAGCATTATAGGATACAATTGCTATCAGGTTCACAATATTAGCAATCACATAACAGGCAGCCAATATCCATAATTCCCTGTATACAGAAGACCCTTTGATTACTATATCTTTCATTTCTTGTGATTTAGATAATCCAACTTATACTCATCTGGGAAAGTCAGGATACGCTTTTCTTCGATAGCCTGGTAACCCAATAACGACAACGCACTGGCATAGTATCCTTCTTCAGCGATCAAAGGAGGTTGTTTTCCTGTAATTACCGCTTCCGCAAATGCTTCCAGTAAAATCGAAGTCCCATCTCCCTGCGGTTTCTTTCCCAGAATATACTCACCCTGATTTACATTAGCTGTTTCCGGTACCCAACTGGTCCCGGCAAACGGAACAGAATCGAAAATCTGGTGTTCAATGTCGTTCACTAACTGCAAAAAAGCAGGAGCCGGGGCAACTTCTTCGAAATAATATTTTCCCCGTTCCGGTTCGATAGTACCCTTATTGGCCAGGATCTGTTCTTCCAATCCATAGAATTTATTAGAGATAACGGAATCGAAAGTTATTTTCTTTCCATCGTCGAAAACATAAATACAACTCACATTATCGTCTACTTCCCTTCCGTCTTTCCAATAAGTGATTGCCCCGTGGCCCATTACCGTATTGGGAATGGAACGGGTGGCCCATGTTCCGATCTGTAATTGGTGACAGGCCAATTCAGACATCAGTCCTTTGGAGTATTCCTTATACAAACGCCAATTGATAAAACGTTCCAGATCCGGGGAAGGAACCGGCCGCCGCCAATCGTTATTCCGGAACCAGAAAGTACGGATTGCTTCCACTTCTCCGAACATTCCCTGATGGATCATCTCTATCGAGCGGATATAACGGGGATCAAACAAACGTTGCTGTCCTACGAAAAACACCTTTCCCGAGCTCAGGTAACGCTGATACATCAGATAAGTCTCCTCCAGGGTATAACCTATCGTTTTTTCGCAGAATACATGCTTACCGGCATCATAGGCATCCATCACAACAGGAAAGTGCCTGTACAGAGGGGTTGCCACAACAACAGCGTCAACCGTTTTATCTTCCAGTAAACGTTGGTAGTCGTTATACACTTTTGCCTGAGGTGCAATCTTGAGTACTTCATCGACAGAAGGAGCATAAATATCGCAGATAGCCACAATGTCCACTTTTGGATTTTTCACCAGGAACGACATCAGGAAACAGCCCCGGGAACCGGTGCCGATTACTCCTATCCGCGCTTTGTTACCAACTGTATTTTTAGCTTCGGAAAAAACTGAGAACCAGGGACTTGTTGCCAACAGCACTCCCCCGGCAGTTATGCCGATATCTTTTATAAAATCTCTCCGGTCCATTATAATTTATAAAATGTTTCCCATCCTTTCCGAGGCGGGGAAGCAACCAGTAACTGATTGGCAACACTATTGTTTGTGATTTGTTTCTTCTCCCGGTCAAAGCGTAATGCGGCATTCAGTTTTTGGGCAATTACTCCCAGACAGAACACCTGGCACAAAGGACCGGCAATATGGAACGGAGAACGGGTTTGTTCCTGTCCTTTACAGGCCAGCAGGAAGTTCTCAAAGTGATTGGAAGGACTTTCCGGCACTTCAGGCAACATAGACTGCATTTCTTTTGCTTTTTCTTCCGGTATAATCGATAACGTACTGCCATGGCTTCCTCCCTTGAAGGTTAGCTCCCTGCTATAGATAATTTTACCCGGATTCAGTTTCGAAGGCTGAATTTGTCCGGAGGTGGGAGGTGGAATATTGGGATCAAGCTCCACATTTCCATAGCCTGCCGGTACGGGCGGAAGATTGTCGATACCGTCGTACCAGGTAATTTCACAGGCAGGCATGTTGCCTCGTTCCGGAAATTTGTACTGGATAGTCGAAGAATAAGGAAAAAAGAAAGGATTATGCCCGTCGGCATACAGCATATTTATTTCGGTTGGAAGTCCCAGGTTCAGGAACTCATGGGCAGTATCGATGATGTGTGCTCCCCAGTCGCCCAATGCTCCCATTCCGAAATCATACCAACAACGCCATTGTCCGTTGATGTAATCATGGTTGTAGTCGTGGAAAAATTCCGTTCCCAGCCAGCAGTCCCAATCCAATGTAGACGGCAATGCTTCCGCAGAAGGCATACTCTTCATATTCGCATCGAAAGAATGCCAGCGGCGCGGATTATTCATATGGGCAGTGATAGCAGTAACATCTTTGATAATCCCGGCTTCTTTCCATGCTTTGAACTGGAAGTAATTCGCTTCAGAGTGCCCCTGGTTACCCATCTGTGTAACAACATCATATTTTTTAGCGGCACGCATCATCAATTCTACTTCATTGAATGTATGCGCCATCGGTTTTTCAACATATACATGTTTACCGAGCGACATGGCCAGCATGCTTGCCGGGAAGTGACTATGATCCGGTGTAGCTATACATACCGCATCGATTTCTTTTCCCATCCGGTCGAACATTTTGCGAAAATCCTGAAAACACGGAGCCTGGGGAAATTTTCCTTTGATCTCTAAGGTTTGCGGAGCGCCCATATCCACATCACAGAGCGCCACGATATTACAATAGCCGGTTTTGTAAAGTTCTTTGATAATATCAGCTGCCCTGTTTCCAATTCCGATACAGGCAAGATTTACCTTTTCACTGGCTTCTATTTTACGGGGTTTCGCTTTTTTTGAAGAAACCCCCGCTTGCAGATCCAGCCCGCTGAAAAATATGCCGGAAGCTGCCAATAAAGATGTGTTTTTAAGAAAATTACGTCTATCCATACATTAGATTTATCAACAATTAATACTATTCAGCAACAAGGAAGAACACCTGTATGCAGTAACATTAACATTGAAACCTGCATACAATCGTTTTTCAAATCAGTACTATCCGCAAAGATAATCATAATTCATTACGAACATAACAAATAAAAGCCCAGCAAAAAAATATTAACAAAAAAACCTAACCACAAATTCTTAACTAAATTCACAGTTCCCAATCGTTCAACTCCGCCACCGCCAACTGATAATCGCACTCCGTTTGTAAAAGATAATCGGTTGTTTCGTAATACATTTCCATACCTACCAGGTAATCTACTAAGGAGACTTCTCCTGCATCCAGGGCTTTTTTCAACAAAACGATATTATCCACAGCACGGATATTTTCCCTGTATTCTTCGAGCAGGCGATCCAGCCGGATCGCTTTATCATACAAAGACATTTTTTTATCATGCACCCGTTTTTGCATATCGTATGCGGCTGCTTCCGAAGCAACAGCCTGTGCTTTAATCTGTTTCACCGTATTTTTATTCTCCCATAAGGGAATGGAAACTCCTACCGTTATTCCCTGAAATTTTTCAGTTAACACCTTTTCGCTCATATACCCAACCGATAATTTAGGAAGATTAAGTGAACGCTGCAACTTTTCATTTTGCCGGTGTATCTCGGTTTCTTTTTCCATATATTCCAACAACGTATAGTTGGCTCCGGCATATTCATACCAATCCTCAAAATCTGAGGGCAACAATACCGATGCATAAACGGTATCCGGAAGATACACGGGGCGTTCACCGTTCATGCGCCGCAAGTCGGCCGATAATAAGTGCCGTTCCGTATCATTCAGTTCGATCTCTTTACGAATATTCAACAGATTGAGTTTTGCCTTGTTATTTTCGAGAATATTGATCTCCCCCTTCTCAAATTTAAGTTGATAGGCATGTGCAATTTCTTCTGCATACCGGAGCCGTTTCCGGTATTCTGCTGCCAGGGCATTCCTGGATATCATCCGGATACAGGTCTGCTTGGCTTCCAGCAACAAAGATATCCGTTCAGATTTGTATTTCAGGTCAACCTGGATGTTCCTGCTATCCGTTACTTTTTTCTTGTGATAATAAGCAGTCGGAAAGTCAAAGCGTTGAGATGCACTGAAATCCGTACGGTTACCCATTTCCGGTTGATTTCCCCACAAATAATGGTACTCCACTTCCGGATTATCCGGAAGAATTCCTGTTTTATTAGCAATTTTATCCGCGTTAGCTTGCTCTCGCCATGCAGAGAGCAATGTATTGTTTTCTTCGATCTCCCTTAAAATGCTTTCTACGGATTGGGCATTCAGAGAAGAAAATACAATATTACAAGTGATGAAAAATAAAGCTCGCTTCATATAAGGAGAATTGAAAATTGAGAATCGTTAGATCGGCCTTAGCCAATTGAAAATGACATGTTTTTATAGTTATTTGCGATTCATTAGCTGGTAAATCATCGGTACGATGTAAATATTCAGTAATGTCGACGTCAGTAAACCTCCCAGGATTACCACTGCCATCGGACTCTGGATCTCGTTCCCGGGTTTATCTCCATTGAAAACCAAAGGAAGCAGTGCCAGGCCGGCGGTTAATGCAGTCATCAGGATCGCATTCAAGCGGTCGGTGGAACCTTGCACGATTCTTTCCTGCAAACCCACTCCTCTTTCCCTCATATGCTGATAGTTGGAAACCAGCAGGATACCATTCCTGGTAGCAATACCGAACAGGGTAATAAATCCGATGATCGCCGGAATACTGACTACTCCTGACGAAAAAAACACGGCAAAAACGCCTCCGATCAGGGCTAGCGGCAAATTCACCAGAATAATAGCAGCCAGTTTAAGTAAACGGAACTCCTGGTACAGTAACAAAAAAATAATACCGATGGCCAGCAGGGAAGCCAACAAAAGGGTGCGGGAAGCATTCCGGGCACTCTCAAACTGTCCTCCGTATTCAACACGATAACCTTCGGGCAAAGAAATCTTAGCCGCAATTGTTTTCTGTATATCGGAAACAGCACTACTCAAATCTCGCCCGGCAACATTAACAGACACAACAATCTTACGCTGTACATTTTCCCTGCTTACGGTATTGGGTCCTGTAACAGAAACGATTTCCGCAACCTCTTCCAGAGGAATTTTCCCACCGGTACCCGTGTCGATCAAAGCAGATTTGATACCGTTCATATGCTGTGTATACTCATCATTGAACTTCAATATCAAATCAAAACTACGTTGTCCTTCAAAAATCTCCGACTGTTTTTCTCCGGTAAACGCCAAAGAAACAAAACGGTTGAAATCTTCCATACTGATACCATGCCGGGCCAGCATGGCACGATCGGCTTTGATCTGTAGCTGCGGGACCTCTGTCTGCTGTTCAACACTGACATCGACCAATCCGGGGATATCGGAAATGGACTGCTGTATCTTATTTCCTAAGGAAAATAGCTTATTCAGGTCATTTCCAAAAAGTTTAATTGCGATATTCGCCCGTGTTCCCGACAACATGTGATCGATGCGGTGCCCCAGCGGTTGCCCTACTGTAGTAGCCACACCCGGGATAGAAGCTAATTTTGCCCGGACATCGGCCATAAATTTTTCCTGAGAGCGTTTATCCAGCAAAAAACTAACATCTATTTCTGCTCCGTTGGTCGACTGAGAATGTTCATCCAATTCTCCCCTACCCGTACGGCGTGTAGTTGTTTTCACCTCCGGGATCGATAACAGCTCTTTTTCCATCAGATTACCCAACCGGTCGCTTTCATCGAGAGATACGCCAGGTTTGCAAACAGCGGAAATTGTTAATGCCCCTTCATTGAATTCGGGTAAAAAACTACGTCCCATACTTAGAAAAACTATAACAGAAAGCACAAAAAGACCAACAGAAGCAAGTAATACAGGTTTTTTGTGATTCAATGCCCAAACTAAAGAATGACGATATGCCGTTGTCAGCTTCCGGGAAAGCCAACTGTCTTTATCGTTCTTTTCCAAGTATTTATCACCGGACAACATCAATTTACATAACAAAGGAGTTAATGTCATTGCGATAATCAGGGACATAAATAGAGATACGATATAGGTAATTCCCAGAGGTTTAAGCATCCTTCCCTCCATTCCGGAAAGAAAAAACAAAGGAATAAATGCGACAATAATTATGAATGTAGCATTGAGTATAGAGGCCCTGATTTCACGGGATGCATCAAAGACCACCGTAAAAACCGGCAATCGTTCATCTTTGGGTTTCCTGTAATTCTGCCGGAGACGCTTATAAACATTCTCCACATCAATAATTGCATCATCTACCAGGGAACCGATGGCAATACACATTCCTCCCAGGCTCATTGTATTGATATTCATTCCCATAAGTTTGAGAGCAATAATCGTCCCCAGTAAAGAAAGGGGAATGGCAATTATCGAAATCAAAGTAGTGCGGAAGCTTCCCAGGAAAAGGAAAAGAATGATAATTACAAAGAAAGCTCCTTCATATAAGGCTTTCGCCACATTATCTACCGATGTTTCAATAAAATCAGCCTGGCGAAAAACCCTGGTGTCCATTTTTACATCCGGCGGCAAGGTATGCTGTAGTTCAGACAGGTTCTTTTCGATCTGCCGGGTTACATTCAGCGTATTGATATTCGGTTGTTTGGAAATGGATATAATCACGGCTGGTTTGGCATTCTGCGAAGCAGTTCCCATTTTAACGGCACTTCCGACAATTACATCGGATACATCGCTCAACAGCACCGGTTGTCCGTTATTCATCTTCACCAAAGTATTTCCCAATATCTCCGGATCGGAAGTCCGGGCAATTCCCCGTATCATATACTCATTACCGTATTCCCGGAGCACACCACCCGAAGAATTATTACTGATGCCCCGGCAGGCATTTTCCATTTCCTGCATACTTACACCGTAAAATTTCATCCTCTGGGGATTTGCCAGTACCTGGTATTGCTTGTAATCTCCTCCAATGATGGTTACCTGGGATACACCACCGGTTGCCAGTATCACCGGACGAACCGTCCATTCTGCGAGGGTGCGCAGTTCCATCAAAGAAGTAGAATCGGCCTGCAATCCTACAAAAAGGATTTCGCCCATTACACTGGATTGAGGCGCCAGCACAGGTTGGACTCCTTCGGGCATTGTTCCGGCCAGAGTCACCATCTTCTCGCTCACAATTTGCCGGGCTTTAAAAATATCCGTTCCCCAGTCGAATTCCACCCAGACAAAAGAATAACCCTGCATGGAGGCAGAACGGACCCGGCGGACATCTGTAGCGCCGTTGACTGCCGTTTCAACGGGAAAAGTCACCAATCGCTCCACCTCTTCCGCTGCCATCCCTTCCGCATCGGTCATCACCACCACTGTTGGAGCAGTAAGATCGGGAAAGACATCGATGTCCATCTTATCGGCGGTATAAATCCCTGCTATGATGAGGATCAGGGCTCCCAACAACACAACCAGTTTGTTATTGAGGGAAAATTGTATGATTTTGTTTAACATATCTCCGATAAAAAAATTTAATGAACATGACCTGCATGAGGATCCAACGTTCCGGCCGATTGAGCCAGTTTAACAGATACGGCTCCCCGGGTTACCACACGTTCTTCCGGTTGTATACCCGAAACTATTTCCGTATAAATTCCATCAGTCACGCCTATTTTCACTTCCCGTTTTTCAAATTGTTCCGGAGTCAACTGCACATAAACGAAAAATACACCTTGTTCCTCTGTCAGCGCACTATTGGGCAATGTCAACAGCGTTTTTTCAGCTTTGGTCTGAATGAAAATTTCTACCAGCCCACCGGAAATAAAACCGGCTTTGTTATCGATCTGGAAAATAACCGGTATCAGGTAATTATCTTCGCTCAGGTTTCTTCCGTAAGAAATAAACTTTCCATTCAGTTCGCTTAGTGAATAAACAGTCTGCCGGTCCATGCTGCAAATATTAGCTGAAGAAACAAAAGGTAATAACGGAGCATATTTAGGAGAGACATCGGCTTTCAGCAACAAAGTTTTATTCTGGGAAATGCTGACTAACGGCTGACCCGCAGCAGCATATTGCCCGTTAGAAACAAACAACTGCTTTACATATCCGGAAATCGGACTACTTACACGCTGACCATTCGTTGAAAAATTCTTCCGTAAGTTTTCGTAGACCACTTTACTGTTTTCATAATTTCCTTTAATCTGAATATATTCTTTATCGGAAATTATTTTTTCCTGAACTAAACCCTGTGCCCGGTTGTAATCGGCTTCCGCTTTCAGATAATCGTTTTGGGCTTCTACCAGACGAACTCCTACATTGTTATCGTCCATTCCTGCTCCTGAGACTGTAAACAGGGATTGACCGGCAGAAACGCTTTTTCCTTCCACGATATTATTACCTTCCATCAGTACTATTCCGGATGTCCGGGCAGTAACAACTGTTTCATCTCCCGACGAAGATTGAATTTTTGCAGTAGTCCTGATCAACTGCCCAAACTCACGGACAACCGGCATGGCAGTAGCAAAATCTATCTTCCAGGATTGCTCCTTAGTAAATACAATAGCTCCGGGATTTTCTTTTTCCAGTCCTTCCTGGCTATGCTGCGCTTCATGAAAATCTGAATAGACTTTAACTTCCTGAGATCGTATTTGTGAAGTGCCGTCTGCAGTTTGCAACTCAAAGGTGAAAAATCCTTCACCAGCCACTTCCGGTTGAATCTCAAACAAATAAATCCCCGGAGAAACAGGCTTTTCCTGCGATTGCCGTATTCCTTTACTTCCGACAACCAGACTCAGAGTTACCCGAAGCGGCTCAACCGGTTTAAAATCTTCCAAACGGGTAAAATGGACCAGTACTTCCGATGGATGGCCTACAGCCAAGGGATCGGTCTCCATCCAGACTTCATAAGAGTCGCTATAAGCAGCTATCTGAAGTTTTGCATCGTGCGAATGACCGGCATGCGGATCGGCAGGTTCGCGCTTACAGGCGAATAATGCCAGTAAGATTGTGGTACTTATTATGTATTTATAATGTTTCATGGGAGAAACTGAGTTGAAAATTGTTTTGCAATTCTTTACGAGTTGATAGAATCAGGTTGAACTTCGAAGCTTTCCTGGGTTGGTTTTTCGTGTTCATGATTACAGGTAGCTTCATGTTTGTGATTATGATCAGAGGTACAATCGCTTCCGTGTTCGTGGGCACTCTGTGTGTTGTTGGTGCAAGCTGTTGTTAACAGACTTGTTATGGCTATTGTGAAAAGGATTTTTTTCATGATTTTATTTTTTATTAAATAATTATGGGATTGTATTCCTTTTTTTGTTGCGCCCAAAAAAGGAACTAAAAAAAGGCGCTTCGTCAAGACGAACTTGCTCGATCGCTTCGCTCACTCACTTCGGACAGCGTTTTGACAACAGGATTAAGAACCCCCTGCCACCTTATTTAAGGGGATTACCGGGCTACGCCCGGGTAGGATTGGCAGGTATTGATAAAATTTTCAGGAAATGAAATGTCAGCAATCGTTCATAATATGATTATGCATCCCGTAGGGGCGGGGGTTGCCCGAACACCCCGATATTCCAACGTCCCCACATCAATGATATCAATCGTACTGCAATATTTTTCAAATGGTACGAATCCAAAAATGCGCGTCAGGAAAATAAATAACAAGGCGGCCCCCGCAAACCTGAAGCCGAGTCAGGAGAAACAGAATGATAATTATTTAAATAAGGTGCTTGCCGGAAAAGAGAAAGAAGATCCGGCGGAGTAAATTCAAATGGGATAAAAACAGGGAGCATCAACGTCAGGAAATCACCTGAATAAAGCTTTATTGACTGTGCAAATGGGACTATCCCCTTTTCCTGATCATTTTCAGTTGTAATCACCAATTGTTCCAACACGCAGGAACAATCTCTTCCCGGTTGATTATCTTCCTGATGGTGGGACCAGTCGCAATCGTGCGATATAACATTGTGATGACAACAGTCTGTATGTCCTGCATTGCTATGACAATACTCGAGCAAAGTAAAACAAGGCACTCTCCCATGATGATGATGCGGTAAAACAGCATGCATCAGGAGAGAAAACCCGATGGTCAATGCAAAAAATATGACTCCTGTTTTTTTGATCATGGCTGCAAAGATAATTATTTTTTTGTGCAATCGGATTGCAAAAGAAAAATACTTCAGTGATTCCGTATTACTCTTATATGCAAACCTTTGCCGGAAAAGTATCGTATTTTTCAATGCGGAGCTACATGGGGAATTAATTAAATTTCTGTTTTTTTCTTCGATGTATTATGGATTTTCTGTTTTTTTGCATCTATAAGGAAAAACCATTAAAATAATCCGACATGCAAGTAAAACAAAAACATTGGATCATCGCATTCGTACTATTATGGAATGGATACATTGCTTATCCTCAAACAGAAAATTCCGGAGAGACAGCGTCCAAATCTGCAAAAAGCACGAAACCGGCAGAAAAACATGTAGCTGCAAACAAAGAACATCAGGAAGACGGTGTGGCTGTCATGACCGACGATGCACCCAGTTATACGGATGAGACCATCAAACCCGGCGAAGTGAGAAAGTTTCATTGGAAAGGGGAACAGGTAGAAATACAACAGCGCCCTGCCAGGTACAAAGAGCAAGGAACAGGCTTCGAACTAACCGTCAATTCCTCAGTAAGTGTAGAACAACACACAGCATTGCCGAAAATCCAAACCGAATATGCGCAGGGAGAATCTTCAGGAGGGCACCTGCAATGGTTCGGTCCGGAAACCGGCGAGATATTTTCCTGGGGACCGGCCATACGCAGTCTGGAATACGACGGCAGTTCGTACGATTACGACCGGAACGGGCGATTAGTGGCTGCAGGGACAGGGAATGGCATACCCGCCAACAGTTACGGTACAGGAGATTTCTTTCGGACAGGCGTCTCTGTCGGAAACAACTTCAGCCTGTTACTTCCATTCATCGGCAAAAAGCCTTATACGGAAATTAATGCCGGACAAATACTGAGGAACAGTCCGATCAGGAACTCCGGATATGAATCTTATAATGCTTCCCTGGCTTTCAAAAAAATCAGAATAGGAGAAGTGGAAGCTGAAGTTGCCGGTGCTTACAACCTTTCTAAAGGGAAATTACTGACTTCCGGGTCCAACACGGCATCCATCATCGGAGCGCTGTTTTCTACCCCGCCCACATTCGACAATACAAACGGTTTAAGCGCTAAAGATGCCGGTGCGGGAGAACAATCCTGGAAATTACCTTCCGGTTCAATGCGTTCTTTTTCTCCCGGTATAAGCGATAACCCGTACGCTTTTCTGAATGCTTTACCTGATGAAGAAAAAGGGACACACTTGTTGACTAATCTCCAGGTTAACTACAAGAACTCCATGCACGACGGCTTTTCTTTCGGATTGAGAGGAAACTATCAACAATATACCAACAACCGGAATACCGGTATCCCGGAAAGTTTCGCTGCCGCATCTTCCGGATTTCGTTCATCAGTTTACGATCTGGATTCCCGGTCGGGAGAAATGCAACTGTCTCCATCTTTTCTGATCACTCCCGAGAAACTGTCTTTCCGTTTTTTTACGGATTACATGCTGTACTATGACCGGAAAGACCTTCAATTAAACATCAACAATACGATACCTGACGGGAATAAAGCGGATCTTTACCGCTTATCGAACGAATTGAAATACGGTGTCGATTTTAAGATCCAGGGCTATCGGAAAAGCCTTGCCATACAGTTCTCCAATAGGAATTATTTCAGTAGCACAACTTCAGATTTCACTAATTTCTTCCCTTACGGAGGGATCAAAGCCGAGCTAATGGATTTCTTGGATGATGTTTTTTACAATCTCAAAGAGTTTTCCCTTTTCTTCAATGCCGGAAAATCCATACATGAAGCTCCTTTGGTTTATACAGACCTTTCAGTACTTTCCACTCCCCTGAAATCCGAAAATTTCAACCGTTATTTCGAATATCAATTCATTACTGCAACCAACAAGATACAGCCTGAGATCAAAAAAGAATACAATGCCGGTCTTACTTTCCAACTGTATAATTTCACACTGAATGCCGATTACTTCAATATTACCACTGATAATTTCATCGCTCCGGTTGCTCAATCCAACCGGTTTACCCTCCGGAATACAGCTAAGGTCAATAATTCCGGATGGAATCTTTCGGCTGGATACTTCAAATACATCGAACACCAGACCTACCTGAACATAGACCTGAACTGGTCTACATTCGATAATAGGGTAAAATCCACCCTGGACAACCGGTATATCCCCCTGGCAGGATTCAGTAATATCTCTACAGGGATGCTTGCAGGGAATCCTTTCGGAGCCATTTACGGAACACGGTGGATGAGAGACAACCAGGGCAGACAGGTGATAGACTACGATGGCTTTCCATTAGTAGATCCTGATATTGCCATGATCGGGGATCCGACCCCCAACTGGACTGCAGGCATCCACACGGCTCTCAATTGGAAGAAATTCATTTTTGATTTTACGATCGGCATCAGCCAGGGAGGAAATGTCTGGAATGGAACTGCGGCAGCTTTAGATTATCTGGGTATGTCTGAACACACAGCAGATCAACGAAACACCCAATCGTATATTTTTCCGGGAATTAACAGACTCGGACAGGAAAACCAAACTCCGGTAGATTTTTACAATCCTGCCCTGCCGGTAGCCGACAATCGATGGGTACGCTATGGCTTCAGCGGTGTGGGAGAAGAGTATATCAATGATGCTTCCTGGATAAGGCTTTCCAATATAGGCGTACAATACAAAATCAACCCGGACTCTGATATTTTCAAGGAAATATCCGTGGGAATCAGCGGATACAACTTGTTGACATTTGCCGGATACAAGGGAGTAGACCCCTCTTCCTGCCTCTTTAATAATCCTTCCGGAAAAGGCTTGGACCTGTTCAACCTCCCCGGAACCCGCTACTGGATGCTTAATTTGAAAATGAATTTCAGAAACTAAGCATAATCTCCATAAAGCCCATTTTAATTCTCAATTTTCAATTTTCAATTCTTATGAAAACACAACATATCACCCCGATAATAGTAGTCTTCCTGTTGGCAAGCGCATTTGCCGCCTCGAAAGAATCAGCCTTCATCAATCAATTGAAAGCACAATTGTTTTCCTACCTGAAGGTCAATAATGAAGAGAAAGTATACGTACAAACCGACAAAACCATTTATAAACCAGGGGAATATATATGGTTCAATGCTTTCCTGACAGATGCTTCCAGTGGAAAACCTTCCGGTATCAGCAATATCGTATATGTGGAATTATTCGATCCGAAAGGAAACCTGGCCAAGCGGTCGAAAATTCATGTACAACAAGGCATGGCCGGCGGTGAAATGTATATAGAAGATTCCCGGCCCGGCGGATTGTACAAACTCAAAGCCTATACTTCCTGGATGAAAAATTTCGGGGAAGACCGCTATTTCGAAAAAGACCTGCAGGTACAGCAGGTGATTACGCCCAGGTTACTGTTAAAACCCGATTTTGAAAAGAAAGCTTATGGTACCGGCGATGAAGTCAAAGCAACTCTTTTGGTAACCGACCTCAACAACCAAAAAGCAAACCATGCTACCGTTAACGTCAAAGTAAATCTGGAGGGTAAGAGATTCAAAGAGTTCACGGTCTATACCGATCCTGACGGAAAAGCAGAAATAAACTTCCTGTTACCGAAAGATCTGCATACCCCCGACGGTTTATTACAGGCAATTGTACTTTACCAGGGAGTGGAAGAGTCCGTATCACGTTCCATCCCCATTGTCCTCAATAAAATCCGGCTGAAATTTTATCCCGAAGGCGGAACCTGGACCAGCGGCATTTCTTCCAGGATGGCATTCGAAGCCATCAATGAATTCGGAAAAGGAGCGGATGTAAGTGGAGAAATCATCGATGAACAAGGTCAAAAAATCACTTCTTTCGATAGTTTCCATTTTGGGATGGGTGCTTTCGAAATACATCCCGAAGCCGGGAAACGATATGCCGCACGCATACTGAAACCTGCAGGCACCGACAGTTTGTTTTATCTGCCCGATGCCACACTGCAGACCTGGAGTTTAAACCTGAATCAACAAACTGCAGCAGGAATTTCCTGGAATATATTTGCTCCTGAAAATGGAAATGCATACCTGGTTGCACAGGTTAACGGTATTCTTTACGATGCAAAAGACCTGAGCCTGAAAGAAGGAATCAATAAAATTTCTTTCGATACCAGGCAATTACCAGCCGGTGTAGCTGTATTTACACTTTTCAATGCGTTGGAAAAACCAGTATGCGAACGATTAATAATGGTCAATCCGGAAAAACGCCTGCACATTTCAATCCGGACCGACAAAGAGAAATACAGCCCGGGAGAACCGGTCAAAGTAGAAATCAATACTGCCGATGAAAAGGGCAAACCGGTTCCTGCATCCTTATCGTTAGGTGTGGTAGACGAACAAATACTGGCATTGGCAGATGATAAACAAGACAATATTCTCTCTTACCTGTTGTTGACATCCGACCTGAAAGGAAAGATTTACGAACCATCTTTCTATTTCGACGACAAAGAAAAAAAATCCCGGGAAGCCATCGATTATCTTTTACTGACGCACGGCTGGAGAAGATTCAATTGGGATGATGTAGCTTATTCCACCCGGAAAAACAATATCGATCCGGAAAATATCGGACATATTTACGGGCAGGTATTTGACCAGGATCAGAAACCGGTCCGCTCGGAAGTCACCCTGATAGAACTTGGACATAAAAAACGGGTACTCCATCTTACGACAAGAGAAAACGGACAATTTGCATTCATCAATGTGGATCCTGCCTCTTCTATAGCATTATTTGCCCCATGGCCGAACCAGATCAAAGTAACCACCGAAAGACCGGTATTTTTCGAATCCCGTACAAAAATCTTAGACAATGACATCATGAATTTGCTGCAAACAGAAGATATGATGGAAATCCGGGAAGAAAGAATCGAACCTAATGATCTTCGCCGGAAAATCGTCAAAGAAGAAATAAACGACAATAAAGTGATGATTGTCCAGGCACAGGAGGAACTGATTGAACAATGGATGATAGGAAATAATGAATGTGCATTGAATGAAGTAGTGGTAGTTGCATACGGAACAGAGAAAAAATCGATGTTGACAGGATCTGTAACAACTGTCCAAAGAGATGAAATAAGAGGGATAGGTGATATTTCCGCAGTTTTAAGTGGCAGGGTAGCGGGAGTGGTCGTTTCCGAAGAAAATATCAATGCAGGTAATGCTCCTGGAATCAGGATCAGAGGAATCGCCAGTCTTGGGAATCAAGGCAGTGAACCGTTGGTTGTTATCGATGGGATCCCCATGCCTTCCAGAGGAAATAATATTTCTCCCCTGAGCCTGGTTAATTTATCAGATATCAGTTCTGTTTCAATACTTAAAGGAGCGGAAGCCTCTTCTATTTTCGGTAGCCGGGCGGCAAACGGCGTAATTGTCCTTACTACCAAAAACAGATGGGGATTTCCATACCATACCAAGCGAACATATGAAAACCCGGCCTATACATCTGTTGTACTGAATGCAACGCCTTCCATGTCGGTTTCCCGTTCTTATTACGAGCTGGCACCCCGTTCTGAAACAGTAGAAGGTATTCGAAGCGATTTCAGAACAACGGTTTACTGGAAAAACAATGTCACCACCAATGCATTGGGAGTTGCCCGGGTGGAATTTTACAACAATGAAGCGACATCCGCCTTTCGGATCACGGCAGAAGGAATCAGCGGAAGCGGATTGACCGGAAGAAGCGAATATACCTATTCCACTCGTCTCCCGCTATCTTTAGATGCCAAACTGCCGAATTATTTAAGTTTCGGTGATACCTTGCAAATTCCGGTATCCATCCGGAATAATACCGGCCAGGAGATGCAACCGGAAATCAGAATCAACCTTAGTACCGGACTCCGGATACTGGGCACGACAATGTACAAACCTTCCATCCGGCCGAATACCTCTGAAAAAGTATTGTTTACAGTAGTCAGTACCGGCAATGCCAATCATCATCCGATAGAAATTGAAATGAAAGATGGAAAGTTCAGCGACAGGATCAAACATCAGCTCCATGTTTGCCCTATCGGATTTCCACGCAGTTTCAGTTTCTCGGGAAGAGATGCAAGCCAAAGCGCAAATCTGTCCATCCGGGATATCGAACCCGGCAGTCTGCAGGGAACCGCCACTGTACATATCAGCATCCTGGATGAACTGTTTGCCGGAGCAGAATCCATCCTGAGGGAACCATACGGTTGCTTTGAGCAGACTTCTTCGGCTACATTCCCGAACATATTTGTCATGCAGCTGATGAACGCCACAGCACAAGGCGATGATGCCTTGAGAAAAAAAGCTGTGAATCTTATTCAAAAGGGATATGACCGGTTGATGTCGTACGAAATTAAATCCGGAGGATTCGAATGGTTTGGAAATCCACCCGCAAATGAAGCTCTGACAGCATACGGACTGGTAGAATTCCACGAAATGAACAAAGTGTATGAGGGAGTAAGTGCAGAAATGATCAATCGTACCAAAGAATTTTTACTGAGCCGGCGAAACCCGGATGGAACATTCATACAAAGCCGCGGGAAATACGATCATTTGTCTTCCGCCCCATATGCGGTAAACTGCGCTTATGTTGTATATGCATTGAGCGAAACCGGAACCACCGGTTTCAACAAAGCATACGACTATTCCCTGAATGAAGCTATCAAAAGTAAAGACATGTACCGGATGGCCTTGATGTCGCTCGCCGCCAGGAATTTAGGCAAACAGGAAGATTGTATACAGATGAGTAATGAATTTTTAAAATTTCTCGGGAACTCAAAGAACTTCGATAATTTATCCATAGAAAGTACGATTGTCAACAGTCATGGAAAATCTGCAGTAGTAGAAACCGTTTCCCTATGGGCTGTTTCCCTGATGAGGGAAAAGAATCCGGACTGGGCAAGCATCGAAAAATGTATCGGGTTTATCGTTTCCAACCGGGGTAGCTATGGTTACGGATCTACACAATCGACCTCGCTGGCCCTTAAAGCCTTGACAGATTATGCCATAAAAGGATCATCCGGCAAGTCTCCGGGAGTTATGACCTTACAGGTAAACGATACGGAATACGCATTGCCTTTCCATGAGAATACAAGAGGTTCCATCGTCAACGAAACATTCGTAAACAGTATCAGATCCGGGCTAAATACCCTATCCATCCGGTTCGATAAAAATGAAAGCATATTGCCCTACTCTGTGATCCTCCGCTGGAATGCGGCGACTCCGGAAAGCTCGGAAAAATGTCCGCTGAAACTTTCAGTCTCCTTATCTCAGAAGAAAATAAAACAAAACGAAACGGTTCGTCTCTCCGTCCAACTCCGGAACAAAGAGCAAGGCCAGGGACAACCGATGAGTATGGCTGTTATAGGTATCCCGGCCGGACTCTCCCCTCAACCCTGGCAATTGAAAGAATTACAGGAAAAAGGAGTCTTCGATTTCTGTGAAATACTCGGCAACCGCTTAGCCGTCTACTACCGGTATCTGAAAGAAGGGGAAACCAAATCTCTTAACCTCGACCTGAAAGCAGATATTCCCGGGAAATATATCGGAGCCGCATCGTCCGGATACTTGTATTATTTCCAGGAAAACAGGAACTGGCAGAAGGGGATTGAGGTTGAGATTGTTGGGGAATAGGATTAGTTAAGAGTTAAGAGTTGGAATTCTTCGAATCAGAGGCTTAATAATCATCATTTCAAAGCCAATATAAAAAAAGGAACTACTTCTCCGTGTTTCGTTAATTCTTAACTCTTAATTCTTAACTCTTAACTAAAAAAATAATATATTTGCAGCCGGCTTTCCTTTATTGGAAACCGGCTTTTTTCAGAGAAACCAGTGAGAAAGAATTGCAGAGACAGAACCAATGAAAAAAAAAATAGTTACTCTTTTATTAATCCAACCTGCATGGGTTGTTTTTTCCCAACAGGCACCCAATGTTTTGTTGATTGTTGCGGATGATCTGGGCTTTAACGACCTGTCTTCCTATGGGAATATGGCTGTCAGGACTCCGAATATCGATAAATTAGGCATCCATGGTACCCGTTGTACCAATGCTTACGCTTCTTCTCCTATTTCAGGACCTTCCCGGGCCGGGATCATGACAGGCCGTTACCAGAACAGGTTTGGTTGTGAATTTATGCCATACGACAGGTACGACCGGCAGTTCCTGAAAGAAATCAAAAATCGCTATCTTCCATTCGGAAAGAAAACGGAAGGGCTAAAAACCCTCCGTCCGCACATTTTCCTGAACCGGAGCAGGGATACGGATTTACCGTCTGATGAAATAACTATCGCCGAATTGTTACAAAGCGCAGGATATAAAACAGGGCTGATCGGCAAATGGAATATTGGTTCCAACCTGAATACCATTCCCGAAGAGCATGGATTCGACTACAGTTATTATTTTTCAGGCGCATTGACCAGATATGTGGATCAACCGGAAAACCCGGATGAATATGTAAGCATTCGCCTGCCTTGGGCCTTTTCCGATCTGCCCGCCTGGCAAAAAAGATCCGGCCCCACAGCAATCAGGGAAGGCTCCCGGGAAGTAAAAGACACAGGATACCTGACCTTTTCTTTTGCCCGGAAAGCCATCAGCTTCATTGATAAATATAAAAACGATCCTTTTTTCCTGACATTGACCTTCAACGCTCCGCATGATCCTTTCCAGGCTCCCAAAGCATATTATGACAGGACACAAGAACCCGATCCTGTAAAACGGGTATATTATGCCATGATTGAAGCACTGGACGATGCGGTCGGAGAGGTTTTAGAAGCATTGGAAAGAAATGGCTTACTGGATAACACTCTAATTATCCTCACAAGTGACAATGGAGGCGCATCCTACACAAGGGCCACTGACAACGGACCTTTACTGGGAGGTAAATGTACGCTCTTTGACGGAGGTATCAGAGTCCCTTTTTACATCCGTTTCCCACAACATGTATCATCAGAAAGCCAGGTATATTCCCAGCCTGTTTCAACACTAGATATCTATAGCACGATTGCTTCCGTGGCCGGCATCCCCATGCCGGACGACAGGGTATACGACGGAGTGAACCTGTTGCCGTATTTAACAGGGGAACAGACAGGAAAGCCCCATGCCGAATTATTTTGGAGAAACGGTTATGTCAAGGCCTGTTTGGTTGGAGAATGGAAATTATATATCAATGAAAAGAATAAAAAAATATTCCTGTTCAACCTCTCGAAAGATCCGGGCGAGTTACAGAACCTCGCCTCTGTTTATCCGGAAAAAACAAACGAGCTTCAAGGCATTCTTAAAAGGTGGGAACAAGAACAGACTGTCAAGCCTTTGTGGCCCAGCGGAGGAAATGTACAGATCGATGTAAACGGAAAAAGATTCTGGTTTCCGGTATAAATACCGCAAATAAGACTCCTGTTCAGAGGAAATTTTTATCAACATACTCCTGAAACTGCTCCTTATATTGTTCCCCGACAGGAATATAAATATCTCCAAAAATAATCCTGTTCCGTTCGATAACAGAAATTTTTTCCAGGTTGACAATATAAGAACGGTGAACACGCATGAACATATTCCCGGGAAGTTTGTCTTCCAATGCTTTCATACTCAACAATGTCATTACCGGTTTCCCATGAATAAGGTGAATCCGGACATATTCCCGCATTCCTTCGATATAGGTAATTTCCCTTATATTGATTCTCAGGGTGCGGTATTCCGACTTAACAAAAAGGAAACCGGTATTGACATCCAGACTTTCCTGCACTGCCGGATGTTTCGCCTGCCAACGTTCGTTGGCCTTATTGGCAGCCTGCAAAAAATCGGCATAACCGATCGGCTTCATCAGGTAGTCTACCGCATCTACCCGGAAACCTTCCACTGCATAATCGCTGTAAGCAGTGGTAAATATAATCATACATGTATTGTGTAATGTTTTGGCCAACTCCATCCCATTTAATCCGGGCATATTGATATCGACAAACAACAGGTCGGCCGGCGTTTCCGCAAAACATTTCATTGCCTCGAAAGCATCCCTGCAACTGGCAGTCAGCTCCAGAAAAGGCGTTTTTTCAATATAACTGCAAATCTGAGCCAATGCTAAAGGCTCGTCATCTATGGCTATGCACCGTATTTTCATTTCCTGTATTGTATAGTTTTAAGCATTCAAAAAATGTTTATATCCGGGATTTCCAGATACACCCTGAAAGATTTTTCTTCATCCGATATTTCCAGGCGATATCTATCTTTGTAAAGTAAATCTAATCGTTTCCTGAGATTCTCATGCCCGATGCCAGACGCTTCGTGTGTTCCTTCATGAACAGGATGTTTTCCATTTTCGATCGAAAGACAAAGTAGTTTCTCTTCTTCTTTGAAAGAAAATACAATTTTTATATACGATTGTGTTCCCGGTTTAACCCCGTGTTTAAATGCATTCTCAATTAGGGAAAGGAAAAGAAATGCGGGCACCCGGATATTTTCCCGGTTTTCCGGAGATACCATTTGAATTTCCAAATCCTGCTCATGATAGCGCAAACGCATCAGTTCAATATAGCTTTCCATAAATTCGACTTCTTTTTTCAGGGAAACCGATTCTTCATCCGACTCATAAAGCAGGTATCGCATCAAACGGGAAAGTTTGATAATGGCATCTTTCGCCCGCTCGGTGTCGATATCGATCAGGGCATGGATATTATTCAGCGTATTCATAAAGAAATGAGGACTGATCTGATGCTTCAGAAAAGCAAGTTCTGTAAACAGATGTTGTTTTTCTTTTTCCGACTGACGGATTCGTTCTTCGTTCCAGCGGACAAACGATTTGGTTCCGGTATTGAACCCGATAATCAGAAACGAAATAATAGCAATGCCCAGGTTGAAATGATTATGAGGGGGTGGTCCTCCCTTGTGTTTAGGTCGGAAAGCATGATTATGACCGGATGGAGGCATGCGCATTTCATCCGAACGGGGAATATGATGTTCTTCGATCTTTTCAAACGGAGGAGGAATCATCCGGCTCTTTTCGAACAAATAATCAGAAATAAAACTGAAACTGACAACAAAAACCATGCATAACACAATATACTGCCAATATTTTTCCTTATAAACCAACCGGGGAACCAGTAAAAAATTGTTCAATAAAAACACACAAACAAAAGGTAGTAACCTGACCCAGTCGATCAGGATTCCCAACCATCCTTCCCGTCCATAGGTCCCCATAAAAAACGGGACACTAAGGGATGCCAGCAATACGATAGCATACAAGGATATTTCAAATACACGTATTTTTTTGAATCTGTCCATTCAGGTAATACTATTTAGAAGCAAAATTAAATAAATTTAGCAATCACACAAACATAACAAAGATAACAAAAGAAGAATTCCTGATAAAAAAGATTCAACAAACAAGGCTTTTTTGATAATGGATATTGGAAATCTGCAACTAAGAGTATGCCCGGACTACCACACTCCTTCAGAAAACGCATAAATCAACGTAGATTTTTTCTACAAACAGCAATATATCACCCCATTTTTCATTTTAAAATTATTCAATAAATGCAAGCCGGGTTAATATCGCCAGCACGGACAACGATCCGATCAATAGTATTGAGTTTCTGGATGTGAACGGACGGATTATCTACAAACAGGATAAAATAGGTAAATCCTATACCGGTATAGATCTGTCTGCAAGACAAACGATCCTGATAGTAAAAGTAACTACAGAAAAATCCGGAAAGATACAGAAAATTAAACTGGATTGATTCGGAAATCCTTTCGGGATACAATCGTATAGGCACATTATAAAAAAAGTCCCGAAGACTCGTCGTCTCCGGGACTTTTTTATCGATTACATCTTCTATAATTATTTGATAATTACTTTAGATACAATTTTTGTTCCGCCAATTACTTCCAGGATGTAGGTTCCGCGTTGAAGAGTAGAAGTCGGTATTCTTGTCAGATCACCTGAAACTTTCTTCTCAACAAGTGTAACACCCAATAAAGAAGTCAAACGAACCATTTTAGCTCCTTGTGCTTCAACGTTGATATCATGTCCCAGCTCTACTGGATTCGGCCATACTTTAGCAGTCAAAGCCACATAATCGATAGCACTTCCAAGTTCAACGGTCACATTAAATGTTTTTGTTATTTTCATGTCACCGTTTGTCAAAGTCACCGTTACAGCAGTTGCACCCATGGCAACTCCATTCACTTTAAATGTCACTTTATTTCCGGCTTCATCTACAACTACATTTGAAACAGTAGCCAAAGTTTCATTTGCCGAAACCGCTGTAATTCCAAAGTTTGCTTCTTTAGATAAACCTTTCAGGTCGTATGCAACTTCTACAGGTTCACTCTCTTTTGTTTTTACAATAATATCTTCTGGTTGATCCATCGACATTAATGTTACTTTTGCATGAGCCGTTATAGCAAATATGGCAGGATAATTATTTCCTGTTTTAGTAAATGTAACAGATTCTATCGTTTTGGTAATATCCGAATTTATTTTGTACTCGTACATATAACATTTAGCAGATTCTGCCTGATCCTTAGTATAGCTGCCTGATGCCGCCCGTATCATTCTGCCAATAACTCCAAATGCTGTTCCTGTGGCTGTGGTGCACCAGTCGGCAAGTGAATAAGATTGCTCTGCAGATTTTGTTCCATCCGTATAATTGACTGTTGCTTTCAAAGTTGACATACCATTCATGCTGGTAGTTATGAAATACAATGCATCGGCCTGATAAGAACCTTCAAAAGTCAGAGTTCCTGTAGATACAGATTTCAGCAACAGCGTATTATCGCCATCCAACGGTTGAATTTTGTAAGGAATGCCCAATGCTGAAGTAGCAATTCCATCTGTCATTGGTATGGCTCCCGCAGCTTGCGCACCTTCTGTATAGAATACCCATCCCTGATCATCCAACGGTCCTGATGAATAATCGGCACAAGGTTTACCTTCAGCGATTCCGTCCATATTGAATCCGGTGGCTACTTTCAATGGCACGATCTTTTCAACTACGGAGTTAGAAACTTCAACTAATTTTTGTTTGGTATAAGATGCAGCACCTACCGAATTCGAGGCTGTTACCTGTACATCATAAACACCTTCTTCAGCAAACGTGAATACAGCTTTATTGTCTGTTTGACTTACTTTTGTTCCACCAGCCACAGTCCATTCATAAGTGGTTGGATTTTCAGAAACAGCAGCGGTAAATGTCACTTCTTCATTCGTTTGAATCAATTTTTTGCTGGCGGTAATATCTTCGAAAATTGGTTTCAAAGGAACAGTCAAGCCATAAACATCAAATTGCCAGATACGAATGGTAATAGCCATTTCCGGATTATAAGGAACAAACTTCACATAACGTCCCAACGTCGGTTTGATGTAATCGTCTTTAGTGTTATATGCAGCTGTAGCCGGAACTTCTTTCTGATCTAAAGCTAAAGTCCAATCATCATCATTACCCGTAAGGCTTGTATATATTCTATAGTGAGTCAGGTTGTCTGAAGCATTTTCTTTATGTCCGCAGTCATAAATCATGAAACGATAAATTTCATAAACCCGGCTCAAGTCAAGGATTACCCAATGTTCTTTTGCTCCACCGGCACACCATTTCTGGCTTGTACTACTTGGAACAGTTGTAGCATCGATCAGCCATTGAGGACTTTCATTGCTGGCTGTCATATAGCTACTAACAGAAACAATTTTTCCTCCGGTAGTTGTTCTGCTTACAATATCTAAAGTGTTCGATGCTGCCACTTTAATAAAATCTGATTCTGTAAAATTAGTCGTTCCTACTGCATTAGTCACATCAACAGTGATTGGGTATAAACCTTCTTCTGTAAATTTATAAATAGCTGTATTTCCGCTAGAACTTACCAAAGTTGCACCTTCAGTTGTTTTCCAAACAAATGTTTCCGGGAAATTAGAAGCAGTTGCAGTTATAGTTACTTCTTCGTTAGTAGTAACTAAAGTTTTAGAAGCTTTCAGGGAAACAACCGATTTCTGGATGGAAGGAAAATTAACGGTCAGTTCCTGACCGGTAACAGCTTCTTCCATATTCTTATTGACTGCATAAACAGAAACTTTCACACTCGCCTCTGCCTGACCGTTACGGGCAAACTTAGGCACATAGAAACCTTCGTTACGGGTTTGTCCAACCAATTGTTTTACATTGTTTCTTTCGAGGTATACATTGTAGTGGTGAACATCTGTTGAAGCCGACTTGTCCCAAACAACGCGTAAATCTCCAACGGTTTCTGCCAAATCATTTTCTACAGCCAAATTCGTTACTTGCGTAGCTGCGGGACTATATCCCGACGGATAAACGGCCAATTGACCCAATTGAGCAGTATAAGCAGTGGTTGTTCCCGGGTTGATATTCAATCCGATAGTTACCAATGTTTTACCGGCTAAAGAAGTCAGGTCATATTCATCTATTGTCCAACCGTTTTTGGTGGTAGTAGAAGAAGGAGAATAAGCAGTCATCAAAAGACCTCCGGCTGAACCGGCTGAGTTATCTGCCAACTTGATTTTAATGCTTCCGGTTGCATTTGTTTTATAAACAAATTGCAATTTATCTCCGGATTGAATTTCCAATTTGGTTTTATATAAGTAAACCGAATAATCAGTGCTGGCAGTTAAAGTTCCGGAAATGCCTACAGATGTTCCAACATTATAAGCATCATCCCAGTTATAAGCAAATTTCAAATCAGTTGTAGCAGCCATAGCGGCACCCTTCAACTGATACCAGCGCCAGGTCGGCATAACGGTTTGCATCCCCCGGTGATACCAATCCTGGGTTCCTTTCTTTTCTCCATTCACAAAACGATGTTTACCCAATCCCATACTGAAAGTAGTAATGAATGGTTTGGATTGAATAGATGAACGCTCCTGAATAGAAGTCGACAGACCACCCATACAAGATCCACGGCTTGTACTTGTAACGTCGCCTGCCGAGTTAACCCAAAATTTGCTTTCGTTAGAAAAAACAGTATTCATCGCCGTATAAGCCAATGTTCCCTCTGCATTCGAAGTACCTAACAAATCTTTAACTGTTTGTTTCCAGATAGGTTCCTCCGGGTTAAAGAAATTGATTGAACCAATATGTCCGGAAGTAGGAAACAAAGTACTAAACTGAGTTCCATTTCCTGTTATAGAACCACTTTGTTCCACGCCATAATACCAGGTACTGAAAGCATCGGCCCTATCTCCCCAACCATTGTTGACATGAGAAGTCATTCTATTATTAACTGCAGAAGTACTTATTCCACCATAATTAACCATGTAAGATCCGCCTTTTTGTTTGGCTACATCTTCAATGTAAGCGCCGGAACTACCGGAAGACATTACATATAACTGAATTTCCTGACCAGTCAGGCCTATTGATTCTGAATACTCCAAATAATCTTTTGTCCATGCACCCCAATTGGTAGAAGTAAGGGTTTCACTATTAATAAACCAACCATCAAAACCATAATACTTAGCAATATCCGCACACTTACGGGCATACGGATAAGTTCCGTCGGAATCTTTAGTATTCATTTGAGTAGTCCAAGCAGCAAGTCCGCTAAATGCAGTTGGAGGAAAGAATATCTGTCCTAATACTCTCACTCCGCTTAAGTGAGCGGCATCGATTACGGGTGCTGAAGGAGGCAATATAATTCCTTCACCGGCCGAACCTCCCCACCAAACCAATACGTCTAAATACTGCCAATAAGTAGGATTGTATCCGACAAAATTGTTAGCGCCTTGTGCCGGCACCTGACTACACATCGGATGCATGGTCAAGCAAGCAGCAATTTGTCCATCGGGATACTGTTGCGCATGCGATTTCATTGTCTCTGAAGTAGCAATACGTGTTTGCAGAGGCACTGAACTTCGATTGAATTTTCTATCCGGATCTTTTTCCGGGGTCCAGTCTTTAATATAATCAGGATGCCAACATCCCGAATAAGGTTGTCCGACCGGCTTTTGTGCAGAAACTACACTAAAGCTAAACAACACAAGCATCAAAAAAGCCAAGTTTTTAATTTTCATGATTTAAAAAATATATGGTTCAACAATCTATGTTAAAAATTTATGTTTTATCTGAAATTATTAGGATGGGGCCTGTTACCACTATTATCGTACGTGTCAGCTACATCCCACCACATTCTGGTTCCTGTCGTAACAAGACCCGGTGACTTCGGATTATCATCAATAGCATCCGTAGGATAGGCAATCCGTTTGATAAATTTACCGTTCGGAACACCTCCTCCTGAGGAATTAATCAGAGGTAAAGAAATAAATGACGGATAATCAGTTCTACGGAACTCCGCCCAGCCTTCATTTCCGTTAGGGAAGACTGCCAGCCATTTTTGTGTAATGATTTGTTCCAGCATACCTTCTTTGTCATTAGTTGTGAAAGGATTCGGATTAGGCAATTTAAGTCCGCTTATATAAACCATTTCCTGGAAATACGGAATATTATAATATCTCATCGAAGCAGAAATACCGGCACTGAAATAATTATACGGACTATCAAATGCTCCGTCCCATCCTCTTACTGCTGCTTCGGCCAGCAAGAAACGACTTTCCGAATAGCTCAACCAAATACTTTCACGGCCATAGCCAAACCATGCATCATCACGTAACACTTTTCCATCTGTGGAATATGAACGCAATAAAGAATGGATATAAGAAGGTTTTTGGATATGAGAATCTCCCGAACGGGAACCTAAGAACTCACGATCGGATTCGATCGGATTACTTTCGGTACTTCCTTCTTCCAAAGGACGATACCATGAAATCGGGCAACGAGGGTCTAAACCGCTTGCGCTTAATTCTTTATAAGCAGTTTCAAGGTCTTTATTCATTCCGGCATCATACCATTTATAGCTACACAAAGCAAAGATATTCTCATCACCACCGGAATTTTCACCTCCCTGAGCTACCGGAGCAAATTTAGGCACTGTACGCATATTGTCGCCGTCGTCTTTCATCAAACCGCCTGAATGAGCCATGGCTAATTCTCCTTGTTTTTTTGCCGTCTCAGGAGCAGCATTAGAAATCCTTAAAGCCAGACGCAAACGCAAAGTATTGGCAAAACGGATCCATTTATTCACATCACCGCCATAAATACGGTCTTCTTTAGATAAGTCGTAGGTATTTGTCGCATCCGGATTCATATTGGTTAAAGCATCATCCAATAAAGCAAAAATGATATTATAAACATCTTCCTGACTTCTAAAATCGGGAGCATCAGCATCTGCCACACCCTGCAATTGTTTATCTGTCAATGGCATATCTCCATAAGAGTCTGTTTGTAAAGAAATCAGGAAAGCAAAATAAATCCGGGTAATGTAGAATGCATTCAGATACCTGCCTGTTCCTTCTTCAAAATCATGGTCTACAAACCAGAATGCCCGAGCCAACATACCGTATTCAACAGATCGGTGTAAATAAAAATGATTCCATCGCATATCACTCCATCCGGCATGGTACATATAAGTTGGAGAATCATTCAACCAGGAAGGATTCATATTCGCGAAATAACCGGCATAAATATCATGTGTCAAATTAGTCGTTATCTGATAATCATTATATATCCCTTCATAAAGGAAATTTTTGAATACCGTTCCTATATTGGAAATCTGTGCTTTCAAAGAAGCCATTTCTTCCACAGTGACAGAATCACCTAAAAATATACCTTCTCCAAAAGATTCTCCTTCAGCAAAATTACTGGGAGGATAAATAGGAGTATTCATATCTTCAAATCCATCTGTACAAGAAGATCCGATCAATGTTGCCAACAGAAAATAAAGCAACACTCTTGTTTTACTGAAAATTATATTTGTTTTCATACGATTCATAAATATTAAAAGCCTACATTAAGAGAAAAACCTAAAGTGCGAGTATTGGGAGTAGTCAAAAAGTCAAAAGCCTGAGAATACATCCGGGTATCAAAACCACCTTCCGGATTTGTTCCCGGCGTATGTTTCAACAAGTAGCATAAATTACGGGCTACAAAAGATAGTTTAAGCATATTGAACGGAGTCTTCTTCAAAAGTTTACTGCTGAAAGAATATCCAACTGCCAATTCTCTCAACTTAATGTAAGATGCATCATAAATAAATTCTTCAGCTAGTCCGGCATCGCCTCCGGCATTTCCTATAAACCGGTAATACTCTTCGTATGTTACTTGTTTTGTATTAGCATTACCTGCAGCATCCACTCCGGGAAGCGTAAGCATTCCATCCCTGTTCTCCGTCCGTTTGGCCATTCCATAATGTGTGGCTATTGCCTCTGTCGCAGAAAGTATCTCTCCTCCGAATTTCATGTCAAAAAGAGCCGAAGCATAGATGTTTTTATAAGAAATTCTCGGAGCCACCGAAGCGATCAGGTCCGGTTGGATATTTCCTATGATCCTATCCTCCCGGGGACCACTGGTTACTACTTCCGGCAATCCCGACTGCTGACTAATAATCATATTTCCATTAGCATCCCGTTTGATAATACTTTTAGCAACAATATCTCCCATTTTTTTACCTTCCAGAGCCACTACTGTCGCAAAGAAATTATCTGTTGCAAAATCCACCCATTTCACGGTTGGATATAATTCATTTACCATAGTTGTGTTATGTGCTACATTCAAATCCAGTCCAAACTCAAAATTTTTTGTTTTCACGGGAATTGTATATAAAGCAAATTCAAGTCCTTCATTCTGAATTTCTCCGGCATTGATTCTCTTCTGATTATATTGCACACTGACAAATGGAATATTCATGATCTGATTCCGGGTCAAAGATTTATAATAAGTGAAATCAAACCCAATCCGGTTCTGAAGGAATTTCATTTCAAGACCTAATTCATAAGAGGTATTCATTTCCGGTTTAAAATCCGATGTCACATAAATAGAAGAAAGAGTATATTTCGGACCTGTGAATGATTGATCCCAAGTAATATAATTTGATAATGCATACGGATCGGTGTCTTTTCCTGCTTTAGCATATGAACCTCTCAATTTCGCATAAGTCAGCCAGGAAGGCACATCCATATTCAATTGATGTTGCATAAAATCGGTTGCTATAAAACTAAGGTTGAAAGAAGGGTAATTATATGCCTCCAATAAAGTAGACGACCAATCCCGACGTAAAGTCATATCCAAAGACACATATCCTCCGTAAGCGATTTGAAACATTCCGTACAAAGAATTCGTACGTCTTCTATCTAAATATTGATTGACAAAAGAAGGAATTGCACTTTCGTCATTCACAACTGCCTGCCCTGCATTATTTAAATACCAATTATCTTTTTCCGCCATATTCCGGGCTGATCCGGATAATGATTCCCAATTCTTATACATTGCATTTCCTCCCAGGCTATAATCCACACGGATATTTTCTCCGATCCGGTTAAAACCCGAAAAAAGGAATTCGGCATTCATTTCATAATAATTATTTTCTGCTTTAGTAAAAGTGTCGTTCATTTTTACATTGGTTGCATTTTCTCCTTTCCCCCGGTCTGTTTCTTCTATTTTTGTACGATAATAGTCCAAAGACAATTTACCGGTAGCCGACAACCAATCCGTAAAGCTTATTTTCATAGAATGATATCCAAAAGCCCGCCAGCGATCATCCATATTTGTTCTTTGATTATGCAGCCAGTAAGGATTTAATATATCCTGTGTCGGGCCCGACCAATTCTGGTGTACTTCATAATCCTGTCCATCCTTTTCCAAAGTTTCTGTACGTGTATAGTGCTCTTCCAGATCACCTAAACGAATATTATTAGGAAGGTAAGTCAACTGATACATTTCTCCGTATCTGCCTAAATAAGGCCGGTTTTCAGCTTTTGTTTTGGACAAAGAGAGTTTACTATCCATACTGATATACTTATTGATCTTCTTACCTGCATTCAAATCAGCACTGAATTTTTCCAGGGTTTCTCCATCAAATAGTCCATCACTATCTAAATAACCAAAAGACAAGCGATAATGAGAGTCTTCCGTTACATTTCCAATAGAAAGCGTATGATTCTGAGAAAAACCGGTATTGAAATAATCTTTCAATTTATTTCCATTAAGGCTATAAGGAACAGTCGCTCCATCATTGTTAACCCACCACGCCGGAGTGTCAGAACCATCCAGTCTGCCTCCATAACTAAAAGGGGTGGCTTTATTGTAAATCCCGCTTAAGCCTTGCCCGTAAGTAGTTTGTAAATCCAATGTTTCAACCACTTCCGTCCAGGTCAGGGTATTACTGTAATTAACTCCAAAACCTTTGACTCCGGTTCCTTTTTTCGTTGTAATAAGGATTACCCCGTTTCCGGCACGGGAACCATACAGGGCTGCCGCATTCGGACCTTTTAGAACAGACATCGTTTCGATATCTTCCGGATTAATATCGACAGAAGTACCTCCACGGTCAATTCCTCCGTATAAAGAAACCGAAGAGTTGCTGTTATCTCCATAAGGTATCCCATCAATCACCCAAAGCGGCTGGTTATTATCTGTTAATGAACTGTTACCACGAATAGTAATTTTAGTGGAGCCATTCAAACCCGTTGGAGAAATATTCATCTGCACTCCGGCCACTTTTCCCTGCAAAGCTCCAACCACTGAAGCATTACCGGTTGCAGTAAGATCCTCCCCTTTTAATTCCTGGATTGAATAGCCTAACAACTTTTTTTCGCGTTTGATCCCTAAAGCAGTTACCACAACTTCGCTAAGCACCTGCGCATTTTCTTTCAATATAACATCAATTACATTACTGGTTCCTATAGAAACCAAATGCAAATTGTAACCGATGTAAGAAAATTGAATATGCGTCTTATCTCCGGGAACTTCAATCCGATATTTTCCGTCTACATCTGTAGTAGTTCCGATCTTCGTATCTTTCACAGTAACCGATACACCGATAAGCGGTTCTTGATTTTCATCTATTACCATCCCGGTGATCATACGCTTTTCTTTAGCGGAAACCGGCTGATTTAGCGTGGATGGTTGATTTTTCAGAGACAAATAAACAATACGGTCTTCCACTTTGTACGAAACATTTTTATCCTTCAGAAGGATGTCCAACGATTCATTTACGCTTTTGTTATTCACCTGAAAATCAGAAACCGGCAGGTTAGCAACCTGGTCTTCATAAAAGAAATTGTAGTCGCTTTGTTTTTTAATGGCTTCGATTGCCTTCCCTATCGTTGTGTTTTTCAACGAAACAGTTATCTGTGCAGACACTGAAGGGGCTAAAAGAATAGAGCCTAAAAGCAGGCAAAAGAGAGCAAAAACTCTTCCCGACTTACTCTTACATTGAGAAGTGTTATTCTTCATGGTACTTGATTTATTTTATTTATTTTTAAAATTAGAATGCTACTTACACTACTGTTTATATAGAGAACAAACAGATATAAAAAAACACTTACTTGAATTTTATTTATTTTTATTTGAAGAAAAGAAATCGTGACTTAAGCACTAATTATTTCTTATAAAAACCTCATTTCCTTTTATTTCATACTCAATCGGAATGGAGTTTTTAAGCAGCCGTAGTACTGTGTTTATACTATCCTGGCTTTTCAAAGCACCTGAATAAGTTGTTTCAGGAATATTTGGGTCAACGTGTACTTTTACGCCATATAATTTTTCGAGTACCTTTCCAATATCTTTCACTGAAGCCTGGTGGAAAGGGATTAATCCGTTATGCCAAACAGCATCCAAAGAAACATTGAGAGGTTCTTTCACCTGTAGCCTATGTGTCGATTTGTTTAATTCTGCTTTTTGTCCGGCGGATAATACAATCAGGCCTTCATCACCATATCCTTTGACTTTGACTTCTCCTTCTATCAAAGTAACGGCCGATATATCAGAGTCTTTAGCACTTATCACATTAAAAACAGTTCCTAAAACCGTTATTTCCATACTTTCGGTTTCTACTACAAATGGTTGTTTGGCATTTTTCGTTACTTCAAAATAGCCTTCGCCTTCGAGGTAAACAGTTCTTGTTTTTCCTTTGAAAGTAGACGGATATTTTAATTTTGAAGATTTATTCAGCCATATTTTTGTTCCGTCTTCTAATATGATATGTTCTGTTTTTCCCTTATCAGCCACCAGTGTTTTCAGATCGGAAGCAGCATTGAAACGATATATTCCAACCGACAATAAAACAATAGCAACTACTGCAGCAGCATATTGCAAGACTCTCCGGAATATAATTATACGTTTATTTGAATGGTTATTAATCCTATTGTACAGTCTTTCTTTTTCAGTTTTCAAAAAAGACGGATCGGAATAACGTTTTAAATTCTTAGATTTAAAAACAATTTCCATGGCAAACAGATGTGACTTGTTCTCATCTGATTCTGCAAGCCATTGATTCAGGAGTTGCAACTCTTCTTCGCAGCATTCTCCCTGCAGATATTTTATCAGTATGTCTTCGCTAATATTCATGGTTTTCAATCTATCGACATATTAAGAACAAATATCTTTTAAAAAACACTTACACGCTTCTACAAAAATTAGCATAAAAGGTAGTAAATGTTCTAATTCTTTCCTCAATATCTTCAATGCTTTATACATATGGGCCTCCACTGTACGCAACGAAATACCCATTACATCAGCAATTTCTTTATTTTTCAAATCATGCAGGTAACTTAATTTAAATACTTCCTTGCATTTTTCAGGAAGCTTGTCAATAGCCGCAGTCATTTCCTTATTGAGTTCCTGATTCTCTATGTTTTGAAAAATTTCATTATGATCTTCCTGTTCGTAGAATTTTATTTTATGGTTATACAGTTCTATCAACGAATCTGCATATTTTGATTTGATTTTTTCACGATTCAAAATATTTATACAATGAGTATAAACCAATCGATAAAGATATGCGTGTATTTTATCGCCGGCAACAAGGACATCCCGTTGATCCCAGACTTCTACAAAAACATCCTGAAGAACATCTTTCGCTTCATTTTCATCAAGGAACTGAGTGGCATAAAACAGAAGCCGGGGATAATACCTCTCAAACAGAGATTCAAAAACGATATTATTTATACTTGTTTCGGACACTTTAATGAAGCTGAATAATTTATTAATCACAAATGTATAGAAAAAGTTTTACATAACAAGGAACTTTCCTATTTTTGCAAAATAAGTAAAATCATTACTTCATCTGCCATAGTTAAACCTTTTCAGATATAAATAAATTAATGTTTTATATTTATAAAAAATGTATCAGGTTAAGTAATCTGGCACATTCAACTGTTTTATATTAACAAACAATAAAATAAAGCCATGACAAAACAAAAGTTTCTGATTTTTTCCGTACTCATTTCATTGAGTGCGCTTTCTCCATTTTTACAATCTTGTAAGGACGGTTCTTCAAAAAGCACCGTGAACAATTCTGATTACACTGAATTTGTCAATGTATTTATCGGCACCGGTGGACACGGACATACATTTCCGGGCGCAACCGTTCCCAACGGAATGGTACAGCTAAGTCCCGATACCCGCAGATACGGATGGGACGCCTGCTCCGGTTACCATTATTCCGACAGTACAATCAACGGATTCTGCCATACTCACCTGAGCGGAACCGGTTGTGCCGATTACGGGGATATTCTGTTTATGCCGAGTACCGGAGAACAGAAAATTGCAGGAGATGACAAAAAAAGTCAACGGCTTCCCTATGCCTCCCGGTTTTCACATGCGAATGAAAAAGCACATCCGGGATACTACAGCGTTTTTCTGGAAGACTATGGGGTGAAAGCTGAAGTAACCACTACAGATCGCACAGGTTTCCATCGCTATACTTTCCCTGCAAGCGAAACATCGGGTATTATCGTCGATCTGGATTACAGTATTGAAAATCAAAAAACGACTGCCCTGAAGTTGGAAATAGTCAACGATACTACTATCCGGGGAATGAAAACCACCGACTATTGGGCCTTCGGACAAAGGGTTTATTTTTATGCCCGTTTTTCCAAGCCGTTTTCTGCCAAACTTGCCATCGAAAATAAATTAACCGATCTGGCTTCTATTCAGGAGGGGAGCAGCGGAAAAGCATTATTGCAATTCAAAACGGAAAAAGATGAGCCGGTACTTGTAAAAGTAGGACTTTCTTCTGTGGATTTCGAAGGCGCCGAAAAAAATATGGAAGCAGAACTTCCCGACTGGAACTTCGACCGGACTGTAGAAAATGCCAAAGAAAAATGGAATAATGTACTTTCGGCTATTCAGATAGAAGGGGCAACCGACGATCAGAAAAAGATTTTTTACACGGCGATGTATCATGCCTCTGTTTCACCTTACCTCCTGTCGGATACCGACAACCGATATTTAGGTATGGACGGAAAAATCCATGAAACTCAGGCCGGCAAACCGATGTATACTGTCTTTTCCTTATGGGATACCTTCCGGGCCTTACATCCTTATCTTACAATCGTCAATCCTTCTTTGAACGAGGTATTTATACAATCGTTAATCAATAAATCCAAAGAAGGCGGCGTCCTGCCCATGTGGGAACTAGGATCTTCCGATACCGGTTGCATGATCGGTTACCATGCTGTTTCCGTTATTACCGATGCTTATATGAAAGGTTACCGGAATTTCGATGTAAATGAAGCATATAAGGCATGTATCAGGATTGCAGAATACGACACTACCGGGATTATTGCTCATCCGGTAGTCATCCGGAGCTGCCAGATGCCCCCGGCCAAATATTACAAAAATACATTGGGATATATTCCCTGCGATAAAGATAACGAGGCCGTAGCCAAAGCATTGGAATATGCGTACAACGACTGGTGTATCGCTCAAATGGCAAAAGCAATGAATGATGATGCCAATTATAATAAATACAGGGATTTTTCGGAAGCTTACAAAAAGTACTACGACGCTTCTACCGGATTTATGCGTGGATTAGATTCCCAAATGAAGTGGAGAACGCCTTTCGAGCCCCGCTCCTCTTCGCACAGGAATGATGACTATTGTGAAGGAACTGCCTGGCAATGGTTGTGGTTTGTACCTCATGACATAGACGGTCTGGCCGGACTAATGGGTGGAAAGGAAACTTTCATCGTTAAATTAGATTCTTTATTTACAGCCAGTTCCGAATTGGTAGGAAGTGAGACTTCTTCCGATATTTCCGGATTGATCGGACAATATGCACATGGCAACGAACCCGGTCATCATACCATCCATTTATATAATTATGTAAATCAACCCTGGAAAGCACAGGAAAAAATCGACCAGGTACTGCAAACGCTTTATTTTAATAATGAAAATGGCTTGGCGGGTAATGAAGACTGTGGACAGATGTCGGCCTGGTATATCCTGAATGCCCTAGGTTTTTATCAGGTATGTCCCGGGAATCCGGTTTATTCAATCGGACGTCCTTTATTTGAAAAGGCTACTATCCGTCTCCCGGAAGGAAAAACATTCGTGGTAGAAGCTAAAAACAACTCGGCTGCCAATAAATATGTCCAGTCCATGGAACTGAATGGAAAGAAACTGGAAACACCGTTTTTCACACATGAAGAATTGGCTAAAGGAGGAAAATTAACCCTGGTTATGGGGAATCAACCGAAAAAATGAAAAACGGAAAGTGAAAAGTGAAAAATTGGGGCAATGTGTGATACACTGACTAATTTTTCACTTTTCACTTTCCGTTTTTCACTCTTCAAATTCTTTCTACTTGTTTGACCCCTTTTACGGTTTTGATTTTTCGTATCAGGGCATCCAGGGCCGAAGTATCACCCAACATTACTGTTATATTTCCCTGAAAAAGACCGTCGTTGGAATCGATAGATATAGAGCGGATACTCATTCCGTTTTCTTTGGATATAACAGAGGTAATATTCGTGATAATACCGATATCATCATGTCCGACCACCCGTAAAGTGATCAGATAACTCAAACCTGATTTACCCGACCAGCGGGCTTTGACTACTCTGTATCCAAAACGATTGAGCATATCCGGAGCATTCGGGCAGGCTGTTCGGTGAATCTTGATGCCCTGAGAAGATACAAATCCGAAGATCTCATCTCCATAAATCGGATTACAGCATTTGGCTAATTTATAGTCTATTCCTTTCAGATTCTGATCGATGATCAATTCATCCCTGGAAGACATATCATCTTCTATAGGCTTCTGGCTCTGGAAATTTTCCGCACTTCTGGATTCCGGATGTTCATGAAGTTCTTTTTCTTTCTTATCAAAGTCCAGGTATTGATCGATAACCGTATTTACATCCAAACGTTCGGCTGCGATTTCCGCATAAAAATCGGTTACGGTTTTGTATCCCATCTTTTTGATGAGGCGCATCAGTTGGGCTTCATCTTCTTCTATTTTCCTGTTTTTGAAACGTCTTTTCAGGAGCTCTTTGGCAAACTCCACCTGCTTGGCGGCTTCTTCCTTTAATGATTGTTTGATTTTGGTACGTGCTTTGGAAGTCACTACAAAACTCAGCCAATCCTGCTTGGGCGACTGATTGGAGGATGTCTGCAGTTCTACCTGGTCACCGCTTTTCAAACGATGTTTGATGGATACATTTTTGCTATTTACCTTTCCGGAAACGCATTTACTTCCCAATTTCGTATGTATGGCAAATGCAAAGTCGAGAACCGTAGCTCCTTTAGGGAGTTTGAACAAATCTCCTTTAGGCGTAAAAACAAAGATTTCTTCATCATACAGGTCTAATTTAAAATCCTGCATCAGATCTACCGGAGTGGAGTCTTTGTTTTCCAGGGCTTCCCGTACGGTATTCAACCATTCATCGAGACCGCTTTCTCCTTTAATCCCTTTGTATTTCCAATGGGCAGCCAAACCCCTTTCGGCTACTTCGTCCATTCTCTTACTCCGGATCTGCACTTCCACCCACTTGCCTTCCGGCCCCATCACTGTAGTGTGTAACGACTCATAACCATTGCTCTTGGGGATGGAAAGCCAGTCTTTCATCCGCTTCGGATTCGGCTGATACATATCCGTAATAATAGAATACACCTGCCAGCAATCGGCTTTCTCTTTTTCCTGCGGAGACTCCAGGATTACCCTTACTGCAAATAAATCGTATATCGACTCAAAATCTGTTTTCTGTTTCAACAGCTTATTCCTGATAGAATGAATTGATTTGGTTCGTCCCTTGATATCGAATTTCAGTCCGGTTTCTTTCAGTTTTTTCTCTATCGGAGCGATAAACTCAGCGATATATTTATCACGGGAACGCTTGGTTTCGTTGATTTTGTGAGCAATAAAATCATAACTCTCCCGGTCGGTATATTTCAGCGACAGGTCTTCCAGTTCCGACTTGATAGTATATAAGCCCAAGCGGTGGGCAAGCGGAGCATAGAGGTACGAGGCTTCTGCCGATATTTTCAGGCGCAGGGTATCTGATTCAAATCCCTTGGCGAGCCGCATCAACAATAAACGGTCGGCGATCATGATCAGGATCACGCGGACATCTTCAGCAAAAGAAAGCAGTAGTTTCCGGAAGTTTTCAGTTTCTATGGCTGCATTTTTCGCGTATAGCTCCTGGGTTTTTATCAATCCCCGTAAAATTCCGGAAACATCGTCTCCGAAGCCCGAAGAGATTGCATTCAAATCTGATTTCTCGTTCTGCACGGTGGGTAATAACAGAACTGCCAGTACGGAAGCTCTTTTCAAGCCTATATCTTCCGATACGATCAATGCCGTCTGCAAACTTCTCAGCATAGGGTTCATTCCGAAAGCATCCCGATCTATTTCTTTTTCAGCAAAAGTACGGATATATTCCCTGCATCTGCGAAGATCACCAGGAACAAATGCATCTCCCATGCTCCGCAACAGGCGACGGTAAGTAACTAAGAATAAGCGGTGCTCCTCTTCCGGAAAGGATACTGTTCTGTTCATTATCTGGAATTTTGTTGTAAAATTACGAAGAATCACTTTCTTTTTCCAAGTATTTGGAATAATTTTGCAAAAATGTACTTAAAAAACCATCTATGTTTACATCAGAAGATTTAGCATTTATCAGCCAAAAAGGCATTTCCCAGGAACAAATAGAAGAACAACTCTCTTGTTTTGCCACTGGTTTTCCATTCTTATCCATTGCAGCTTCGGCCTCAGTAGAAAAAGGTATCAAACGGATCGAAGGAGAAGAACAGGATGTTTATTTGCAAGCCTGGAAAGAATATCTCATGGAAAACAGGCAAATCGTAAAATTTGTCCCGGCATCGGGAGCTGCCAGTCGCATGTTTAAAAACCTGTTCGAATTTTTGGAAGCCACATACGACATTCCGCAAACATCTTTCGAAACTACATTCTTCGAACAAATAGAAAAATTTGCTTTTTACGAAGACCTGAATGAAATGTGTATTGAAAATCATGGAAAAAGCATCCGGGAACTCATGGAAGCGGAAGGATATAAAACCATTGTACGCAATCTGTTGAATTATGAAGGGCTGAATTACGGACAGTTGCCCAAAGGATTGCTGAAATTCCACAAATATTCTACCGGAGCACGCACCGCCATGGAAGAACACCTGGCAGAAGGCGCCATGTATGCCTGTAATGCAAGAAACGATGTGAATGTCCATTTCACGGTTTCTCCGGAACATCGTGCTTTATTCGAATCTCTTTCAGAAAGAAAGGCTCCCAGGTATGAACATGAATATAATGTTTACTACCAAATAAGTTTCAGTGAGCAAAAATCATCGACCGATACCATCGCTGCCGACGAAAACAATCAGCCGTTCCGGGATAATGGTAAATTGTTATTCCGTCCGGGAGGACATGGTGCACTGATCGAAAACCTGAACGATATAGACGCAGACGTGGTTTTTGTCAAAAATATAGACAATGTAGTACCGGATTCATTCAAAGAGCCGACTGTTCTCTACAAAAAGCTGATCGCCGGAGTACTGGTAGCCACACAGAAAAAAATCTTCAAATACCTGTATCTGATCGATTCAGGGAAATATACGCATGAGCAGTTGATGGAAATGTTGTACTTCCTTCAAAATGAATTGTGTATCAAGAATCCGGAAACAAAAATACTGGAAGATGCAGAATTGGTACTATACATCAAATCAAAGCTGAACCGTCCGGTACGAGTGTGCGGTATGGTAAAAAACGAAGGAGAACCGGGTGGAGGTCCTTTCCTTACCGTCAATCCGGATGGCACCATCTCTTTACAAATACTTGAAAGCTCGCAGATCGACCTGTATGACAGGGCTAAAAAAGCATTATTCGAAGAAGGAACTCATTTTAACCCGGTCGATTTGGTTTGTTCCCTAAAAAATTACCTGGGTAAAAAATTCAATCTACCTGATTTCGTAGATAAGCAAACCGGATTCATTTCGCTCAAATCTAAAAACGGAAAAGACCTGAAAGCATTGGAATTACCGGGATTATGGAATGGGGCCATGTCTGACTGGAATACCATTTTTGTAGAAGTGCCTATAGAGACTTTCAATCCGGTGAAAACGGTGAATGATTTGCTCCGGGTGGAACATCAGTGAATGAAGAGTTAAGAATTGACATCAAACCGAATGCCATCAAGCTTGCTTGAATCGAAGATCGGCCTGCCAATGGCTGAGGTGCGAAGGAGATCAAGACTGCGAAGCGGGATTAATTAAGCGTTTTTTATATTAATAAGAATAGTTCAGGGAGCGGACTAAGGTTTAATAACTAATTCTGCTCATTTTTTTAGCAAGTATTGATAGGCCGCGTTGTATTCGTTGGGGATTACGCCATCCAGGATTGCATCTTTGATTGACATTTTCAACTGTCCCACAGTATTACAAGGCGAGAGATTGAATAGTTTCATGATCTCCTCCCCGTCAATTGGAGGTTGAAAATTCCGGATCCGGTCTTTTTCTTCTATATCTTTCAATTTCTGGCGGACCAGGGTAAAGTTGTTCAGGTATCGTTTGACTTTTTCCGGATTTTTGGAAGTGATATCGGCTTCACAAAGTGTCATCAGATCATCAATATCATCCCCGGCATCAAAAAGCAGGCGGCGGATGGCGGAATCGGTCACTCCTTCATCGGCCAGCATGCTCGGACGCATATGTAAAGAAACCATTTTCTGTACATATTTCATTTTTTCATTCATCGGGAATTTCATCCGTTTGAAGATGACGGGAATCATTTTTTCGCCGATATAATTATGGTTGTGGAAAGTCCACCCCAATTTGGGATCAAAACGTTTGGTAGCCGGTTTGGCAATGTCATGGAATATGGCAGCCCAGCGTAACCAGAGATTATCGGTTTTTTTAGCAATATTATCCGTTACTTTGAGCGTATGACCGAAATTGTCTTTGTGGCCGATCCCTTCCTTCATTTCCACACCTTTCAGGACAATCAGTTCAGGCAGGATAATCGCAAGAAGTCCGGTCTTTTCCAGTAATTCAAATCCGATAGAAGGCGCTGGAGAAAGAACAATCTTATTCAATTCATCGACAATTCTTTCTTTAGATATGATTTCTATCCGTTGCTTGTTTCGTTCGATGGCATCAAAAGTATCCGGATCGATATAAAATCCTAATTGGGAGGCAAAACGCACGGCCCGCATCATCCGGAGGGGATCGTCGCTGAAAGTAATATCCGGATCGAGAGGAGTACGAATACGCAATTCTTCCATATCCCGCAGACCATCGAAAGGATCCATCAGTTCTCCGTATCTTTTTTTGTTCAGACAGAGAGCCAGGGCGTTAATAGTAAAATCCCGGCGGTTCTGATCGTCTTGTAAAGTTCCGTTCTCTACCACAGGATTACGGGATTCGCAGGTATAAGATTCTTTTCTGGCACCTACAAATTCCACCTCTATATCCTTATGCTTAACCTGGGCGGTTCCGTATGTTTTGAATACAGAGATATGTTTTTGCCTGCCTAATTTCGCGGCAACATTACGGGCCAGTTCGATTCCGCTTCCCACACAGACGATATCTATATCTTTGGAAGGCCGGTGCAGGAAAATATCCCTTACAAATCCACCGATGACGTATGTTTCCAGGCCCATTTCGTCTGCTGCCTGAGAAATGGCATCAAAGACTTTCCCCTGTATTTTTGCTGTTATTTCCTGCTTGTTGATTTCCATTTATTTATTCGAAGCATCCCATCAATTTGAGAGAACAAAGATAGTGCATTTGGATGAATACGGAAATAGAAAGAAAAAATCACTATATTTGTTTCTTTTATTTATGCGAATCAGTATTTAAAAAATTAGATAAATGAAAGCGATGGCAATTTTACCCATCGTATGTACCAGAAGCCCAGGCGTAGACCTGACCTTCATCGCTCTTTGAATATTTGTTTTCTCATTCAACCAGTTGAAGAAAGATTCTATGGGTTGCCTGATTTTGGAAACTGCCGCAGAAAACAGGTCGTTGAACGCCTTATTTCTTTGGGTAATTTCTATCGGCTCTCCTTTGATCGCTTTAACCGGAGTAAGCATTTCAACCTTTTGTGTTGCAGTTTTTTCCATATTGAAGTAATCAAAGTCAGAGTATATTTTATCACCAAAATAAGTGCGGTTGACAATTGTATCTCCCCAGTTTTCTTTGAAAATACTTAGATCATTTTCTGAGGCTGGGGAAGTACAATGCTTTCAGGGAAAGGGATCGTCCCCTTACGTCTGTAAGCCAAAGCATGCAACTTCAACCCATAATAATATTGGTTCTTTGTCGAACAATATCCTTTGGCAGTAATCTCAGGAGCTACCTTGCCGGTTCTGTTTCTTCCTGCAGAAGTAATTACCGGCATGGAATCCAACAGGGAAACCAAAGAATCACAATATTCCGGTTTGAATGAATGAATCAATCTTTGGGATAATGCCATAAATGCCTCTGATAATAAATTCAACCGATAGTTGAACGTTTGATAAGAAGGCAAGGCCGGAAACCAGGAGAGAAGATACTCTTGTGCAAAAGAATGTATATCTTTGACTTGGAAATACTTTTGACAATAACCTGCAAACAGGTAAATAGTCATTATTTCCTGGTCCGTGAACACAGGTTTGGAATTATTGCTGTATCTTTGACAATAAAACCTTAATTCTGAATCATATAAATCACAGATATACATATAAATTTTTATTAGCATAAGTTCTTTTCTCTTGGGAATCATAACTCGAAAAATAATGGGGATTATTCTTCTAAGTTAATGATTTCCAGGGAATTGAACAAATATTTATGCCCTTATTTTATTGATAACTAACATTTTAACATCAAGCGAATTTATCGGAGTTCAACTCCTGATTCGCATTATTAACTAAATAACATTTTCTATGACTAAGAAATTACTATTCTTATCGTATTGCATGGTAACCACATGCTTATTTTCTTTTCAAACGCTAAAAGCGCAATTATCAGCCGGATTTACCGCCAAAGAGTGTATCACAGAAGTTTACCGGCAAGGTTTTGATTCGACAGATGAGCTGACGGCCTGGACGCTTACTCCGGGAAATATCAGTAGTAAAACCTGGAAACTTGCGAATCCCCGGTCATACGCTATCCCGGATTTCAGCACGATCAATGCCGGCAGCAAATATTCATTAGCTATCGAGTATGATACCAAACCGAATCAGAATGAAAAAATGATTTCTCCTTCATTTTCTATAGGTGATCATTACGCCTGTAGTTTTTATGCCTGTTTTGACGGTGTTTATGTTCTGTTTGCCAACTTCACCGTTGATGTGGAAATTATATCTTCCGGAGAAAAAACGAGGTTATTAGATGCTCACGCCTGGTCGGATACCACCGGACACGAGCGCCCGAAATGGTTAAAATTCGATATGGATCTGGCAGGTTATGCCGGGAAGGAAGTCAGATTCATTTTCACTTATTCCGGGATAAACGGTGATGATGTACTGGTTGATGATTTCTGCATCACACAAAAATCTGCAGGAGAAAACGCCCAGGCTACAATTGCAGAAGGAGCATCTGTTCATTTTGAGGATCTTTCTACCGGAGAACCTACCGAATGGCTTTGGGAATTCGAAGAAGGGACTCCATCTACTTCAACGCTTCAGCATCCGGTTGTTCAATATAATAAAGCAGGATTATATAAGGTGAAGTTAACGGCTAAAAAAGGAGGTGAATCTTCTTCTATCACAAAGAGTAATTTTGTACATGTGCAGGGAGTTGCACCGGTAGCGGTTCTCTCTTTACCCGAAGAAGGCTATCTTTCTCCTTACGCCGGTATATTTATTCCACGGGATCAGCTCGTTACATTTAAAGATGCCTCCAAAAATGTTCCCACTTCCTGGAAATGGGAGTTGCCCGGGGCTAATGCGGAAATTTCACAGGAACAGCATCCGAAAGTAAAATATGCCAATAACGGCACCTATAACCTCAAACTTACCGTATCGAACAATCAGGGATCGGATGTGGTAGATTATGAAAATATCATCCAGGTAGGAGGAGATCAGGAAATATGGAATATAGGAATGGATGAAACAAAAGATATTGGTAGTATCAGCCTTTCCTGGTATGGATATTATGGCGGCAGTAACTTTTTGGGAATGACAGCCTATGGCGAATACTTCAAGAAGCCTCTTGTTCCGGGTAGTATTTCCGAAGTGTCCGTATATTTCGATCAAGTGAATACAGTCAGTCCGGATTCTTTGGTTTTCGTTACCATTGCCGGCAAAAATGCAGAAGGACTTCCGGGCGATATATTGGCAACATCAGAAGCTATTATGGTTAAAGATCTGAAATATAATCCGGCAACCTTGCTTCCTACTTCATTCAAATTTGCATCGCCTGTTAATATCACCGATGAATTCTTTGTGATCGTAAACGGAATTCCAAATTGTGAAGATGAAGATACTTATGAGACGGATGAAGTTGTGATTGCGGCTGTTAAACGAAGTGAACTGCAAAAATCTACCTGTTATGTATATATGGAAGAATATGATGAGGACTATATGCCGACCGGTTTATTTAAGTGGTATGAACAAAATGAAGAATACACGTCATTTGCCATAGCACCCCGTTTTACCTACAAGGATACTTATACGGAATTGCCGGAGGTACAAAAAAGAAGCACGGATGCGATATGCCCGACGCTGGTCAACGATCAGCTTTCTTTCTATGAACCGGAAAAAATACAATCTGTTGCGATTTACAGTTTGAATGGGAAACAGGTTTATCGTTCCGAAAGCGGACAATCGATCAACACGTCTTCTTTCTCCGAAGGGTTCTATATCATCCGAGCAACCGGGGAAGATAAAGTGTCTGTTCAGAAGATTAAGATTGCCAGATAGGTATTTCTGATTAAAAGATCGGCATTAGATACATTGCCGTTGTTCAAAGAGATTCAGATACTGAAGAACAACGGCAGTGTTGTGTTTTAGAGGAAGAAGAGAATGGATAAAGGTCTCCTTCCTTTATATGCTTCGGAGCAGTGTAATTGGAAAAACAACCGTTACTTTGAAACAAAATCCACACAAATTGACCGTCACTTTGATACAAAATAAATGATTTTATACCGTCACTTTGAAACATTATCTATATCTTTGTAGCAAATACAACCAATAAAACATACAATTATGTTTCAAAGAAATGCTTTAGCTCAACTCCATAAATGGGGAAGTAAAGAGGATCGAAAGCCTTTGGTACTCAGAGGTGCACGGCAGGTAGGAAAAACTACGCTCGTCAATGAGTTTAGCCGGGAATTTGACACTTATTTGTATCTGAATCTTGAAGATGAGCAAGCGGCAGGTTTATTTGAGACATCCAAAGGAATAGAGGATATTCTGATTGCAATTTATTTATACTGCAATAAATCTCGTAGCAACGGACGGACACTTTTGTTTATCGATGAAATTCAGAATTCGGTAAAAGCGGTGGCCCGGTTACGTTATTTTTACGAGTCGTTGCCCGATATTTATGTTATTGCTGCCGGGTCGCTTTTGGAAAGCCTTATAGATACACATATCTCCTTTCCGGTCGGCAGGGTGGAATACATGGCCATTCGTCCCTGCTCGTTTGATGAATTTCTGGGCGCTGTGGGAGAAACAGAATTACAGAAGGCTGTTGCAACCGCAAAAATACCTGATGCCATTCACCCTAAAGCGATGGGATTGTTCAATACCTATTCATTAATCGGAGGGATGCCCGAAATCGTAAAGCATTATGCTCAGAACAAGGATTTGGTCGCTTTGAATGATATTTATGAAGCGCTTTTGTCGGGTTATAGTGACGATGTGGAAAAATACGCCCGTAATCAAAATATGGTGCATGTGATCAGGTACATTTTAAAAGAGGGTTGGGCGTTTGCTGCACAAAATATTACGCTTGGCAGTTTTGCCGGATCATCTTACAAGGCGAGGGAAATGGGCGAAGCATTCCGCACGCTTGAAAAAACAATGTTACTGGAGTTGGTCTACCCGACTGTCGGTTATACCATTCCCATAACGACAGAACTGAAACGGTCGCCGAAACTTTTATGGTTGGATACCGGACTGGTGAACTATTCGGCCAAGTTACAAAAAGAAGTATTCGGTTCAAAGGATATTTTAGATGCGTGGCGAGGACATATTGCCGAGCAAATAGTAGCTCAAGAGTTATTGGCATCAGATCACAGGATTTCGCACAGGAGGAATTTCTGGATGAGAGATAAAAAAGGTTCTGATGCCGAGATCGATTTTATAGTACAGTACGACAATAAGGTTATCCCAATTGAGGTTAAATCGGGAAATAATGCCAAATTGAAATCATTGCATATTTTTATGGAGAATACCAACCACCGTACAGCCGTGCGTGTGTGGTCAAATCCGTTCTCTGTTGACAGGGTGACGACTCAGGCAAGTGAAGAGTTTTTCCTGATTAACCTTCCGTTTTACTACGTGGGAATACTTGATCGAATACTTGCCGGATTTTCAGGATAAGAAAACTTGCGATGGACACGTCTATGATAAGCGATTTATAATAGATGTTCGTTAGCACAAAAAAACATTCCAGAATATCAGCATCCCTGAATTTAGATGATTTTTCCTTTCCAAAGGTCGGAAAGGAATTCTATAACCGGAATAACTTCGATACCATTCAAATCCCTGCGATACATATCGGTGGATACCACAATAGACCTAACATCAGGATAATCTTCCTGAAAAGCTTTCAGTCCTTTGGTATGTCTTGATTTTACTTCTTCAGAAGATTTGAATTCGATGGCAATTCGTCCTTGTCCAATAATACAATCTACTTCATAACCGCTTGAAGTTCTCCAGTAAGAGAACTTTTCATCTGACAAAGTATAACCTAAATAAGCAATTATTTCCTGTACCAATAAATGTTCAAAAGCATGTCCGAACTCCTCGGTACCGGGTTCAATATGTTTGCGTTTAAGTAAATAATTTACGATTCCTACATCAAAATAGTAAAATTTGGGAGCAAGAATCGCCCTCCGTTTTTCCGTTGCCGTAAATGCAGGGATCAGATATCCGATCATTGTTTGTTCCAAAATATTGAAATAATCTTTCACGGTTGGAGCGCTTACTCCGCAATCCTGGGCAATGTTGTTATAAACAATCATTTCGCCGCTACACCGGGCTGCAATTTCCAGGAAACGGGTAAATGATGAAAGATTACGGGAAAGAGCTTCTGCCCTGATTTCTTCACTCAGGTAATCGCCAATATACGCTTGCAATCTTCTCTGTGGATTCTCTATTGCATAATGCCTTGGTATCATTCCATTCTGTATGGCACGCATTAAAACAAAATCAGGAATTTCCGCACTTACCAAAGGATATAATACCGCTCTTAACGCCCTACCTCCCAAAAGATTTGCTCCATATCGAATCAGTTTTCGTGCACTGGAACCGCAAAGAATAAACCGAACGCCCTTGTTCTTTATCAACCAATGTACTTCATCGAGTAATTGCGGTACTTTTTGAATTTCATCGACAATAACTAAATTCCGGTTATCGCTTTTCATTAGTTCTTCCCTCAAAAGAGCCGGTTTGCGAAAAAAGCGTTCAAACTCTTCACTCTTCAGCAGGTCATAATATCGAGCTTGTGGAAACAATGTTTGCAACAAAGTGCTTTTTCCTACCTGTCTGGCCCCCCAAAGAAACGTTGAATCTTCAAGGGTTTCTTCTAATTTCAAAATACGATTATACATACAGTAACTTTATTTTATCATGATAAACAAAAGTACTACTTTGCAAATATAGGCATTTATTAATCAAAAACAAAATTCAAAAGTATTTCCGTATTTTACCGTACGCATCTGTTGACATAACAATGAATATTCAACAATAAAAAAATACAAGATATCAACAAGAGATGGTTTTGAATTTGAATCAATAGACGGAGTGATTGGCAATAAATTTTTCGACAATTTTTCGGTTGTATTAGATTTCAAAAATAATTACTTGTATTTGAGACCAATAGAGTGAACTTCCAATATTTTTAATACATTGCTTAGAAAATGGAAATAGCATCATTGGGAGAGGATGGTAACAGGACTGGGAGGAAATGTTTTTATTGGCTTGGTTGTCTCCTTTTCCCAAGGTTTTCTACATCATCCGGGCAACCGGGGAAGATAAAGTGTATGTTCAGAAAATTAAGATTACCAGATAAGTATTTCTGATTAAAAGATTAGTATCGGATGTACTGCCGTTGTACAAAAAGACTCAGACCCTGAAGAACAATGGCAGCGTTGTGTTTTGTCGAAAAAAGAGAATGAATAAAGGTCTCCTTCCTTTATATGCTTCTGATAGAGTTGCATTTCGGGATACAAAGAAAAAATATGCAAAGTGTTGTAAATATTAAATATTTGTTGTAAACTTGCACCGAGAAACAAAAATCACTTGAATGAGAAAGGAAAACTATCTCACTGTTGAAAACACATTTTTATTGAAAAAAATAAAGATAGTTTTAACACAAAATCATCGTACCTTTCCTAATGTTCATAAAACATGAAAATATATTCACGTCATTTCTCTCTTCACTGGGAGTCAAACACACACGTTTATACTCCAACAAGTGCTATGGAGAGCATCCTAATAAATACAATTTATTGGGCTTGTCCCAGTTGCTTTCTGAATATGGGATAGAAAACAAAGGAATACAAATCACCAGAAATAGGGAAGAAGTGCTCAATAGCCTAGCTCCCCCTTTTATTGCCCATACCGGAAGTGATTTTGTAAATGTTTTCAAAAAAACTAAAGATAAAATTCACTATGATTGGTTAGATAAAACCATAATCACCTCTCCTGATGAATTCACTAAAATCTGGACTGGGATAGTCTTATTGGCAGAGCCCAATGAAAATTCTATAGAACCTGATTACTGGGAAAACAGGAGAAAAGAACTAATAGGAATTATTCAACAATTCCTATTAGTGTTTGCAATAGCCGTGCTTGCTACAATATGTTACATATCCAATCAATTACATACCAATCTGGGAGCCTCTCTTCTTGTTATAATTAATCTGATCGGGATATACATCAGCTATCTACTGGTATTAAAACAAATGCACATTCAAAATAATTATGCTGATAAAATATGTTCATTGTTCAAGCAAAGCGATTGCAATGATGTTTTGAATTCTAGAGTGGCTAAATTATGGGGAGTCATAAACTGGAGTGAAGTCGGATTGAGCTATTTTACTTCCAATTTGATTATTCTTTTGTTTACCCCTCAGTTAATAACTTATCTGACAATTATCAGTATTTGCACTTTACCATATACGATTTGGAGTATATGGTATCAGAAAATGAAAACCAGACAATGGTGTCCGCTTTGTTTGATAGTACAGGGTTTGCTTTGGGGTATTTTTGGAATCAACCTGTTTTTCCATTTAATCCAAATACCTGCATTCGAAATGAATCAGGTGTTGATGGTTAGCATTTTATATGGAACACCTTTATTGATTATCAATTTTCTTATTCCGAAACTATCCAATTCAAGTAAAATAGAACAAATTACACAAGCATTCAATAGTCTTAAAGCCACAGATGAAATTTTTATTGCCACATTGAAAAAACAAGTCCATTATCAAGTTGACAAATCTACATCTAAAATTCTTTTCGGCAACAAGAACGCAGAAACTCTGATTACTATACTTACAAACCCCCACTGTGAACCATGTGCAAAAATGCATCAGCGAATAGAAAAGTTGAGAACTGAAACAAATGACAGGTTCTGTTTTCAATATATCTTTTCATCATTTCACGCAGATCTGGATACAAGTAATAAATTTTTAATTGATGCATATTTTAATAACTCAGAGAATTACCAGACCATTTTTAATGAATGGTTTAAGGCAGAAAAATATGAAAAAGAGGCGTTTTTCAAGAAAAACGATTTCAAAAAAGAGAATGCAGATGTCCTAAACGAGTTCCACACACACATGCTATGGAATGCGACAAACAGACTTCATGCAACCCCAACTGTACTTATAAACGGGTATGAATTTCCAAAATCCTACAAAATAGAAGACTTGAAATATTTTACTCATTTAGAAGTCGACTCTAAATAACTGTTGCCAAGTTGTAGGGCAACAAACAAGAGGCTAGCTACCTGTTGGAAAACATCTACAACGAAACTTAATATTATTTTAGATGAAACGATTAGGAAAATTAAAATTGAAAGAATATCATGAAATGGATGATATGGAAATGAAACATGTACTGGGAGGATATGTGTCAGCACATATAGATGGAATAGGAAGTGGAACATGTGGCGCATTTATTCCGATAGCAGGAGCTACTTCATACTCTATTCCACATCCATCTATGGGAAATCTCACATCAGGATCTTTTACAGCTGGCAATGTTTCTGGCACGACGCAATCTACAACTTGGAAAGGGATTAGTAAAGACATTGCACTGCAAATGACACAAGGCCTTGCTGGTGCAAAGTGGTGTTGCGATAATTGTAGTTCCGCTTCTTGGTATTAGAATTATTCATTAATCCTTAATAAAAGAATTCATAAAAAATGGTTATCAGTAAGTTGTAAATCAGAATATTCTATTTTGCAACTTACTGATAACTATAATTTATAATTATTAATATATTATAGTTAATAATATTATGGCCTCAAAAACAATCCTCTTTTTTCTATTTTTATTCTTCAGTATTATTGGTTATACTTCTTGCTCAGAAGTAAATAACAATAAAAAACAAACAACATTGAATTCTATTGTAATTATTTTAGATTCAAACAAGATTAATTATGATACAATATTTTGGGAAAACGGAGCACAAATGATAACCCAAGGCAGTCCTGTATTTTCTTTTTTTCCTTGTGATTATCAGGAAAAACTCAATCCTGTGTGGAATATTACACAAGACACTTTGAGTCTTCTTCTAAATAGCGAATGGTGTATTGTCAAATATCGCTATAACCCGATGAGCGCACATTCTTTTTTGCTTTATAAAGATGATACTGTATTTATTAATCACAAAAATGGTATTCCGTTTATATCCGTGAGTAGTAATAAAATGAAAGCAAATGATATTAACTATGATTATTTCAAGCGCTTAAAAACCCAATCGATTGATAATTATTCATTACAGGATCTTTATGACCAAGGTTCATATTTGAGATTTTATAGTATAATCAATCACTTATCATACGAAACAATCCGTAAGGAATTAAAAGATGACTTGATCCGTGAACTAAAAAATGAAAAAATATGGCTCGATTCTTTGAAAATTAATGATTTGGTCTCCGAACCTGCATTTGATTATTACATTAGCCGTAATCACTATAATCTGTCAACCATTGCGTTCGAAAATCTTACAAAAAAAGAGATGAAAGAAATTCTTATAAATTATAACGATTCTTCGTACATTAAGGATGTTTTTGGGTTTTATTCTTCCTATTATCTCCATGTAGCTAATTCTTATTATGCAAATAAAGAAATTAAGTATGCCAATAATACCATGGAATATGACTATAAAGATATGTATGACACACTCGATAGCAACCCCATTATTTCCGGCCGTTTAAAAGATATGCTAAAGTGGCATTGGTTACATGCAATAATAAGACAACAGCCCATTAATATAGCGAAAGCATATTATGAAAAAACGCTTCAGGCGCTTTCTGATACAAATTTAACATCATCACTCATTGATAGTTATGCTAATTTCTTTGATGATTCTGTGATGCAGTCGGTAAATTTAGAATTAATGACTCAGGGAGGTGATATTATGTCATTTGAAACAATCCTCAATCAAAACAAAGGAAAAGTTATTTATATTGATTTTTGGGCGAGCTGGTGTGCTCCTTGCTTACATGAAATGCCATACTCCATACAACTGAGCAAAGAATATAAAGATATAGTTTTCATATATATAGCCATTAATGACAAAAAAGATAATTGGTTGTCGGCATTACAAAAAGCAGGTCATTCCTCCAATAGTTATCTTATTTTAAACCCTCAGAGTTCTTCTCTAATCAAAGACTTACAAATAAGTTCAATTCCCAGATATCTTATTTATGATAAAGAGGGGCGTTTGGTTTATGCGAATGCCCCAAGCCCCAGTTCAAATGAAATTGCCAATATTTTAGAAATGATGCTAGCAAAATAAAAAATGCAAAATTGTTAGTCAATAATATCCTATCACTTAAAAAGTTTATTTTTATGAATTTATACCTTTTAATTCGAATTATACAAAATGAAATATAATTGATGAGTCCTTTCCCTCATTATATTCAACTTGACACTATGGACTGTGGCCCATCATGCCTCCGCATGATAGCTAAATACTATGGGCATAGTTATTCTCTACAGACTCTGCGGGAAAAATCGTTTATTACACGCGAAGGAGTTTCTATGCTGGGCATCTCGGATGCCGCTGAAAGTATCGGCATGCATACGATGGGAGTTAAAATGACTTTTAAACAATTAGTCTATGACGCACCTTTACCTTGCATCCTCCATTGGAACCAAAATCATTTTGTAGTATGTTATGATATCAGGAAAAAGAAAAAATTGTTCGGTAAAGCGGAAGATACGGAGTATACAATTAAAATTTCCGATCCTGCCAAAGGCAAATATCCAATTGATAAAAAAGGATTTTTAAAATGTTGGGCAAGTACTAAATTACAAGGAGAAGATGCCGGGACAGCCTTATTGCTGAGTCCGTCTCCCGATTTCTATGAACAGGAAGACGACCGGCAAAAACAGGAAAAGAACCTGGGGTATTTTTTCCGTTATTTGTTTCCCTACAAATCCCAGATGTTCCAACTGGTAGTGGGAATGCTGGTAGGTAGTGTATTTTCCCTTATCCTCCCATTCCTTACCCAAGCGCTTGTCGACCAGGGAATTGGAAATAATAGCCTCAGTTTTATTACTTTGATCCTGATAGCCCAGTTGATTTTGTCGGTCACACAAATGGGCATGGGGTTTATACAGAGTTGGATCAGCCTGCACATGAACACCCGCATCAGTATTTCGCTGATCTCCGATTTTCTTGCCAAACTGATGAAGCTGCCTATCCGTTTCTTCGATGCCAAAAATATCGGAGATATTATGCAACGGATCGGCGACCACGGGCGTATACAGTCGTTTATGACAGGAACGGCATTATCCACCTTGTTTTCTTTTTTCAATTTTTTCGTCTTTGCCTTTATAATGGCCTATTACAACCTGCAGATCCTGCTGGTCTTTCTTGCCGGAAATGCGCTTTATGTGGCATGGATTCTTTTCTTTATGCGTTACCGCCGGAAATTGGATAACAGCCGCTTTGCACAATCATCGGCTAACCAGAGTAATATGGTACAGCTCATTACCGGTATGCAGGAAATCAAACTCAACAATTGCGAAAAACAACAGCGATGGAAATGGGAAGCGATTCAGGTTAAACTGTTTAAAATCGGCATAGAAGGAATGGCATTGGGGCAGTACCAGCAAATAGGATCTGTCTTTTTTAATCAAACAACTTCCCTGTTTATTTCCTACCTGTCTGCCAAAGCCGTAGTGGAGGGAGAAATCACATTGGGTATGATGATGTCTATCAGTTATATTCTCGGGCAATTATCGGGACCGGTCGGACAGGTAATCGGTTTTTCACAATCACTCCAGGATGCTAAAATCAGTCTGGAACGCCTGTATGAAATCCATAACAAGGAAGATGAAGAGCAAATTATTCAACACAAGATCGATTATATCCCAACCGACCGCTCTATAAAGATGGAACAGGTTTGTTTCAGTTACGATAGCGCCGAACGGGACTATGTACTTGAAAATCTCGATCTGGATATTCCTCAAAACAGGGTGACGGCTATTGTGGGCGCCAGCGGAAGCGGAAAAACAACAATCATCAAATTATTGCTTGGATTTTATCCTCCGGTTAAGGGGAAAATATTGATAAACAATATTCCTCTTGATGAAATCAATCCGCATTTGTGGCGGCAAAGTTCAGGAGCAGTCATGCAGGATGGATTTATTTTTTCCGATACCATTGCCAACAACATAGCGGTAAGCGACGAAACGGTCGATAAAAAACGCTTGTTGCATGCTGTTACAGTCGCCAATATCCGTGAGTTCATAGAATCCCTTCCCTTGAAATACAATACAAAAATCGGACAGGAAGGGAATGGCATCAGTCAGGGACAACGGCAACGCCTGTTGATTGCCCGCTCGGTATATAAAAATCCCGACTATTTGTTTTTCGATGAAGCAACCAATGCATTGGATTCTAATAATGAACGAACCATTATGGAAAACCTGACCGAATTTTATAAAGGGAAAACCGTAGTAATTGTGGCTCACCGGTTAAGCACCGTGCAACACGCCGACAATATCATTGTGCTGGATAAGGGCAAAGTGATAGAAGAAGGAACACACCGGGAGCTAACCGCAAAAAAAGGATCATATTATGAGTTGGTGAAAAATCAATTGGAATTGGGAATGTAATGGAATGTAGGGGCGTATTGCATACACCCATATGTGAATAAAAAATGAAGAACATCGATACAAAAACAACATCAAAATCTATCCCGGAAGATTCCGGGATCAATATTATTGAACTCCGCAGCGAAGAATTTCAGGAAATACTCGGATCTGTCCCTCCCTGGATCTTACGGTGGGGAATCGTAGTTATTGCTATTATTGCACTCCTGATCCTGGCTGGAAGCGCCATATTCAAATATCCCGATACCATTCAGGCACAAATGACACTGACAAGCACCACTCCGGCAAATGCCATCGTAGCGAAAACTTCCGGCAAACTGCAGGAGTTGCTTGTTGAAGATAATCAACATGTGGAACAGAAACAATACCTGGCTGTAGTGGAAAATCCGGCCGCTACAACAGATATCCTGTTCCTGAAAAATTATCTGTCTGTACTTCTGGAAGATCCCGATTCCGTAACAAATCTTCCGCCCAAAGAATTGAAACTCGGTAACCTGCAATCGCTTTATTCATCGTTTTATATCAATATTTTTGAATACATGACATTCAAACAGTTGGAATATTATCCGAAAAAAATAGAAATCATGAAACTCCGGATACAAAAAAACGAAGAACAATACAAAAATCTCTTCCGGCAACGATCTATTGTGGAAGAGCAATTAAGCATCTCGAAGAAACAATACCAAAGAGATTCTTCTTTACATAAAAAAACCATATTTTCCGACGAAGAATTTGAGAAAACACAAAGTCAGTATTTACAGGCTCGTCTGTCTAAAGAAAATATGCAATCTTCGCTGGAAAACATGGAAATGCAGATCGTACAGATGAAAGAATCCCTGTTAGACGTGGAACACCAGTATATCGATCAGAAAAACACGCTCGAAACACAATTAAAAACATCTGCCAACCAATTACTTAACGAAATACAGGTATGGGAAATGGCATATGTACTCCAGGCTCAGGTAAACGGGAAAGTTACCTTCACCCATATCTGGGTGGAGAATCAAAATGTAACGGCCGGTTTAGCGGTGTTCAATGTGGTGCCGGATCAAAAAGGAGAATATATAGGCAAAGCATTACTGCCGCTTGCCCGTTCGGGAAAAGTAAAGACAGGGCAAAAAGTCAATATCAGATTCAACAATTTTCCCGACAGTGAATTCGGTATGGTAAGAGGGATCGTAAAGAACATATCCCTGATTCCTTCAAAAGAACAGAATATAAGTAATTATGTAATTGAGATCAGATTTCCGGAAGGGTTGACTACAACCTACAAAAAAGAATTACCGTTTTTGCCGGAAATGGAGGCTCAGGCAGATATTATTACAGAAGACTTATCGTTGTTGGAACGGTTTTTTATGCCCTTAAGAAAAATATTTACAGAAAACTTATGAGCGCCACAAAAGAAGATACCCTGAAACGCATAGCCCGTTACCTGATGTTGCATGGGAGTTTTACACCTGACATCGGGTTGCTCAGGGGAAAAATGGGAATTGCCATATTCTTTTTCCATTATGGAGAATATAGTAAGAATAAGGTATATACTGATTTTGCCGGGGAATTAATCGATGAAATATACCGGGAAATCCATGTTGACAGTCCCTTAAACTTCAAAGACGGATTATGTGGTATTGCCTGGGGAATAGACTATTTAATCAGGAACAAGTTTGCAGAAGCCGACCCGGATGAAGTCCTGGAAAATCTGGATGAACGGATCTTGGAATGGAATGTTAAATACATCAGAAATTATTCGCTGGAAGAAGGCTTGAAAGGTATTGCCTGTTACATAATAAGCAGATGTGCAAACAGGCAGAAAAAAAATCTTTTCATACCGGAAGAATATGTCATCGATATAATAAAAGCTTTGGAACTCAATCAGTCAAAATCAAATGAAGATATTACATTGCACCGTGCGCTGTGTGAAATACTATCTTCCGGAAAAACAGATTTGCTCTTCAATCCTCTCAAGATATTATGTAAGAAAATAAAATTTGACAGTAAGGAACTCTTTCTCACCTCCCAAACAAGGCCCATAGGAATCATTCGTAACGGTTATGCAGGCATCGGACTCAAAATCATGTTAGAAGACAAAGTATGTTAAAAAGAAAAGTATACATTTTTAATGGTGCGAGTAGAGCTGCTGTCTATGGCATTGGCACATACATAGAACAGTTGATAGATTCTTTGAAAGATACCGATATCGAATTTAATATTATTTACCTTTTTGCAACAGGCAAAGAAATAACCATTCAGGAAATGCAGGGATACCGACAGATATCGATACCCGCAGCAACACATCTCTCAACTACCCAAAGTTATAAGTATTATTCGCGGAATGTAGCGTATCTGTTAAAAGAATTCATCCATGAAGAAAAAGGAGTCCTGAATATTTTTCATTTAAACTTTATGGGTAATCCCGATTTGGTATCAAGTTTGAAGAAAACATTCAAATGCAAAATTATATTGGTGGCTCATTACACCGACTGGAGTTTTTCGTTGATGGGTAACTATAAAAAACTGAAGGAAATCTGGAAAAAAGATCCCAAAGAAGTTCGAAAAGATCAGAGTGAGAAACAGATCGCAGACAGCCTGAAAGAAGATATGCGGATGATCAAAAAGTGCGATAAGCTGGTCTGCGTGGCCAATCATACATTTGATGCTTTTTATGAATTGTGCGGTGTGGAAAAAGAGAAAAAAAATATCATAAACAATGCACTGAAAGATGTCTGCAAAGAAACTACTGAAACTAAAAAAACAGCATTGAGAAGAAAATATTTCATCGAAGATAATTCCAGAGTGATTTTTTTTGCCGGCAGATTGGATCCGGTAAAAGGACTTGCCTTTCTGATTAAATCCTTTCAACAAATACTCAAACTTCATCCCGATGCACGATTATTCATCGCAGGAGACGGTGATTTTAACCAGTGGTTAAAAATTGTGGGAAATACATGGTCTAAGATTACATTTACAGGTAAATTGGACAGAAAACAACTTTATGAATTATATCGTATTGCCGATGTCGGTATTGTATGTTCCATCCACGAAGAATTCGGGTTTACAGCCATTGAAATGATGATGCACAGGGTTCCGTTGATAGTTTCGGATACAGGAGGTTTAGCTGAAATTATAGAAGACAACAAAACGGGACTGAAAGTGCCTGTAAGAACAAGAAAAGGACAACGGGAAGTTGATGTAAAAAAACTTACGGAGAAAATTGATTTCATTTTAAACAACGCTCTTCTGGCTACAGAACTTGGTAATAACGGGCGACAGGAATTCTTAAATAAATATGAATTATCATTATTCAGAGAAAAAATGCTCAAGCTATATAATGAAATATAACTAACTGCTATGGAGATACCTAAAATAATACATCAGATATGGTCTGGCATGGAAGAACCGCTTCCCTCCTTTTTCCGGCAACTGGGAGAAACCTGGAAAGAACACCATCCTTTGTGGGAATACAAATGTTGGGACAACAAAATGATGATTGATTTTATTCAACAACATTATCCTCAATACCTGGACATCTATAACGGTTATCAATACAACGTGCAACGTTGGGATGCCATCCGTTACCTGATTTTATACAAAATGGGAGGAATGTATGTGGATTTTGATGCGGAATGTTTAAAACCTCACGATAAACTACTTCATAACAAGGAATGCTGTTTCTCCATCGAGCCCCGGGAACACGGCTGGGTATTCGGCAAGCAGCTTTATTTCAATAATGCATTGATGGCGTCCGTTCCGGGACATCCTTTCATGAAGGAAGTGTTAGAAAAGGCTTTTGATTATATACCCAACCCTCAGATTCATCATAAAGTGATGGAAATATTGACGACAACAGGGCCTCTGATGATTGTTGATTTATATGAAAATTACAACAATAAAGAGAGTGTTTCTCTCATCGAATCAAAATTTGTGTCTCCTCTGACTAAAGAGGATGTACGAAGAGTTATGCAGGGAGACGAATCAGAAGAGTTGGAAGAAAAAATAAAAGATGCCTATTCCATTCATTATTTTTTCAATGGCTGGGTAAACTAATCAACAAAAAATATGAAAAATAAAATTCCAAAAATCATTCATCAGATCTGGTCTGATATTGATAAACCATTGCCCGAATTTTTCATAACACTGGGAGAGACCTGGAAAGAACAGTATCCCGAATGGAAATATGAATTTTGGGACGATCAAAGAATGACAGCGTTCGTCCGGGAGTTTTATCCGCAATATTGGGAAGTTTACAACAGATTCCCTTTTAACGTTCAACGTTGGGATGCAATCCGCTATCTGATTTTAGATAAGGTGGGAGGCATGTATGTAGACTTCGATTATGAATCAATAGAACCCATAGATCAATTAATCGGGGATAAAACCTGTTGTTTTGCACTGGAACCACCATCCCATTGTAACATATTCAAAAAACAGGTAATGTTCAACAATGCGCTCATGTTGAATAAACCGGGACACCCTTTCATGAAAAAGATCGTTGAAACCGTATTTTCGGAAGAACGATTAAAGTATGAGACTTCCGATAAAAACAAGTGTGTACTGAATACTACCGGTCCATGGATTTTGATTGATCTTTATGAAGCATTATCCGAACAGGAAAAAGAAGACGTATATCTCATTCCGGATAAATATGTTACGCCATTTGATGTAATGCAAGCCCGTCAGTTAAGGATGGGAATAGAAACGGAAGAGTTGGAGAACTGTTTACAGGAAGCTTACGCAGTGCATTATTTTTTTAACGGTTGGCTGATCGACAACAGCTAATACATTTATTTCGTACTTTTGCAGAGAAAAAACCGAAAACAATGAAACATTTATTTTATTTAGCAATCTTATTGTTGTTCATTTCCTGCGAAAATAAGGAACAAAAAGCCCGGGAAGTACTATCGAAAGCCCAGGAGCAATACAACAGACAGGAGTACTTCGGAGCCAAACAAACGCTTGACAGTCTGAAAATTAAATATCCGAAAGAATTTCCGGTATTGAAAGAAGGCCAGTTTCTTTTCAAAAAAGTCGAATTAGCGGAACAAACCCGGAACCTGCATTATTGCGACAGCATGATTCAAGTAAAAATGCCGGAAGTGGAACCGCTGAAAAAGGATTTTATTTATGAAAGAGACACGGCATATGAGGAAACCGGTAAATATATCTACAAAACTCAAAGGATAGAACTCAATGTACAACGCTGCTATATCCGCTCCGGCGTCAGCGAGTCGGGTGAAATGTTCCTGTCCAGTGTGTATTATGGAAGCAAACCCATTAAGCATGAGGCGCTACGGGTTTCAAGCAAAGGGGATGAATATGCGCAAACAAACACCATTCCACCGGACGGAAGCAATAATTATTCGTTCACAGACGGAGGGATGACTACAGAAACGGTCACTTATACCGGTGGAAATGACAACGGAGTCATTCTCTTTATATACAATAAAGCCCAGGCGAAAAATCCGGTGACGGCTACCTATGTAGGGGAGAAAAATATTTCCATCGCCATGAGTGAAGCAGACAAAACGGTCGTCATGAAAACCTACGATCTGTCAGCTGCTTTATTGGAAATAGAAAAGTTGAAAAAAGACAAAAAAACCGCAGAAATAAAGATTGCTTATCTTCAGGAGAAAATGAAAGACGGGGAAGAATAACTTCCCCCCTCTTTTATTACCTTTTCACCTGTTCCTGCACAATCGCATCGATCACGGCAACAGTCGTAATATTCACGATATCGCGCACAGAACTTTCAATATCGGTAAAGTGAATCGGTTTATTTAATCCCATCTGTATCGGACCGATCATCTCTCCCACTCCCATTTCCTGCAAAAGTTTCTGTGCGGTATTGGCAGAACTCAGGTTCGGGAAAATCAAGGTATTCACGTCTTTACCTTTTAAGCGGCTGAAAGGATATTTCCGGTCTCTCAGGTTTTTGTCCAAAGCAAAGTTGACCTGCATTTCTCCGTCTATCGGGAGATTGGGATGGCTTTCCTGCATAACCCGGACGACTTCATGCACGCTGGCCGGACTGCCTTCCTGGTCTGCCCCGAAATTGGAATACGACAACATGGCCATCACCGGTTCGTGAGCAAAGAACCTGACAGCATCCTGGGTGAGCCGGGCAACATCTATCAGCACTTCAGTAGAAGGGTGGCGATTGATAAGCGTATCGGCCAAAAAGAAGGTGCCTTTTTTGCTGGTAAGGATATGCATGGCGGCAAAGTTTTTATAGCCATCGCGGATACCGATCACTTCTTTGGCTACTTTAATCGTATTGGAGTATTTGGTATAAACGCCGGTAATAAAGGCATCGGCATCGCCGGTTTCCACCATCATCATACCAAAATAGTTACGTTCGAACATTTTATCTCTTGCCTCATCATATGTAGCGCCTTCACGGGCTCTCTTTTCTGCAAGCAAGCGTGCATAGCGGTCACGCTTTTCTTCTTCCCTGTCGTGACGAAGGTTTACAATTTCTATACCGGTCAGATCCAAATGCAGATCGGCTGCTAATTTTTCAATTCTTTCATCGTTTCCAAGCAGGATCGGATGACACAAGCCCTGTTCTTTAGCGGTAACAGCAGCTTTCAACATGTTTTCGTGACTTCCTTCGGCGTAAACCACCCGTTTGGGGTGTTGCTTGGCCATATCGGTAAATTGACGGATCAGTTTATTATCATAACCCATCAATTCACGTAATTTGCCTTTGTATGCTTCCCAGTCTTTGATCGGATATTTGGCAATGCCCGATTCCATTGCAGCTTTAGCCACTGCAGGTGCAACAACTGTTAATAAGCGTGGATCCAGGGGTTTAGGGATAATATAATCCCGCCCGAAGTTCAATCGTTTCAGTCCGTAAGCTGCATTCACCACATCGGGGACACTTTCTTTGGCCAGTCCGGCAATAGCATGCACAGCCGCAACTTTCATTTCTTCATTGATTTTGCTGGCCCTTACATCTAAAGCGCCTCTGAAAATATACGGGAATCCCAACACATTATTGATTTGATTCGAATAATCCGAGCGGCCCGTTGCAAAAATCAAGTCAGGACGGGAATCCTTCGCTTCTTCAAAAGAGATTTCAGGATTGGGATTGGCTAAGGCAAAAACGATCGGGTCTTCGTTCATCGTCCGCACCATTTCTTTGGTTAAAACATCGGCAACCGACAATCCGAGGAAAACATCAGCTCCTACCAAGGCTTCTGCCAACGTTTTGATATTTCTTTCTGTAGCAAAGTACTTTTTAGATTCGTTCAAATCGGTCCGGGAAACAGAGATTACACCTTTACTATCACACATCACAATATTTTCCTTCCGTACTCCGAGACGTATGTATAATTTGGTACAAGAACTGGCAGAAGCACCGGCTCCGTTAACTACTATTTTTACATCTTCTATTTTCTTTCCGGCAATCTCCAGTGCATTTACCAGACCTGCAGCAGAGATGATAGCAGTACCATGCTGATCATCGTGCATAACCGGGATATCGAGTTCGTCCTTCAGCCTTGTTTCTATTTCGAAGCATTCCGGCGCTTTAATATCTTCCAGATTGATTCCCCCGAAAGTAGGAGCAATCCCCTTGACGATCTGGATAAATTTCTCCGGATCTTTTTCATTGATTTCGATATCGAACACATCGATTCCTGCAAAGATTTTGAATAACAAGCCTTTTCCTTCCATTACCGGCTTACCGGACAAAGCACCAATATCGCCTAACCCAAGCACTGCTGTACCATTGGATATAACCGCCACCAGATTCCCCTTGGACGTATAATCGTACGCTGTTTCAGGATTTTTCTCAATCTCCAGACATGGCTCAGCTACTCCCGGCGAATAGGCAAGCGCCAAATCGGATTGTGTACTGTATGGTTTGGTCGGAACGACTTCAATTTTCCCCGGCTTACCCTGCGAATGATATTGCAAAGCAGCTTCTTTTGTTACTTTTGCCATAAATTGATGCTAAATAGATTAGTTTTATGTATTTCAAAAAAATCGAGCAAAGGTATAAAAGAAACCGCAAAAAAACCCTTAAATAATGATAAAATGTAAGCATTTTGAGCTTTTTTCAAACATTTATTTCTAAAATAAGAGATTTGTCCATTTTATCTTTTTTGAAATTTTACAGAATAATAAACAATGGATAGCCATTTATAAAAAAATTCCGGCAAGAGTTTGAGATATTAAAAAAAAATAATACCTTTGCATCGCTTTTTCGGAAGCAGACCATATTATTCAGGAGAGATGGCAGAGTGGTCGATCGCGGCGGTCTTGAAAACCGTTGAACTGTGAGGTTCCGGGGGTTCGAATCCCTCTCTCTCCGCTGAGATGTTCGGACAGAACACAGACAAACTCAGACAAGTCCCGTAAAATTAAGGTTTTACGGGACTTTTTCTTTACCCGCCAAAGACATTTTGAGGACGAAAAAAAGCCAAATTTGGACAGTCAACCGTTACCGAATCGTTACCGAAACCAGTTGATGAAAATGGTAACGATTTCCGCTATAAGTCCCTGAAATGTCGCATGTTGTCCATTCGCAAGTGGCTCATTTTAAAAACAATTACAGTAATTTTGTAACGTAAAAAATGAGTAGTATGAGAAGTTCTCTTAAAATTCTGTTTTACTTGCGTAAAAACCGCTTAAATAAAGACGGTAAAGCAAGTATCATGATTCGCTTGACGATTAACAGCGAAATGTCCCAATTCAGTGCTAAACTCGATGTGGAACCCTACTTATGGGATGCCAAGTATGGTCGCGTTGACGGCAAAACAGCGTATGCCAACCGATTGAACGCCACGTTGGACAATATCAAGGCAGCCTTGATAAACCATCACAACGAGATTGAAAAGTATGACACAGTAGTAACGGCTGAAAAAGTGCGCAACGCTTTTCTTGGTGTTGAAAGCCGCCATCGCACGTTGTTGGATTTATTCAACAAGCATAACGAAGATGTGAAGAAACTGGTGGGTGTCAACAAGACGGCGGCCACTCTGCAAAAGTATCAGGTAACATGCAAACGGTTAGAAACCTTTTTGAAGCACCAATACAACCTTTCCGACATATCCCTAAAAGAAATTAACCACATGTTTATCACGGACTTTGAAACGTATCTGCGTACAATCTGTAATTGCAGCGCCAATACTACTGCCAAGTTTATGCAGTTTTTCAAACGGATTGTAATCATTGCACGTAATAATGGTTGGATTCAGACCGACCCATTCGCCAATTATAAAATCCGTATTGCCAAAGTTGACCGCGGTTACCTGACGGAACAGGAAATTGAAACGATTATGCAGAAAGAATTTGTGGCAAAACGCTTGGAACAGGTGCGCGACATCTTTGTTTTTTCTTGTTTTTCGGGTTTGGCGTACATTGATGTAAAGAACCTGCGCGAAGAGCATATCCGCACTTCGTTTGACGGCAATCTTTGGATTATGACCAAGCGGCACAAAACGAATGTACAGGCCAATATTCCCTTGTTGGATGTTGCCAAATCCATTATCGAAAAGTATCGTGGAAAGTTGCCTAAAGGACAATTGTTGCCTGTTTTGAGCAATCAAAAGATGAATAGCTACCTCAAAGAAATCGGCGATTCGTGCGGGATTGATAAGCGGCTGACATTCCATTTAAGCCGCCACTCGTTTGCTACACTGACACTTAGCAAAGGCGTTTCCATCGAAAGTGTCAGCAAAATGTTGGGGCATACCAATATCAAAACGACACAGATTTATGCGAAGATTACGGATAATAAGATTGGTCACGACATGGCTGCATTTGCAGATAAAGTGAAAGATTTGAATTTTGGCAAACAGCCACAACAACCGGAATCCAGCATAGATGGACAGTTTGATATATTGTCGTTGCCCGAAAAAATGGCGTTATTCAGTCTTCCCCTCACATTACCTTATGATGCGGAACGGGAAAGGCGGCTTTCGGTTATTTGGCATAACCTATCGGATGATGAAAAAGCAACGCTTTGGAAAAATGCGTTTGAAAGCAAAAAAGCATTTGTTTTTCAGGCAAGTTCAGTCAAACGGAAATCAGTAATAAACCAATAAGTCATGCAGTCATGAACGAAGTCAGTGCTTTAAGGTCGAAATTTTCGACCTTGAACAGTCAATAGTAATAAAAAAATAAAGGTCAGATTCGGTCTGACCTTTGTCGTTAAAAGCAATGATGCGCTTTGGTCATCGAAATACGAAACCGTATTAGTAGTAATAATCGCCGAGGAACAAGTTGCGAGCGAATTTCTCATAATCGAAATACGTTTTCGCAAATTCGGGTAAATCGTAACATTCTTCAACGATTTCGTATGCGAAATCTTCTTCGTCTTTGTATTCGCCTTGATACTCGTCTTCAAACGACGAAATTAAGTCGTCAATATCTTCCGAAGCGATGTTGCGGCTTGTGTAGTTGAGCCATACGCCGAACGCTTCCTGTTGCGTTTCGCTCAAATTCGATACGGCTTCGATAATCTCGAAGATATTGTCTGCGAGCCAACTCTCGCCGATAAGTGCCGACGGTATGTATTCCCAATCTTGGAACATCAGTTCGGGGTCTTCTTCGTCGCTGTGCAATTCGCGGCAAGCGTTATAAAATTCTTCACTGTCGGAATAATCCGACAAATCCAGCCATTTCCCGAAGATTGAACCTTCGTTGTATTTGGCATAAGTGCCTACATAAATTCGTGCTTCCGATAAATTTTCCATGACTTCAATTTTTTAAGTTTCGACCTGACGGTCATTTTGTTTTCATGGGCGATTTCCGGTGTAGGCTTCAGGAATGTCAAGTTTTTGAAGAAAAATACGCTCGCCCACAGGGAAAGAGGAAGATTTTTATTTCAAACAACGCTTGAACTTTACAGCCCGTAAGAAGCCGTAAACACCTTTGCCCGATGAATACAAATGACCTTGTTTGTTAGAAGATTAATTGAGCTAAGTCATGGTGTCAGGAAGCATGGCTATTTCGGAATATGCTTTTGAGAATGAAGTTCTTTGGTAAATTTTTAAAGGATGATTTTTAATCCGTATTTTTGCAAGTATTTATAACGGTTGCAGTAAAATGAGCAAGAAATTTGAATTTGATGCAGAAATTAAGAAAGTACCGGATATTGACGGCGCTTATGTGGAAATTCCGTTCGATGTGAAAGCGACATTCGGTAAAGGCCGTGTTCCGGTTAACGCCACATTCGATGGCGTTCCCTATAAAGGCAGTTTGGTTAAAATGGGAACACCCTGCCATATTATCGGTATCCGGAAAGAAATCCGTCAGCAAATTGGGAAACAGCCCAGTGACATTGTTCATGTAACCATTGAAGAAAATATCGTTTAAATTGAAACAAAATGAATATGGATACATTATTGTTATCAGCTATTATCGGACTTGTAGCAGGAACTATTGACATTATTCCGATGATAATTCAAAAACTAGACAAGCGAGCCACTATTTCTGCCTTCCTGCAATATTTTTTCGTATCAATTATCATTGTGAATATTGACTTGCCCCACATTGTTTGGTGGTTGCAGGGTGGTATGATTTCAGTGGCATTTGCTTTACCAGTTGTAGTTTTAGTTTCAGCACAGGACAAGAAAGCCGTACCGATTATTCTGACAATGGCTGCAATTTTGGGAACACTGATTGGTGTTGCGGGACATATTCTGAAATGAGAAACAAGAAACAATAGAGAGTTAAAAGCAATGCAGCCAACTTACGTCCTCTTGCAAGCGGTGGGTGACGTTGGAAAGCGATGTCCCCGACGGGCTGATTAAAGAATTAATCCGGCATTCAGCAGGTGAAGTAATCTTGAAATTACCGAAAAAGAAACAGGAAGAGTACAGGAATAGTTAGTTTCGGGCTGACTTCCTGTTGGCAACTATAATAATTAACGCTTGCGGCAAAACAAGCCAAAAGCCCGATACAGGTTCTACCAAACAACCGAAAATGCCAAGTCCTAAAAGCGCATACCCTACATGTATCGGGGACGGTTTTTGTTCTCTTTTGATATGGTACTGCAACGTATAGCCATAGAGAATCAGCAATACGCCAAAGAGAAAGAACCAAAATGCAAAACCACGGGTAAAATCATTTTGCATCGAATTGACCAACCCATCGCGTAGCATATCGGCATAAATATCTTTTCCCATTATAAAGCCGACAACAATGTGGATGATTCCTGTAACCCAAAGGTCTATTCCACTATATTTCCAGAGTTTCATACTATCAGTTTTAGAAAATAAATCAAAGTAACGTTTCGTTCCACTCTTTCACTGTGATTTTACCGACAAGACCTTCTTTCACAAATGGGTCTTGTTTGATAAATTCCTCTGCACTCTCTTTATCCGTAAATACGCCCATAGAACCTCCGGCGGGATTTGTAAAAGGGCCTATGGCAATAATCTTCCCCTGTTTTGCAAATTCATCCACAAG
>JAVBLA010000055.1:0-4230 GCA_031553775.1 Bacteroidales bacterium
GGGAATGATTTCCCGATTTATAGTATCTTTGCTGAGTACTTGGTACATGGGAAGGGGATTTGTTTTGTTTATTTTGCTGATAACAAAACGTTCCCTTCTCCTTTTTAGTATTTAAAATTCAAAAAAGTCTAAATGACTTCAGTGTATATCTGCTTTCCATGTCCGGAAAAATAGTAGAAAACCTGACATTGCAAGCCCGGGGTTTACATGGAAATCTTAAAATGAGGACAGGGAACCCATCCGAGATTTTGATTTTCGGAGACAAAGCCATTTTCAAGTATAATATTCATTCCCGGAAAATAACAGATACCCATCAGTTATTTGAGGCACAAGATATTATCATTTCTTCCATATCCACCGATTCGCAGGAAAACATCTGGATCGGTACGGACCAGGGACTTTACCTCTTAAAAAGAGAGACACAGGAACCGGTTAAAATCGAAAGTTCCCTGTTTAATTATATCACCTGCGTAATTACCGACAATCAGGATAATTTATGGATCGGTACTTCCGGTAACCTTTTCCGGTATGTAACACGGGAAAACCGCTTTGTGATCTATGATGAATCCGATGGGGTAGCACACAACGAATATATAGATAAATCCTGCCTGAAGACTTCCGGTGGAGAAATATATATGGGAGGAATCACCGGATTCCTGCGCATCAATGCCATCATACCGCCAGAAACGCCTTATACCCCGTCTATCGAAGTGGAAGAAATCCTGTTTAACGGTCTCCCGCTAAAACATACCGAATATGAAAAAGACCGGAAAATTAAACTTTCTCCGGGCAATACATCTTTAGGAATACGATTGATGGTTAAAGGAAAGTATCTTTTCAACAAACGGCCCATCCGGTACCGGCTGACCGGATTGAACAGTGAACTGATTACCACCAGCGATCCGATGGTTTATTTTTTCAATCTGCCTCCGGGAGAATATCACTTCATGGTAGAATCTACCCAGAATAATGGGGAATGGACCCGGGCAACGGATGTTTTAACGATCCGTGTTATGCCGTATTGGTGGAATTCCTGGTGGTTTTACCTGTTGATTGGTGTCTTTATCATTACCTTACTTTCTTCTTTCTTCCTATACTACAAAAGAAAAAAGATCAGGGAAATGGATCAGCAAAAAGTACGTTTCCTGATCAATGTCAACCATGAACTGAGAACTCCTCTTACACTGATTTCCGCCCCGATCAGCCGTTTACTGAAGAAAAAAGACTTTACGGCAACAGAAGCGCGTACAGTGCTGGCATCTGTCAACAAACAAGCTAAACAGATGAAACAGGTGATCGATATGGTATTGGATGTCAGGAAGATGGAAGTAACCTCCGAAAAATTACAACTCTCTTACCATGATTTTAACCGGTGGATAGAAGAAACCATCTCCGACTTCCAATCAGAATTTGAAGCCAATGGCATCCTGCTGAAATTCGAACCTGATGAACAAATCAAAGAGATATGCTTTGATATCAATAAATGTACCAAGGTACTCAATAACCTGCTTATTAATGCATTGAAATATTCCGAACCGGACACTACAGTAACTCTGCGGAGCAATTTGCGGGAAAACCGGGTCAGGGTCTCCGTTTCCGACCAGGGAATCGGTTTAAGCAATGCTGACCCTGATAAACTTTTTACCCGCTTCTACCAGGCTCCCCAGCAAAAAGGAGGTACGGGAATCGGCCTCTCCTACTCCAAAACGTTGATCGAATTACATCAGGGACAAATGGGCGCCTTTGAAAATCCGGACAAAGGTGCCACTTTTTACTTTGAAATACCGCTGAACCTGACGGAAAAGCCAGTCCATCCAACCATCGAACGGATGTATGGGGAGGCAGACCCTATAGAAGAAAGCCAGTCGTCTGTACCGGATCCGGATTTTCTGCTATTCCGGTCTCACAGCATCTTGATTGTGGAAGACCAACCGGAGTTGAACCAATTCCTGCAGGATACATTCCGGGAATATTTCAGGCAGGTTCTTTGTGCTTTCAATGGAAAAGAAGGATTGGAAGTATGCCTCAACCAGCATCCGGATATTATCGTAAGTGATATCCTTATGCCTGAGATGAACGGACTGGATTTGTGCCGGCATATCAAAGAAAACATAGAGACCAGTCATATTCCGGTTATCCTGTTGACGGCCCGGAACAGCGATGAAAATGCAATCTCCGGATACCGCTCGGGTGCCGACGCCTATCTGGCCAAACCGTTTGAAATAGAAGCCTTGCTGAGCCTGACCCGTAATATCCTGTCGACCCGGAAAAAATGGATGGAAAAATTCAAATCGGAAGGATGGGGCGTTATGACCGATTCCGAGATTAGTTTAACCCGCACGGACCAGGAGTTTCTAAGCAAACTGCAAGGCGTTATCCGCAACGAATTAAGTAATCCGGAACTGGATGTAGACCTGCTGGCCGATCAAATGGCGGTAAGCCGCTCTACCCTGTACCTGAAGATGAAGAATCTCACGGGTATGGGCGTCAAAGATTTCATTAATGAACTCCGGATCAACACTGCCATGCAGTATCTCCGGGAATCCGATATGCAGATTGCAGAAATATCCGATCGCACGGGATTCAGTCAGCAACGGTATTTCAGTACGGCTTTTAAGCAGGCTACGGGGCTTACGCCTTCGCAGTATAGGGGGAAGAGCAGGGAGGGATAAATGAGTCAGGCCCTAAAAAGATAGCCATTAAAGTAATATACACTAACTCCAATCAACATACCTATGAAAGAAAACATCATTAAGAGGCATGATTCGCTCTTATTTTTCAACAAATCAATTTCTCCTAGAAGAAACATACCAGCAAACTTCAACTTTTTCCACCCGAAAAAAAATCGAATCATGATTTATTTTTCCTTAGGTATCAAAGGCTCCTAAACTATAATACAGAAAAACCAACAATATAATATTAAATGCTGTCACTGAAAAAATGTAAACGATAGGTTAGATCTAATAGGCATGTTTTGTTGATTCACCTTAATAAATGATTTTGCAAGATTCACAAAATTGCCAGCTGAGAGTGGTATGCTATTTTAATATTTTCAGGGGTTGCCCAGTGAAGTTATAGAAGAGTTTTCTGTATTCAAATCCACCACCAGCAGATTACCGATTTTATCACTGAGTTTGATATAGAATTGGGATCGGTGGGTAGTATATTCCGGCAAGCAATACCCAGTCGAAAATAATCGTATTTGGAAAAGCTCCTCTTCCATTTTGTTAGATTTTGTAGGGCAAATTAGTCATCAGGATATTTTGAACCTGCAATTATGGTTACAATTTTACCTCCTTTCCCTTTTTCCCACACTTGCAAACCTATATCCTCAAATTCATAAACATATTGAGGAATATCGTCATCTTCGAAATCTAGAATATCAATATCCCCATAATACTTTTCTTTAGTAAAGGAAACAAATTCCTTTATTGTTAATCCAATTAAATTCTTGCCTTTATAGTATAACTCCTCATAACACATGATAGAATCAATGAGATGAGTGCTTTTATTTACATTAATTATTACATGTGGTTGCCTTATTCTATATGAATCTATTTCAAGATCATCAACATCTTTGATAAACTCAAGATCATACTTTTCTTTATACTTATTTATTGATTCTCCAAATATAATATTTCCAATTTTTTTTAATGGAATTAAGTTCAGATTCATGTTATTTCCTTTTTCCTGTATTAGTATCTTCTGTCTCTTTATTATTCTTTTCTGCAGTTTCTCTAATATGTCGAATTTTAACATCTATTTTTTTACGCTCTTTTTTCGTTGCATCCTTTTTTTGCGTTTCTAATTTTTTAATTTGCTCATCAGCTTTTTTTAGAGATCTACCACTGTCTCCATGTTTTTCGTTTTTACTGCTGTCACTTGCCTGTTTAGCTTTTGATACCCTTCCTTCTTGTGTGGCTATACTTTTAATAGCCCATTACAACACTGATAATATCGCCTACATCACGGCCAATATTGTAATGACTAGCGTTAGAAACAAAATTAGTATTAGTAGGAACTGTTCCAAGTGCTAAATTCGAACCTACAGAATGAATAACTCCTCCAACAAAATCCCAAACATCTTTTCTCTGTTAGGCCGAATTTGTAATTCGGTCTTTTTATTATCCGCAATTTGAAAGTGCTTCAAAACATTCCTTCTCTAAAATTCAATTTTATCACAATGCATTTTTCCTGCATACTCTCCATTATGGAGTTATAAACTCCTGT
>JAVBLA010000042.1:0-37994 GCA_031553775.1 Bacteroidales bacterium
AGTGCAGGCTGATTTCGGAACGAGTTCCCAGGGAAGTTGTCCTGACAGCTTTTCCCGGAGTGGTCGAGTGCCAGTCCTGGCCGGGACCGGATTGCTCTGTTATCCTGTTCACAGGAGAGTCTTCGTATACCGGCCGGGAAAATGGGTTTTGATCATTATGATGTATCCTGGCTTCCGATCGGATTATACCCATAGAAACATATGATCCATTCCCTTTATAAGGAGTAGGCAACCATTGGCTGGCTTTTCTTCCATATGGGTCATATTCCTGCCAGGCTACCAAATCCTGCTTCTGTGGTGTAATACATTTCAGTACGGTTTGCTCCGAACGACCCAAAGCATCGAAGTACAGGAGTGTTTGCAGACACTCATCTGAACTCAGATTTTCCACACTCTCCGATTCAATTCTCGGAATAAAAGTAATAATATAATTCTTATCCCAACTGGCTTCCAGATTACCATAAGGACGGGAAGCATTGATCAATACACTGATTGTATCGTTTTCTGTATTTCCTTTCGCTACAATATAATAAGTTCCTGGATTTAATTCTTCTATAGAAAGATAAGAACGGCCTGGATTTGAACATCCTCCTTCTCCAATATTATTGTTATTGAGTGTGATTTCATAACCAGATTGATTTAGCAGGTATAAACGTGTATCTACGGTAGAGTTACAAAGCGATATATCCACTTTAAAAGGCTTCTTGATGGTAAATTTGTAAAAAATATCATTTGTAAGTCTATTATATCCATGCTGACTGGTATACTCATGCATATCTTTTGTATCAGAATAAGTAAAAACATGATCATGCACACCAATATCGATAGCATTTTCCAGGTCGTCTCCGGGTGGTATTTCTTTTATCTCTATATTAGTCGTAATCAGCCCGTTTTTTTCATATCCCTCCGAAACAACATAATAAGTACCGGCAGGAAGTCTTTTTTTCAGGATATAAGCATGTCGGGTAGAACTTAAACATTGTCTTTTTCCGGAATAGTCATTATTTTCAGAGACCAACACTCCAGATGAATTCAAAAGATACAGGTATGTATCATCCGTTCCTGACCCACAATGAGAAATTTCAACGTTAAAACTACGGGATATTGTAAATTTATAAAAAACATCATTGGTGCTTCTGCCATAGCGGTTCGTATAATCAGTCAGATCTTTTGTATCGGAATAGCTGAAAGCCCAGCTGAATGTACCTACTTCAACAGGAGTTTCACGACTGTCACCTAAAGGTAAATCTATAAATTCCATACGAGTTGTAATACTCCCATTTTCCACTTCACCTTCTGACATAACATAATAAGTACCGGCCGGAAGATTCACTTTCTTCAAATAACCATTGAACATACCGGAACAATCGTTTTCTTCCGGATAATCAAAATTGGAAAGCATATAATTTCCGTTTCCATCCAGCAATACCAAACGGGTACTCCTGATTCCCGAATCACAATGTGAAACCTTAAGGTTGAAGGTTCGGGTAGTAGTAAATATGTAGAATAAATCATTAGTTTGGCTATTATTCGTATCATTATATCCATCCGAAGTGTTTTTTGTATCTGAATAAACAAAAGGCTGATCAATGATACCCGCCTGAATAGCAGCACTTTGAGTATCTCCAGGAGAAATTTCAGTCCCTTCGATCCGAATTGTGATATCCCCTTCCCCGGAATAGCCCTCAGAAACAACATAATAAGTACCTGGCACCAATATCCGTCTTTCAACATAACCCGGAGATGATGAAGGAGAACAGGGTAAATCAGTATTCCCTTCTGTGATTATCCCGCCGGAAGCATTCAGTAGGTGCATATAAACATTGCCAAGAACAGAATTGCAGTAAGTAATTTTGACATTCAACGACCGGGTGAGAGTGAATACATGAAACACATCTTTGTCCTCCATGCCAAATTTATTACTGTAAACCGATGTATTACGGGTATCCGAATAGACAAATGGATTACCATATACACCTGCATCAATAGGAGGTTCCAAATAGTCATTTTTTGTAACCATAGTCCCGCTGATATTCAAAGAGATGATACCATTTTGGCTATATCCTTCCGATACAATATAATAGACACCGGCTGGCAAATGATCTATTTTCAAATAGGCTTGATAAGGACGTCCGGGGCAATCTATTTCATCCCAGTTGTCGTCATTTTCAGCAATTCTTGAACCGGATGCATCTAACAGGTATACGTATGTATCACTAAGTGCCGATCCACAATGACTGATAATAATATTCATCGTATGTTTCAATATCAGACGACAAGTAACATCATTGGTAGGACGTCCATATTCATGATCATATCCGTTGCGGGTATCTATGTTTTCTGTGTAATAAAACGAGGTTGACATGTCAATATCTTGAGCAATCATGCTCGGTACCTGTCCGAAAACACTAAGATACAGGTTGCCTGCCAGTATTAGTATACTCACAATTATCTGTTTCATGCTATATCCTTCTATTTTTTCTGATAATGGTAATCATAAGCTTCAATAATCGTTTTGGAAGCATTTCTGTAGGTATATACTTCTTTCAAACGTCCGAAGACGTCATACGAATAAAAAGTGGTCATTCCTCTGGGGTCTGTTACCGATTTTCTCCCAATCAGGGGAATATATTGAAACGTAGAAATCTGTGCTTTCGGAAATTGTGCAGGTAAACCGGTAATATTAAGCCAGTCATCCTCGTCAGGAAGTTTCGTTTCCAGGTTTAATAAGGAAGCGTTGTAGGTAAAGCCGAGAGAATCAAGACCAATTAATGTATTATATGTTATATTTACTCCTTCAACAACAGGATACATGCCATTATAACTCCAGATATAAGAGATTACCCCTCCGTTTTTGTTTTTTATTTCACAAATATTTCCCTTGGAATTATACATGTAACTTTCTTCCAATTTGAATCGGGAATCAATTCCTGCCAGATTACAAAATATTCCATTTGTCGGATCAGTATTGTTCTCACTGTCAAAAACAAATCGTTTTACAGGCAAAAGCATCTTTTGATCTGGCTCAAAACTGTCTATGGGAATTTCTTTTTTATATTCGTACAATTCCGATTCAAGGATTGAAAAAACATCTCCTTTCTTTATACGTTTTGTTTTACTTACCAATTTATTCAATATATGACTATTTTTAATCAGAGAATAAGGTACCGTTGAATTTACTGTATCAGTAGCAGGAAATGAAAGATAATCCCCTGTATACCGAAACGAAAGATCTATACTTTCCCCTTTACTACTCCGAATCGTTTCCGACTGGAGTAATTTACCAGGATTATATGTATAGTTTTTTTCTATTTTGTTTAAAATATTTCCGGTATGCGACTGATATTCTGTTGTGGTTTCCTTTTCTAAAAAATACCGGTAAGTATGTGTATTAGCCATCACTGCCGGATTTAGGGTGATGTAAGACGACAGATGAGGATATATAATAATACAATCCTGATAGGGAGTTCTGATTGCTAAATCAGGAGTCTTATGATATTGATACATAACAGATTTGACCAACTGTCCATTTGAAGTAAAAAACTCTTCAGATGTTAACTTTCCTCTTTCTTGTGAAAGACTTGTCGTGAAAAGTTGATCAATATTTCCGGAAGTATTGTTACTATATAGAGCAGATTCATCTCTGTGTTTGTTTCCCCAGATGTCTTTATCGTGACTGGTATACCGGTACCTCACAAAACCTGTTGGATTGCCATTAGCATCTAAAGTTTGTTCAATAACCGAAGAGTAAGATACATGATTCTCCGTTCTATTAGTGCCATGAGTCAGAAAACCACCTTCAGAACAAAGGATCATATATGAACCATCTTGTGAATAATAAGAAATCCCATATCTTTTCTTTTCTTTCAGGATTCCGCTGCTAATTCCCAACGTTGTTCCAGAAATAGTGTCCGAATAATAATATTTTTTTTCCAATAAAAGTTTAGAAGACTCATCGTAAGAGAATATGGCAGAGATACGCAATCCTCCGGCTATTCCGGATTCATTGATCAATTCGGCACTGCAACTAACAGGAACTATCTTACTATAATCATGCTGCTCATATTTAAAAACGGTTTTACCTCCTGTAGGATACCTGATTTCTTTTAATGTTTCTGCTGTTGCAACAGTTATAAGCGGTGTTGCATCCCTTGCGTCATAAAAGCTTTGGTTAAACTCATAATTATCAGATAATTTAGTTTCTCCTCCTTTATTATATCCCCAATGATCCACTTTAGCAAAAACATAACGCGGAAGAATTTCATCCATATAATAATCAAACATATAATCTTTTGGGACATAACCTATTGCTTGAGGAATCCTGAAATCCAGATAAGCCATTTCCCCTCCGTCTATCCAATATGACTCCATTTGGTAAAGACCTTTTCGTTCAGCTAAAAGTACTAATTTTTTCCGACCGCTCGAAGGCGCAAGAGTTCCTTTTTTATACCCACGATAATAACTAAAATAATAACTTTTTGCATACATCATACGGTCTTCGTCACGGACAATATTTCCGTTAAGCCATTTTACCGGTTCAATACTGATCCCATTCAGGACTCTCCAATGAAGTAAATTCGGTATTGTGGATGGCACCGAAGAACTCATGAATACATGAAATTGATCTTCCGGCTTAAATGAACCCGCATAGGGTGAAAAAAAAGAAGGGACTAAAGGTATATCTCCATCACCCGAATTACTCCAAACTAAAAAATCCTTATGGGGAGGATCATCCTGATTAGTATCAAGTTCAGTTCTGGAATGAAAATTAACTCTTACCCAGGAAGATTTGATCTGTTTAAGATAAACCGGAAATATCAAGTATCCTGCCAATTTATTTCTTCCGCTATTTGTTGTTATACTATTCATATTACTTAAGCCTCCCAACCATTGAGTCTGAAGCCAGCTCAAAAAATCATGAGTGATACTCGGAGTTGATTGATCTACTGATATTTGAAAAGCGGAAAAAAATGCTGAAAACTGAATTTCACAAATAGGATCTCCAACCTCATATTCAAGGTTAATCTCATATCCTTTAGGAGATCCTATTCGTGTCAGATACCAAGTGGTAGGAATTAGATCACTGCGATTCCTATTATAATAATTTATGCTGTATTCTGTCGCATTATCCCCTCCGAAAGTATACCGGATGCCATCGGGTGTTATCAGGGTAAACCGGTCAAAGAAACGGTTATTGTAATTTCTATAGAGCCAAGTGCCCGTATTAATCCTTAAGTTATTTAAATGCCGGAAACCAGTCAATGGATCAAATTCGACTTTGATATCATGATCCGAAACAACCACCCAATTTCCATTTTCATCCAGGTAAAAACTCCCGGAATAATTTCCAAAACTAAAACTGTATTCATCAGTCATCAGTTCATATACTTCCGAAGAAGTTCCATTAAAATTAGGGCCGTGAGCTTCAAGCGTCTCCGAATTATGCACATTTTGTAATTTCTCATAATTAGAATAAAAACCGATTTCAGTTCCATTCATATATTGTTTTTCATCATAACAACCCCTTACATTTCTGGTAATACTCCCTCCCGCGGATAAACTCCAACCCAAACCTAACCATCCTGAACGCTGATTTGGTTTGACACTCGCCAAGTGATAGCGCAATGTAACTGGTAAGCTTAAATCTCCTTCCGTTACTTCGTACAAGGGAATACTGATGTCAGGTATTCCGGTATATAAATTTACAGGAAAACTTCCATATATTCCCAAATTTGCAGCATTGGGGCTCGGATAATTCTCCAGGGGACGAAATTGAGCAAAACTCAACACAGAATGTATCGTTAAAATAATCGATACTATTGTTCTATAGGTTTTCATAAGTTATAGAGATTTAATCATATCTTTTATTAAAAATTCATCTATTTGCAAAGACTCTCACAGTGTTTGCTGGAAATGACAGCTTTGAATGAGTAGAATCAACAGGAAAATCATATTTTTCATGACGTGAGTAATTTATAGGTTAATGTATAATGCTAGTTGAACGCATAATAGTTTTTTACCTGAAACGAAATTATATTACTTAAATGCAAAGATAATAGTACAAAACAGAAATATCCAAATAATTATTTATGTTTTATAACATATTTTTCACGAAAAATTAATATTTTTGCGAAAAAACAAACAATGGATCTGTAAACTCTAATAGGATCCATCCTGAATGAAAAAATATCGTCTTCATCTTCCATCAATGATGAAGATTTATACGATAGTAACTGTAATACGGAAAGAAAAGAGGTTCTGATCGATCTCATCATCTACTACGGACACCCAGAATACAACATATTAATAATCAGATAATTGAATAAGTTTACCCGAAAATTCATGAATAGTACAACCAAAAATATCCCCTACCCGATGACTGGCAATACCGGAAAAATATCGACAAATTACATCATACATTGAATCATTTGAATCTGTTCGGAATTGGTTATTTATTTGAAGCGAAAGAAATTGCAGATAATCTCATCTCATATATTTATCTCTCAAAAAGAAGTTCTTTCAAATACTCTTTCCAAGCGAATAACCACCCCAGGTCCCCAAAACACAAAGCACCACACTCAACAACACATAAACAAAAAACAAAAACACATTACCCTGCTTCAAAAGATTGAAATTTTCCCAGGAAAAAGCGGAAAAGGTAGTAAATCCCCCGCAAAATCCCATGGTAAGAAGATACTGCCAGGATTGTTTTTCGGAAACCCACGGCATCCCCCAGAATAAACCGATCAGGAAGGAGCCGATGATATTGACACTGAATGTGGCAAAGGGGAAAGCGGGCAAAGCCCATTGGGCGAGAAAACGGGCAATAGCTACGCGGGCTACACTGCCGATGCCGCCGCCCATGAAGACTAATAAATATATTTTTAACATCCCTTGTTTAATTGAAAATTTATTTGTTTTGTTGGGTTAGGTGGTGTTTGTAGCGGGCGATTGCTTCGAGGTAATAATAATCGGCATAGACTAATGGAACATCGACTTCACCTCCATGAGGGATACTTCCCACACTGTGCATCAGAATAAATCCGGCATTTTGTCCTGCGGGGGCACGATAAGCGGGAGATGCCAGGGTATGTAACATCTTAACAGCGCTTTCCAGATAGACTTTATTTTGAGTAAATGAGCTGAGTTCGAATAAAGCGGATGCCACAATCGCAGCGGACGAAACATCCCGGTATTCTCCGGTATATTGTTTGGCTTTGGAAGCCCCTTCCGGCGTATAACCTTCTTGTCCGGCATTGAAATCCCAGAAAGGGACTAAATCGGACGGCAGATTGGGATGGTTGAGGTACCAATCCGTCATGGCCTGCGCCACCTTCAGATAGGCGGAATCGCCTGTTTCCCGGAACATCATGGTATATCCGTAAATTCCCCAGGCTTGTCCCCTCGCCCAGGTGGAGTTGTCGCTGTATCCCTGACAGGTTGCCTGGTCTTTAACAGCACCGGTCACCGTATCATAATCCACTACATGGTAGGAACTGAAATCCGGACGGAGATGGTTTTTAATCGTGGAATTGGCATGGGTGACTGCGATATCGTAGTATTTTTTATCACCGGTGACTTTACTCGCAAAAAACAGCAGTTCCAGATTCATCATATTATCGATAATCACAGGATAGAACCATTCGGTAGTATCGTTCCAGGCCTTGCGGTAATTCCAGGATTGAATGGTTTTTGTAACGGGATTGTAGCGCGTAGAAAGGGAATTGGCGCTTTCAACCAGGATTTCTTTGTATTTTTCATTGGGATCGAGACGATATGCATTGCCATAACTGCAATACATCATAAAACCCAGGTCATGATGCCTGGTAAATGTTTTTAACGGTTCCAAAGATTCGGTCCATTTCACAGCTTCTGTTTTCCAGTGTTCCTCCCCTGTCAGCTCATACAGATACCAAAGGGTTCCGGGGAAAAATCCCGACGTCCAGTCATTCATTTTGGTCATCACCAGCTTTCCTTCCTGATCTGTCCTTCGCGGATATTTTTCCTGCGGATCTCCGGTTTGCCGAAGCATGTATTCGGTTTGTCCTACTGCAAACTGTACATTTTCCTGAATAAATAATTGCTCTTTATTCTTACATGAAATAAAGAATACTACAAAAAGGGTAACACCTAATAATTGATTAAAACGCATACGAAAAGAATTGAAAGTTGAAAGTTGAAAGTTGAAAATGAAAAATAGATTCTGTTTGATGAAATATTCATTTTCAATTTCACCGCGCAAGTTACAATTTTTTCCTGATTTTTCTTCTAATCTATTTCTAATGTACTTCCAAAATCCATTTAATCTTTACCCTATACTTTTGCAGCCAGTAAATAATGATATCCCTTCATGAAAAAAAGCAGTTTACTTTTATTCTATTTTTTGTTTATTACAAGCGTTTCCGGTCAGGTCCAACCCATATTGAAACTGACTTCCGAACAGATTGAAGGCCTTTTTATCCGGCAAAATCTGCAATTGATCTCCGAAAAATGTAATATTTCAATGGCAGAAGCCGCGATTGCACAAGCCAAATTATGGGATAATCCCGGCATCAGCCTCGGGAATGTCAATCTTTGGAGTACATCGTCTCAACGCGGAGGGGAAAGCGAAGTAATACCTCCTCTATTCGGATCATTCGGTAAAAACACGGAATTTTCGGTAGAACTCAGCCAGCTGATACAAACAGCCAATAAAAGGGGACGATTAGTGAACCGTGAAAAAGTATCGAAAGAAATGGCTGTCAGGAACTTTGAAGAAGTGTTATCCGGACTCAGAACAGAATTGAGAAGGTCAATGGATGAAATCATTTACCTGCAATCCTATTCCAAAATTCTTATTCAGCAGGAATCTTCCTTAGACAACTTAATCGGGAGTTATAAAAAACAGGTACAACAAGGCAATTTATCAAAAATGGAGTTGTTGCGCCTGCAATCCTCTCTTCTGGAATTAAATAATGAAATGAATGAGGTGCAAACCGAACTGAATGCCCGGCAACGGACCTTGAAAGTATTGTTGAATGCAGATCCGCTCCAGATAATCGAAATTGAAAGCGGAGAACCGGTAGTTAAAGATCCGGACGAAATGACTTTCAGCAATCTTTTCGAACTGGCATCGGAAAACCGTCCTGATCTTCAATTAAGCCGTTTAAAGATGCAATATGACGAGAAAAACCTGTCGTATGAAAAAGCTATGCGTGTACCGGATTTGAATTTTAGTGTCAGTTACGACCGGGCCGGAGGAGTTTGGAATGATTTTATCGGATTCGGAGTTAGCTTCGACCTCCCGGTTTTTAACCGGAATCAGGGAAATATTAAAGCAGCTCAAATCAGCATCGACCAAAATAATTATTTAAATAAACAACAAATCAATGTAGCACAACAGGAAATTATAGAAGCCTATAACAATTATATCCGTCAATACCGGTTCTATAATAAAACGAAAGAGAACACTTTGTTTGCAGAATTAGACAACATGCTCGACAGCTATGCCCGGGGCCTGTTGAACCGGAATATCAGTATGCTGGAATACATCGATTTTATGGATACCTATAAATCGAATAAGCAAACAATGCTTCTGGCCCGCAAAAACCTGGCAATTCAGTTTGAAGAGTTACAATTTACAGTAGGAACAAGCATAAAATAAATATTACAGACAATTATTTACTATGGGAATGAAAATACAAATGGCATGGTTAGCCGGATTGCTGGTCCTGGTATCCTGCTCCAAACAACCAGAAAAAGCAGAAGACACCGGCAATCCTATCAATCAGGAGTTCTTATCCAAAATTGAAACGACGAAAGTCGTATTAAGCGATCAGGAAGAAGAACTGCTCCTCAGCGGGAAAATTATTTCGGACCCGGATAAAACCATCAACCATGTCTCTTTGGTCAGCGGGGTGATCGATCGCTCTTATTTTTCCATAGGCGATAAAGTCCGGAAAGGACAAATGCTCGTAGATATCCGGAGCTCCGAACTCAGTCAGCTCGAATCGGAACGGATCAGCCTGGAATCGGCGGTCAAAGTAGCCCAGCGAAATCTACAGGCGGTGCAAACATCGTTCAACGACAATATGGCGTCCGAAAAAGATCTGCTGGAAGCGCAGGGACAAGTAGACCAGACGCAGGCTGCATTACACAAGATCAAAGAAGATCTGCGGCTTTTCGTGCCCAATAAAGGAACGGGAAGTTTTTCCATTACAGCGCCGATGAGCGGCTATGTGATACGGAAGAATGCCTCTTCCGGAAGTACTGTTACATCCGATGGAGAACCTTTATTCACCATCGCCGATTTAAGCAGTGTCTGGGCCATAGCCAGCGTATATGCCAGCAATCTGGAATTTGTGAAAGAAGGAATGGAGGTATTTATTACAAGCCTTTCCTATCCGGGAGAAGTCTTTCCCGGAAAAATATCGAATGTATCCCAGGTATTCGATCCGGACGACAATACCCTGAAAGCCCGTATCATCCTGCCTAACCCGAATCTGAAGTTCAAACCCGAAATGTCTGTAATGATCCGGTTGAAGAATAAAACTCAGCAATCGTTGGTTTCCATTCCTTCCGATGCATTGATTTTCGACAATGACCTTTATTATGTTGTGACAAAAGAAGGAGAAGATCGTTTTCAGGTAAAAGAAGTACAACTGCAGGGGCATCATGGCAAAGCAACATACATTCTCTCTGGTTTGCAGGAAGGAGAAGAGGTGGTATGCAAAAATCAGTTACTTGTATATTCCGGTCTTAAAAACAGATAATCCATGCATAAATTTGTCGAAAATATCATCGCTTTTGCCTTACGCAATCACGTGTTGATTCTCTTTTTAACTGTGGTTTTATTTGTTGCAGGGCTATATTGTTACCAGCATACGCCTATCGAGGCTTATCCCGATGTAACCAATACGCGGGCAAAAATTATCGCCCAATGGCCGGGAAGAAGTGCGGAGGAAGTGGAGAAATTCGTAACCCTGCCTATCATGCAACAACTGAATACCATTCCCCGCAAGACGGATGTGCGGTCGACTTCCCTTTTCGGTTTGTCTGTGACCACAGTTCTCTTTGAAGATGGTGTAGATGATTTTTTTGCCCAACAATATGCTTCTAACCGTATGCAGGAAATTAATCTGCCGGAAGGAGCGGAACTGTCGATCGAGCCGCCATCGGGAGCTACCGGTGAAATTTTCAGGTATGTTCTGAAAAGCGACCTGCCCATACGGGAAGTGGCTGCTGTGAACGAATGGGTGGTGCAACGGGAATTACTGTCCGTGCCGGGAGTTGCCAGTATCGCCACTTTCGGAGGAGAGGAAAAAATCGTGGAAATCAAAGTCAATCCGATCGAGTTGGCCAATTATGATCTATCTCCCCTGCAGGTATACGAAGCAGTGGCCAACAGCAATATCAATGTCGGAGGAGATGTGATCCAGAAAGGGAACCAGGCGTATGTGGTCAGGGGATTAGGTTTACTTGAAAGTACTTCGGATATCGAAAATATCCTGATCGAGGTGAAAGGAAATACGCCGATTCGCGTGGGACAGGTAGCCCAGGTAAATGTTTCTTCCAAACCGCGTTTAGGACAGGTAGGATTGAACGACGAAGACGATGTGATACAGGGAATCGTGATCATGCTCCGCGGACAAAATCCCAGCGAAGTAATCGATCGGTTAAAACTGAAAATCGATGAATTAAATGAACGGCTCCTTCCTCCGGAGGTCAGGGTGGTACCTTTTCTGGACCGGACTACGCTGGTCGATTCTACCGTACACACCGTATTGAAAAACCTGTTGGAAGGTATTCTATTTGTATCGATCGTTGTCTTCATCTTTTTATTTAACTGGAGAACAACAGCAATTGTTGCTACGGTAATTCCCTTATCTTTCTTATTTGCTATCATCATGCTGCGGATACAGGGTTTACCCGCCAACCTGATATCCATGGGAGCTTTGGATTTTGGTCTGTTACTGGAAGGAACCCTGGTTATCGTCGAGATCGTTTTTGTGGCAATGGAAAAACGATCACGACAACTGGGTGACAGATACGAATCTTCCCTGAAAAGCGGATTGATTAAAAAAAGTGCCGGAAGCGTGGCATCCCATATCTTTTTTGCACAATTAATACTGGTTGTAGCATTATTCCCCATTTTCTCTTTTCAGAAAGTAGAAGGAAAAATGTTCTCTCCTTTGGCTTTCACATTGGGGTATGCCTTGCTTGGATCGCTCATCCTGTCGCTGACTTACGTACCGGTCATGTGCAAAATCCTGCTAAAAAAACCGTTGAAAGAAAAAACCAATTTTATCAGCCGCTTTTTTATGCAAACTATCTACAGCTTTTATGAACTGGCTTCCCGTCACAGGAAAATAACGCTACTTTCATTTATTTTTATCCTGGCCGTTTGTTTTGCTCAATTCTGTTTCTGGGGTACTGAATTTATCCCCAAAATGAATGAAGGCGCTATCTATGTCCGGGCAACACTTCCCAATAGTGTCAATCTGGATGAATCGGTCCGGATTACCAAAGAGATGAAGCATAAACTGCAACAATTCGACGAAGTAAAATTCATTCTCACACAAACCGGACGTCCCAATGACGGAACGGACGCCACGGGCTTTTTCAATATCGAGTTCCATACCGAACTGATACCGGAAATAGAATGGAAACATAAAATCAAAAAAGAAGAACTGATTCAGCAGATGCAGGATTCTCTCGCTATTTATCCGGGAATTGTGTTTGCTTTCAGTCAACCGATACAGGACAATATCGAAGAATACGTGGCCGGTGTAAAAAGTTCGCTGGTCATTAAAATTTTCGGTTCGGATCTTCATCAATTGGAAGACCTGGCCAACCAGACTGCCGATGCCATACGCCCGGTGAGGGGTGTGGAAGATGTAAACGTATTCAAAAGTATCGGATTGCCGGAGCTTCAGATACATCTGGACGAATCGAAAATGTCCCGCTATGCCGTTTCGATGGCCGATGCACAAGCCGTTGTAGAAATGGCTATCGGGGGAAAGGCGGCCAATTCATTCTATGAAAATGAGCGGATGTTCGATATCGTGATCCGTTTCCAAAAAGAATTCAGGGATGATGAAGATAAAATAGGCAATATACTGATCCCGACAATGAACGGGAAAGAAATTCCTTTAAAGGAAATAGCCGATATATCTTTCGTTACCGGACCCGCTTTTATTTACCGCGAAGGAAGCGGACGGTATGTTAGCATCGGGTTCAGTATCCGCGACCGGGACCTGGGCTCGACAATCAAAGATGCCCAGGAGCAGGTAGCCAAACTGGTACAATTAAAACCGGAAAACAAAATGGTATGGGCAGGCGAATTTGAAAGCCAGCAAAGAGCGACCAACCGCCTGATCGTTATAGTACCTGCGGTATTGCTACTGATTCTTTTCCTGCTTTATCTGAATTTCGGAAATCTCAAAGACACTTTAATCGCAGCAAGTGCAATTCCTTACGCTTTTATCGGAGGATTTATTTCCTTATGGGTTACCGGAACACCCTTCGGAATATCTGCCGGTATCGGATTCATCATTCTGTTCGGTATAACTGCCATTAACAGTATTCTGCTGATTGTTTCCATGAAAAACCGCATGCAGCATTCCATGAATTTGCGGTTGGCAATCAATGAGGCTGTCAGCAGCCGGGTACGTCCGATCGTCATGGTGGCTTTAATGGGTTCCATGGGACTGCTTCCTGCGGCTTTGTCGCATGGTATGGGCTCCGAAATCCAAAAGCCTCTGGCAATCATGATCGTCGGTGGAATTATTATTTGTATGCTCTTATCTTTTACTGTATTGCCCCAGGTATTTTATTTTAGCTACCGCAGAGACAAGAGACTCAAAAAATAATGCTATTTTTACCCGTTCAAACCGGAGAAAAATAAAATACATGGAAATTTTACTTATTGAAGATAACCGGAAAATCAGTGAATTTCTCCTGAAAGGACTCGACGAAAGCGGATTTTCCGTCACCCTGGTCGAAAACGGGACAGATGCCCGGAGTTTATTATCGAAAGAAAACTGGGAAGTGATCTTATTGGATATCATGTTACCGGATATCGACGGACTGGAGTTGCTTCAATATGCACGCTACAAAAAAATACATACTCCAATACTGGTTATCAGTGCTTTGGGAGACACCGACGATAAAATAAAAGCATTGAATCTCGGCGCCGACGATTACTTGTCCAAACCCTTTCATTTCAACGAACTGATAGCCCGTATTCATGCCCTTACCCGGAGATACAAGTTGAACTATAACGAACCGGAAAACATACTTGAATGTGGCGACCTGAAATTGTACACCGACAAACATCTGGTTGTACGGGGAGAAAACGAGATCAATCTCACGTCCCAGGAATTCAAACTACTGAAACTACTGATGGAAAATAAAGATAAAGTATTGTACCGTTCCCGGATACTGGATGCGGTTTGGGGGATCAACTATGACTCTAACACGAATGTAGTGGATGTATATATTTCTTACCTGCGGAATAAAGTCGACTCCGGTAATTCTCCGAAACTGATCGAAACAGTCAAAGGATACGGTTACAGGATACGAACACGCCAACCCGAATAACACACAGAAATGAAAGTTCAAACACGCCTGTCTTTGTTTTGCTCCGTGGTATTCGGGGTTATATTTGCCGTAATTTCCCTGCTGATATTCGGCTTATACTACAAAAACGCAGAACAGCAAATGCGTTCGAACCTAAAAAAAACAGCCTTCATTACCGGAATTTATTATCTGGAAGAAGACGAACTGAATATCAGTGAGTATGAAAATGTAAAAAAGCAGTTCGAAGCTTTGGTATCCGACTCTTACTATCAGATATATAACGAAAAGAATGTAGTAGCTTACGGAGCACCGACTCCGGAAATTCCTGCTTTCATATTAGATAAAATAAGGAAGGAGGAATATGTGTACTTTTCATCCGGAAATTTCTTTTGTTACGGTGTGTTTTATATCGATAACCAGGGAGATTTTGTTGTTGTCTCTAAAGTAAAAGAAGAAGAATTTAACAGTCAGCTGCATCTATTGCTCTGGATCCTTTCCGCCTCTTTTTTTATCGGGATGATTTCAATCATTTTATTCAGCCGGTGGGTATCGCGTGTGGCCTATCGTCCGTTTTCAAAAGTAATCGACCAGGTGAACCGGATAACGACAAACAACCTGGACGTGCAAATCAAATCTCCGGAAACCAAAGACGAACTTCAGGAATTAACCGATACTTTCAATAATTTGTTGGCAACCATTTCCGAGACAGTTATCATTCAGAAAAATTTCGTGAATTATGTTTCACATGAGTTCAAAACTCCCCTGGCCTCTATGCTGGGAAACCTGGAAGTATTTTCCATGAAAGACCGGAGTCCGCAGGAGTACGAACAATTATCCAAAAAACTAATCGGCCAGATCTCGGAACTGGAAGAGATCCTCAATACGCTGATGATCATCTCCGACCTGAAGAAAGAAACAGAATCTTTCGACCAGACACGTATCGATGAATTGGTTTGGGAAATCATCCGGAAACTATCCGAACATTATCCTGAATCGAAAATACAGGTAGACATCGATATTGCGCCGGAAGATGAAAATCTGCTGATTACTTCCAAAAACAGCATCCAGATTCTAATGGCTTTGTTTAATATTATCGAGAATGCCGTAAAATATTCAAATGGCAAAACCGTAAATATCTGTTTGTCTAAAAATGAAACCAGACTTTGTCTCCTTGTCATCGATAAAGGCATCGGTATTCCGCAAGACCAGTTAGCCTATATCAGTAAACCTTTCTACCGCGCCGATAACTCCTCCCAGGTGCAAGGTAGCGGGATCGGGCTTTCCATTGCTCTTCGTATACTGGAAAAAGCAGGAATCAATTATTCTATTGAATCTCAGGAAAATATAGGAACGAGATTGATTGTTTTGTTTTGAAGGTAATTCAGAAACTGTTTAAATATAATATGGCTATCCGCATATTTCTCATCACAATGTCCCGAAGGGATTTCATTTGAATAACCGCGGGCTTGTTATAGCACCCAAATTGCAAAAAGTCGAGAGTATTGAGAAATATTTATCAATAGACATTGTTTTTTATCTAAAATAATGAACAAACGTTCACTAATAAATATCTGAATATCAGACACATAAAAACAAAATCAAATAAAATAACTTTTATTAACAAAAAAACATTTGGAACATATATTGAATTATCCTCACCTTTGTAGTGAACAATCGTTCATTATTTATTCAGTTTATGCAAGACAGAAAAGAATACATATTAGAAAAAGCATTCGAAGTATTTATGTCGAAAGGATATGACAGCACTTCGATTACTGTCCTGCAGGAAGAACTGAAGATGTCGAGAGGCGCGATGTACCGTTACTTCGAAAGTAAAGACGATTTGTTCAAAGAAGTGGTAGATAAATACTTCTTTACTTTGATCAGGCACCTCAGCCCTCAGTTCAAAGAAGGTTCTACTCTCCAGGAATACATCAATATCAGATGCCAGAAAATGAAGGAGATCAGTGTATATCTGGATCAGATTGAAAAATTTGAAACCGCCTTCCTGAACTATACGGCATTCATCATCCAGGCAGCCAAAGTATACCCCGGTTTTCTCGAAAGAATGAAAAGGCACCGGGATACCGAACTGAAAAACTGGCAACAGGCAATTGAAAACAGCATTGAAAAAGGCGAAGTCAGAAAAGATATAAATGTAAAAATTATATCTCTTGTTTTTGCCAAAGCAATAGACATGAACGATCCGGAAAAACCGGGACCGGGTTGTTTTTCAAAAACAACCGACAGTACAAAAAAATTAATGAATTATATTCTTTCTTTGATTAAAGCATAATTTTTTTACATCAAAAAGGTGAACGTTTGTTCACAAGCAATTACCGAATATTTTTTTACTTTCAAAGTGAACGTTTGTTCATTACGAAAAGTTAAAAATACAATTAAAACAATCTATTTTTGGCCAATAGATGAACGATTGTTCAATTTTCAAAACAAATGAATTAAAAACAGTACTAACAAATTAAAATTAAGGTATTATGAAAAAGATTGTATTAACAGTAGCAGTAGTTTTAGGTTTAGGTTTAACACAGGTCAATGCACAGGTTATTTCCGGTGGTATCAAGGCGAATGCCAACATGTCGAATTTTCTGTTGTCCGATATGGGTAGCACTGAAAGCAATATGAAAGTCGGAGCCTCTCTGGGTGGGTTCATGAAAATGGAATTCAGCGAGAATTTTGCGCTGCAACCGGAATTGTTGTTCCATTACAAATCTTCGGAAATGAAATTGGGAAGTAATAAAACCGATTACGAATACTGGGGTGCTGAAATTCCTATCTATGCAGTGGGACAAATGGCAATGGGTAATGGAAAAGGCTTTATTGGTGTAGGCCCGTATGTAGGCTTTGGAATCGATGCTAAATACAAAACCGGCGACATGGACTTGTATGAAAAAGACAAAGTTACCGACAAAGCTTATCTGAACCGCTGGGATTTCGGAGTAGGCGTAATGCTCGGTTACGAATTTAACAATGGCTTCCTGGTCAATGCCGGTTATCAGATGGGATTGATCGATAATCTGGATGCAAATAAAGACAATGCAACCATGCGGAACCAAACCATCAGCTTAGGCGTTGGTTATAAATTCTAAACACAGGTTAAAACTGTTTATGGAATGCTGCAAAGCTCATTTTTTTGTGGCATTCCATAAAACATCCTGACCAAACTTACGTTTAATTCTATAGAGTATTCACAATAAATAAGAAGCAACATGAAGAAGATTATTGCCATTCCGACACAAAAAGGGAAACTCAGCAAGGGAATTTCAAACAATACCCTGTTCAATATCTTCGAAATGGAAGACGGAAAAGTGGTGAGATTCGAACAGGAAAAACCGGATCATGTCAACTCCAATTATGCTTCCTTGTGGATGTCCTGGAAAAGAATAACCGAACTTTATATCGATGAAATTGCCGACGACCTGAAAGAAATGCTGGTACGCCTGGGAATCATCGTCAAACAAAAGGACGAACTATCGGACAACGACTTTTTCAACCGTTTTGTTTTTGATTAAACAATTAATTCCGATGCAGCAAACCGGCTGCAAATAATCACTAAAAAGAAATGAAAAAAACTATTTTGACGGCAGCATTTATGCTGTCAGGGATTTCTATACTCTTTTCCCAAACCGAAAATACCGTCCAATTATCATTACATGATTGCGTTCAGACAGCGGTAGAAAAGAATATCAATGTCGTAAAAGCCCGGATCGATAAAGAAAAAAGTGCATATAAAGTGGCTGAAACCCGCTCCTCATTACTTCCACAAGTAAATATCGGAGGAAGTTTTCTGGATAATATTAAGCTGCAAACCACCATTCTTCCCGGTGAGTTAATCGGGCAACCGGGAACCACCCTTCCCGTACAAATGGGCGTGCAATACAATACGAGTGCTGCCCTCAGTGTAAACCAGGTACTATACAATCAAACAGCATTGACGGCATTGAAACTTTCCAAAAAAGCCGATGACCTGAATAAACTGGGAGTGGAAAAAGCCAGTGAAGAATTAGCCAAAGAAGTGGCAAAATTGTATTTTCTGACTCTCACTGCTTCCGAACAAAAATCGCTGATCGAAGAAAATATTGTCCGTACCAGGAAGATGACGCATATCACAAAAACATTAGTGGACAATGGTATGGGGAAAAAAGTAGACTACGACCGGATCTGTGTTACACTGGAAAATCTTTCTACCCAGTTGAGCAATACCGAAGCGCTCTACGAACAGCAATTGAATATGATCAAATACATGCTGGAAATACCGCTCTATCAAACAATTGTACTGACAGATACGGCTGCGATGCCTTTGCTGTGGTCCAGTCCGGTTCTTATCTCTGACTTCTCTGCACATACGGATATACAAATGCTGGAATCTCAGAAAGAAATCTCCAGGCTGAACGAAAAATTGGTCAATAATGGCTACCTGCCTTCACTTTCTTTTACCGGCCAATATGCTTATAGCGGTATGAGGAATGAATTCAGTAATTACTTCAACAGCAATCCGGAAAATAAATGGTTCAACTCTTCTTATATAGGGATCAACCTGTCTATACCGATTTTCGACGGACTGGAAAAGCGTTCCAAATCAAGACAGGCAAAACTGGAATACAAGAAAAATAGCTTAGTGCTGGACAACACCAAAGAACGTTTCTCTGTAGAATACAAAAATGCAATGAACCAGTACTACAACAATAAAAATAATGTGCAACGGCAGAAACAAAATATCGACCTGGCAGAAAAAGTATACAACGAAACTGCCTCTAAGTACCGGGAAGGCTTGTCTTCTATGAGCGACCTGATCCAGGATGAAATCGGACTGAACAATGCCCAGGTAAACTACCTGAATGCGCTTTACAATTTCAAGGAAGCAGAACTGCAAATCATGTCGCTCAACGGAGAAATCAAAAAATTAATTGATAATTGAAAATTAAAAATTGACAATTATTAATACCCCTTATATCCACTTTTTTCATTTTCAATTTTCAATCTTCAATTTTCAATTTTTAAAGCATGAAAAAGATAGTAACAATCATCGTCTCGCTTGTATTAATCGGTGCCATCGGATGGACTCTGGCAAGCAATAAAAGTGAAATCGACAGCCGGAAAGAAGTAAAAACGGTTCTGCAGGAAATAGCAGTGACCGCTGTTCCGGCAAGTATGAAGGAAACGACCGGGAACCTGGAACTGGTAGGAACTGCCGAAGCAAACCGGGAAGTAACAATTGCGTCCGAAGCTTCCGGAAAAATTACGCAAATCAACTTCAAATTAGGAGATTACGTAGGAAAAGGCACCATTTTAGCCAAAGTAGACGATACATACAAACGTCTGTCCTTCGAAAACGCGCAGATCAATTACAATAAATATAAAGAAGATTACGATCGTTATCAGATATTGATCAAAGAAGATGCCGTTTCTGAAACCCAGTTACGGGATATGAGGGTGGCTTGTGAAAATGCATCCATCCAACTGGAAAATGCAAAAAAACAATTAGACGATACCCGTATTGTAGCACCGTTCGATGGATATATAACTTCTAAAAACACGGAACTGGGTGCATTTGTCAACCCGGGTAGCGCAATTGCCGGAATCGCAGATATTGCGCAATTGAAAATCAGCCTGGCAGTTTCCGAAAGCAATGTATATGAATTACATCCAGGACAAGGAGTAAATGTAAAGACCAATGTATATCCGGATATAACTTATCAGGGAACCATCAGTCACATCAGCCCCAAAGGTGACAATGCCCACCAATATCCTGTAGAAATTATGATCGCCAACAATAAAAATTACTTATTGAAAGCCGGCACTTATGTAAATGTAACCGTAGATATGGGCAAAAGCAAACCTACCCTGATGATTCCCCGCGATGCCATCGTCAGCAGTGTAAAAGATCCATCTGTTTACCTGGTAAACGGAAAAAATGCCCAATTAGTTAAAATAGGTACAGGCCGCGACTATCAATCGGATATAGAAGTCCTTTCCGGTCTCAAAGAAGGCGATCTCGTAATCACCAACGGCCAGATCAACTTAATGGACGGTTCTTTAATTTCAATAATTGAAAATTGAAAATTGAGAATCGACAACAAACCGAATGCCATCAAGCTTGCTTGCATGGCTGAGGTGCGAAGGAGATCAAGACCGCGAAGCGGGAAATTAGGTTGTCTTTTTCAGTGTTTTGAGAATACTTGCAAGTAGTCGTATTAATTCACAACATCCTGCATGTATAGGAACAAATTCTTTTTCAGATAGAAGATTGCTGTCTTTCAAGAGACACAGCCAATAAGCAGTTTCATTTGCTTCTTTAAGAGCTATATTCAATTTATTGGCAAAATCGGCCTTGGATTGTGCATGTTCTCCTTCTCTGACAAGAGCTCCAATTGCAGTACCACTGCGCAGCAATTGCTTAGATAAGATAAATTCTCTTTTCTGCTCTGATAAAAATTGATATAACCGTACAATTTTCAAAGCAAAATCATAAGATTTCGGCAGTAAAATAGTGTCCATAGTAGTAAAGTTTTAGAAAACAAAAATAAACAAATTTCCAATCCACCCCTCTATTTTAATTTTCAATTTTCAATTTTTAATTTTCAATTAATATGAGTATAGTAGAAACCTCCATCAAACGCCCCCTCCTGATCATCGTAATCTTCACGGTGCTGACCCTTGGCGGAGTGGTGTGTTACAATATGCTGAGTTTGAATTTACTACCCAAATTCGAATTGCCCATGATCACGGTTGCCACGGTTTATCCGGGTGCCGGTGCCTCGGAAGTGGAAACCTCCGTAACCAAAAAAATAGAAGACGCGCTTTCCACTTTGGAAAACTTAAAAAAAATCAGCTCTACTTCCCAGGAAGGTGTTTCCATTGTGGCCATTGAACTGAATGAAGGAGCCAATCCAAACCAGGCAGTACAAGATGCACAACGGAAGATCAATGCCATCAAATCCGATTTGCCGTCGGAAATTCTGGAACCTTCCATCGATAAGATTTCTATCGACGAGATGCCGATCATGAATATTGCGGCATCTTCTTCCCTCCCTCCCACCGAATTCTACAAACTGGTGGAAGACCGTATCCAACCACGATTGGCCAAACTTCCCGGAGTAGGATCGGTAAACATGGTAGGAGGTAACGAACGGGAGATCAAAGTCAATATTGACGCTTCCAAATTAAAAGCCTACAATTTATCTGTATTGCAGGTATTACAAGCCGTTCAATCGGCCAACATGGAGATTCCTGCAGGAAATGTGGAAAACAGTGAAGCGGTTTATTCTGTTCGGTTAGCGGCTAAATTTGCAAGTTTGAACGAATTACGGAATACAGTCATCACCATCTCCCCTTCCCGCGGAAAAGTAAAAATAATGGATGTGGCGGAAATCGAAGACGGGATCGCAGAACAAAAACTGATCAACAGGATCGACGGAAGGGATGCCATAGGCCTCTCTATACAGAAACAAAGTGATGCCAATGCGGTTAATGTGGCCGACCTGGCCAAAGCCGAATTATTGTCCATTGAAAAAGAATATGCCGGAAATAACGTTAAATTCGATATTGCCACGGATAACTCTATTTATACCAAAGCCTCGGCTAACGCGGTTGTCGTCGACTTGTTCCTGGCCATTATCATTGTGGCGATCGTTTGCTTTGTTTTCCTGCACAATATGCGTAGTGCCATGATTATCATGATTGCAGTACCGCTTTCCATCGTACCGGCTTTCATCGCTATGTACGCGATGGGATATTCCCTGAACATGATGTCGTTAATGGCGTTATCGCTGGTAGTGGGAATTCTGGTGGACGACTCGATCGTAGTGATCGAAAATATGTTCCGTCACATGGAAAAAGGAAAAGACAAACGACAGGCAGCAATTGATGGTTGTAAGCAGATCATGTTCACCGTCATGGCCGTAACGTTGGTTATCGTAGTTGTATTCCTTCCCCTGGCCATTACCGGAGGATTGATCGGAAATATCCTGAAAGAATTCGCCATTCCTATTATTGTTGCTACCCTTTGCAGCTTGCTGGTCTCTTTTACTTTTACACCTATGCTGATGGCCCGTTTCGGAAAATTATCCGATGATACCCGTCCTACTTTATCAGGAAGATTCTCCCGCTTTGTGGAACGCACTTACGAATCTTTGAAAAACTGGTACGCCAACATCCTTTCCATCGGTTTGAAACATAAAGTAACGGTCCTGCTTTGCACATTGGCATTACTGATTGGTTCATTCATGCTATTTCCCGCAGGATTGATCGGATTCGCTTTTGTACCGACCACCGACCAGGGAGAATTCGTGGTAACACTGGATATGAATCCACAGGTAACGACTTACCAGAATAACCTGATCACCATGCAGGCAGAACAAATGATCCGGAACAAACCGGAAGTAGAAAGAGTATATACCAATATCGGATCTTCCGGATCCATGATCGGAAATACTTCAAAAAACAATATCACCTCCATTTCCGTGAAAATGATCGATAAAAAGAAACGGAGTATCGATGTCAATACCTTTGCCCAACAGGTCAAAGAAGAGATCATGCAGATCCCGGGCGTCCGCGCGCGAGCCTCCGTATCTTCCCTGGGAGGTGGCAGTGGAAGCGAACCGATCCAGTTTATCGTTCAGGGAACCGACTTCGAGCAGGTACAAAGCACGGCTGCCATGGTATTGGATGTGATCCGCCATACCCCGGGAACTACCGACGCCAAATATTCCATCGACGATCCGCGCCAGGAAGTACAAGTCAAACTCGACCGCGAAAAAATGGCCGAACTCGGTTTATCCGTATCCGATGTAGGTTCCACCCTGCGCGTAGCATTGAACGGGAACGACGATTCCAAATACAGGGACGGAAATTACGAATATGATATCCGGATCGGCATCGACGGATTCGACCGTACCCATCCGGAAGACGTATCGAAATTATCGTTCATGAATAAAAAAGGAGAAATCATCGAATTGAATCAAATTGCCGATGTTAAATACGGATTAGGACCGTCTACACTGGAACGTACCGACCGGATCTCCTCTATCACCGTTAAATCGAATGTAGTGGGAAGACCTTCCGGAACAGTAGGCTCCGAAATCACCTCTGCCTTTGAAGGTAAAATTCCCGCCGGAGTGGAAGTAAAACCGGGAGGTAGTATGGAGCAACAAGCCAATGCGTTCGGAAGCCTGGCATTCGCATTCATAGCCGCTATCGTAATGATTTACCTGATCATGGTTGCTTTGTACGATTCCCTGCTGGACCCGGTAGTAGTCCTGTTTTCGATCCCCTTGTCAATGGTCGGAGCATTCCTGGCGCTGGCATTGACCATGAACGACCTGAACATATTCAGTATCATCGGTTTGATCGTACTGATCGGATTAGTTGCCAAAAATGCCATCCTCCTGGTCGATTTCACCAATCACATGAAAAGAGATAAAAATATGGATACTTTCACCGCCCTGATCGAAGCCGGGAAAGAACGCTTGCGCCCCATCCTGATGACCACCTTCGCTATGATATTCGGTATGCTTCCCATCGCTTTGGCTTCCGGAGACGGTGCCGAAATGAAAAACGGAATGGCTTGGGTTATCATCGGCGGATTAGCCAGCTCCATGATCCTGACGCTGATCGTAGTACCCGTTGTATATTACATTTTTGACAGGATGACAGCCCGGTTCAGACATTACAGAGGCAACCGCACTATCAGGCACCTGAAAGAAAAACTGATGGATGAAGACGATCTGGCAGCTATTCAAACAATTATATAAATATTTCAAAGGTACGAAGCTGTTAAAATCATTCTTCGTACCTTTGCATCAACCACATTACAAATTATGACTATTTACAAGTTTCCCCTAAGGTAATGCTTAAAATCACGTCATTACGAGCAATAGCGAAGTAAACTCTCGCGATTGGCAGGAAATTGCTTCAGGCTTTGCCTTCGCAATGACGATCAAGATCGACTTTTAACATCCTCACAGGTAAACTTATAGAAAATCATTTTACAAATCATCCCAAATGAAATTTTCAATTTTCAATTCTCAATCGAAAATCGGCCTTAACCAATTTTCAATTTTCAATTTTCAATTTTCAATTCTTAATCTCCTCTCCTTCCTCTCAATACTAACATTAACCAGCTGCGAAGCCTTCGAATACCACCCCTACGACGGCCGAATCAAAGGAGAGACAGGTATCAATGCCAAAAATATCGCCCGTATAGAACAAGCCTGCGCCGGAAAGCAAACCATCCGTTTCGCCGTAATAGGAGACACACAAGGCTGGTATAACGATACGGAAGCATTTGTAAATGCCCTCAATAAACGAACAGATATCGATTTCGTGATCCATGGAGGTGATGTTTCCGACTTCGGACTAACCAAGGAATTTATCTGGATGCGTGATATTTTAAATGGACTGAACGTTCCATATGTAGTTTTACTCGGTAATCACGACTGTTTAGCAAACGGGAATCAGATACATCATGAAATTTTCGGAGAAGAAAATTTTTCTTTTTTAGCCGGAAATATCAAATTTATCTGTTTAAATACCAATGCGATCGAATACGATTATTCTCATCCGGTACCGGATTTCGAATTTCTCGTAAACCAATTGGAAAACCGGCAGGAAGAACATGAAAAAACAGTCGTTGCCATGCATGCCCGTCCCTACTCAGAACAATTCAATAATAATGTCGCCCGTGTTTTTCAACGCTATATCAGGGAATTTCCCAATCTCCAGTTTTGCCTGAACGGACATGATCATCAAATCACTGCAGACGATATATTCGGTGACGGAGTCATTTATTATGGTACATCGAATATTGCAAAACATAAATACTTATTATTCACAATAACCCCTGATGACCTATATCAATATGAAGTTGTATATTTCTAAATACTTTATTCTGATCACGTTATTTGCTTCTTACCATACAGCCGTTTGTTCTCAGGACAGCAAGTACGAAGAACGGATCGTTAAATATCATTCAGCATGGAACAACCTGATTCCCAGCTACCTTAAGACGCAATATGCAGGGTCCATGGGACTAATCTCGGTAGGTACCGGATGGGATTACGGAAAAAACAATCAATGGGAAACGGATGTCATGCTCGGATGGGTCCCGAAATATGAAACCGATCATGATAAAGTCTGTTTCACACTGAAACAAAACTTTATTCCATGGAGTATCAATCCCGGCAATAAAGACTGGATCATCGAACCTTTCGCCTGCGGACTCTACTTCAATACCGTTTTCGGAGAAGAATTCTGGGGAAAAGAACCATCCCGTTATCCCAACAAATATTACAATTTCTCTACAAAGCTGCGGACGAATATTTATATCGGACAACGGATTACCTATAAAATCCCGACTCACAAAAGGAACTTCGGAAAGGCATTGACATTTTTCTATGAAATAAGCACTAATGAACTGTACATCGTCAGCGCTGTCGATAACGATTATCTTAAGCCGACCGATTATCTGCACCTGTCTTTAGGACTCAAATTGCAATTATTTTGAGTAAAAGGAGATAAAAAAACATCCGTTTTTTTTGATTTTTCAAAGGATTGTATTTTCTTTGTAGTTGAAATATGTATATATGTATATACATTTAAAACCATTCTTTTACTCAAAGATTATACCATGAAAAAGTTTTTAATTTGTACCGCAATTTTATTAAGCCACCATCTGACTCAGGCTCAAAATTTTACCGTATGGAATATCGGCACGCACAACCATTCTTCGGCAGAACTGGCCTTAGGTCCATCGGATTACAATCAATTCCTTGCGAAAGATTTCGGATATGAAGACAGATATTTCCTGATCGGAAAATCTCTTCCAAAAGAAGATTTTCCTTACGTACTTCCCGGGCCGGACGATGCCTGGGCCGGTACGGGATCTACCTCCGGTATACGTACACATGATATCAATATCCTGTTCGGTATCAGTGAAATACAGGACAATATAGCATTCAGGTTTATCATCGATCTGCTAGATTCCCATCCGGGTAAATCGCTTTTGAAAGTATCGATCAATGATATTCAAAACCGGGAATTTTTGCTGAAAGGGAGCTCCGACTCCGCCATATATGGCATCCAATCTGGCACAAAGAACCAAACGATAGAGATCCCCATACAAAAAGGAGTGATTCGGGAAGGCGGAAACAAAATCACACTGACCATACTGGAAGGCTCCTGGATCGTTTTTGACGATGTGCGTTTGGAAGCCTCATCCCCTGTCCGTACGGAACAACCGGATCAGGTTTTCATCCGGGAAATAAAAGCCGGCAATTACGAAATGAAGAATGAAGAGAAACGATTCCAACCCTTACTAATCGATGTAGAGCATCTTCAGGGCAGACCGGAATTAACGGTAGAACTGGATGGAAAAAAAATATTTACGTCCCGCCTGGATACTGCCAGATACCAGTTTGAGGTCCCCATGCCTGCCGTCGGGTCGGAAGTAAACTCTTCCTACAAGATCCTGATAAACGGACAAAGTATCTCCAGCGGGGACATCAAACGTAGCCCTCAACCGGTCCAAACCTATGCCGGTTATGTAGATACGAGGATGGGGACGGCACATTCCCGGTGGATGATCGCTCCGGGTCCCTGGATGCCGTTCAGCATGGTTAAACTAAGTCCGGATAACCAGAACAGGGGATGGCAGGCCGGTTACCAACCCTCGTTCGAATCGATAGGATGTTTCAGTCATATCCATGAATGGACAATGGCCGGCCTGGGCATGATGCCTACCAACGGTCCTTTACAGATCCAGACAGGAGACCAGTCTGATCCGGATTCGGGCTACCGCTCCCGGATCGATAAATCGAGCGAACAAGCTCCTTTAGGATTGTATAAAGCATATTTGACGGATACGGATATCCTGGCGGAAATAACAGCTACCACCCGCTGCGGATTCCAACGCTACACTTTCCCGAAAGACAAAGACGGACGGGTAATGATCGACCTGCATATCGAAGCAGAATACAACTACCAATTAGTGGATATACAAATAGATAAAGTCAGCGACTTCCGGATAGAAGGTCACAGCCATCAACTTTCCCCGCATGTATGGAGCAACGATGCCGATCAGGACTATACCATCTATTTCGTCATCGAATTCGACCGGCCTGTTAAGAATATGGGCGGATGGATCGACGACCAGATCAGGAAATCGACATCTTTCGAAGCCAAAAACATCAAAGATGCCGGTGCATATGTAGAATTCGATACAAAAATTTCGAATACCGTTCAGGTTCGTTCAGGGATTTCCCTGGTAAGCCTGGAAAATGCTTCGGAAAATTTACGAACCGAGATCAGCAACCCTTTTGGCTGGAATTTTGATCAAATAGTCGATAACCAGAAAAAAACCTGGAACGACATTTTGTCGAGGGTATCGATCACCACCAGCGACCGGTTGGAAAAAATCCGCTTCTACACCAATATGTACCGGGCACTTTGCCGAAATACCTGGAGTGACGTCAATGGTGAATGGATGTCGGCCGGAGGCATAAAACAAAAATTCACAAATCCGGATCATCTGGCTTTAGGTTGCGATGCTTTCTGGAATACATTCTGGAACCTGAACCAATTCTGGAACCTGGTAACTCCGGAATGGTCATCCCAATGGGTACACTCCCAATTAGCCATGTACGATACAGACGGCTGGTTAGCCAAAGGACCGGCAGGAATGAAATACATTCCTGTAATGGTGGCAGAACATGAAATTCCATTGATTGTAAGTGCATACCAGATGGGAATACGGGATTTTGATACCGGTAAAGCACTGGAGGCAATGGTAAAAATGCAAACAACTCCTGCCACGCACGTTGCCGGAGGTTTTGCCGGGAACCGCGACCTGGAATCCTATCTTAAATACAAATATGTTCCTTCGGATATCGGACGTTTTTCCAATACACTGGAATATTCTTACGATGACTGGACGGTTGCCCAATTCGCCAAATCCTTAGGAAAAATAAAAGAATACGAAATTTTTGCCGACCGGGGAAATTGGTGGAAAAATGCCATCAATCCGGATAACGGATATGCACATATGCGTGAAAGCAATGGAAAGTTTGTGGCTGATTTCGATCCGTTCCACTCCGGCGCAAACCATCATTATGTGGAAGGGAATGCCTGGCAATTAAGTTATTTCGTTCCACAGGATATTCCGGGACTGGCCAGAATACTCGGTGAAAAAGATTTCGTAGGCCGTTTGGAATGGGGGTTCGAAGCAAGTGAGCCCTGGAGGTATAACGCCCCCAACGATCAATACTGGGATTTCCCCGTAGTACAGGGCAACCAGCAATCCATGCACTTCGCATTCCTGTTCAACTGGGCGAATCATCCCTGGTTGACACAACATTGGAGCCGTTCCATCATCGACCGGTATTATGGTTATGGGGTTGGGAATGCTTATCTGGGCGATGAAGACCAGGGACAAATGAGCGCCTGGCTAGTCATGGCTTCCATCGGCTTGTTTCAGACCGATGGAGGATGTAATGCTTCTCCGATATACGAAATAGCAAGTCCCCTATATGAAAAAACTGTAATCGACCTGGGCAAACAATACGGCCGTGGAGAAAAATTCATTATCGAAGCGAAAAATGTATCGAAGAAAAATAAATATATCCAAAGTGCAACTCTCAATGGAAAAGAACTGAGAACTTTCTGGTTTCCAGCTTCAGAACTTCTTAAAGGAGGAAAATTAGTGTTAAACATGGGTGATATCCCGAATAAATCGTGGGGAATTTCCCTTCCACGCCCGAATAAAAAATAAACCCGGAAAAATAAAAAAAGCTGCCCCAAATATCCCTATTGAAGCAGCCGGTACTTTTCTTTCTCACTTTCTGGTAAAGGCATACGTATTAGAATTAGAAGGCCGTTTTTCACAAAGCAACATTCCACAAAATCAGGTAAAGTGACAAGAAAATGAAATTCAGTCTTTTGCCTAGTTATTGTAAAAACATTGACTGAACCATCGATTCAAAATCGGATCAAAGATACTGATCGTTTATTTTTTTCAATGTTTTTTTCCTATCGTTCTCTGACAATACTTTACCTGATTTTTTTCTAATATAGACAATTAATTTTTAATTTTCAAAAACAGGAATATAAGCCGGCTATTTTCCATTCATTCTCTTACCTCGAAACCTTTATTTCCAATATTTGATCCGCCGGTACACTAATGCGACTGGAAAAAGAAATCATGACATCGGTTCCCTGTTGCATTACAGTAGCCGGAATCGTTTTTCCATCTAAGCTTACTGCAACCGACCGGAAAGATTTTCCCCGGATTGATTCCAAGCCGAAAGATTCCAGTTCTATTTTTCCATACCGGGGTTGCAAAGTACACAAAACCTGATCCCCACGAGATTGCTGCACATAGGTTCCCCAAGCTTCCGCTGCTGTAAACGGAGCTTTGAAGTCTTCCTGACCCCATTTCGGAGCAAACTTCATATACCCTTTCGGTCCATGGTATTCATATCCGCAGGCAGAAATGAAAGCCCCATAACTAGCCATAGCACGGGCATAATGGTCGCTGCATTCAATTTCATTGAAGGGATTCCGTTTAGACGCATGATAACGGTCATGGATAGAACGGGTTAATACCATTCCCTCATCCGTCATTCCCTCTGCAATCATATGAGCCGCCACCTGGTATTCAAATCCGCTCATACATTCATGAAAATAACCCATCTGCCAGCTTACATTATCACCATAAGGCTTCGGTTCGTTCTTCGGATTGGTATTCATAATCATACCGCCTTCTCCCGGCAAGGCATACGGGCGTCCTCCTTTGTTCACAGAAATATACGGACCTACATCCGGCGTATAATTATATTTCCACAATGCCCTCAGCGCAGACAGGGTTTTCTTCCTGTCCTGTATGCGTCCCAAACCTACCTGATGCGCCCAGGCCTGGCCCAATACCTGATCTATATGGCAGGTATTGTAAGAACCCAGGTTGGCCCGGCCTTTTTCTTTATCCGGCCGGTGAATATAATATTCCCCGTTAAACAGGTATTTATCCATATTCTTACTTCCTTTGCGGACATACTCTGAACAGATCCGGGCAAATTCCAAATCGCCTGACTCTTTGGCCATTTCTTCTCCGGCACGGACTCCTGCTATGCAGACTCCTACAATCCAGGCTATTTCACCATCCCAAACAGCATCCAGTGTATTTTCCATGGGAGTATCTTCCATTCCATCCCCATTTCTATCCTGATCAATGATAAACTGTACGGCACGCTTGATATTCGGCCAGTTCCTTTTCAAAAAACGATCATCTGTACTCATCTGATGTTCCCGGTAACAACGAAGCACACAACCTGCCTGTCCGTCGATGGCAGGGCGGCTTTCCATTTCCGCACGGAAAATAATTCCTCCGTTTTCCTGCATAGCGATATTCAGATCGGTCCGCTCCCGGCAATCCCTTTCCAATGCAGGAAATAAACGCCCCATTGCCTGTGCATAATACCAGACATGCGTACAGGTACCGGCACAAGCTCCCACGCCTTCCCAGGCCCAGAAACGTCCACTACTGAAACGATGGCAGTTGGCGGTGGCCAAGGTACCTACATTGACTAAAGTTCTTTCCAGAAACCAATGAGGAAGAGTCGATTCCTGCCAGGTAGACAGCCAAAGCCTGGTAGTAGAAGATAATCTTTCAAAGTTTTCGGCAACATACAGGGCAACCGCGGTTGCTGATGAAAATCGATTCTGATAATAACGTCCATTGTCTTTGACCTGGTCGCTGACTTTCAGATTGGGAAAATACCATGAAATCACAAAATCGGCATTCCGGCTTGTTCCGGGCGCAATTTTCAAATCTGTTTGAACCGCACCGGTCAAAGGCTCCTGGATAGGCTTGGTAAGTTCCTGAATCTCCTGACGGTCAAAACATGTGGGTAAGTTACAGGGTAATATATCGGCAAAAGCCCTGGCTTTTTGATCCAAAGCAGCAATACACATCGTTCCGTAGTCCGGCTTTCCGGCCAGTTCTTCCTGTTGTTCTGTTTTCAGTACCTGTAAACTTTCCGAAATGGCCACAAAATTACCTGATTTCACGGTTTCATTCAATCGCCGGCAAACAGTAGGGTTAGCCGACCGGATACTGGTTTTATTCTCCAGAAAGCCCAAAATGGAAAGATTAACCTGGGAGTTACCTGTATTCTTTGCCGAAAAAGAAAGAATAGTTGCCGGAAGAGCGGAATCGTCTTCATTCAGCGGGATAAAAGGGGAAAAAACCTGTAATGTCAATTCTACGGGTAAATGTTTATCTGTATAACGAATAGTACCGATGGGATAAGTAGCCTCAAATGATATTTCGTCCCAGTACGATTCTTCCAGTACTTTATAAACAGTTTGTCCGCCGTATTCGAATTTCAGGATAAAGCCCTGTTGTAAAGGATGCACATCTTTCGCCGGTTCGAGATAACAGGCTCCGTCGCGGGGACGAACATCCATATCATTCCAACGGAGGAGCTTGGGCTCCACTCCTTCTTTTTCTTCATTGAATATATCCCATAACCACAACCGGCCATCTCCGCCAAGATATACGCCTCCTGCGGTGATACCTCCTGCAGGCATTCCGATATATTGCAATTCATCCTTGCTTTTGAGATAAACCGTAGGTTTTCCCCGTTCGTAGAGAGAACGGATCCATGAAGTTGCAATGTTTTTATCCGGAGGGATTCGGCCTGGATCAAGGGCCAATTGTTTGGTAGAAACTTTGATGTGTCCGGCCGGCTCATTCTCTTCTTTTTTTTCTTGTGCGGAAAGACCGGAAATTACAAACAGGATTCCAATAATAAAACTGATCTTTTTTCTCATGGTATTATTTTCAAAATTTGAAACGTTTGCTATAATACAAATAATAACGCATGCACCCTAGGTTTTGTACTGGAAAATATTTATTTTTAATATTTCGATACATTTTTTCAGCATGAAAAATCTAATAAAGATACTATTTCCGCCTTAACTATACAGATTAAATCCTTTGGAGCAATCTGAACCTGAAGTCCGCGTTGCCCGGCACTGACATAAATATACTCAAAATCCAAACAGGTTTCATGAATATAAGTAGGAAAAAGTTTTTTCATTCCGATCGGAGAACAGGCTCCCCTGATATATCCGGTAACGGATAATAAGTCTTTCATAGGAATCATCTCACAATTCTTATTTCCGGAAACTTTAGCCGCTTTTTTCAGGTCCACCTCTTCGTCCCCCGGAATAATACAAATAAAATAGCCGGTTTTATCTCCTTTTAAAACAAGGGTTTTAAAAACCTGCTCAACCGGCTCGTTCAATCGAGCGGCTACATGAACGGCACTCAGGTCGGATTCATCTACTTCGTAAGGGATTAATTTGTAAGAGATTCCTGTTTTATCCAGTAAGCGGGCTGCGTTTGTTTTGTTAATCTTCATCTGTGTTTGGCCGTTGTTAACTAAAAATTGGAACCTGGATTTCGATATTGAATATTATTCCAGTTGATTCTGATTAAACTGGAATCGCGTTGGATGAATGTAGTTTTCAATAAATTTCTATCGGGAGATTCCGGCCGATCTTCCGGATCATTGGCAAAATAAGTATAATTAATAACTGTTATTCCATTTACTTTACTGGTTATTTCGCCGTGAGATGCCGGTAAATCATAAAAAATATCATTGGCGACCGGGATGGTGTCCAATTCATCTTCTCTAAAAATAATAGTATGCCGTTTTGATCCGGGCAATTCCAGTTTGGTTTCTTTTTTAACAGTGGCTCCGGTAGAATCATATTGTATTCAGTTGCCCTTCAAATACCGCATCACGATCAAAACAATCCAACGTAAATGTATAAAATTCATTTGCTTTATTCAGAACTATAAGGTGATCGTTATAAATGAATGCATAAGGCCTGACTGCTTTATTTATCTCAGGATGAATAACGGCTACCCGGAGATTTGAATCGCCTAAGCCTATTCTTAAGGAATCGATGTATTGTATGCAATTTTCCCTGTTGTTTTTATTTTTACTGCATCCGAAAGTGATTAGCAATAGAAAGAAAAAAAGAAAAAATACGACTGATTTTTTATATTTAATTATCGACATCTATCAGGTTAAAATTCAAATCAAATTTAAGTTCAAGGCCATTACTCAATTTCACTTCATAATCCCGCTTATCCCGGTCGATTTCTATAATTTTCATTTCCTTGTAATTAGCATTTACATAGTTAGTTATTTGCACGGGCACAATGCCTTCCGGAACTTGTGTAAACTTACAATCTACATCTTTCCATTCCCCGTTACCATCGAATTCCACCTTGTGTCCATCGGCAAAAATGACTTCAAAACTTTTTTCGAAGATTTCCGACTCTTTTTTAGCATAAGATACTTTTGCTTCAGGAAAATAAGTTTCGATAAACTGTTTGGCTTTAGCAGGTAACTGCTCTGTGGTAATAAGTTTGTCATTGTTGGCTAATACAACACTTGCCACCATAAGATGAACAACTAATAATAAAAAAAATCGTTTCATGACCTTCTTGTTTTTTAGTTAACACATAAAATTTTGATCTATTTTTTCAAAGATACGAACAAAAACTGAAAAAAGAATTGAAATTAACAGGAATTATGCCAGCTGGTTTTAAAGCCTGGCTTTGAGATTACAAAAAAATATTATTCCATCTGTAACAATAATAAATTCAGCAGATGGAACTTACACAGGAAAAGACTTACAGAACACACTTCAGATAAGGAGTCAGACTGGTCCGAAACTCATGAGATCTTTCAAAAATTTCAGTCTAAACATTTCCGTCTGACATAGACTCCATACACAAACAGCAATAATGAAATGAAAACAACGGTTGTCGAATCGATGTCATTGACCGGATAAAAATCATTGAGGTTTTCCTGAAACCCTCTTCTCCCTGAATTATCAGAACTATTTATCCTTATACTATCGTTCAAAGCGTAAGACATTAACGACAGAGATTTTTTGCCGGATGCAGATTGAAATGGCAATGGATTATTATATTCACTGACCAGCGGATAGCGGTTATTTTTTGTTTCCGGGGGGAAACTTCTCTGAGCAAAAATTTCCTGAAAAAATAATACAATCGAGAATAGAAGAACTAATTTTACCATCATGAGCATAGTTTAAATTTAAGCAATGAATTGATTCTTGCTTTAAAAAATGAATGTAGAACACAAATTATAAAAGTTCCATCCCGGAAAACCTTTCATAATATTTAGTTGTTTTAGTTATTAAAAACAGAAAAATCAACCAAATCAACAGTTAACATACCCTCGTAAACATCATTATATTTCTGAAATTCACGGTTCTTTTATACTGAACTTTCGTGCGTTGAAAACGCAAAGAAAATAAGAAAAAATCTTTGGTCAAAATGGAATTACAAGCTCAACGATACCATTTTTAGTTTTTAATAGTAATCAAAATATAATGTCCCGGTCATTACAGATTTTTTGAGTATAATAATTTTTCGGATGGAAGATTATAGTATTTTTTGCAAAAAAAGAATTACATATTTCTGAAACTTTACAAATAAAATTATGGAAATCCAAAAGTATTTTTTTGAAACACTGAAATCAAGACTTCCGGTACATGTCCGCTTGGCAGACCAAATTTCCGACTTATTAAAAATCAGCCCAGATTCAGCCTATAGAAGGATCAGAGGAGAAAAAGGACTTTCAATGTTGGAATTAAGGACTCTTTGCAGGCATTTTGATATATCCGTAGATTCAATATTAAATCTTCAGTCTGATAATGTTATTTTTCACCGTTCATGTCTCATTGAGGGAAATTATATAAATAATTATTTTTCGCACATAAAACAAGTATCCGAAAGATTTGAAATACTGGCATCTTCCAAAACAAAAGAAATTTATTATATCGCGGAAGATATTCCTTTTTTTCATGTGATGCCATTTGCAGAACTTATGCTTTTTAAAGTATATGTCTGGTACCAGATGTGTTCTAAAGAAAATATTTCTTTTGATAAGTTTATAACATATCCCTATCAAAAAGAATTATCTGAATATCATCAAATCATCGGTAAAAGTTACGAAAGAGTATCTTCAAACGAAGTATGGGTAAAGAATACGATAGATACGACTCTCCATTTGTTAGAGTATTATTACGATTTGAATAAATTTGAAGATAAAAACATTGCCGTTCTTTTATGTAAACAACTTTTACAAGTATTAGAAAATGTTGAACGATGGGCAGAAACAGAACAAAAAGGGAATAATAACGATGCCTCTTTTAAAATGCATTATAGCCTGATTGAACCTGAGAACAGCTTAATGATAATAAAATGGGATGGAATCACTTCTGCAATAATCAATATCTTTATTATCAATGGAATGAGCACTCACAATAGCTTTTTTTGTATGGAAACGGAGAAGTGGATTAGCGGAATTATAGAAAAATCACTGGTTCTCAGCGGATCTGCAGAAAGAGAACGATTTCTGTTTTTTCAGTCTATGAGGAAAAAGGTCATTGATTTAATAGGGAAACTTGAAAAATAATATGAAACGGATTTATTTACTTTTTACGGCTGTAATCTTATGTACCCAACTATCGGCCCAGAGAAAAACAGATGCCAATGTATTTGGAGATGTGAAATCAAAAGGAGAGCATCTGCCCTTTGTACATATTGTAGTTACAGGAACCAATACAGGAACATCCACCGATGAAAGCGGGCATTATATGCTGACCAATCTGCCGGAAGGAGACTGCTGGATCGAAGCTCGGTTTACCGGATATAAAACCCAAAAAAAACAGGTTACAGTTACAAAGGGACAAACTGTCGAATTGAATTTCGAACTGGAAGAATCTCCTTTGCTTTTAGACGAGGTGGTCATAACGGCAACCCGGACTGCCAAACGGAAAACGGAATCTCCTGTAATTGTTGGAGTAATCGATGGGAAATCATTGGTAAAGGTCCAGGCCAATACGCTTTCCGAAGGTTTATGTTATGCTACAGGACTCCGGGTAGAAACAGATTGTCAGACTTGTAATTATTCCCAATTGCGAATGAACGGCTTAGGAGGATCGTATTCCCAGATATTAATAGATGGACGTCCCATATTCAGTTCGGTTATGGGTTTATATGGTCTGGATCAGATTCCCTCCAATATAATAGAGAGGATTGAAATTGTTCGTGGTGGCGGTTCTGCTTTGTATGGCTCTTCTGCCATCGGAGGAACTGTAAATATCATTACGAAAATCCCATCCGGCAATTCCTATGATGTTTCACTGAATGAATCGGGCATCGATGGAACAAGCACAGATAACCTGGTCGAAGTAAATACAAGTATTGTTTCCAAACAGCGGAATACAGGGATTGCCTTATTCGTCAATCGGCGGGAACGGGATTATTACGATGAAAAAGGAGATAATTTTTCCGAAATTTCCGCCTTAAAGGCCAATACATTTGGGTTTAAGTCTTTTTTGAAACCCACTGAAAATCAAAAAGTCGGATTGAACCTGAATAGCATTTATGAATATCGCTACGGAGGCGAAATGGTAGAAAAGCCGGCTTACCTGACTCAACAATCGGAAGAAAGGACACACAATATACTGACCGGCGGAATTGATTATGAATGGGATTTCAACGATGGTAAAAGTTCCTTAATGGCATCCCTGGCTGCACAAAATACAAAAAGAAAACATTATACGGGAATTATGCCGGACGAATCGGATACCATAGCTTATGAACAGCATTTGAGAAATCCGCCTTACGGGCATACCGATAATACAACATTCCAGGCCGGACTCCAGTTCAATTACAAACTCGCCAGGTTCCTCTCCGGCACAAATCTGTTAACAGTAGGAACAGAATATTTGTACGATGATGTTTACGACGAAATCCCGGCATATTCCTATCTTATCGATCAGACAACAAAAGATGCCGGTATCTTTTTTCAAAGTGACTGGGAAGTCAATAAAAATTTGAATCTCTTATTGGGCCTACGTGCAGATAAACACAACCTGGTTGATCATATCATCGTAAATCCCCGTATATCCGCTTTATACAAGCTGGGTAAGTTTACTCAGTTCAGGGCATCCTGGAGTACCGGATTCCGTGCTCCCCAGGCATTTGACACCGATATGCATATCTCCTTTGCAGGAGGAGGAGTATCGAGGATCCAACTGGCAGACAACCTCGAAGAAGAGAGATCCAACAGTTTCAGCGCATCCTTCAATTACGACCGGGGAGCAGCATCATATATCTGGGGATTTACATTGGAAGGATTTTATACTCAATTGGATAACACCTTTGCACTGGAAGCGGCCGGTTCTGACGAATGGGGAGATATTTTTCAAAAAGTAAATGCCACAGGCTCGGTAGTAAAAGGAGTAACCCTGGAATTAAGAGGAAATTATTCCGGGAAGGTTCAATTGGAAACCGGCTTTACTTTACA
>JAVBLA010000081.1:0-11032 GCA_031553775.1 Bacteroidales bacterium
CTGCCGGGGCGAAAAGCGAGTGCAAAAGTAGAACTTTTTTATTTACACTCCAAATCTTTTTGTAATTTATTTTCTAGATATTTTATCCCGAAAAATCAAAACTCTTTGTATCAGTGAAATGCAGTGGGAAATATTTTGAAATAAGCACAACCATTTATCACCTAAAAGCATTATCTTTGTGCTTATTTGCAAAAAATAAATCAATCCATTAACATTATGCCTTATACATTAGATATAAATACCTGGGAACGAAAAGATCACTTCCACTTCTTTCGAAAATTTGAAGAGCCTTTTTTCGGAGTCACCGTTTCTATAGACTGCACAAAAGCATATAGCTATGCCAAACAGAGAAATATATCATTCTTTTTATGCTACCTGTATAAATCTCTATGGGCTGCGAACCAAATAACACCTTTCAAATACAGAATTCAGGGAGAAGAGGTCGTTATTTACGAACAGATAAATGCATCTCCAACCATTAACAGAAATAATGGTACTTTTGGTTTTGCTTATATGGACTACCATACCGATTTTGAAAAGTTTTATCAGGACGCACAGAAAGAAATCGACAGAGTTCAAAATAGCAGCGGACTTATACCTGCGACATCAGGAGAAAACATTATTCACTATTCTTCCATTCCCTGGCTTGACTTCACATCTTTTTCCCATGCGAGGGCTTTTTCCTTCTGCGACAGCATACCCAAAATTGTTTTTGGAAAAATGAAAGAAGAAGGCAAGAAAAAAATGATGTCAGTTTCCATCCATGTGCATCATGCCTTAATGGATGGTTATCATGTAGGATTGTATGTAGATTTATTTCAAAAATCAATGAATGAGTTTCAATAAATATCTTAAAACTATTTATTCACAAGCCTTCTAAAACTTTTTCATTCAACCCTTGTCCGTTAAAATTAATTTATCTACCTTTGCAACCGCAAAAATAAGGATGGTCCGGTAGCTCAGCTGGATAGAGCAACAGCCTTCTAAGCTGTGGGTCTTGAGTTCGAATCTCAACCGGATCACTTTTTATTATCAAACAGTTACATTAAAAATGTGGCTGTTTTTGTTTTTAAATATTTACTTCCTTGTCATACTCGCCGTTACGCAAAGGGTTAGGATGATTAATTGTGTTTTTTTATATATTTCCGACATTTTTTTCATAAGCACAACTTAGACACAGCCTATAAGAGTAACTATTTTTTATTGAGAATTTATTTTAAGTTTTTATTTTTTGCAATTCCACCGTCATTTCATTTGATTTTTCTTTTTAAATGAGAAATAAGCCAACCAAACCCACAACCGGAAAGGGAAAGTCCACTTAAAACAGCGTAAACCACAATTTGTAAAATAAAGTTGCCGGTACTCCACCTGTTTATTTTTAATGTAAATTTCCAATTACATTGTTATTCCACAGGTTAAGGGCAAATTCACGAAATTCGTCACAAGCATTTTTAAATGCATTGTCAAATGAATATTCGCCTCCATAAACTTCAGTTTCTGACAAAACAATTTTATCTTCCCCACGCATAGCATATTTCTGAGAACCTTCGTACATAATTACTTTCATATTGCAAGGGCTTACATCGCCATGGCAAACAGTTTTGTACACCATCCACGTTTCGGCTATACCGTTTTGATTCAAATCTGTTACTTGTAATGTATTGGGAACAAATTCAGCGGCGATATCCACCGGACAATCAGAAATAAAATCATACACTTTCCATGTTTGAGTATAAAAATTTCCTTTAATATCAAAATGATAGGCAAATAATTCAGCATCACAGCCTTCATTTTCATGCTTGAATTTTTCATTGACAAAAATTCCTGTTTCGGTGGTGATTACAAGGTGTTCTCCCAATTTGTCGATAAAACGAATAGATTCTTTCATTTTCCCGTTGTAGGTTATTTCTTTGGGCAGTTGGTTTTCGTTTTCGATTCTTGAAACTTTTAAGATTTGTATCGAATCGGTTGTTGTAGAAACAGTGTTTTTTGTTTCTGTACTTGTTTTCGATGAATTATTGCAGGCAGTCAAACCTATGGCTAATGCTGCGATTAAAAAGATTTTTGTGTTCATTTGTTCCCCATTCTGATTTCTATGATCCAGTAGTCGTACTTGCTGATTAAAATACTTCTAAACAATACATAATTGTTTTACAAAAATAGAGAATTTGTTTTGTACCAAAGAAATACTTCCGGATTTGTTTTAAAGCAGGCTATTTTTAAGATGAATCTACGAGCTGTATATAATCTAATTTATTAATACCAGCCTCCCTCATTAAAATCATTTGGATAATTATCTTCCTGAACAGATCTTCTAAATAATACAATCAAAGAAAACCAGCTGGTGTATATTTGCAATTTTCCATAAAATATACTACTTTTGGAATTTGAAAATGATTCGCATTAAACAACTGGTCGTTTTGTACAAAATCAAAAATACAAAATCTATATGAAACATTTATGTATATTCCCATTCACCCAGGAATATAAAATAATATATCATTTTCAACCGAAGATAGGCCTTTGCCAATTTTCAATTTTAAATTTTCAATTGTCAATTATTTTCGTATGAAATACAACTCTTTCGTCATATCCCTGCTTATCTTTTTTTCCTGTCACACCCTTTCCGGACAAAACCTGACAGAGATCAAAAAGTTATATCTCGAAGGAAAGTATGAAGAAATCAAACCGGCCGTTAAAAAATTAGTCACGAGCACCCCTTCCAATGCTTCATACAACCAATGGTACGGCGTTTGTCTTTTTGAAACCGGAGAATACCAGGCATCTGAAAAATATCTGAAATTTGCCGCATCGAAAAAAATAGAAGCATCTAACCTTTATTTGGGAAAGCTTTATTTCATGCAATATGACTTCAGCCAATCGGAAGAAGCTTATGAGAAATATATTGGTAGCCTGGATGAGAAAAAACAAACCAAAGAAATTGAAGCCATTAAACCCTTACTTGAACAAGCCAAAAGAGCCGCCAGGTTAATAAAATACACCGAGGATATCCAAATCATTGACAGCCTGATTGTTGATAAAGAAGAGTTCCTTTCCCATTATCGTTTGGGGGAAGAAGCAGGTTCGCTTAAAGAATCCGAAAACGGGAAGGAGTTCATTTACACCAATCAATTGGAAAATAAAAGATATTATGCAAAAAAAGATTCAGGTGGCATTTATAAATTGTACTCACAGGTTAAATTATTAGATAAATGGGGAGATGAAGTTAAATTATCGGATGAAATCAACAGTTCTGAAAACAACTGTTATCCTTTTGTTCTCAATGATGGTGTAACCATTTATTTTGCATCCGAAGGACACGGATCTATCGGAGGATACGACCTGTTCATCACCCGTTATAACAATAATAATGAAAGTTACCTGGCCCCTGAACAATTAGGCATGCCTTTTAATTCCACCTTTAACGACTATATGCTGGCCATAGACGAACTCAACGAGATCGGATACTTTGCCAGCGATCGTTTCCAACCGGAAGGAAAAGTAATTATCTACACGTTTATTCCGAATCCGGAAAAGAAAAGAGTGAATAGTGAAAACCAGGAAGTCCTGAAAAAAAGAGCAAAAATAACATCTATCAAAGATACCTGGATCGGCGGAGAAAATTATGCTGCACTTTTGCAACAAAAGTTTTCTCAAATGAATCATACGGAAAAATCGGGTAAGCGGGATTTCATATTTGTTATCAATGACAACATCATCTACCATAATCTGAATGATTTTGAAAGTCATGCTGCCAAAAGCCTTTTCTCTGAATCGCAACAGGTAAAGAACGCATTGGATAACGCGGAAAAATCGCTGGAAGATAACCGGATACAATACAGTAAAGCTACTTCTGAAGGAAAGAAAAAACTATCGCAATCAATCCGGGATGCAGAAAAAGCGCTGGAAAATTTATCCATCAAATATGATAGCTTGCAGAAACAGGCCAGAAATGCAGAAATTAAACAATTAAGGCAACAAAATCAATGACAGCAGACATCATTATTACCGTCGTCCTTGCCCTGTTAAGCATCTTGCTGATGCTTGCAGAGGTATTTTTATTACCGGGCATAACTTTCGCCGGAATTGCCGGTGGTATTTTCAGTATCGGAAGTGTTTTTTATGCGTACACGTACCTTGGAAATATAGGAGGAACCATCACATTAATAATGTCAATCGCAACCTTCGGCTTCCTTTTCATCTGGCTGGTGCGCTCCAAAGCTATAAATAAAATCGGACTTACCGCAGAAATAGATTCCAAAGTAGACAACGACTTGGATAAAGTAAACGAAGGTGATACAGGTACTACCCTTTCACGTTTATCTCCCATGGGAAAAATCCGCGTAAACGGAGTTGTTGTGGAAGGAAAAAGTCTCGGAGGATTTATCGATGAAGGAAAACCTGTCGTGATTTATAAAAAATACACGAATCAAGTGTTAGTAAAAGAAGAAGGAACGTCAATTTAAATTTATATAATTATGGAAGGTAGTATTTTAATCTTGGTAATTATCGCGGCAGGCATCATTCTGCTTGGCGTGTTCTTTTATTATGTGCCGTTCAATCTATGGATCGCAGCCAAAGCGTCTAATGTGCACATATCCCTGATACAGTTATTCCTGATGAGACTCAGGAAGGTTCCACCCCCCGTAATCGTAAATGCGATGATCGAGGCGCATAAAGCGGGACTGAGAAACATTACCCGCGACGAGCTGGAAGCACACTACATGGCTGGCGGTCATGTGGAGAAAGTGGTACACGCCCTGGTTTCGGCTTCCAAAGCGAATATCGACCTGAGTTTTCAGATGTCTACTGCGATCGACCTGGCAGGACGGGACGTATTCATGGCTGTTCAGATGTCAGTTAACCCCAAGGTGATCGATACACCTCCTGTAGCAGCCGTTTCCAAAGACGGGATTCAGTTGATAGCCAAAGCTCGTGTCACCGTCCGTGCCAATATCAAGCAATTGGTCGGAGGTGCCGGTGAAGAAACTGTTCTGGCCCGTGTAGGCGAAGGTATCGTATCTTCCATCGGATCTTCGGAATCGCATAAAACGGTACTCGAAAATCCAGATTCCATCTCCAAATTAGTATTGAAAAAAGGTTTGGATGCCGGAACTGCGTTCGAAATCTTATCCATCGATATCGCCGACATCGACATAGGTAAAAACATCGGTGCCGTACTGCAAATGGACCAGGCACAGGCTGATAAAAATATCGCACAAGCCAAAGCGGAAGAACGCCGCGCCATGGCAGTCGCCCTGGAACAGGAAATGAAAGCCAAAGCCCAGGAAGCCCGCGCCAAAGTAATCGAAGCAGAATCGGAAGTTCCAAAAGCCATGGCAGAAGCCTTCAGAAGCGGAAATCTGGGAATCATGGATTATTATAAAATGAAAAATATCCAGGCTGATACCGAAATGAGGGAAAATATTGCCAAACCGGCAACTCCTCCTTCTACTGTGGAGAAAAAATAAAACAATATCCGGAATAAATAACCATCCATTGAGAATTGACAATTTGTATTAAACAATTGTCAATTCTCAATTTTCAATTTTCAATTCATGAAGCGAATCATTCCTCCATCGGAATTACCGATCAACAGCGACGGTAGCGCATTCCACCTGCATATCCGTCCGGAACAATTATCCGACAAAATAGTGATGATGGGCGATCCGGGAAGGGTTCCCGTAGTAGCTCAATATTTCGATAATATAGAATTCGACCAGCAAAGCCGGGAATTCCGTACAATTACAGGATCTTATAAAGGGAAACGGATTACAGCCTTATCTCACGGGATTGGATGCGACAATATCGATATTGTTGTCACCGAACTCGATGCGCTGGTTAATATAGACCTGGAATCCCGTACGGAAAAAGATATTCTAAAAAAACTGACCATGGTAAGAGTCGGCACCTGTGGAGGGATCCAGCCGTATTGCCCGATCGGTAGCTATGTGGTCTCTGAAATATCTATGGGGATGGACGGGTTACTATTCTTCTATGACAAAGGAAAAGAAATATCGGATACTGGCTTAACAGAAGCTTTTTACAAGCACACCGGCTGGTCGCCCGATTATGCCACTCCTTATTTTGCTCCGGCAGATAAAGATCTGATCGACCGGATAGGTTTCGATATGGTCAAAGGAATCACCTGCTCCGCCAACGGTTTTTATGGACCACAAGGAAGATATGCACGTCTCGCTCTCTCCCACCCCGATCAGAACGAATTATTGGAAAGTTTTTCCTACAATGGACTGCAATTTACGAACTACGAAATGGAAAGTTCCGCTCTGGCCGGCCTTTCCAAACTGATGGGACATTCGGCAATGACTGTTTGTTTAGTTGTGGCCAACCGGTACACAAACGAGATGAATACCGATTATAAAGGTTCTTTTGATGATTTGATTGTCAAAGTATTGAATAGGATTTGAGGATGAAAAAACGAAAATCCAGTTGGAAAAAATGGTTGTGGATAGTCAGCATATGTCTTCTACTGGTTGTTATTTTGGTATTCCTGGCAGACATTACAATTTCCCGTAACACCAAAAATTACATATACAAAGACATCAACCAAGTTCCTGAAAATAAGGTAGGATTGGTATTGGGTGCTTCCAAATATATCGGAGAAAGACCTAATTACTATTTCAAATACAGGATTGATGCAGCCCTCGAATTATACCATGCCGGGAAAATCCGGTACATCGTGGTAAGCGGTGATAACGGACGGAAGACCTACAATGAACCGGAAGATATGAAAAACGATCTGATTGCCGGAGGAATTCCCGATAGTGTGATTTATTTGGATTATGCCGGATTCCGCACACTGGATTCCGTAGTCCGCATCAATAAAATATTCGGACAAAACAGTTTTACAGTAATATCTCAACCCTTTCACAACGAAAGAGCCGTATATATCGCCCGGAAATACGGATTGGATGCCCGTGGATATAATGCCAAAGATGTAGGCCGCCGTTCAGGATTCAAGACCATGCAAAGGGAAAAACTGGCTCGTGTAAAGGTTTTTATCGACATGCTAACCGGAAAGAAACCCAAATTTTTAGGAGAAGAAATAGAAATCGGATGATCGACCTGGATAATCATACAATCTGTGCAGTATCGACTGCTCCCGGAACAGGAGGAGTGGCAGTTATCCGTATCTCCGGACCGGAAGCGTTAATGATTTGCGATAAAATTTATCATCCTGTAAAAAAAGACAAAAGTCTGGCTACACAAGCTCCTTATACCTTAAGTTTCGGCCATATCCAACGGGATAATGAAATAGTCGACGAGGTGTTGGCTGCTGTTTTTCATGCACCGCATTCCTTTACAGGAGAAAATACGGTAGAATTCACCTGCCACGGATCAGTCTATATCCAACAGGAAATTCTCAGGTTATTATTAGCCAGCGGTTGCAGGATGGCTAAGGCCGGCGAATTCACGCAGCGTTCCTTCCTGAACGGAAAAATGGATCTATCTCAGGCAGAAGCAGTAGCCGACCTGATATCGGCCTCATCAGAAGCTTCCCACCGGCTGGCCATGACGCAAATGCGCGGAGGATTCAGCCAGGAACTGCAAAAACTCCGGGACCAACTCTTACAATTCGTCTCTTTAGTCGAACTGGAGCTGGATTTCAGTGAAGAAGATGTAGAATTTGCCGACAGGAGGCAACTTTCTCTCTTAGCGGAAAACATCCGGCAGGTTATTTCTTCCCTGGCCGATTCGTTCCGCCTGGGCAATGCCATTAAAAATGGTATACCGGTTGCCATAGTAGGTGAAACAAACGCCGGAAAATCCACCTTACTCAATCATTTACTGAATGAGGATAAGGCGATTGTTTCGGAAATTCATGGAACAACGCGGGATGTTATCGAAGATATTATCAATATCAATGGGATTTTGTTCCGCTTTATCGATACAGCCGGCATTCGGGAAACTGGAGATACCATAGAGAACTTAGGGATAGAACGCACTTTCAGGAAAATTGATCAAGCCTCCATCGTACTCTGGATGATCGATGCCACCCAGTTCAGTGAGAAAATAGACAAAATTGCAGAACAAATCATCCCCCGGGCAGAAGACAAACAACTGATCATCATTTTTAATAAAATCGACAAAATCTCCGAAGAAGAGCAAGCTGTACTTCAGGAAGAATTCCTTCCGCATATAAACGCTCCACGGCTATACCTCTCAGCCAAATACAAGCAAGATACCGACAAATTAGAAGCCGCCCTGCTCCAGGCTGCCCATTTACCAGAATTGAGTAAAAACGACATCATTGTTACTAATCTACGCCATTACGAAGCACTGACACATGCCCTGGGAGCTATACAAAGGGTAGAGACCGGAATCAAGCAAGAAATTTCCGGTGATTTTCTGAGTCAGGATATCCGGGAGTGCATGTATTTCCTGGGAGAAATTACAGGGAGTCATATTAGTTCGGATGAGGTTTTGGGGAATATTTTTGGTAGGTTTTGCATCGGCAAATAATTGCTGATTACCAACGATTAATAAAAATAAGAATCAATCATTATAACACTCATTTTGAGCGTTATATAAATATAGACACTAATCAATGTTTATCATTGATTGGTGTTTTTTTGTTATTTTTTCTCCCCCATTTCTCCCCCGACACAATTACACCACTTTTTCCTTTCCTAAATGATGCATGGTAGATATACCATGAGAATCCATGAGACAGTATGAGACATCACGATCCATAAAAAAAAGAAATTATTACATACGTGGATGTATGCATTATTTAGGAGAAAATATGGGAGACTTTTTCACCGATATCATAAAACCGGCATGGACAGCGGTTTTCAAGATATATTTTATAAGACTATCTCAAAAAATTAATAAAGTATGAGCAGCTACATTGATATTATTAAAATATGCAAGCACTGTGGATGTACATTTAATGCAAAAAGTACCATAACAAAATATTGCTCTCATAAATGTGCTTCCAAGGCTTATAAACGAAATAAAAGAAAAATTAAAATTGAAAGCAGTAATAAAGACGTATTAAATAAACTCATTTCTACTGAATTACCTATTCTTCAACACAGGGAATATTTCACTGTATCTAAAGCAGCTATTTTATTGGGTGTAAGTCGGGCAACTATGTATCGATATCTTGCAGCAAACATTATTAAAAGCCTTGTGATACAAGGAAAGACTTTTGTTCGCAAGCAGGACATAGATGTCTTATTCGATAATGCCGGACCATACCAAATAAAAGCAAAACATGATGAGAACTCAACGGAAGAATATTATACAATACATGAAATCAAGGAAAAATATAATGTGAAAGAGCGTTGGATTTATAATGTTGTAAACAGGAAGAAAGTTCCTAAGATTTTTTATCGAGGAAAAAATCTGTATAGTAAAAAACATGTTGACAAAGCTTTTTCCGATAAAATTGCTGATGCAACTATAACAGAATGGTATAGTGTTGAAGAAATACAAGAAAGGTTCAATATGACGGCAACAGCGGTTTATTCATTTGTTTATGAAAACAGAATTCCAAAGAAAAAAGATGGGAAAAAAGTATATTATTCTAAAGACCACGTTGACATAGCTAAAGGAATAAAAGTCGCGGAAGAGCCCCAATACTATACAACTCCTGAAGCTATGGAAAAGTATAATTTAACTCGTGATGCTTTATATCATTATGTAAAGTATCACAATATACCTAAGATAAAAGAAGGAAAATGCATCAAAATATCAATGGTGCATCTGGATGAATTATTCAACAAATCAATAAAATTATAATAATATGGCAAGCAAAGTAACATTGAGGCATAAGCCCATTTCAAAAGGACGAGAATCTTTATATTTAGAATTTTATCCACCCATTCGTGATCCTGAAACAATGAAGTTGAAATATAAAGAATACCTGGGGATATACATTTATCAAAAGCCTCAAAATTATATTCAACGTAATTATAATGAAGAAATATTGTTAAAGGCAGAAGGGATTCGGTCAATCCGAGTACAATCCATAATCAATGAAGAATTCGGATTCTTGGATAAGAATAAACGGAAATCAGATTTCCTTGCTTATTTTTTGGATACTGCCAAGACAAAGAATCAAAAATGGATGTTTGTCTATGCTCACTTCGAAAAGTTTGTGAATGGAAAATGTTCTTTCGGGGATATAACTGTAGAATTATGTGTCAAATTTCGGGAATATTTACTGAATGCACATCAATTGAAACGTCCTATAAAAATGAGTCGAAATTCGGTAGCCGGATATTTTTCTACATTTAGGGCATTGTTGAAGATTATCTATCGAAATAGAATGATTCGGGAAAATATAAACGATTATTTGGATAAAATAGAATATGAGGATGTGAAAAAAGAATATCTTACTAAGGAAGAACTCATTACATTAGCTTCTACTCCATGCCAGATTCCGGTACTGAAAACTGCATCTTTATTTTCTTGCTTGACAGGATTACGTATCAGTGATATTTTAGCTTTGGAATGGAAAAATATTCGAGTTGCATCTGAAGGTGGCTATTGTATGAGGATACGAACTGAAAAGACAGAAACTGAGACGACACTCCCCATTAGTGATGAAGCATTAAACTTGTGTGGAGACAGAAAAACAGGAAAGGTATTTAAGGGTTTGCAGAGGTCCATGATTCAATATCCTTTGAAAAAATGGGTCAAACAAGCTGGTATTGAGAAAGAAATCAGTTTCCATTGCTTTCGGCACACATTCGCGACCCTTCAAATAGCTTTGGGTACAGATATATTTACCGTAAGTAAAATGCTAACTCATAAAAATGTAACAACAACACAAATATATGCTGAACTGGTAAACGAGAAAAAACGAGAATCTGCAAACAAAATTTCTCTCATGTAACTATTATTAAAAGAGGATTTGTCCTCGGTAGTAAACATGCTTATTAATTTTGAAACGGTGAAGATGTGATATCTTTGCCGTTTCTCATTTTTTTTAATTATTTCCAAAACTTTCCATTCTTGTTCTTCCTATTTCTTTATATATCATTATTCAAAATATGTCTAA
>JAVBLA010000031.1:0-35941 GCA_031553775.1 Bacteroidales bacterium
CGGAAAGTCTTCTTCCAGTCGAACTTTAGACGGAGTAATTGAAATTCTGCAATCACGGAACGACATTGAAGACAAAGAAAGCGTAATTGAAAAATTCAAAAAAGAAGCTTCATCATTGTTGCAACAAATGGAAAGAGACGGTTTTTATGTTCAACCGATTCAAAAAGGAGTATTAAAATGAATCGTCCCACTGAAGGTATCACTACCGATTGCGCCCATTCTGAAAAGAACGGGCGTACTCTTTTCAGAGGCATCGATTTGAAAACAGGCGAACAAATCTTTTACAAAGACCTCGGTAACCAAACGGTCAACATAGGAGAATTTCTCGGTGTAATTGCTGCCGTGAAATACATTATTGAGACTGACTATTATCCCAGAATTATTTTCACAGACAGTATCACGGCTCTCACTTGGTTTAAAAATAAGAAAACCGCATCTAAGAAAAGAAATTCCGAATTGAAAAAAGCAGAAATCTTCTTGAAAATAAAGGCAACAGAAGTTAACAAGATTCAAGTTGTTCATTGGGATAATGAAGTATGGGGAGAAATTCCTGCAGATTTTGGGAACAAGTAACATTAAAACTATGGCAAAAAGAAAGTCTGAACTCAATCAATATGTCAGCTTACTCGAAAAAGATTACCTGACTTTGCTTGAAGACCATTTAACATTGAGAGCATTAAAAATTGCAGGTATCGAAAAAATGACCATCTATCAGGGGATAGATTCTATCATGAAAGACGGAAGAATTGAAATCCATTTCAAGCCGATTAAACAAAAATACAGATAATTTATTTTGTGTTTTTGCTCTTTTGATGGTATAATGGCATATTATTTTAATACTTTTCTCTTCCATTCAGAGAATTTACCTTCAAAGCACTTTAGAATAAATTATAGAAATAAAGAATTGTATATATTTAATATTCAACTTATTATATTATCAATTAAAAATATGATGTATATTTGATGTCAAGCAGATGAAAGTCCCCTGCAAAATTTGAAGAATTTGTAGGGGACTGTTTTTGGGAGCTACCGAAATTTAGTTCTTATGTTTGTGGAAACATCTGATTAATTAACTTTAAACTAAAAGAACATGATAAAGCATGTAGTAATGTTTTTGATTCTCCTTTCTTGTACCTGCTTTGCACAGGCACAAAATTTTAAAATTCAGGGTAAGGTTTTTGAAGAATCGACCGGTACTGAATTAATGGGAGTTACGGTAGCAATCCAAGGAACTGCTAACGGAACTCAAACGGCCCTGGACGGCTCCTTCTCTTTATCAGGCGTAAAGGTTGGAGATAAACTCGTAGTAAGCTATGTCGGAATGACAACTGAAGTCATTCCTATTACCGGCAAAGAACAATCAACTGAAATCAAGGTTTACCTAAAAGACGGAGATTATCAATTACAACAGGTAATTGTTACCGGGTATGGTACAACCCGAAAAAGGGATGTAACCGGAGCTATTGTCTCTGTTTCAGGTGATGACATTAAAGACATGCCAAATAATAATGCCATGTCTTCTCTTCAAGGAAGAGTGCCCGGACTATCGATTGTCAACTCGGGTTCTGCAGGCTCTTCTCCTGATGTTAAGATTCGTGGTATCGGAACTTTGAATGCCAGCAGTAATCCGTTGTACGTAGTTGACGGAATGTTACTTTCGGATATTAACTTTTTGAGCAGTAATGATATTGCAAACATTGAAGTATTAAAGGACCCTTCTTCATTAGCTATTTTCGGTGTGCAAGGTGCGAATGGAGTCATTATTATTACTACCAAACGAGCTAAAACCGATAAGACATCTGTCAGCTATGATGGGTATTACGGTTTGCAGACAGTGTGGAAACGCGACCGTGTCAGCCTGACAAATGCAACGGAATTTACAACGCTTTACAACGAAATGCTTCAAAATCAAGATCCTTATGCTGCATCATGGGTGCCGGGTATGTTAGGAGTCGGAACCGATTGGCAAAGTAAAGTGATAAGAGAAAATGCACCTATAACAAATCAAAGTTTGACAATTTCAAAATCAGGTCAAAACAGCAAATCACTTCTGTCTGTCGGTTATTTCAAACAAGATGGTATGTTGAAATACAATGAATATGAACGCTTCAATATACGTTTCTCTCAAGACTATGACATCAATAAGAACCTGAAAGCAGGAGGAAATATTAACCTTTCGCAAGCAAATAATAAACCTGCTTCAGCTAAAATCCAGAATGCTGTTATGGCACTTCCTACCTACGTACCTTATGCTCCTGCAGAAGATTACGACCCTGAAAATCCGGGCTCTCGTTTTACTCCGTCGCCGGATATTCAACACAACGTAGGTAACCCTGTTGCTCGAATGGAACTTTACAAAGACACGGAAAAATATCGTGATTACCGAATTGTAGGTAATATTTACGGTGAATGGCTTTTCTTAAATGATTTCTCTTTCAAAGCTACAGGTTATGCAGATATCGGTTTATATCGTGGAGAACAATATACACCAAGATATAACGTAAACAATGCAACCAGTCATTCAGCTGACAAAAATGATATAACTTCATTTTATCGTAAATCTGACGAAGGCCGTACTTATCAAGGAGACTTATTGCTAAACTACAAAAAGTCATTAAAAGACCAACGTATTGATGCGACCATTGGCTATACAGCTCGTAAAGCGACCAGTGAAGGAATGAACGCAAAAGTAGATAGTTTGGCAACCGGAATGAAAGTTGTACCTGAAGACCTTTGGATGCTTGGTATGGGTTCAAAAAACAATGTTGTAGCCGGTGACTGGTGGAGTGAAGAATCATTCATTTCTTATTTGGCTCGTGTAAACTATTCATTCAAAGACCGCTATTTGCTTACTGCTACTTTCCGTGCTGACGGTTCTTCAAAATTTTCACCCAGCAATCGTTGGGGATATTTCCCGTCGGTAGGTTTGGGTTGGGTAATGAGCGAAGAACCTTTTATGGAACCGATAAGAAAACATGTAGATTTCTTAAAGCTGAGAGCCAGTTGGGGTAAATTAGGTAACGACAAGATAGGTAACTACCTCTATTTCCCAACTATTAATCCGATGGGTAAACAGTTAGTCATTAACGGGCAAACGGTATATATACCCACAACCAACTATGAGATTGACGAAAATATCCACTGGGAAATTATGACAGGTATTGATGTCGGGATTTCAGGTCAATTCCTGAATAGCCGTTTAGCCATGGAACTTGGTTATTTCAGTAAAAATACAGATGATTTGTTGGCCTATGTATCTCCTTCTTCTTCAATCGGTGCGGGATATGCTATCACAAATGCAGGTTCTATCAACAACAGAGGTTTTGAATTTACAGTTTCTTGGAAAGACAATATCGGAAACTTCAAATATGGTGTCGGCGCCAATGGTGGTACATTGAAAAATGAAGTAACAGCCTTGGGAGATAATGATTCCGATATTATTTCAGGTGATTATCACCGAACTTCCGTAGGTCATCCTATTGGTTCTTACTTTGGTTATGTTCAAGACGGAATTTTCCAAACACAAGCAGAAGTAGACAGCTACCATACAATGCAGTGGACTGTAAGACCGGGAGATATCCGTTACAAAGATTTGAATGATGACGGAAAGATTACAGATGCTGACCGTACATATCTCGGTAGCCCGATTCCTACATTTACTTACGGATTTAATTTCATGTTCGGATACAAAGATTTCGACTTGAATATAGACTTTAATGGAGTATATGGAAATAAAATCCTTGACTTGAAAAAAACTGTCGCTTGGACTCAAACCAACTTCTACGAAAAAAGTCTTGACAGATGGCATGGTGAAGGAACATCCAACAAAGAACCTATCTTAGATAAGACTCGCGGTCATAATTATCTGTCTTCAGATAATCTGTTGGAAGATGGTTCATATATTAGACTTCGTGCTGTTCAGTTAGGATACAACATACCCTTGGCAATTCTAAGTAAGATTGGAATGACAAGTGCGCGTGTTTATTTGAGCGGACAGAACTTGCTGACCTTTAAAAAGAATACGGGTTATACTCCCGAAATCGGAGGAAGTGCTTTGCAAGGTGGTATGGACCAAGGCGATACCTATCCCGTTCCTTCCACATATACATTAGGTTTATCAATTAACTTCTAAATTAATATCAATAAAACATGAAACGAATCATTTATATATTAGCCATAATATTTGCTTGTTCTTCCTGTGGTGATGACTTTCTTGATACTTACCCAAAAGGAACTTGGAACAAAACGAATTACGATGACGAAGGCGCCGGACAGAATCTTTTGATTTTATCAAAATTGGTGGACGGTTATAATAAGTATCGCGAACAAACCTGGCCTATAACAGCCATGCAGTGTCATACAACTGACAATAGTCATCCCGGAGGAGCTGCAGGCGATGGTGGAGTAGACTTCGCTCAATTCCCGACTATGTCATTTACCCCTGCAAACTCTAATTTTTCCAATTATTATGGTAGTCTTTTCGGAGCAATCACAGCTGCAAATGAAGCATTGAAAATGATTGCAGACGGAGAAGAGACTGAAGAAACCAATCAGCTCAAAGCAGAGGCTTACTTTATTCGCGGAGTATCTTATTTTCGACTCACTCAAGCATTTGGTGCAGTACCTTATGTGGATAGAGTGATGGGAAAAGATGAAGAAACTGCTCCTCAGCTTAGTGTTGCCGAAATTCATGGTAAATATCTGCCCGATTTGATTTGGGCTGTCAATTATTTGCCTACACGTGCGCAAATGGTAAGTTCGGGAAACCTCGGACGGGCTACTCAAAATGCAGCCAGAGCCATCATCGCCAAAACATATTTATATGACAAAGAATATGGAAACTGTTTGACTTATACTTCACAAATCATTGCTTCGGGTGATAATGACCTTTCTACTCCTTACGCAGATATGTTTTTGGAAAAAAATGAATATGGACCGGAGTCGGTTTGGGAAATCAATGCAGATTACAAACCCAGCTTGAAAATCGATATGTGGTGTCAATGGAATATGATGCAAGGGATTCGTGGATTTCCAAACTTAGGTTTTGGACATAATGCTCCTTCTCAAGACTTGATGAATGCTTATGAAACGGGAGACCCGAGATATGCTGCTACTGTTTTGAAAGATGGCGACATGGTGGATGGCGAAGTCATAGTTGCGAGCAATTACAAATTCTTCAATAAGAAAGCTTACTGTCCGCTTAGCGAACGTTCGCAATATGGTCGCGCAGACTGGTGCTTTGGATATTGGGCCAATATTCGTTTTATCCGCTATGCTGACATTTTACTTATGCATGCAGAAGCAGCTTGTGAACAAGGAGATTTGACTGATGCAAAAAATAAACTCGAAATGGTCAGGGAACGTGCTCGTAACGGACAATCAAATGTTTTACCCGCAATAAAAACCAATGACAAAGAAGAGTTAAAACAAAAAATTCGTCAAGAACGTCGTATCGAATTAGCTTTGGAATTTGAACGTTATTTCGACTTGGTACGTTGGGGAATAGCTAAAGACAAAATTTCTGCGTTTGTTCCGGGAAGACACGAATTATTTCCGATTCCTCAAAGTGAAATCGACAAATCGGGCGGAAAATTGGTACAGAATCCCAATTATTAATGAATAATACAATACAGATATGTCAAAAAAGATTTTAAATATATTGGCTGTCGTACTTTTTTCAATAGTACTATGCAGCTGTGTGGAAGATGAATCAACAATGGGTGATGATACCGTTACCAATGATAATACTTTTGCTCCGATGGCGGTAAGAGCAGCCATGAACGAGCAAGAGCAAAAAATTGTCAACTTTTTCTATAAAGGAGCAAGCCAATCAACAGGAATGGCGTATAACAGTTCTACCGATAATTCAACCCTGACTACAGGTGCTACCGGATTTGGAATAATGAACTTGGTTATTGGTGTAGAACGAGGATGGATTAAACGTGAAGATGCTGCCAATCAAATAGTAAAAATAGTTCGCTTTCTTAAAACTGCGGATAGATTTGCAGGTTCTTGGGCGCATTGGTATAAACCCAACGGAAAAATAACTCCGTTCGGAGACCAGGTACAAGCAGGAGAAGTTGTTGAAACAGCATTTATGATGGGAGGTTTGCTAACTGCCTGTGAATATTTCACCGGAGATACTAATGCTGAAAAAGAAATTCGGGAAACAACTCAATATTTTTGGGAAACGATTAACTGGAGACAATTTGTAAAAGATGGTACATTCTATTGGATATGGCATCAAGACGAAGACAGATACGAACTGCCTTTGGTGGGATGGAATGAAACCATGTTGGTTTACATTTTAGCAATGGCGGCTCCTGAACCTCATAATGTACCTCAATCGGTATACAAATCCTGTTGGTTGGGGCATAACTATGCCAACCCTACTCGAAAGACTTATGGTTATCCGTTGCCTTTAGGTGGTAATGAATACGGAGGAACACTTTTCTTGTCACAATACTCATTCTTAGGTATGGACCCGCGTCTGATGCAAGATGAATATGCTTACTATTGGACTCAGAATTTAGGACATACCATGATTAATCGCCATTATTGTGTGTATGAAGCGCCGTCAGATTATAAATACTCTACATCCGATTGGGGATTGACAGCTTGCGGTGGTTGCGGAAACAATCCCGATTATAAACAACGTGACCCCCAAAATGATGATGGTGTTTTAGCTCCGACAGCTGCTATCAGCGCTTTCCCGTATACTCCGTTTTATTCAACTCAAGTACTTTTGAATCTGAGAAAAAATTATTCAAAATTGAACGGAAACTACGGATTCCAAATTTCATACAGTCCTATGGATAAATCGGTAGGGAATGGATATCTGGCTATGGAACATGCTCCAATGGCTGTCATGATGGAAAACTATCGTACAGGATTGATTTGGAAGCTGATGATGAAAAATGAGTATGTCAAGAAGGGATTGGAATTGGCAGGTATGAAATCACAGCCGGATTATCAACCCGGATTTTACCTCGCAATGGTAAATACAGAAACCAATGTATACGATATGATGCGTCATCCCGACCGTGAAAATTACGAAATAGACTTCTATACAAAATCGTCAGGTAAAGGTTCGTTGACATTGCTTAATGCTCAAAATCAAGAAATTTATCATACTGAAATAAGTTTAACCGCAGGAACCAATGTTATTTCTTTCTTCGACAATTCAGTCCTCAGAGGTAAGAAATATACACTTACGGTAACTGATGGTGCTAATCAATCATATTCTATTCCTGTAACTTTAAGATAAAAATAATGAAGAAGATAGTAACAACTATAGTATGCCTTACATTTTTGATGTTCTTTTCGGCTAAAGCTGAGATTCCATCAAAAATTATCATTAACGAAAACGGAAGCCATCAATTGATTGTGAACGGAAAACCTTTCATAATGCTTGCAGGCGAATTACATAATTCATCCTCCTCAACTGTTGAGTATATGAATCAATTATGGCCTTCGTTGAAATCATTGAATTTAAATACAGTCTTAGCTTCGGTTGCTTGGGAGCAATTCGAACCGCAAGAAGGTAAATATGATTATACACTTGTTGACAATCTGATTAGAGGAGCAAGAGAAAATAATCTAAAGCTTTGCATTTTATGGTTTGCCAGTTGGAAAAACGGAGAGTCAAGTTATATCCCTACATGGGTGAAACACGATACTAAACGTTATTGTAGGGTAAAAACAAAAGAAGGCAAGGAAATTGAAACTATTACTCCTTTTTGCGAAAACTCCATGAAAGCTGATGCTAAAGCTTTTGCTGCTTTGATGAGTTATATCAAAAAAGTAGATGGAGATATCGGAACAGTAATTGCCATGCAACCCGAAAATGAAGTAGGAATTTTTCAAGATATTGATTATTCCGAGGCTTCATTAAAAGCATTCGAGCAACAAGTACCTCAAGAATTGATTCAATATATGAAAAAGAATCGATCAACCCTAAAAAAAGAACTATCCTCGGAATGGGAAAAATATGGTTCAAAGACATCAGGCACTTGGAAAGAAGTATTCGGTGATACACCTTGGGCGAAAAGCTTCTTCACCGTTTGGCAATATGCTTCTTATATAAATTATGTTGCAAAAGCAGGAAAAGCAGAATATGCACTTCCGATGTTCACCAACTGTTGGCTTGTTCAAAAACCCGAAGACCTGCCCGGAGTTTATCCGAATGGAGGTCCCGTTTCACGAGTTATGGACATCTGGAAAGCTGCAGCACCCGAAATAGATGCATTGGCACCTGATATTTATCTTCCCGACTTCAAGAATATCGTGAAAGAATTTCACCGTAAAGATAATCCGTTATTAATTCCTGAAGCGGTTATGCAACCCGGATGGGCATTCTATGCTTTTGGAGAACACCACGCATTATGTTTTTCTCCCTTTGGTATAGAAGATGGTGCAGGTAATTATACTTATGCCGAATCATATAAAGTACTTGACGAACTAATGCCCCTCATTACCAAATATCAAGGAAGTAAACGTATGGTTGGTATTTTGAAACATAATGGCGAAACCGAACGTATTGTAACAATGGGCAATTATGTGCTTAAAGTAACTTATGAAAACAACAACGGTGATGCCTATGGTCTTATCATTCAGACTGCAGATGATGAATTTATTGTTTCAGGTATAAATTTCAGAGTGAATTTTTCATCTAACACAAAAAAAACAGGTTATATCAAACAAGTGTGGGAAGGTGGATTTGACAACGGAGAATGGAAGGCAACCCGATTGTTGAATGGGGATGAAACTTACCATAATGCTGCTTTACTGGCTAAAGGCCGTCAGAAATTCAGCAAAGAAAAAACTGATAATTATAATGCCGAACATTCTGATGAAATCTTTGTCTATTCTCCGACAACATATAAATCGATTTGGAGTCCGGGAATTTATAAAGTAACCACCTATCTCAGGTAATTTTATAAATCATAGTATTTAATACTTTAAAAATCAACATATATGAGAACAATATATAAATTAATCTCCATGCTCTGCATCGCTTGCTGTTTTGCAGGTTGCAAAGATTCCGACGATGAGATAGCTCAGGCATCGCTGACTTTAAGCGTTCCAACAGTGAGTTTTACCGCAAAACAAAGTAGCGAAATAGTTAAAGTTGATGCTACTCGTAAATGGAGTGCGATTGCTTCCGATTATTGGATAACCGTAACTCCTGATAATTACCCCAGTGCTAAAGAACACTTTATTGCCAATGTTTCAGTCTCTGTGTCATTCAATGATACTGGTGATGACCGTGAAGGTTTTGTTGTCTTTTACCTGGAAGATGAAGAAGTAGTAAGATTAATTGTTAAACAAAGCACTGAAGGGGCTGGCGAAGGACCTGATGAAGAGTTCCCCATCACATGGGCAAACCTGCAATGGTGTGCTTCTACCGCAATCCTTGAAGGTGGTAACTTTGAAGCAGGTTCATGTGTTTTTGCCAATGGTATTACCAATGTATTGGAAAGCACGACAGGGGAAGATATTACATGTGATATAGGTTATTCATTGGATGATACGTCGCCTGATGGAGACGGTTGGACATGGACTCCTTGCTGGTTTAATGGAGACTGGGGAGATAACTTCTATTATCAAGGACGCATTGAAGGAATTCCTGTTGGCAATTATCATTATACATTCCGCTACCGTAACGGTACAGGCCCGTATAAATATGCAGGTACAAACGGATTGTGGAATGGTGTAGATAATCTTAGCGGCACATTTGAAGTAAAATCGGCTTCCGGAGGAGGTGATATTGACTACAGTAAATTTACTATCACATGGGCAAATCTGCAATGGAAGGCTGCCGATGAAATTCAGGCAGGTAGCTTTTTTGAGGCAGGTTCACAAGTCTATATTGACGGACTGACAAACCAAGATTCACCAAGTGCATCAGGAGAAGGTGTAATAGGCGAAATAGGTTATTCTACAAGCCCTGACCCGACAGGTAACGATTGGGTATGGAACGAAGGTTGGTTCAATGGCGATTGGGGTAATAACTTCTACTATCAGGCCACAACACCGGAAATTACGGTTCCCGGAACGTATTACTATACTTTCCGCTTTAAAATGGGTAAGGATGGTCAGTATGCTTATGCAGGTACTGATGGGCTATGGGATGGCGCAGGTAATGTTTGCGGTACTTTTATCGTAAAATAATTAATCTTCTATAATCATGTTCCCGATAGTAATATTTTAGGAATAATACTGTCGGGAACATATCTTTTCTTTTATATCTTTACGCTCAAAGCGTGTGTAGGCTTACATTGCATGCAAAATTAAATTGCAAATTTCAATGTTCTCTGTTTTTTTGAATAACTTTGTAATCGTATAATGTACAACCTATTCTAATGCAATGGAATGAAATATTATTTACTATCTTTCAAACTGATATTACTTTCGTATATTTTTTGCCCTCTCATTGTTGAGGCGCAAGTTGCTACGCATATCACGAATTTTAATCACAAAGCATATATCGGAGGAGTTCAGAACTGGGGAACTGCGATTTCCCCCGAACAAGTTCTCTATGTCGGAAATAACAATGGATTGTTAAGGTATAACGGTAATGACTGGAGTCTTTTTGAACCCGGTGAACGTGCAACTATACGAGCTGTACATGTCGTTGAAAATCGAATTTATACTGCAGGAGACAATAATATTGGTTACTGGGAACAAAATTCGAACGGAAAAATAACATATACATCCCTTTTGCCTCAAGTCAATCAAATGGGAATTACCGGGGATACTTTCTGGAGTATCGGTTCACTAGGGAAAAACATCTACTTTCAGGCATTCGGAAATATTGTAATCTATGACGGCCAAAAAATGGATTACCTGGTCAAGCAGGATTTTTACTCTTTACTTTTCCAGACAGACGGGAAATTGTTTACTCAGAAATTCGGGAATTCACTTCAACAAATTAGCGGAAACAAATTGATACCCTTTTGCAATGACCCACTGTTTATAAAAGAAGAAGTAAAATTTATATATCAATTAACTGCCAATAGATATCTGGTCGGATTTTCAAACGGTGAATTATACACCCTCGAAAATAATGTATTGAAATTATTCTACAAACTGGTAAACGAAAATAGTATTCCTGTCAGAATAGATTGCGGCAAGATTTGGAAAGATGAAATGTTAGCTGTAGGTACAATCGGAGACGGTTTGTATTTGATTCGGTTAAATGACCTTAAGCAAACGCATATCAATTCCCCTCAATTACAAGACCTTAATATTCATAGTTTATGTTTCGTTGATGAAAACTTTCTTTGGCTTTCTTTAGACAATGGAATTTCATCCGTTATATTGGATCCAAAAATGTATTTGTGGAAATCTTATACGGAAATCGGAACTTTCTTTGATGCAGCTTATTTCAACGGAAGAACTTACATTGCTTCCAACCAAGGTATGTATTCGTATGAAGAAGGAGGACGTAAAATACAAACATCTATTTTCCCTCTGCAATTTTGCAATCTGAAAAATGAGTTGTTGTGCGGAACAACTTCCACATTATATAAAATGACAGCACAGCAACCTTCCTTCCAGAAGTTTTGTGATGTAAACGGAGTCGAACAATTTGAATATATTGCCGATAAAGGAAATGAATACATTTTTTTACGAGCATATTCCGGAATTTCTCTGCTTCATTATAAGGACAATACATGGAAATATTTATCAATGCTTGTAGGTACCGTAAATTACAGGTATATAATGCCCGAAAATCTATATACTGTATGGGCTCTTCATCCCGAAAAAGGAATTTTCCGTTTACGAATTAATGATAAACTGGACCAAATAATAGGTTCCGACAATTTTACCGAAATAGATGAATTTTCAAATTACAGCAATATCAATATTATTAAAATAGAAGGTAGGGTTTTGTTTGCTACTCCCAAAGGAATTTATCTTTTTGATGTTACGGAAAAGAAATTTAAAAGACAGGAAAACTTAAGTAATCAAATCATGTATTTGGACAAATTGCAGTCAATTCGTCCTGCTTATGGAAATAATGTATGGGTCGCAGCCAATAACGAATTGTTTCTGTATCACATCACAGATTTGTCTGCTGAATTAGTTATGAATTTACCTTTTGTACACAATGAGTTCACCCTTTACGACAAACATCTTAATCTTCGTTCGGTAAATGATTCCATTGCATTTGTTTCAACATGTGAAGGAACCGTGATTATTGACAACGGTAAAATCAGCCGTAATAAATCTCAAAAACACTCTTTACGAGTTGAAACATTCTATTACACAAACAAAAACAACGGCATCACTTATTTAGATTTTCATCAACCTAATATAGACCTTCCCAATACAGCTACGAACATTACGATAAAGGTAACAACAGGATTACTGGAATATCCAGCATCGATTTCTTATCGCCTTCCGGGAGTATCTGAAGAATGGAGTGAGTGGCAAACTTCCGGTATTATTCATTTTACCAATTTACCTTCCGGCACATATAAACTTGAAATAAGGGACAGCGACAGAAATGCGATGACTATTTCCTTATTGGTTGCTCCGCCCATTTACAAGCGAACATGGATGATTTTGATATACATTTTGGTTTTGGTTATTATAACAATCATACTAGCTACGGTATTTAGTGAAAGAAAACGAAAAATTCTTCAAAGAAAATATACCGAAGAACTGAAAAAGCAGGAATTTGAACAATTACAGGAAAAAGTCGTATCCCAAGAAAATGAACTGAAAAACCGTATGCGTTTCTTATCCCATAAGCAAGAATTATTGGATACCATTTCATCTGAAATAGAAACTCAGAAAAAGGAATTAGGCGACAGATATCCGAATAAACTTTACCTACGGTTGATGAATATCATTCAAGAAGGTAAAACCGAGAAAGACAAATTTTTATCGTTTGAGAACTATTTCGTTGAAGTACATCATGATTTTATGCTACGCATGAAAAAGACACATCCGTCTTTGTCTGCTTCCGAATTGAAGTTCTGTTGTTTGTTACGAGCAAATTTATCTACGAAAGAAATCTCGGTGATTATGGGAATCGCAATTCGTTCGGTCGAATTAAGAAAGCACAGACTTAAACAAAGACTTGGTTTAGGGTCGGAAGACAGCTTAACTTCTTACATATTATCTATTTGATAAAGTAATATACATGAACATAGAAAAAGGGATTACATGGCTGTAATCCCTTTTTTAATCAAAGTGAATCTCGTCTTACTTACTAATTCAAATTGTAAGCTGTCATTTTTATTTTACCATAACTTTCTTTGCCTCTGAACTTCCATCATTGTATTCTACAAATACGATATAATATCCTTTATTTGGTAATACAAACTCTGATTTATCTACTCCTGAAGCTACTTTTTGACTTGTTACGGTATAAATTGAAATATTACGTAAATCTTTACCAATCACTTTTACCGCATTACCCGCGACAGAGATATCAGCTTTATCTTTACTGGCTTCGGGATTGATAATAGAACTGGAACCCGTGGCATTTTCAGATACAAATACAAACTTCATTGCACTTCCCGCTCCATGTTGGTCCCATTCACCAACTTCTGCAGGCGCCTCATCTATCCATATTGCATTCATCCATTTGAATTCTCCGGACGCATCTTTACGTTTCATCGCCCACCAATCTATACCGGAGAGAGTGACATTAAAGTTAACTTCACAAGGGGCATCGGTTTTGCTTGCCTGATATCTGTCACCTACAAAGGTCATTTTTGCACCGTTTTTATTTTCAATTACAAAATTTCCTTCGGTACCTGCACTTACTACTTTCCACAACTGATTATTATTACCATCCGCATAAGTTTCTTGTTTCAGATTCGTATTTTCGTCTTTGTAAGTAACAACTTTATTGTCAAAATCTATACCGGGAGAAAATTGCATGTAATACCAGTATTCATAAGTACTTGTACTAACGGCAGGCACTACCGGACCGAAAACTACCGGATTGGCCCATTCATAAGCCCCAAACTCCATCAATTGACCACCGATTTCACCTCCGTTCGGTTGATGCATCGATTGCCCGCCGACTCTCGTTATTATCATAATGTCTTTTAGATAATAGCTGTCATAGTGATAGTCCAGTGTAATATTCACAGATGCAGATGAACTTCCGGTAAAATTACTACCGTTAAAATTGATTTTACGACCGCTTTTGCCAATAAGAACATATTGACTTTCTATCGGATTTCCATCCGTATCTTTAGCTTGCACAAGCTTCCATTGTTGACTGCTTTCTCCATTCGGAAGGCGGGTTTGAAGTGCAGCATCGTCGCCCATATCTTGAACTATTCCGCCATTCCCATTGACGAACCTGATAGTATACCATGTTTCGTTTGAATTGTCTTCCGAACTGATTGTCGGCATTTCTTGCCCTTGAATTTTACCAATGCTTATTAAAGCAACAAGTAAAATTAAAATATACTTTTTCATAAAAGTGAGTATTAAGTGAGTAATAAATTCTTATTCAAATTCTATTTATTTTTAGTTTAAATTACATTGCCTGACAGGTACAAAGACCGGTCAGACAATGCATAAATATATAAAAGAGTTTTAAGAAGGGAAAGCCTTATTTAATCAGAACTTTTACAGCGTTAATACTTCCATCACTATATTCAATTGATAAGATATAACATCCTGCATTAGGCAATGTAACTTCATTCTTGTTCGACTTTGCGTATATTTGTTGACCTGTTATTGCATAAACCGATACACTTTGGAAATCGTCACTAAGAATTTTTACAACATTACCTTCAACAGAAACATTTGCTTTATTGTTAATTGTATTTTTTTCAATATTCGTGGAAATATCATCGGCATCAGTCACAAATACAAATTTCAAAGCAGAAGTACCTAAATGTTGTTCACCTTCACAAACTTCGGCAGGGTCGATAGCCGATGTGGTACTTAACCAGGCTTTCCAAGTTGCTGCAGTTTTATTCTTTACAGCCCACCAGTCAACTCCAACATTATTAGCATTGAAATTGAACGTAACCGCAGTACCGGTTTTACTTGCTTGATATCTGTTATTAGCAGGTTCAAATCCATCGCCATCGTTAAGAACAGTTATTTTTGCACCGCTTTTGTTTTCAATAATGAAATCCCCTTGAGTACCTGTGCCGATAACTTTCCATAATTGATTATCATTTTTATCCACATAAGCCTCTTGAGTTAAATTCGCATCTTCTCCTTTATAGGTAAGTACATTTCCGGAAGAAACACCATCTTGAAATTGCATATAATACCAAGCTTTGTAGCTGTCTGTGCTTATTTTCGGTACCGGAGGGCCAAAAACCAGTACACTTGCCCATTCAAAATTTCCCCATGCTGCCAATTCAGGATCCGGGTCAAGTGCATTTAATTGATGCATACCGTCTCCACCTGCAATTCTAATAATCATTTCAGTTCCATAATAACCACTTTGAGTATCAAGAATAATATTTACGGAATTTGTGGAACTGGCAACGAAACGGTCTCCGTTATGATGCATTTTGCGTCCGCTTTTAGCTACAATTACATATTGATTTGCAATAGGGTTGTTTTCCCCGTCTTTAGCCTGAACAACTTTCCAAAGTTGGTCTTCGTTTCCCGATGGAAGGGTAGCTTTAAGTGTAGCTTCGTCTCCCATATCCTGCACAATACCACCAAGACCATTTAAGAATCTGATAGTGTACCAAGTTTCGTTAGAACTGTCTTCCGAGCTGATTGTCGGCATACTTTGTCCGTATGTGGAGCAAATACCGCCCAACAAAATGAATAATGAAAGGATAATTTTTCTCATAACACAAATGTTTTTAATGATAAATAAAAAATTAATTAACTCACATATAGTTACAGGATGAAGTTATTTCTTCATCACTTTAGTTGTGAACGAGTTGCCTTCAGAAGTAATTACTCTGACCAAATAGATGCCTTTTGACCAACCTGATGCAGAAATACTGTAATGTATACCATTTACCTTTTGAGTCCGATAAATAGATTGACCCGACAAAGCGAAAATATCAATGTAATCAATTTGATTTTCATCACTGTTTACTTCCAATGATTGCCCATCTGATACAAAATATACCTTGATGTCACTTTGATTGGTCAATGTTTTGACAGATGTACTTCCTGAACCCAACACCTCATATACCAAGGGATTTGCTGTAAAATCGGGAAAAGTTCCGTTAGTCATTTTGCAATGCAATGTTTTGCCCTTATAGGTGTCATCGAAAGTGAAAATTCCGCTTTCTTCCGTAAAGCCTGAGAGTAGTTTTGTTTCAATACTGCTGTTTACTTCATACCAAGTATATGAAGTTATATTGCCATTTATACTATACTCGCCGGAAAGATTGACTACACCGGCTTCAGAAACTTCCACAACTATTACATTCTGAGGAGCGTATGTATATGTGCCACTTTTGGGTAGGCTTATCGGTAACCCGGAGAATTTGAAATAATTAGAATAACAAGACAAGCTTTCTAAAGCGCTGTTGTTATTTATATTCAGATTTTGCAGTTGATTATATTGGCATAGTAAAGTTGTCAATGAAATATTCTTACTTACATCCAAATTGGAAAGAAGATTCTCGTAGCAATACAAATGAGTCAAGGCAATGTTTTTGCTTACATCCAAGCTGCTTAGCTGATTGCCTGCGCACATCAATTTCTTCAACTCGGGAGCATTGCTTACATCAAGCAGGCTAACACCATTATTGTTTATATTAAGGCTGATAAAATGACAATCAGAATCATCGGCTGTGATAGTAACAAAATGCCGTTGATTTGCTCCGCTGTAGCCATGACGCTTTTCCTCTGCAGATTCATTTGCTGTAAAAGTATTGTGATATCCGTCACCCCAATCGATAGTGTAACTCTTCCCTGAAGTAGCTTGTATTTGAATAGTATGGCTGACAATGTTTCCCGATTCCCAAATAAAACTGATTTGTTCGTTAGTACCTGTGTTGGTAGTATTTTCCGATACATAAACAAATTTTACGGCGCTTCCCGCTTCATGCTGGCTGTATTCGCCAATCTCATCGGGAACAGACGGACTACCTGACCACATTGCATGCATCCATTGATATTCTCCGGTTGCATCTTTACGCTTCATGGCCAAGTAATCAGGGTTGTAATTTGTCGGATTGAAATTTAATATACATGCTTCACCTTCTTTACTTGCCTGATAACGTTCATTTGCAAAAGTTAATTTTGCTCCGGCTTTGTTTATCAAAATATAATCACCGTCCTCAGTGCTTTTAACTATTTTCCATAATTGATGCGGGTCATTATTTCCGTAAGTTTTTTGTCTCAAATTTTCATCTTCACCGGAATAGGTAACAACTCTATTGTCATATTCTGTTCCGGGGTAAAACTGCATGTAATACCATACCTCTTTATCATCCGTACTTATTGTCGGTAAAGCTGCGGGTAATAAATTAGAGGAAACAAACACAAACTTCATTGCACTTCCTTCTTCATGCTGTCTGTTTTCTCCAACTTCTTCAGGAACCGCAGGATTACCCGACCAAATCGTATGCATCCATTGATTCTCGCCGATTGCATCTTTACGCTTCATCGCCAAGTAATCGGCATTAAATTGAGTATAATTGATATTAAATGTACACGCTTCTCCTGTTTCGCTTGCCTTGTATCTGTCTCCGACAAAAGTGACTTTAGCTCCGTTTTTGTTTTCTAATATATAATCCCCTTTCTTGTCTGTTTTTACGACTTTCCAAAGTTGATTTGGGTCACCTTCTGCATAGGTTCTTTGTTTCAAATTTCCATCATCGCCGTTATAAGTAACTACCCTGTTATCGTGATTTGTTCCCGGATAGAATTGCATATAATGCCATGCTTCGATTTTCTCTGTACTGAAAGCAGGTAAAACAGCAGGAATAAATTCTTCAGAGACAAAAACAAATTTTAATGCAGAAGCCTTTCCATGTTGTTCCCCATCACAAATTTCCACAGATTCCGGTCCGGTTGTTGTACTCATCCAGCTTTTCCAAGTGGCTGCATTTTTATTTTTCAAAGCCCACCAATCAACACCAAAACTGTTTGCATTGAAGTTAAAATTGCAAATACTTCCCGATAAAGTTGCTTGATACCTGTCATTACGAACAGTTAGTCTGGCACCGCTTTTATTTTCTATTACATATTCTCCTACAGTCCCTGTGCCGATTACTTTCCATAATTGATTTTCATTTCCGGCTGCATAAGCTTCTTGAGATAAGTTTATATTGTCTCCATTGTAAGTGATAACTTTATTTCCGTTAGAAGCACCATTCTCAAATTGCATATAATGCCATGCTTCAAACAAATTAGTACTTACCTTAGGAACAGGAGGACCAAAAATCAAAACACTCGCCCATTCAAAATTTCCCCATTCTGCTAATTCGGCACCCGGATTACTTGAGTTCAATTGGTGCATGCCCGATTTTCCGGGTCTTCTTATAATCATTTCGGTTCCGTAATAATCACTAGCTTGCGTATCAAGCGTAATATTTACGGAAGCAGAAGAACTTGCGGTAAATCGGTCTCCGTTTACATTAATTTTGCGACCGCTTTTACCTACAATTATATATTGTCCCGATATTGGATTATTACTCACATCTTTAGCTTGTACAACTTTCCATAGTTGGTCATCATTTCCGGTAGGAAGTTGGGCTCTGAGTGTTACATCGTTTCCCATGTCTTGTACAACACCTCCGTGACCATTTAGAAATCTGATAGTATACCAAACTTCATTGCTGCTGTCTTCGGAACTGATTATCGGCATATTTTGCCCATGTGCATAACAGACACTCCACAATATGGCAATTAGAAGAAGTAGATTTTTTGTCATAACAAATGCGTTTTAAATGGTAAAAGAATATTCGAAAAGAGATGACTCTCCTGCCAAAAGTAAAATCTAATGACTTTCCTAACAAAAAAAGATACCCTACAAATATTTCTATGGTGAAAATTACTTTTTTACGAAAGTGGACAAATGTGCTACAAGTCAAAATAAACAATGTTATACAATTGATATTCAGCTGTATAAAAAATACAAAATATAGATTTTTTCTTTTTGTTTGTTTAGTTTAACTGCGAAAAAAATTCAACTTTCAATTGTTAAAACCGCAATAACCTGTAATAAAAGGGAGAAATTAACTTGTTGGTTGGATGAGTTTAGAAATAGCTTTGCAAATAGCTGAAAATCAATTCTAACGAAAACATATACATTAAGAAAATAAATATATAATTCTCTTTTTTACAATAAGTTAAATGCTGATGATAACCATTTGTGTAATTTGATTTTTACTAAAGTAACAGTCGATGTATGTTTGATGTATCAGTTTTTTAAAAAGTCTATTTGAGGATATGTACATTTGCTAACATTGGTAGTTAAAACACTGTCAATTGTTAAGTCAATCAATTCGATTATAATTATACCTAAAACTAATATCAAATAGACATGAATGTACGAAGTCTAAATTTTCTGCTGCTCATTATTATCTGGATTTGGAGTTGTTTTACTTCAGGTTTGATAAATGCACAAAATAAAGCATTTGACCCTCTGTTGGATTCGGCATGTAAAGTAATCCCGCAAGCAAATGTTGAAACATGGAACGGCAGTTATATGTGGTATCCGGGAATGTTAAGTGCTCATCAACAACAGTTACAAAAAAAGAAATCTGAAGAACGTTGTGTCAATGTAGGTTATCCGGGGAATTTTATGAAACCCGTTAATCGGACTTACTTTCGTAAAGAAGTAACATTAGCTAAAGAAACAGAAATCAGTTGGGATGCTATAGGAACAGTTGTCTTAAATGTAGATGGAAAAGCACAAGAATCAAATCTGAAAAATTTTAGTTTGACATCGGGCAAACATACTCTGACTTTTGACGTTCAAACGGAAGGAAGACTTCCTGCCTTAATTGTACAAGGAAAAGGAGTAGAAAAAACTGAAGGTTGGCTGGTAAGTTTAGATAATCACAATTGGAATATCCCCGAAACTGATACGCGGTACAACAAGCCTTCTGTACGCCCTGATGATGATTTGGAGATTACGGCAACAATTCTGCCGGACAAATATATTTTTTTGAGGAATGCCGAAAATAAGAACGGCAATTTAGTCTTAGGTGAAAATGGTTGTTTACAGGTTGATTTCCGTCATTTGGAAGTGGGAACTGTTACGGTTCAAGCTTCCGGTGCCGGAAATATTTCTTTTACCGTTGGTGAATCGCCCGAAGAATCACTTAACGAGGACATCAAGGATTTTGAACAAAGACCTATTCCTCCTTTTACTTTAACAGAAAACATACAAGAAATAACTTTGCCGGAACGTGCTTTACGTTACCTGAAAATTTCCTGCGACCGTCCCTGTTCCATCACTTCCATACGATTCGATGCAAAGGTGTGGCCCGTAGAATTTCTGATGCAGTTTGAATGTGATGATAAATCCCTAAATAACCTTTGGAATGCAGGTGTGGCCTCTTTACACACTTCCATGCATAACTTCTACCTGGACGGTGTGAAACGTGATTATCTGCCCTGGTCAATGGACGCTGCTATCAGTGTGTTGGGTGGAGATTATGTATTCGGTGACCGACAAGTCGCTCGCAACGGTATCTCCGTATCCCTGATGCCTCCTAATCCGCAAGTTTCCGATTGGGGAATCGTGGATTATCCTTTGCATGCCCTTATAGCCCTCAAGCAAGATTATATGCGTTATGGCGATTTAAGCACCTCATTGATGTTCAAAGACCGCATCCTTCAACAATTGGCTCTTTATGAATCTGTTCTAAATACTGACGGTTTCTTGTCTGCAGCACCCCCCACAACAGGATTTATTCCGGGATGGGGTCGAAAAATGGGCCCCGATGATTATGGAGTGGCAACTTACGGCCAGATGTTACTCTATCAAAATTTTGTCATTGGAGCCTACTTTACACGTTTATGGAAAGACGAAGCTTTGGCCAAACACTATGAACAAAAAGCAAAAAAATTAGGAGAAAATATTGTATCTCACTTTTGGGACAATGAAAAAAAGGCTTTTATCAACGGATATCATGCAAACGGAGAAAAAGACATTCGTATTTCCCACCATGCCCAGTATTGGGGAGTGCTTACAGGCCTTTATCCTGCAAAATACTATGATAATTTGTTTGACAATGTTATTCCCAACATACCTTTCTACAAGGAATATATCAGTTATGAAAAAGGTTATGAATTCCTTGCTTATGTCAAAGCGGGTCGTATAAAGGATATGTTTACCCTGTTGGATGAAGTCTGGGGAGATTGGCTGCGCCAAGATAATACCCGTTTCCCTGAGAACTTCTCATTGGGTGCTCCCTTAAAAGAACAATTGACATTTTACGAACGTCCTTTCGGATTAAGTCTGTGTCATGGTGCAAATGGCGTACCTCCCATTGTTGCCGTATTACATGGGATTTACGGGTTCTCACAATCGGATAAACAAATCTCGGAATACACCTTAAAACCTGAGTTGATAAACCTGAATTGGGTAAAAGGTCGAATACCTGTAAAAGAGGGCTACATAAATATAAGTCTGACAAAACAAGGAGCTTGTTCGATTGAAATACCCGAAAACTGCGTAGTAAACTTGTATAATGGAAAGCAAACTAAACCAATAGTCTATAAGAAATTAGGTAAATACACCTTTGAACTAATGAAATAACACAGAGGATTATGAAGAAATATATATTGCTATCGATACTACTGATAGTTACTTGTAAATCTTTTTCAAATGGAGCGCAAAATCGGGATAAATCGACAAAAAGTATCGCCGAGAATCTTGCCGATGCCTCAAAGATGCCAAATAAGCAGTTTCTTGCACTTGACCCTTCATTATTGGAAGATTTGTCTGATGACCAATTTTTAGAGCGGATTCAGTACGATTATACTCGGAATTGCCTGGGGCGGAAAGATTCATTATGTACAATAGAAAACGACGGATTCCGAATCAGTCTTTTTTGCATTGCCGTAAAAAATAACTGGTTGGAACGTGAAAGAGCAGCTACCGAAGTATTGCAGTATTTACGAGAGTTTCAACGGGCAAAAACCATGAACGGAATAATGCCACGCACATTTGATAGGAATACAGGAGAAAAATCTAAAGTGAGATACGGAGAATTCGGCAGACCGTATGATGTGGTAGGAACAGCTTTTATGGCTGCGACACTGCAATTTGTAGTACGGCAGTTTTTTAATTTCGATACCGATTCTGAAAAAGAGATTAGACAATTGTGCAACGAAATATGTAATCGCATTGATTGGAACTTTGCATACGATGATAATCAAAAATGCTTCACTTGGTTCAAAAACGGTGATGATGGCAATTTATTCGACGGGAAAGCTTTACTTGGCGAGATGGACGAGACGTTTTTTATGCAATTGATTGTACTTGGTTCAAAGACATGGAAACATGAAAACGAAGCCTATCAAGAATATTTGTCTAAGGTGTTTATTGACTCACAATATGGCTATCGCTATTACGGAACCAAGGAGTACAATTATAAAGAAACAGGTTTGTTGAACCACATGAAAATCAATAATCCGGAAGTACTTAAATCGAAGGATTATCCGATGGCCAAACTTGGCTATCTGGTACAACCGCACATCTGGTTCGACTTCAGAAATTACAATGATGACTTTTGCCGTAAAAATAACTTAAACTATTTCGAAAGTGTCAAAAATGCTATATCGGCACAAATTCAATATGCAAAAAATAATCCTGGAAATTATCCGTATTATGGCGATGTATGGGGTTTTTACGATACATGTTCCCCGGTGACGAAAAAATGGATGATAAATGGATTACCTGCAGAAGGAGATATTGATGAAGGAACTATTTCAATTGATGCAGCCATCAGTGCAATTGTATTTGACCCGGAATCTTCAATTCGTTGTTTACAAACTTTATATAAGACATTCAATAACATTTATACATCCCAAGGTATTGCCACAAGCGTAAATACTCCGTCAGGAAAAGTTTCACGGTTCTTCTGTGATTCGTTCTTTCCTCCAATTAATGTTCTGTTGGTAGAAAATTATCGTTCGGGATTAATTTGGGATTTATCCAAATCCGCTCCCGAATATGGCATTGCTTTTGAAAAAGCAGGATTCAAACTTCAGATATCGGACAATCCTCAATGGATTGGTTCAAAAGAGTTAAACCTTGATGCTACCTCTCTTTGCAACTTTGAAATCTCTACGAATTTTAAGATTGAAAAAGGCAATAACGCTTCTCTGATTTTTGGAGCAAATGATTTTCGGTTAAACGACAAATTTCAGAACATAAATAACATTGCAGGTGAAAATTATGTCAGAGTTGAAATAGATTTATCGGGTGTTGGCAGTCCTCGTGGAGCTGTATTGAATATATATCGTGTCGGTTATGCAAAAAATGACAGTCCCGATGTTCCGTTTATTATCATATCAAAAGATAAATATCCTCAGTCAAATATCAATGAAATCTTTACTCCGAAAAATAAGGGAGATAAACACTCATTATCCATTGGTGTAAAAACAGGCAATATTTCTTTTATAATAGACGGTAAAGAACTGATGATACCGATTAACACATCCGTTGATGAGTTGTTGAGCCTTAACTCTATCGGTTTTGCCGCTTTACCCGAGAGCAAGGTTGTTTACACGGATTATCAAATTAAACATATTGCTCAAAGCAGTAGTAATGTAGTTTTTGCCGATAAAAATTACAGTGTTTTCAGAGATATCCCCAATATAGAAATTGACAACCGGATTCTCACAGTCAGTAACGATTCGGATAAAATGACCATAAGTTATTCCGACCCGAGCCATGGTTCATTAACCATGTTGCGAACAACTTTCTTGACAGATGTAACAAAAAAGATTTCAAAAGCAAAGATATATGCCACTGCCATGGGCACCTATGAAATGTTCATTAATGGCAAACGAGTAGGAGAAGACCCGGTTAGTCCCGATAACAATAAAAACGAGGACTTAATCGGTTACGACATGTTTGATGTTACTAAAATGTTGGAAAACGGAAATAATTGCATCGGGGCGCAACTTAACCCAAGAAATATATTAAATGCTAATCCTTTCGGCAACTATGAAGCATTGCTTGTAAAACTGGAAATTACATATAATGACGGTAGCGAACAGTTTGTAGTAACTGACCCGAATACATGGAAATATTGGAACGATGGGCCTGTACGTTCAGGCAATATTATTAACGGTGAACGTTACGATGCCAATAAGGAGGCTGCAGTGGAAGGTTGGACAAATGTTGGTTACAATGATTCTTCCTGGCAAAAAACGGACATCATAACTCCCCTCAATTGGTCAGAATTCAACATTAAAACCAGATATGACGAACGAATACATTTTCGGGAAACACTGACGGCAGAACGTATTATGCCGACGCATAGTGCCGACGGACATACTTACATTTATGATATGGGCGTAAATATGATTGGAGTTCCTTCCGTGACAATACCTGCAGGATGGTTACAAAAAGGCGACACAGTAATCATGCGTTATGCGGAAAAACTTTATCCGGGTTTCAGGGGTGACAACCCGATTGACATTGACACTTACGGGGTAAGAGGAAAGAAAATTGCAGGCAGGATGATGTTTGAAAATAACCGCTCTGTATCGGCTACGGATTTCTATATAGCAAAAGATTCAAGTGAAACAGTGATTCACCCGACAACAACTTATCACAGCTATCGATATGTACAGATTACAATACCGAGCTATAAAGGTTCTCTTCCTGTAGGAAATGTACAAGGTTTAGCCCTGTCATCGGATAATTTGACAACACTAAGATAAAAACAAATTGTATTATATATAAGTGGTAGTGTGCTACCTAATTTAAAATCAATTAATATCATGAAGAAAAAAAAATTACTTCTTTTAATGTTTCTCTGCATAAATGCATTTTTTTCCTTTGCAGAGAATGACTACAGGATATTGGATTTAAGCCAATGGACTAAGAGTGGTACGGAGTATAGTAATGGTACCATTACTTTCAAGGAGACGTGGCAATCAATACGTTATAATTTCGGTTCGTCTCTCACTACAGGTATTACAGGTAGTTATTATGCAGTGGAAATAGAATTTGCCGAACCGGTGGCATATTCCGCAGCTATGCTATGGACAGCAAAAACAGACCCCGGTGCTGACCGTACAGACCATTACATTCCTTTAGGTGCCACAAGCTTTAATGTGGTTATACCCGCCGGAGGTATGGCACAAATAGGATTTGCATATACAGATGCGATAACAGCGGGTTCGGAACCGTCTATTAAGGTTAGCAGCATAAAGTTGAAAAGGAACGATGAACGGAAATTCGATTTAAACCTTTCTGAAACAGAAGCTATTGAAAATGGTGCATCTATTACTTACAATGAATTGGCAGGTGGGTATGACATTACCGGATACGGCTGGGTCGGATGGAAGTTCGGAGCGACTTACGGAACAAATGATTTTTCAAAATTTCATATCGAGTTTGAAGAACCGACTCCTGCCGAACTTAGAATTTGGATAGGTGACAATGCCATTGATTATGGTAAGAATATTTATCCTGCAGGCACACAATCAATTGATTTGTATATTACCGGAGACTTTTCACAAATAGTTTTAGCCTCAATTGCCAATAATGAAACTAAAACATACAAGATAAAAAATATTTATCTTAATCGTCAGATTTTTGATTACAACATTTCGGGTAATGAAGCGACTGTAACGAATTGTAAAGTTTACACCGGAGACATAGAAATACCTTCCTCTTATATTAAAAACGGAACTACTTATACTGTAACAGGTATTGGCGACAGAGCCTTTTATCAATACGAAGACTTGACTACCGTAACAATACCGAACACAATAAAAACAATCGGCAATGAAGCATTCCAACAGTGCTGGATTGAGTCGATGACCATTCCTAACAGTGTAACAAGCATCGGTGATGAAGCCTTTTTCTATTGTCAACAATTAAAGTCTTTAACCTTATCGGATAATTTGCAAACCATCGGAAAGAATGCCTTTGCATATTGTACGTCTCTCAAAACGGTAACAATTCCCAACGAGGTAAAAAGTATTGGCGGTGGTGCTTTCTGTTACAGCTCTGCTATTTCATCCATACTTCTTCCCGATAATTTGGAAGAGATATCCGACCAACTGTTTGGCGGATGCTCTGCACTGACATCCATCTTAATTCCTGCAACTGTTAAAACAATCGGATATTATGCTTTCGGTGCTTGCGATGGTCTTAGCGAAATAACGATTCCGAGTAATGTAATAAGCTTAAGCGGAAAAGTCTTCAGTAGCAGTTCCAATCTTGAAAATATACTGATTGAGGGTACTCCCTCTATGATTGATGAGAATGATAGAGAAGATACATTCTACAATATCCCGAAAACTTGTGATGTTTTCTTCTATTATGATAATCGTGCAGGTATTAACCTGAGTGATAATGTGAATTGGCATTTCATCGATAATTTTTCTATCGGCAACACGCAATACACTACTTATTATGTTGACCGCGCATATACCATGCCCGAAGGTGTAGAAGGAGGCTTGATAACTGCGGCAAGTGATGATGTACTCTCGGTAAAATGGCTTTATAAACCGGGAGAAACAGTACCTGCTCAAACAGCATTATTACTCAAAGGAAATGTTGATAATTACAGAGCCATCTTAATGAAAGAAGGAGAAGGTGGCGTAGCCGAAACAACCAATCTTCTGAAAGGAACTCTCGAATCGGAAGAAATAGCTGCAATTGTCGGTTATAAATATTATAAACTGACAAAAGATGAGGCTACAGACAAACCTCGTTTCTTTTATGGGGCTGATGATGGCGGTGCTTTTGTGAATGATAAGCGTGGTGCTTATTTGGTAATTTCCGACAGTGAAGCATTTGCAGGTGGTTACTACCTTGAGAAAATGATAACTACGGCAATAGCTAAAGTAATTGTAGATAAAAAAGAAGGACCTCAAGGTATTTATAATCTCTCGGGTCAACGTCTTAAAGACGATTCGATAAATCAACTTGAAAGAGGTATTTATATTATTAACGGAGAAAAAGTATTTGTAAAATGAAAAAAGCACTATTAATTAATACGTTTCTGCTATCCATATTTTTTGCTGTATGCGGAACTCATAAAGTGATGGCAAATGAAAATGTTGTGACAATCAACTTCAGCAACTATAAAGACAGCATAAAAGCAATCTCCCTTTCTGAAAACGTTTCGATAACGAAATCCGCAATTTCAGTTGTGGCAAGAACAAATTACGGCTCTTCAAAACCGAATATGTCGAAAAACGGACAGTTGCTTGTTTGTCAAGGTAACGAGTTGAATATATTGGGAAACAACGCAACAATAACCAAAGTAGTTTTCACATTTCAACAAGGCCGGGGCACGGAAGAAAGTAGAATGACAACCAAAACATGGTATGTGAATTCCGCATCAACTGCAAACTTTATTCTGTTCAATTGTGACAGGGAAATGGCTTTGACAAGTATGGAAGTCACTTATAATGCATCCGCGTCGATAGATAATGCAGAAACAGGCACAACCGATATTCCAACTGTAAAACCGGACGACTCTTTTGTTGGCGACAATAATGTCTACAATATCATGGGACAAATAGTCCGATATAATAATCCTTCTTTGGAAGGACTACCCAAGGGTATTTATATTGTCAATAGAAAAAAAGTAATGGTATATTAATTTGAATTTACGGAAATGAAAATATATAAGAAAATTTTATCAGTATCATTGTTTATGTTCATGTCATTGGCAATATGGGCAGAAACAAGCATTACCAATTTGAAAGTTCAAGGTTTGGTGGAACCGCTCGCAGTGGAGGACACAAATCCGATGTTCAGTTGGCAAATGAAGTCAGATGTGACAGGGCAAAGTCAAAAAGCCTATCAAATAATTGTGACAAATGCATCAGGAGAAAAAGTTTGGGATAGTGAAAAGACCGAAAGCGGTATTTCAAATAATATCAAATATTCAGGAATCGCGTTGAAACCTGAAACTAAATATATCTGGGATTTGACCGTATGGGACAAAAACAACGTACAATATAAAGCATCATCACGATTCGAGACAGGACTGATGAGCGGAGAAATCTCAGCTTGGAACGGTGCAAAATGGATTGGTTCAAATAAGCTGAATCTTGATGCAGCTACCAGTTATTATTTTGATTTGACAACCAAATTTCGTCTTATTAGTGGAAATAAGGTATCCTTTATAATCGGAGCCAATGATTTCCGCTTTAATGACATCAGTCAAAATGCCGACGGTATTGAGGGTGAAACTTATGTGCGTATAGAATTTGATTTTTCGGGTGTAGGTACTGCTACGGGTACAATTATGAAAATCTATCGGGTGGGGTATGCTAAATATGATTCTCCGAACAATCCTGTTGTTACCGTTTCAGCGGCAAATTATTCCGGAACAAATATTAATAATTTGTTTACAACAGATAATAAGAATAAAGTGCATACAATCAATATGCATGTGGAAAATGCAAATTTGACCTTTTCTATTGACGGGAAGAATTTGTATTGCACCAATACAGACGGAAACGGAACTGCTGCCGTATTCAATTTAGCACCTTGGGGACAAAATGATTATTACAATACACTTTTCCATCTTAACTCTATCGGCTTTGCGGCAATGCCTGCAAGTGAAGTCGTATATACAGAGTATAAGATAATGAACTGCGGACAGAGTGTGAATAATGTAGTTTTCAACAGTGATAATTATTCAATATTCAAGAATTTGACCAATGTAACTGTTTCCGGTTCGGAAATTAATGTAAAAAATATTACCAATGTAATGACAATGGACTATGTAGACCCAAGTCATAATGCATTGACAATGGTACGTTCCACTTTTAATACAGAAGCAAGCAAACAGATAAAAAGTGCCAAACTTTATGCTACAGCTATGGGTGCTTATGTAATGTACATTAACGGCAAGCGTGTCGGCAACGACTGGTTCGCTCCGGGGGCTTGTCAATACCGTAAAATATTGGGTTATCAGTCTTATGATGTAACAAATTTGTTAACAACAGGAGCAAACGGTATCGGAGCAATACTTAATTCAGGTTGGTTCACAGGTTATATAACAAATGAGAATTACAATTACAATTTCTATGGTGACAATGAAGCTCTTCTGGCCAAGTTAGTAATAACTTACGAAGATGGAGGGACACAAACATTGGTTACAAATACTGATACATGGCAAGTTTTTAAAGATGGCCCGATACGTTTCGGTAACTACTTCATGGGTGAACGATACGATGCCAATAAAGAAAAAGCGGTTGAAGGCTGGACATTAAGCAACTACGATACAAGTAAGTGGGAACAACCTGATATCATCACACCGCGAGACTGGCTTAATTTCAAATTTATGTCACGTTATGATGAGCTTATTCAAGTTCGTGAAACTCTGACAGCAAAACAACTAATGCCTGTACATAGTAAAAACGGGAATTCCTATATCTATAATATGGGGACCAATATGACAGGTGTACCTTCTATTTCCATTCCTGCAGGATGGCTTCAAAAAGGAGATACGGTAATCATTCGATATGCCGAGCGATTATATCCGGGATTCAAAGGTGATGATGACTATTATATTGATACTTACGGCAAATCAGGTAACGGACTCGCAGGTTTGACGTTCCACGAAAACTATCGTCTTGCTTTGTGTACCGATTTTTATATTGCAAAAGATAATAAAGCCGTAGTTATTGAGCCGTCAACTACTTATCGTTGTTACCAATATTTACAAATCACTCTTCCAAACAGTAAAAACCAGTTACCGTTGGAGAATGTACAAGGTTTGGTTCTTTCATCGGACAATTTGCCGACAGGAACATATCTTGCCACAACGCAAGACGAAGAGACAAGTAAATTAGTCAATCAGCTGTTTAAGAATATTCAACGCAGTCAAATGGGTAATTTCCTAACTATTCCGACCGATTGTCCGCAACGTAATGAACGGATGGGTTGGACAGGCGATGCTCAGGCATATTGTCGTACCGCTTCGTACAACTCCGATGTCATGAATTTCTTCCGTATGTGGATGGTTTCATTGCGCTCAGAACAAGGTGTTGGAGCGGATTGGTCATATCCGGGAGGTGTAGGATTTACCATTCCTTCATATACAAAAGAAGATTCTCCCGATTTTCAAGACGGAACAACATGGGGAGCAGCTGTATGTATGGTTCCTTGGCAACTATATACACAATATGGCAATACCACAATCATAGAGGAAAACATGAATGCAATGAAGTTATGGCTTGATGGTATGGATTACTTCGATTTTTCGTCGACCTATCCGCATCTTTCATCAAAGACAACAGGGTTGGCAGATTGGTTGGCGCTTGACGACAGGACACCTTCGGAATTAGTCAACAATGCAATATACATACACATGATAGAAATTACAGCGAAGATGGCTGATGTAATTGGATGGAGTGCGTACGCCGAAACATTACGTGAACGTCATGCTCTTGCCAAAGAAGAATGGAATAAAGCATACGTAGACCCGATTACAGGAAAAACAAAGAATGTAGACGGTACAATCATCCATTCACAGTCCTCTTATGCAACACCATTGAATTTTAACTGTTTCAGTGATGAAAACAAACCTAAAGCAGAAGCTTATCTGGCAAAACTTACTGAAAAACCTGCTGACAGCGGAGCAGGAAATATGGATTTCTTACCGTACACTATTACAACAGGCTTCTCGGGAACACCGAACATTCTGCCCTCATTGAGTCGTGGCGGTTATAATGATGAAGCTTACCGTATGTTTACCTGTAAAGATTACACTTCCTGGCTGTATCCCGTAACAAACGGTGCAACTTCTATATGGGAACATTGGAACGGCTTTGAAAATGCATTCAGTGCAACCAAAAGTAACGGTATGAATTCATTTAACCACTTTGCACTCGGAGCTGTAGGTCAATGGATGTACGAGTTCCAACTTGGCATTACAAATGATTATTTGAATGGGGCAAGCGGGTATAAGCACTTTATTCTTCAACCGACTGTTGGATTCGGATATACTGCATTATCAGGCAGCTTTGATTCCAATTACGGTAAAATTGTAAGCGAATGGACTGCAGATGGTAGCGGTAACATGACTGGTTATAAAACAACTGTACCTGCCAATACAACTGCAACACTTTATTTGCTTATTAATGACCAAATTACCGTATTTAATGAAGCGTCCGGAGTGAAATTTATCAAAAAAACAATTCATTTTTCAAAACCTGTTGCTGAGTATGAACTTAGTTCGGGAAAATTTGAATTTGAACTGGGAGCCGGACAAATTGTCGTAAAGTAAAAATTTAATATAGCCAAAAGAACCACACTCCGAAAGGGGTGTGGTTTATAATAAGATGCACTATGGTAAAAAATGAATTTATTGAAAGTATTTTCAAAGAGAAATTCAACACGACCACCGGCAGTCTGTATGCTGCTCCGGGACGAATTAATCTGATTGGAGAACATACAGACTACAATGATGGCTTTGTATTTCCCGGAGCTATTGACAAGGGAATTACAGCAAAAATCAATCCCAATGGAAAAATGAAAGTTCGTGCATATTCCATCGACATGGAAGAATATACGGAATTTGACATTATCGGCGGTAAATTACCGGTCGAAAATTGGGCTTGCTATATATATGGATTATGCTGTGAAATGTGTAATAAAGGAATCGACATTAAGGGGTTTGATACCGTTTTCGCAGGAGATATCCCATTTGGTGCCGGAATGTCATCTTCAGCTGCATTGGCAAGTTGTTATGTTTTTGGATTAAATGATTTGTTTGGAAATAACAAATTAGACAAAATGGAATTGGCCAGAATCGGTCAAGCAACAGAACAAAAGTATTTGGGTATTAATTGCAGCATAACAGACCAATTTGCTTCAATTTTCGGCAAAGAAGGGTCTTTAATCCGTTTAGATTGCCGCTCCATGGAATACGAATACTTCCCGTTTGCTCCGCATAAATATGGATATCGTGTCGTGCTTTTGGATTCTATGGTAGATTATAAATTGGCAGACTCTACTTATAACCAACGAAAAGAATCTTGCGAACGTGTATCGAAAATGATTGGAGTAGATAGTCTCAGATATGCAAATTTAAGTGATTTGGAAAATGTGAAAGACCAAATTTCAGAAGAAGATTACCGTCGTGCGAAATTTATTATTGAAGAGGAAAAACGAGTATTGGGTGTATGTGATGCGTTACAATATGATGATTATGAAACTGTCGGTGAATGTATGTATCAAACCCATACCGGACTATCAAAAGAATATGAGGTGAGTTGCGATGAACTTGATTTTTTGAATAAAGTTGCCCGTGATTGCCGGGTTGCAGGCTCAAGAGGCATGGGTGAAGGTTTTGGCGGATGTACAATTAACCTGGTAGAGGAAGAAAAATACCAAATGTTCGTTGATACTGCAAAAAAGCAATTTTCAGAAAAATTCGGATGTTCTCCCGAAGTGTATGAAGTTTCTATATCTCAGGGAGCGCGTAAAATCGTTTAGGTCATAACAACAGTTTTGTTGTAATTTTTAATAATTAACTTTTAATTCATATTATGGATACATCAAAAATTCAAGAAAAATTCAGACAGCTATATGGAACATCGGGAACACTTTATACTTCTCCCGGTCGTATTAATATTATAGGTGAACATACAGACTATAACGGCGGCTTTGTATTACCCGGGGCAATCGATAAAGCCATGTATTGCGAAATTAAACCAAATGAAACCAACAAAGTAAGAGCTTATGCTTTAGATTTGGACGAAGCATGTGAATTTGGTTTGGAAGAAGCAGACAAACCTCAACTGCAATGGGCCTGTTACATTTTCGGAATATGTCGTGAAATGGCAAAAAAAGGAAAATCCGTGAAAGGGTTTGATACTGTATTTTCAGGAGACGTACCACTTGGTGCCGGAATGTCATCATCAGCAGCATTGGAAAGTTGTTTTGGCTTTGCATTAAATGACCAATACAACTTTGGTTTCAGCCGAATGGAAATTGCCTTAATGGGACAGGCAACAGAACACAATTATTGTGGCGTTAAATGTGGTATAATGGACCAATTTGCTTCTTGTAACGGCAAAGAAGGATATTTGATGCGTTTGGACTGTCGTTCATTGGAATTCGAATATGTTCCGTTTAATCCTAAAGGATATAAACTGGTATTATTGAATACTTGTGTGACTCACAATTTAGCAGGAGGAGAGTACAACAAGCGGCGTGAATCCTGTGAAAGGGTAGTGGCGGCCATTGCGAAACGTCATTCTGAAGTTAAACTGTTGCGTGATGCCAACATGGATATGTTGAAAGAAGTCAAAAATGAAGTGGCTCCTATTGATTATAGGAGAGCTGAATTTGTAGTAGAAGAAATCCAACGCTTATTGGATGCTTGTACCGCAATGGAAAAAGATGATTATGAAACAGTCGGCCAAAAAATGTATGGAACACACGAAGGTTTAAGCAAGAAATATGAAGTAAGTTGTCCTGAATTGGATTTCTTGAATGAGATGGCTAAAGAATGCGGTGTGACAGGTTCCCGTGTAATGGGTGGCGGCTTTGGCGGTTGTACTATCAACCTTGTTAAAAACGAACTGCACGATGAATTTGTAAAGAAAGCGACAGAAGCTTACGAGAAAAAATTCGGTATCAAGGCCAAAGTATATGAAGTGACTATAACCCAAGGTGCGAGTAAGATTGATTAAATTTATAAAAATGAATTACACCCAGCAACTTGGATTTGATAAATATTTATTCGAAACATATAATTCAAAAACATATAAAATGGAGCCAACATTATTTGTATTAGCAGCCGGAATGGGAAGTCGTTATGGAGGATTAAAACAACTTGACGGATTAGGACCAAACGGCGAAACTATCATGGATTATTCTATTTTTGACGCAGTTCGGGGAGGATTCGGGAAAGTGGTTTTTGTTATCCGTCATTCCTTTGAACAAGATTTCCGTGAAAAAATTATTAAAAAATACGAGAATCTCATCCCTGTAGAAGTAGTATTCCAGGAATTGGATTATTTACCTGAAGGTTTTGAATTAAACCCTGGAAGAGAAAAACCATGGGGAACAAACCATGCCCTTTTGATGGGTAAAAATGTAATAAAAGAGCCTTTTGCAATTATCAATGCCGATGACTTTTACGGACGAGAAAGTTTCAAAATACTTGCCGATTTTTTGAAACAATCAGATAAGAAGAAAAATAGTTATTGCATGATAGGTTATCGTATCGGAAATACACTTTCAGAAAGTGGTTCCGTAGCTCGCGGGGTTTGTGAAACCAACAAAGACGGTTTTTTGACTTCTGTAGTTGAACGAACACATATCGAACGCATAGATGGTGTTATTCAATACAAAGAAAACGATAGTTGGAATCCTTTGGATGAAAACACTCCCGTTTCAATGAACATGTGGGGTTTTACGCCTGATTATTTTGAATACTCGGAAAATCAATTCAAGGATTTTTTGGAGGAGAATAAAGATAATGTCAAAGCTGAATTCTTCATTCCGTTGGCAGTAAATAACCTGATTCAAGAACAAACTGTTAGTGTGAAAGTTTTAGATACTCCATCCAAATGGTTCGGAGTTACTTATGCGGATGACCGTTCTTCCGTAGTTGAAAAGATTAATCATTTGATTGAAAAAGGAGAATATCCCAATATACTGTTTTGAACAGAATAAATATCATAAAAATCGTCAGAATATTGGTAATTTCAAATTATGAATAAAAGAGAATTAGCAATGGCTGCTGCCGCCAAAGCCAAAGGAAGAATCACTCAAGGAAATATACAATTGGGATTTGAGCTTATACTTGAAAGCATATTGGATGCTTTAATGAATGGAGAAAAAATAACCATTGCTAATTTTGGGACTTTCTATATAAAAGAAATGAATGAGAGAAACTCACGAAATCCATCTACAGGAGAAGCTATTATAATTGCTCCCAAGAAGGTAGTCAAATTTAAAATTACTGACAGTTTTAAAATAAAATAGGTAAATAATAAGGAAGATTGTTTTTTTGGTTAGACCTCTTGCTATGAGTAACTTATCTCAAGCAAGAGGCTTTTTTTATAAGTCTTACATCATCTGTAATGAAATTAATCGTTCTAATATTAGAGAGTATGTATATTTTACCGATTATAAAACTTATCTGTCAGATATAAAATATCAGTTTATTAATTCATTTTGAGATTTTTGGATTTAAATTAATTCTGCCATGGGAACAACAGTAAACATCGTATGTTTTACATCGAAACGATTATCAAATGGAGAGCATCCTTTAATGCTTCGTGTTTGTAAAGACAGGACTGTAAAATATAAAAGTCTTGGAATCTCGTTAAATTCTATATATTGGGATTTTGATAAAAAAATGCCTAAAATAAATTGCCCGCATCGGGAGTTAATTGAAAAGATTATTACAGATAAAAAACATGCTTATCTTGAGCAAATATTAATGTTTAAGGCATTGAATAGGGATTTTACTGCATCTACATTAGTAGAAAAGGTTGAAAATCCGGTGAGGATAAAAACTGTTGAAGAATCTTTCAAATCACAGATAGAAAGTTTGAAAGATGAAGGTCGTATCGGCAATATGAATGTTGTCAAGGACCTATATGTTTCGATGAAGAAATTCACGAAAAATTTGCAGATTTATTACTGGGAGATTGATGCGGTTTGGCTGATAAATTACGAAGTTTTCTTACGTAAAAAAGGACTTGCTGATAATACCATAGGAATTCGATTCAGAACCTTAAGAGCAATGTATAATCTAGCAATAAAAGAAAAGAATGTCTATGAAGATGCATATCCGTTCAAAAATTTCAAAATGGCAAAATTTCAAAAAGAAACTGT